>NZ_CAKKLV010000007.1 GCF_918698115.1 Peribacillus sp. Bi96
TTGAATTCTTGACAGGCCTTCCTGTAACGGGTGTTAAAGGAAATCAAATCGAATTGAAAGATGGACAAACGATCACAGCCAATACGCTTGTTTGGACAGGCGGAGTTGCAGCCCTTCCTATCGTTGGTGAATCCGGGCTTGAAGTCGATCGCGGCAAAGCAGCCGTTAATGAGTACCTGCAATCGAAATCTCATAATGACGTATTCGTCGTCGGTGATAGTGCCCTTGCTTTCCCTCCAGAAGGCGGCCGTCCATACGCACCAACTGCCCAAAACGCATGGCAAATGGGTGAGCTTGTTGGATACAACCTATATGCAGCCTTTGAAGGCAAGAAACTTGAAGAATTTTCACCTGTAAACTCAGGTACACTTGCAAGCCTTGGCCGTAAGGATGCAGTGGCAACCGTTGGGGCTAATGACATTTCCCTTAAAGGTCTGCCTGCTACATTGATGAAAGAAGCAAGTAATGTTCGCTATTTATCACACATCAAAGCCCTATTCAGCTTAGCTTATTAATTTGAGATAAAGCAATCATTGAATTAGAAAGGACCATTCATCTTAATGATGAATGGTCCCCTTTTTGGTAGTAGGATTACCCTTTTTAAAATCAAATCTTAACTTGGTTGATGCTATATCTAAGGAAAAATCCTTCTGGCAATTTTGCATCTGTCAAAATCCGCGTTTCCTTTAAGCGTTTATCATTATAAGAAGAAACTTGCATCAATTCTTCATCCATATAAGCTGGATGAGTCATTATTTCCACGCTTGCCCCGTCCATTAACCTCCCCTTTAAGTTTTGAAAGTAATCTTCAACCACCATTTCTCCATAAAAGTCATCCAGGAATACATCTGTTATGGTTTGGACCCCAACAAGATGTTCTCCAGCATTACGTACTGGCAATCGGTATTTCTCTGACAGCTTTTGAATAACAGGGAGAAACGCTGTTATCCCGTGTACATGATGATGGCTGTCTAAATGCGTCGGAAACAGACCAAACTCCAAGAATCTTTCGATCTGTGCTGACCACTCCCTCTCCAATTCGCTCAAGGAAATATCGTTAGTGTCTCCATATACCACCCCTTGCTTCTTGAAGAATCCAGATTCGTCAACTAAACTCGGCACGTCGCTCAACAAAGGTTTCCCCCATGTCAGCACTAAGTGTATCCCTACTTTCAACGAAGGCGTTTTCTTTGCGATTTCAATCGCATGCTCCGTTGCTTTTGCATTCATCATGATCGTTGCCGAATTGACAATTCCATATTTATGACAATCCAAAATTCCGTAATTCACCGCTTTAGTTAACCCAAAATCATCTGCGTTTATAAGAACTTCAATCATGAGAAGTTATCCTGCAACTCTTTTTTTTCAAAAAACTGGGGCAAATATTCTTTATGTGCCTCGAGCATTTCGTCTAAGATTAGTTTTGCAACCCGATCGCTTGGAACGAGTGGATTAATCGTCATGGCAAGCAACGCAGTATCATAATCACCTGAGATTGCAGCTTCGATGGCTACTCGTTCAAAGGATTTAATTTGCTGAATTAATCCGCGGACAGCGACAGGAAGCTCTCCTACATTGATTGGCTTAGGACCATCCTTAGTTATCACGCAACTGGTTTCAATCGCCGAGCCGTAAGGGATGCCTTCAATCGCACCATGGTTGACGGTATTTACCGCTTGAATATCTCGCTTATCCGTATGCATCGAGCAAATCAACCGGACAGCCGCATCACTGTAGTATGCGCCTCCGCGCTCTTCTAGTTGCGGCGGCTTGATAGCCAGATCCTGATCTTTGTAAAGCTCGAATAATTCTTCTTCAAGTCTTTGAACGACCTCAGCACGTGTTTCCCCGTTTTCAGCATCCTTCAATTCTTGAGCCAATACATCTCCCGTTTTATAATAGTAATTGTGGTATGGGCATGGAAACAGATTCAACGCTCTAAGGAATTCCGGTTCCCAGCCCATTGCATGGATATTCTTCATCGTGACAGCTTTCGCTGGATCTGTAATCAGATTGATGATTTGATCTTTGACGCTCTCCCCATCAACGAATACATCCAATCCGTAAACCATATGGTTCAAACCAGCAAAGTCGATCCTGACTCTTGATGGCTCGACGCCCATCAAATCCGCAACACCTCGTTCCATACCAATCGGCACATTGCAAAGGCCGATGATCTTGGAAATATTGCTGTGACGCAGAACTGCTTCCGTTACCATTCCAGCCGGATTCGTGAAGTTAATCAACCATGCATTTGGACATAATTCCTCCATCTCACGAGCTATATCGAGAATGACGGGAATCGTCCTAAAAGCCTTGAAAAGACCGCCTGGCCCGTTCGTCTCCTGTCCAATGACACCGTGTTTCAAGGGGATTTTTTCATCAAGAGCCCTTGCAGCGAGCTGGCCAACACGCAGCTGGGTTGTTACATAATCCGCACCTTTAAGCGCTTTCTTTCTGTCTAGCGTCAGATGGACATCTATATCCACACCAGCCTTTTCGATCATCCTTTTTGCCAAATCCCCAACAATTTCAAGCTTTTCCTTTCCCGCTTCGATATCCACGAGCCAAATCTCACTCACAGGCAGTTCCCCATGATATTTAATGAAACCTTCGATCAGTTCTGGCGTGTAGCTCGATCCTCCGCCAATCGTGACAATCTTCAACCCCTTGCTCATTCAGCAGTTCCCTCCTTAACAGCATTTGCATGCAAGAATTCTTCGCGTAGATCGATCATTTCAATTGCAAGATCCTTTAAAGTCATCGCTGTCATTAAATGATCTTGTGCATGCACCAGGATAATGGGAAGTTCAAAATGGTCCCCGCCTGCCTCAGCATGGATTAATTGAGTTTGGTATTTATGGGCTTGCAGCAATTCCGTTTCAGCCTCTGCAATTTTCAAACGGGCAGAATCGAAATCCTTTTTCTTCGCTTCCTGCATCGCTTCCATTGCAAAGCTTCTTGCATTCCCACTATATAAAATCAATTGAAAGGATAGCTGGTATAATTCTTCTTTTTCCATTATTATCACTTCTTTCTTAAACGCTTAACGTTTCTGAATCTTTCGTAAGCTCTGTTTTATTTTTTGTATCTATCTTCACTTGAGCATATACGAACGGTAAATAAATCGCTGTTGAAATGAATAGGTTGATCGCAGCCAATACCGCTCCAGATACATGCCCGCCGGTAGCCAGGAATCCTCCCACAATCGGAGGGGTTACCCATGGAATTTTAGCAACGATCGGGAAAACCATTCCACTACTTACCGCTATATATGAGATCACCGTTGTAATAACCGGACCGAGAACAAAGGGGATGAACCACATTGGATTCAGAACGATAGGCAATCCGAAAAGGATCGGTTCGTTAATTTGGAACACCCCTGGTGCCCCTCCAAGTGCAATCATCTGTTTATATCGTTTCCGTCCGGCAATGATCATAGCGATGATCAGGCCTAATGTTGCACCAGATCCGCCTAAATAAACAAATGCATCGAGGAATGAACCTGCCAATACCCCATATTGGTCCATGTCTTTGACACCTTGTGCATATAAATCAATATTTTTCACGCCCGAACTTTCAAAAAGCGGTGTCGTTATCCCGCCAAGGATATTCGGTCCGTGCAAACCGATCATCCATAATAAATGAACAAGAAATACTAGTAAAATAGCGAATGGCAATGAATCTACAGCACTTTGTAAAGGAGATACAATCACTTTACTCAGCCAGTCATTTAATACCTGCCCATCCGTAGCTTTACGAAATAGCAGTCCAAACACGCCAGCGGCAAAAATTGTTGCCATACCGGGCACTAACTTTGCAAATGAACGGGCTACCGCTGGAGGTACTCCATCAGGTAACTTAATGACTAAATATTTGACTCTTGAAAGTCTCACGAATATTTCCGTTGCTATTAAGGCAACGACTATTCCTGTAAATAGGGCCGTAGCATTAAAATAGTTCACACTTACGAATCCCCATGCCCCCCCTGTAACCGCTTTATCATCGATCGTTAACGTGACATTACCGATTTGGGGCAATAATAAGAAGAAACAGGCCGCGGAAACCAGCATGGCCTCAAAACCATCATCACCGTAAGATCTTGCTAGTTTATAAGAAATGCCGAACACAGCGAATACCGTCATGAACGCAAAGGTACCAAACCAAATATCCCCTCCAAGCGTATTCCACGCAGGACCGAAAATGGCCTCCATCATTCTTCCGTACGGCTTGATGACTTGCCCAAGATTATTAAACAGGACGGCAAATGAACCGATCATTGTAATCGCTATCATTCCAATCAATGCGTCACGAATGGCGAGCAGATGCCTGTTATTTCCTACCTTTACAGCTCCGGGCATAATATACTTATCAATAAAAGTCATCATATCCTTATTCTCCTTTTATTAAAGTAGTGGCTTGTTTTAGCACTTCTTCACCATTACATAATCCATAGAACATTGGATCGATGGTTGCGACCGGAATCCCCTTCTCTTTTCCCGCTTCCTGTAACTTGGAAAGCAGATATCGCACCTGTGGACCTAATAAAATGACATCAGCCTTATCCATTTCATTGTTCACTTCTGTCGATCCAACCGCCCATATTTTACAATTCACACCTTGGACCTTTGCACTTTCCTCCATTTTGGTAACTAATAAACTAGTAGACATACCCGCTGAACAACATAATAAGATATTCATTGAAATTACCCCCCTTTTTTAATAATTGATTATTCAGTATTTTAAAGCGAAATGAAGCCCATTATTAAAATAAGCGCTGTTCCTGTGTACTATCACTCCCTTAAAATGGGTATTATTACCTCCATACTTATATTGTAGTTACAAATTAATAAAATATCAACACAAATTTTAAATTGTTACTACAAATTTTCGATTTAAAGTTGATTATTGCACTTATCCGAGATAATGTATATGTATATATTGGAATGAGTATAGGAGGAATCACTGTGGAGACCATAAATAAAGAAGCGGCATTGCATTCCATAGTCAAGGAATCGATTATCGATCTCATAAAAAATGGCGAGTATCAACCGAATACAAAACTACCGACTGAAGCAGAATTTTGTAAAATATATGGTGTAAGCAGGACAACAGTTCGCACCGCCTTACAGCAATTGACCGTCGAAGGCTACATCTATCGTGTCCAGGGGAAAGGGACTTTTGTTTCGGAAAATAAAGTGCAGCAATTTCTTACAAGCACGGTTGAAAAATTCTCTGAGCAAATAACGATGCAAGGAAAAAATCCTTCCACTAAGGTCATTAGCTTAAAGGTCATTGAAGCTAATGCAACCCTTGCCAAACTCTTCAAGCAAAATATTGGAGATCCAGTCAACAAACTGGAGCGTGTACGTTACGTAAACGATATCCCTCTTCAATACGAAATTGCCTATCTTCCTTGGTATAAGACTCCCGGTCTGAATATTGAGGCATGTGAAAAGTCGCTCTTTGACGTACTTGAAACACAATTCAATTTAAAAGTAAAAAAAACAGTCGAACACTTGGAGTTTTCACTAGCCGACGATTCCATTTCTGACAAGTTAGAAGTACCTAACGGTTCACCTTGTTTTTCATTGGAAACTTACACTCATGAGAGTGATGGCTCGGTCATTGAATTCTCTAAAACTCTCTTCAGAGGCGATCGCGCACACTTTATCATCGAACGGAACTATTAAAATATAGATAAAAGAAAACGGATGCCAGTTTCATTAAAGCATCCGTTTTTTGTTTTGCGGCAACAGCTTCTGATTTTCCAACTTTCTCAATCACCCAGTCAACCCGACACACTAAGATATGACTATCATGCGTATTTCTGGGAGAACTATCATCCCCAACACAAATCCATTGAGGTCTGCTGCCGCATGAAACGAATTGGTCTACACTTATCCGTTTTCTTTCGGAAGCCATCCTTTTTAAAACTAAAAGACTATAGGTAAAAGGAGATCTATCTAATTGTTAAAACAAAGTTGATTGGAACGGGTGTGCGAGACTCCCGCTTAGGAAAAGCGCGTCCAAGGGAGACCCCGCAGGCGCAAATGAGCCGAGGTCCTGGAGGGGAAATCAACGGTCATATTTTACAAACCATAACTGTAGGTAAAATGTATTATTATCGAATTTGTTTACAGTCTTGTAGAGGCAATCGAGCAATTGCCTCTTTTTTTACGTGTTGATTATCCATGAGCTCACTATTTTAAATAACATTAAATTGAATTATTCCAATTCAATTCATTTTATGAGTAAAATTGACAAATATTTAATAATAATCTAACCTAGAAGACTAGAGATATTCTATACATTAGATGGATATTAACGTTGCACCATTTATTTGCTTGTAGTCTAAAGTAACTAGAAATCTCTTAATAAATAAATAAATAAATAAATAGGCAGGTGAATTTTATGTGCGGTTTTGTTGGATGTATTCAAAAATATCCGAAAGCCATAAATTCAAAGATGAAAGACACGATCAAAAAAATGAACACCATCATTACCCATAGGGGTCCGGATGATGAAGGCTATTTTTTTGACGATTTTGTAAATTTTGGATTTAGGAGATTAAGTATAATTGATATAGATAATGGTAACCAACCTCTTTCATATGAAAACGAAAGATATTGGATCATATTTAATGGCGAAATCTATAATCATATTGAACTCAGAAAAGAGCTTATTGATAAGGGATATGAGTTCACGACTCATTCTGATACGGAAGTAATACTGGCACTCTATAGTAGCCAAAAAGAGCAAACCGTTCAAAAGCTGCGCGGCATGTTCGCTTTTGTCATTTGGGATAAAATTGAGAAAAAACTGTTTGGAGCAAGGGACCACTTTGGAATCAAGCCTTTTTTCTACTGTGAACAAGATGATGTTACTTATTTTGCTTCAGAGAAAAAGAGTATCTTGACGACAATGAATGAAGAGCTAGATGTGAATTCACTACAGCATTTTCTCAGTTTTCAATATGTTCCGGAACCCTCCACCCTGACCAAAAACATTCAAAAGCTATTACCTGGGCATTATTTCACTAAAGAACCAGGAAAGAAAATGGATATAATTAAGTTTTGGAAGCCTACCTTTCATCCTTCCAATATTGAAGATTCAAAAATCATAAAGGAAATACAGGAAACTTTAATAGACTCTGTGAACGTACATATGAGAAGTGATGTTCCGGTTGGTTCTTTTCTATCAGGAGGAATTGATTCATCATTTATCTGCTCCATCGCGAAGCAAATTAACCCTAAGATCAAAACTTTTTCTGTAGGGTTTGAAAGAGATGGATATAGTGAAATAAACGTTGCACAGGAAACCGCTGCCGCTTTAAATGTTGAAAATATAAGTTATATTATAAGCCCTGAAGAATTCTTGGCAGAACTCCCAAAGATTATATGGCATATGGATGACCCTTTAGCAGACCCCGCTGCCGTTCCACTATACTTTGTCGCACGGGAAGCTAAAAAGCACGTCAAAGTCGCCTTGTCCGGTGAAGGTGCAGATGAGTTATTCGGCGGATATAATATATATCGGGAGCCCCATTCCCTGCGCATGTTTTCCTATATACCAGCACCGGTGAACAATGTGCTGAAGGCCCTTTCCTCTGTTCTGCCAGAAGGGGTTAAAGGAAAGAGTTTCATAGAGCGGGGGGTTACATCTTTGGAAGATCGATATATCGGAAATGCAAATATTTTCGATGAGAAAGAGAAAAAAATATTACTAGTGAATTATCTAAACGGGTTGGAAAATGAAAAAGTGACCGGTCCCATCTATTCAAGTTCTTTAGGCTATGATCCGATAACCCAAATGCAAAACATTGATATTCAAACATGGTTAAAAGGTGATATTTTATTGAAAGCAGATAAAATGTCCATGGCGAATTCTTTAGAGGTGAGAGTTCCATTTCTGGACAAATGCGTATTCAATACAGCCTCAAAACTAAGTACGGATCAAAAGGTAAGAAATGGAACGACCAAATATATTCTTCGTAAAGCAGCCCGAGGGATAGTACCGGAACATGTATGGAGCAGAAAGAAGCTTGGCTTTCCCGTTCCTATACGCCATTGGTTAAAGGATGAATTATACGATTGGGCAGTAAAGTTAATCCAGGAGAGCCCCACTGATTATCTTTTTAACAAACCACAAATTATGAAATTGCTTGAAAACCATATAAATAATAAAATGGACAACAGCCGTAAGCTCTGGACCATTTTAACTTTTATGATTTGGCATCAAATTTATATAGAACAACAATATGAGCCTCAACCTCAAAAGATTTTACAATATGCTGTAAATTAGGCATCATTAAACGAGTGGCTTGTTTCCTCATTTGCACCCCGCAATCAATGAATATTGCGGGGTGCTTTTAATACTTAATTACTTGATTAGTATTCGTTTAATTCGGTAATTGATATATGACGAATTTCTCAAAAGGATTCGATTCAGTCAAGCCGGGTAACAACACTTCTTCTTTCAGCTCGAAGACTGTTTGATTTTCGAGAAAAAAAATATAATCCTGTGACCCATAATATAAAATCAGTTCGATCTGGCGCGGTTCTTTTTCAGTGGATACCAATATGTTATTGATGACCTTCATGAAGATCTGTACAGAAAACGGATTAAAGAAATAAAACCGATTGTCCTTCACATCAATATCATATTCCTCTGCCAAACAACAGTGAAATTCTATTTTGCCATTGTCAGTTTTCCTTTTCTTCCCATAGCTTTTCAGATTCTCTATCGCTTCTTTATAGAAATTTTCATTCATCTCCACTCCAACTGCAGATGATTGATATAGGTGATGGATAAAAAAATTCAATCGTCCTTTACCACATCCAAAATCGACTATGCGATCATTTCTTTTCAGTGGATATTTTTCGAATAAATACTCCAATGCATTATAGGGTGTAGGCTCGTATCGGTGATAATGCAAAGAATCATTGAATTTTTTTTGTTCACCTTCCGTTTTGATGTTCAGCATGTCATCATAATTCGTTACTTCCATTGTTATATGCACCTGCTTCATGGTTATTTCAATAAGACATTCCTAACGAAAAACCCCGAATAAGGTTGATCTTATCCAGGGTAAAGTTTTGTTTTATAAATGTCCAGACAATTAATTGGATTTTGCTTTAGTTAAATAATCATTAAAATCAGAGATGCTTGGATTGGCGATGTAATGACCGCCTTCCACTTGGATCGTCTGACCTGTAATGAATTTGGACTCATCAGAGGCAAGGAATAGAACGGTATATCCGATATCATCCGCTTCACCATGATATGGTAATGCATTAAATTTGGCAAAAATGTCGAGTACTGCCGGAGGCATATTTTTTTTCGCTGCAGGAGTTAAAATAAGGCCTGGTGCCACACCATTACAACGAATATGTTCTTTCCCATACTGTGCAGCGATATAGCGGGTCAAATTCACTACACCCGCTTTGGATGCACCAGATGCAGACCGTACGGAGTCACCTGTAAATCCAGCCATGGAGGCCGTATTGATAATCGAGCCTCCTCCCGCTTTAATCATGTGGGGAATCGCAAACCTGCTTCCCAAGAGCACACTTTTTAAATTCACATCCATAAGTCTGTCCCATTCTTCCAAATCTACATTCAAAACATCCAGATCTTTATTTAAGTTAGTCAAACCTACATTATTAACGAGTACCGTAACCGTTCCATATTGTTCAATTGTAAAGTCGACTGCTGCCTGGATTGAATCTGCTTCTCCAGCATCCAAGAATACTCCAGCTGCTTCCCCACCTTGTTTTTTAATGTTTTCGGCCACTTCTTTTGCTCCTGATTCGTTAAAATCAGCAATCACTACTTTTGCGCCTTCTTTAGCCATTAGGGTGGAAATGGATAAGCCTATACCTGAAGCTCCACCTGTCACTAATGCTACTTTACCTTGTACTCTTCCCATAATAACCCACCTGTTCTACAAAATATGAATAATACTGCTTTATGAATCATGACTAACAGTATGTATAAAGATATTACATTTTTTTATACCCATAGTTCATTTATCCAAAAAGTACATGAATAGTAATTACCAATATCCAAAACAAAAAAACAAGCTGAAGCATCAAAAAGAGCTTCAGCTTGTTTTTCATTTTTCTTCTTCATCATCCCATATGATCCAATCGTGGACCTCAAGAATTTCCAAAAATTTCATCAACCTTGGTAAGGCTGGTTCTGCTTCCTCACCAAAATGTTCACTCATCGCTTCGGAAATTTGATTGACATTGCATTTGTACTCCATTTGTTTAATGGCAAATGCCCCAAACTTATCAAGCTTAATTTTACGAAAGGACGGCTGCTTGAAGAAACGGATCGTAATTCGTTCGACAAAATTGGTCCGTTGAATGATTAAAAAAGTTGCTTCCGAAGATTGTTGTTCCAAAGTGACGCGTCTTTCCAAAAGGGGAACCATAGTTAACAGGTTCCTCTTTTTTGATTGGCGTTTACGAAGCATCTTCTTTTTTCCCTTTGCTGGATACGTACCAAAGCAATCCAGCTAGAGCAAGGAACAGTAAGAATGGTAGCAAATTGCTGGCTAATTTAGCCGCAGCCGGAACTTGGACACCTGCTGCAATCAATATGGCAATAAGTACACCAATCAATGATTCACCTGCTATTAAACCAGATGCGAATAATACACCTCTATCAACACGAGCTTTAAGCGCTTCTTTCGTTTTCGCGAAGAATTCAACGAAGAAACGTATAAATCCACCAATCATGATTGGGGCACTAGTGTGAACAGGCAAGTAAATGCCGACTGCAACTACAAGTGAATTCAAACCGAAAAACTCTAATGTAATGGCAATGGCCGCACCGATAAAGATAAGGGTCCAAGGTAAATCTCCTCCAAGAACTCCTTCAGCAAGAATTTTCATTAGAGCCGCTTTAGGTGCTGGAAGTTCTGCAGATCCCATTGTATAAGCATTGTCCATTAGTATTAGGATAAAACCGATGACAGAAGCGGACGCGACGACACCAATCATCATGGCAACTTGCTGTTTCCATGGTGTTCCGCCCACGATATATCCTGTTTTTAGATCTTGAGATACATCACCTGAAACAGCAAGAGCTGTACAAATGATTGCGGCAACGGTTAAAGCCGCTACCATTCCAGTCGTTCCGGTAAAACCAGTAGCTTTATAGACAATCGCTACAATCAAAAGTGTGGCTATGGTCATTCCAGAAACAGGGGAAGAAGAACTTCCAACGATTCCAACAACCCTTGAAGCCACAGTCACGAATAAAAATCCAAAAATCGCAATCGCAATCGCACCGATGATTCCTACATCTGTTATAGGTGTGAAAGCGATGATTAAAATAACAATGATCGTTCCCAACCAAACGTATTTAGCCGGTATGTCTTTTTCAGTACGGATTGAACCTGACTTAAGTTGTCCTTTATTAGCTTTTACGCCTTTAAGAGTATCAATAACTGAACTGAAAAGGATAGGCAACGTTTTAATCAAGGTGATCAATCCGCCAGTTGCAACTGCACCGGCTCCAATATAACGTATATAATTATCCCAAATTCCCCATGCATCCAATTCACCAATCGGTACATCAGAAGGGAAAATGGCTGTTCCATTACTGCTGCCAAAGAAGCTGATCGCCGGTATAAGAACGACCCAGGCTAATAACCCTCCACCTAGCATTTGACCTGAAACACGCGGACCAATAATATACCCTACTCCCAAAAGGGAAGGAAAGGCATCAAGACCAACCACTGCGTTTTTAAAATTTGTGATTCCTGTTTCAACTTCTGTTTTGAAAAGCTTAAATCCATCACCAAGCGCTTTAACCACACCACCGATTACCAAACCGGCCCCGATTAGTTTGGCGCTTGTACCGCCTTTTTCTCCGGACTTTAGTACCTCGGCACATGCCGTACCTTCAGGGTAAGGCAATGTTTCATGTTCCCTAACAATTAATAGCTGTCGAAGGGGCACCATCATGAAGACACCTAAAAATCCCCCGGTTAAAACAATGAAAATGATCAATGCTTGACTCACTTCAATGTCCCACATGAATAATGCTGGGATGGTAAATACAGCACCGGCACCAATAGCCTCCCCTGCCGTGGTCATCGTTTGCACAATATTGTTTTCTAATATAGAATCCCTGCGAAAAATCCCTCTTAAAATAGCCATTGAAATTACCGCGGCGGGTATTGAAGCAGAGACAGTTAATCCAATAAGCAGGCCTAAGTATGCATTTGCTGCCCCGAAGACAATTGCAAGAATGATGCCTAGAATTATTGCAGTTACTGTTAATTCCGGTAAAGATTTAGATGCAGAGACGTACGGGACGAATTTACTCTCTTTCGAATTGTTCGACAATTTAGCCACTTCCTATGTTAAACTTTAAAATCACAGAAATCATTATATCACTGTAATTTCAAAACACGAAATGAGAAGACTCTGTATATTAAAAGTTTGATTATACAAAAAAATCAGATTAGCAGTTTCCGTTAAGAATGATACGTACCTGTATCTATCAACCTCCACCTAATCCACTGCATTATTATTATTAAAGGTAAGTGATCTAGAGGAAACAAAAGATTCCCACAAAATTATCAATATCCAGCACATGATTCGGACCTATAAAAATCCATTACAACTTGGATACAATTATTATACTAGGATTTATCTTATCCAGTTTTATATTCCACCGAGTTTCTTCAATAATATTAGAGCATCTCAAAACTCACACATAGCCCATTTTGGTATATAGTTAAGTTCCATTTTCATCCATTTCAAAATTACCCCTTTTTTCTCCCAGCGATCTGGAATAGGTAAGTTTTTAGGTTTAGCCACAAGTTGTTCTCTAGTACCCTTATAAATCATTACCCTTACGTTTACCACTTAGGTCATTGTGCCATGGAAAATTCTTTTAATCCATTACCATTACCCGAATTATATGGGACTTCCTCTGCCCAAAACAGTTTGGTTGTATGGCAATCAGGTTAGGAAAGGAGGACATTCCTTATTATTTAGAAGCACATTTGACTGCAGCGGCTTTTTTATTCGCTACTCCTGTCTTCGATACAGCACCCGCTCCTTTTGTCCCTATTGCAGATGTGGCGACTGTTCCAAAGGCATAGAATATCCGGAAAAGGAAGAAACTAGAGAAAAGAAAACTAAAGAAGCGGCTGAATGAGCAGCACAACAACAAGTAAAACAGAAATCACAGGAATATAAAAAACAAACTCACTCCAATGATTTGAATGGTGATGGTTTTGTTTGTCAATATGAAGAACGAATATTGACAATGGCTAGATTCAGGCAATGATGATTGTGAAAGGGAATAAGATTACTTGATTTCAATAAATAAACTGAGAAGGTTAACAAAAGTATGTACATTACGATAAAGGTATACTTACATTCGAGGGAAACTAAATTTTTACAAACCGGAAGTTTCCCTGTCATACATTCAGACTTTAAGAAAGACCCAGATTGGACAGCTGCGGTTGCAGCTTACAAATGGATCCAGCAGATAAAAAGTAACTATGCAGCTAGTGAGGATTTTCGGATCGATCAAGTCGTATATAACGCTGATAACGATATTACGGAGTTAGTTAAAAATGTTAGACCCCCATTTTGATTCATTTTTATAAAACAATAATTAGCCCTCCATTTTTTAGAGTGGCTTTAAAATTTAGGGTAGCTTTACAATTTCATATTCACTCTTGTTCTTAGTCACTAAATCTCTTTTCTCAATAAGGGTAGTATGAATAAAATTCTTGATATGGGGCATATCCTGGATATACATATGCATCGAATCCATCGTATCCTTCGTATCCATAATACCCCCCATATCCACCATAAAAAGGTACAGAAAGCAATGCTCCCGCAGCAAGAGCCCCTAAAAAAGGAAACCCAAAACCAAATTGTCTCCTTAAATCATTTGAATGAAGATATTCATTTGTTAATAAATCATACATTTTTAGTGAGTCCTCCTCAAATCTTTATTTGATTTAGATTATGTCAAGATAAGGAGGATGTTCAGGTTCATTACCTAGGAGTATGTACATTCTGAGAACTTTTTTGCTTGTTGATACGAACGATTTTTTTCGCCATGATAATAACCCCTCTTCAATAAAGAGAAGAGCTTTTTTAATACACTACGATCACACCAATATCTCATCAAACTGAATATGCTCAAACATAAATTGCCCTTCTCGATCAGACAAGGCTTTTTATTTTTCTCCAAGGGCAGCGAAACAATATTGCATTCATCCAATTTGCATCATTATTAAGCATTAATTACGTGGTAAGTAAGATGAGATTTTTTAATTTTTATTCGAACAATTTTTTTGGATTGCATACATTATCTAAGAAAAATGCCCAAGAGTTTTGTTAAACAGGAGGGATTACATGAGAGCAAATTTTAAAAAATATGGTCAAACTATTCATTTAATTGGAGGACATTTAGTTTATATTTCTAATATGTTACATCCTAATTATATTGATGGGATAGTTTCCGATTACGACCAATACTGTATTGATTTAAAAAATGCCATTAGTGTAGGGCAGACTAGCGTACAATCTTTAGTGACGATTACTCCACCGGAATTTTTGGATAAGGAACATAACTTGTTAATAAAATCATACAAAGATATTATAAATTGCTTAGAGGATTTATTATATATGATTGATAAGAATATTCTCAAAGTTTTGAGAGTAGAGGATATTGATAAGGTAATTTGCAAATTAAAAGGCATCGAACAAGCGCTGAATTTTACCACAATTAGCTTAATTAATAAAATCAAATTACAGCCAAGAAGGTGAGAAGTTATGAGAGTACCTGAAGAAGAGCATTTTTTAACTTCCTTACCTCCGCATATTGGGGATAAGATTGATTTATTTGGTTCGATGATTACTAACATAGGAAACCTCCTTACTATTCTAGGGATTGCAGCAGAAGCTCAAGAAGTAGAACAAGTTGAAGTAGAAGAGGTTTCAGCAAACTCGGATACTTCAGCATCAGGGTCGGAATCAAATTCAGGGTTTATATTATCTTTATTTGGTGCTATCTTAGGTGCACTTGGAGACTTAATTTCATCAAGTGGTACCGCCATTGCAATTGAAGAAACCATTATTTTAGATAAAAAAGCGGAACAAGAAACACAAGAACTAAATGATAAAATAAAGAAAATGGAAAATCAAATCGCCTTGTTACAGAAAGATCGGAATTCATTAATCACAGTTACAGAAGCCTTAAAGAGAGAAGTGATTTTCTTACAAAACGTTATCTATCCTAACCTTTATCAAAAATAATATAAGTTCACAACAAGTAGTTTAAATAATCAAACCTAGGCGGCAGGAGGCAAAATTAAATGGACAACAACTAAAATAATTGTTCTCAACTTGAAGAAGCAAAGAACATTTTAATCGGCAGAATACTCACATTGGGAGGCTTCTTCTCGGTTCATTTATCGCTGATGTTGTAGCCTATCAATCTAATGTTAACCCTTCAAAAGACTAAACATTCCAAAAACTCCGGAATATCGCAATTATTTATTTCATCATAAATTCTTATATAATGATGCTCCTTTTCAAAAGGAGTTTTTGCAATTACAGACTATGGTTCCTACAGTGGATACTACACCTAAATTCTCGCATTCCCCCCTTCTATACTTTAGTTAAATTCATCAAATACACACTTATACTAATTAATTGCGTTTATCAAAAAGGAATTATTATTTTCACCTCTTTAAAACAAGCGATTCCAATTTTTGATTCGAATTGCCCCTACCCATAAACCTGTGCATTTTCCGATAGGTATGTCCGGAAATCACAATCCACGTCCTCTTTAGCCATGCCCAACACTCGTGAATGTGTTTTTTTTATCGATCACTTTCATCATGGGATTACCGTAGTAAAACAACGTAATTTTTTGACCCTATACGATTTCAACTCTTTTAGGATACTACTGCGCAGGCATCCCTTCCCTTGATGAGATTAAGTGAATATCATGGTTATAATTAACAGCATATCTCCTAATCCCCCTTTATCTTATGTTCACCAGTAATAGGCAGTACGGCAAACAAATTTGCCGCAGAAACGGTTGAGGTGATTCCCACCTTTTCAATCATATTGCTTTTTACGTTTCCCATGTTTCACTTCCCCTTTTTAAAGAGGCTTTGATAAACATTAATGTAGTGAACAAATAAAAAAGAGACCACTTTATTTGGTCTCCTTAGTGCACCCTTCCGTATTTCTGTCCTCTGCGAAAAGGAATCCGTTGCATACATTCCCATTTTAATGTTGGTCATAGGCAAATCCGCAGGAGCAACGATTTTTCCCAAATAACAGGTGATACGATGCGGGGAATTCTTGATTGACTCGTTGAACTTCATGTGCAAATTCCTTACTATCCTTTGGTACTGGCGAAAGTGCATCCGCTTTTTCTTGAGAATCTATATTAGCTCCAGGTGGTACGAACCTTTTAGGTGGAATTCGAACGCCATTTGTAACCACGGCATTATAAGAAATAAATGCCCCTCTCCCTACAATTGCGGTATAAACAATGGCATTAAAACCAACAAATACTTTGTCTGCGATATAACAAGGACCATGAACAAGTGCTCCATGAGCAATGGTCACTTCATCTCCAATGAATATAGAATACCTTTTTGCTCCAGCTGAAATCTTTTTATTTAATAAACCATGTAAAATTACCCCGTCCTGGATATTTGTATTAGAACCTATATAAAAAGGGGTTCCTTCATCCGCACGTATACTTACATTAGGGGCTACATAAACATTGTTTCTAATGGTAACATCACCTATGACACTGGAAAACTGACTTACAAATGCTGTTTTATCAATTTTAGGAAAGCGTTGAACAGGATTAAATGAAGTTATAGGGTTGGGACTTATGAATGGTTCAAAACAATGAGAATGGTTATTAGAAACGGAGTTTGAGCCTTTTTTCTCTCCCAAGTAATCACCTCCTTCACAATCTATTGGCGCGTATAATCATATTATGCAAGAAGGTTGGGTGAGGAATGGGCTATCAAAAATTCAGTCCCAGTGTTCTTTGTTCATCCACTATCCTGCCCAGTATTTTCTATTAGAAAAGCGATCATTGTTATATTCGATTTATATAACGTTTAAAGAGTTTAAAAAAAGTCCACTAACTCTCTTCGTTAATTTTCTTTAGGGTTCGATTCTTAGATTTCCTGTTATGATGAGGCTTTGAAAAATCGTAAAAACCGTTCACTTGTTAATCATCCATAATATAGAAAAAAACTATAAAAGATATGGATTATTTTTGTGATCCATAAACAACTAACTCATCCGTTAGTTGTTTAGGTTAAGTAAAATCTTTTAAAAAAACAGTTAAACCACAATTATTATTCTTGGTCCTTTCCCAAACCAAAACTACCAGCAACTAGCTCAATAAGAAGGAAACATTCACTTACTTATTAACCAGCTAAATTGGCAAACAAAAATAGCGTTAACCCTTTTGGTTAACGCTCTAAAATCGGTGTACATGAACCCATTCGACTATTCCAGGCGTAAATTTCAATATCAATCCTCATTCTCTTCTTCTTCAAATAAATCGTGTTCACCAATATAAATAGGGCCGTTTGCATGATCAATTCTAATTGGCCATTCATACGGAACGGATAAACGGCTGGATATATCTCTCCAAAATTTACTCGAATCGGTTTCAAAATCTTGAAATTCTTTTAATAGTTCTTTATAAGACGCACCGTCAAATTGTATATTCATTTCCTGCAACCTCATGAAAGCCATATGTCTAATTTCTAACTCTGCTGCCTTTTCCATTTCTTCTTCTGTTGCCTCTCCGATAATGGTTCCTGGCGGGGGCAAGATAGCGTAGATATTTTCTACTTCTTCTCCCATTCCCTGTGAGGGAATCAATTTATTCCTGATCCGATTAATCATAAAGTCAACTCCTAATGGTTTTAATCTATTATATATAAGTCTACCGAGCTCCGTAAACTAAAAACCCTTCATGTTCCACTAAAGCAACTGAGAGCTTAAGTTGAAACCTTCACAAGTCGATATCTATCCTTGGAATTTAATACAACATAAAGGTTCTAGAATCATACCATTCTGGATGAATAATCCGACCTGTAATCCAATCTGCTTCATTACAAAAATGGCTAAATCAGCAACACATCAAATGACAATTGATGTCGATAATGAAACTTTCGTTAAACTAGTCATGTTACATAGAATATACAGGACTCCTCTGCAGAAAACTTTTCAAAATCTCTAGGAAAAAAGAGCATGGACCGATAAATGTGGTCATTTTGTGGTCAATTAACTGAAAAAGCAATGGAGAGCCCTATCAAATATAGGGTTCTCCATTGCTTTTAATTACATGACCCGCTTGAACATTTTCTCCATTTCATAAATGGAATAAGAGATGATGATCGGTCTTCCGTGAGGACATGTGAAGGGATCTGTTGTTCGTCTTAGTTCATCCAATAGTGCTTGTATTTCATCACTGCGCAGATGACGGTTTGCCTTTATGGAGGCTTTACAGCTCATCATGATGGCTGCTTCTTCGCGCAGTTTTTTGATATCGACCTTTTTCATCAATAATAATTGTTCTATCATTTCTTCAAGGATTTCCTGTTCAATCCCTTTAGGGAACCATTGTGGGTGTGATCGTACAATATAGGCATTATAGCCAAACTCCTCTAAATAGACGCCAACTTTTTCCAGCTCATGCTGATATTCATTTATCCGAATACATTGGTCTGTCGAAAATTCAAGCGTGATTGGAACCAGCATATCTTGTAGTTCGTTCTCGACTTGTCCGACTTTTTCTTTAAAATACTCGTATTTGATCCGTTCCTGTGCCGCATGTTGGTCGATTATATACAAGCCCTTTTCGTTTTGGGCGAAAATATACGTACCATGCATTTGCCCAATTGGGTACATCGGAGGGATTCGACTTTCCGATTCATTTCCCTCGATTTCTTCCTCTTGTTCGACCGTATAGGTTGTATACTTTTCTGCCGATTCGAAGTATGGTTTTCTTTCATCCTCTGGTAAAACCGGGATATAAGCATCTGTATTTTGATGCTGCTCTTCATTGCTGTAGATTAATTCCTTTGGTTCGAAATTAAAATCTTCGACATGATCCTCAGCATGCTTTTGTTCCTGCTTTTCCCGAATCAAGGTATCCTTCAATAGTGAAGCTTCCTTCTTGGCTTCTTCAAGGACTCGCTTCCCTCTTTCCACAACATGGTCCAAATCAAGCGTAGTTTGCTCACTTTTCACCTGTTCCGGCTTTGGTGCAGGTGTATATCCACTTGGAATGAGAGATAACTTATTAAACGCAGATTTGATTGTTTCTGATACGAGGCTGTACAATTCATGTTCCTTGCTGAGCCTAACCTCCATTTTGGATGGATGGACGTTGACATCGACAAGAATTGGATCCATTTCAATATTCAACAAAGCAATTGGAAACCGGCCAATCGGAAGAAGGGTATGGTACCCATCCAAAATCGCTTTCACTAGTGCATAGTTTTTAATGAAACGGCCGTTTATCATCGTTGATATATAATTCCTTGAAGCCCGGGTGACCTCAGGCATAACGATATAACCTGATAAAGTGAAGTCCAAAGAGCTTGCCTGAATGGGAATCATCTTTTTGGCGATATTCGTCCCATAGATTGCAGCTAGCACCTGCCTGACATCACCGTTACCATTCGTATGCAGGATACGCTTCTCATTGTGTGATAATCGTATAGAAACATCCGGGTGTGAAAGTGCGAGCCTGTTAGCGACATCTGTAATATTTCCAAGCTCGGTATGAACGGTTTTCATATATTTCAACCTTGCAGGTGTATTGTAAAATAAGTCGGTAACAAGGATATCCGTTCCTTTACGGCTGGATGAAGCCTCAAGTTCCTTCACCATCCCGCCTTCAAGAAGAATGCGCGTCCCTACGCCTTCACCTGTGCTGCTTTTCAATTCAAAACGGGAAACTGAGGCAATACTTGGCATAGCTTCCCCGCGGAAACCAAGTGTTCGAATTCGGAATAGATCGTTTTCATCTTTTATTTTACTTGTAGCATGTCGTTTAAATGCTTGCTCTATATCATCAGCCAAAATCCCATCGCCATTGTCCACGATTCGAATGGAACCAAGTCCAGCCTCCACCAATTCAATCTCAATGATGGTACTGTTTGCATCTATGGCGTTTTCCACAAGTTCCTTTACGACTGAGGCTGGGCGTTCAACAACTTCGCCAGCTGCGATTTTATTCGATAAAGCCTCGTCCAGCTGTATGATTTTTCCCATTTTTATCGCCTCGCTTTATTTACTCATTTAAGTTTCTTTTGCAATTTATAAAGGGTGTTCATCGCCTCGAGTGGCGTCATTTCAAGGATATCCAGCGATTTTATGTCATCCAGCACCTTTTTTTCCTTAGGAGAAGAATTCACTCTTCCTTTAGGTGCCTCTTCGCCAAAGAAGGACAGCTGTGCCTCATTGTCAGGTATTTCTGGAGCAGCTGCAGCAATCGGTGCTTTTATAGCATCAACTGGCTCTGCAGGTAGCGCCTTTGCTTGTCCATTTTCATTCTCTAAATGTGCTAAGATAGCTGCTGCCCGGTCAATCAACTGCGTTGGTAGATCAGCAAGTTTGGCCACATGAATTCCATAACTTTTATCTGCTGGTCCTTCTTTAATTTTATGAAGGAAAACGACGTTACCATTTTGCTCAATTGCACTGACATGAATATTTTTCAATTTGGGCAGTTCCGATGCTAATACCGTCAATTCGTGATAATGAGTGGAAAAAAGGGTCTTCGCACCAATTTCCTCATGGATATATTCAATTATGGCTTGGGCAAGTGCCATCCCATCGTATGTTGATGTTCCCCGCCCGATCTCATCAAATAAAATTAAACTGTTTTCCGTCGCATTCATGATGGCATTCCTTGCTTCAAGCATCTCAACCATGAAAGTACTTTGGCCAGAAATCAAATCATCGGCCGCGCCAATCCTAGTGAATACCTTATCAAAAATAGGCAATTCAGCTATACTTGCAGAAACGAAGCATCCAATTTGCGCTAGAATCGAGGTTAGCGCAATCTGACGCATATACGTACTTTTACCCGACATATTGGGCCCTGTGATCAAGAGTAACTCCCTGTCTCCGTCCATGAAGCAGTCATTGGGGACATACTCCTGTGATTGAAGGACTTTTTCGACTACTGGATGCCGCCCTTCCTTCAAGACGATTCTTCGATTATCAGTAAAGACAGGCTTCACATAATGGCGTTCTTCGCTAATCGTAGCAAAGCACTGCAGGACATCTAGTTCACTGACGCCCTTTGCTAAATCCTGTAAGCGTGGGATATAACTTTTAACCTCTTCACGCAGATTGAGGAACAGGTCATATTCCAAACCGATGCTTTTTTCTTCGGCTTGTAAAATCAAAGCTTCCTTTTCTTTCAATTCTGGTGTGATATAACGCTCGGCATTCGTTAACGTTTGCTTCCGTTCATAGCGCCCTTCTTCAAGCAGATGCAGATTGGCACGTGTGACTTCAATATAATAGCCAAACACACGATTATAACCGATTTTCAATGATCTGATCCCTGTCCGTTCCCGTTCTTCGCGTTCCAGCTGAGCAATCCAAGTTTTTCCGTTTCTGCTGGCATACCTGTATGTATCCAGCTCATCATGGAAACCGTCCTGAATGATATTTCCTTCCTTGACGGACAATGGTGGGTTTTCAACTAGCGCGGTTTCAAGCAAATCCGTGACTTCTTCACAAGGATCCAATTTATCGGCAAGAATTGAAATCTCCTGATTGGAAGCCATTGACTTCACGATTTCACGGATGATGGGAACCTGTTGCAACGAACGTTTCAACTGAATCAAGTCCCTGGCATTAACATTCCCAAAGGCGACCCTTCCGGCAAGCCGCTCCAAATCGTATACTTCCTTAAGGCGTTCGCGTAAGTCTTGCCGTTCGAAGTATTGATTTTTCAGGGTTTCAACAAGATTTTGCCTTCGCTCGATCTGTTTTTTACTTATGAGCGGTCTATCAATCCATTGCTTCAACATTCTTCCGCCCATGGCTGTTTTCGTTTCATCAAGCAGCCATAATAATGAGCCTTTTTTACCTTTGGAACGGATGGTTTCAGTCAACTCCAAATTGCGTTTGCTATAATAATCAATTTTCATATATTGTGACGTTTCATATGCAAGTACTGGCTGTAAATGATCCAGACTGCGCTTTTGTGTGCGGTATAGATAATTCAATAAACGTGTGGTGGTTGTCTTCTGCTTTTCGGCCTTTAAAAGATGCAATAAAGGAACGAACGACTCACTTTGTTCCAAATTATCTTCTAGGGATAGAGCTGCGGCGCCCCGTTCTTGCAGCCTTTTTTTCCATTCTTCATTGAAATCCTCAGAAATGACCACTTCACTCGCACCAAGGATAGCAAATTCATTGAGAACTTCTTCGAAACTCTCAATCAACGTGACCTTATTTTCCCCTGTAGATAAATCATTGTACCCAAAACCAAACTGACCATCATGAAAAGAAGTGATGGTGGCGATGTAATTATTTTCCTTTTCTCGAAGACCTTTACTATCCATTTTCGTACCCGGCGTAATCAGCTGGACAACTTCCCTGCGCACTACGCCTTTGGCTTGTTTGGGATCTTCCGTCTGTTCACAAATAGCTACTTTAAATCCTTTTTCTATTAATATATCAATATAATTAGCAGCCGAATGATACGGAATGCCGCACATCGGAATTCGATCTTCGCTTCCACCTTCTCGGCTCGTTAATGTAATTTCGAGCTCCTGTGATGCATTCAGTGCATCATCAAAAAACATTTCATAAAAATCGCCTAAACGAAAAAATAAAAAGGCATCCTGATACTCTGCCTTAATTTTTAAATATTGCTGTATCATCGGAGTATATCCAGCCATTCCTTCAAAACCTTTCCAAACTAAAATCTATTATTCATTTATGTCCTACATTATAACATACGGGAATGCTACATTGCCTGCATTCGGATATTCATCGTAAATCAATTTTTTCCTATGAAGGGACTGTATATTGCTAGAAATCCGTACAATCATACAAAACATTATTTACCCATTCCCTAAAAACTGCAAAGGACCTATCCCGTTTCAAAATAAATAAAACCGGATGAAGGGAATGTCATCCGGTAGTTACTTTCCATATTCTATTCTATTCGTCTTCGAATTCATCAAGGAAATCCGGATCTAAATCTTCAAATTCCTCATCATCGAAATCAGAGCCCCAGTCATCCTCACAGCGGCCATCTGGATTAACAGCGACACAAATTTTCGTTTCGCCGACGACTTCCACAAAGAATTCTCTTTCCACATGGACGATGATTTTTTGCCCACATGGGGAGATGCAAGCTTCTAAACAATTCGGCTGTTGGACAGATTTTGCAACGATTTCATGGTCATCAAGACAATCGGGATCACGGTATTTCAACGAAATCACGTCGGTATATTGCACTTTTTCAGTAACAACTTCCGTTTTTGAATTATGGTTATAAGAATACCAAACGTTGATTTCGTAGCTGCCGTGGATTTCTACCTTTTTGCCGACTTTCTTTGCATCGTATTTATGGTTGATGATCCAACAACCTAGAATGCTAGAAGGATGATGAGCCGGGCAAATGGTGTGAGAGGACTTTGTAAATTTACGTCCTTTTGCCACCACCGCTTTAGTAATTATCTCTCTATATTGTGACATGCTAGCGAACCCTCCTCATACAGTTTCCATTCATCCTATGCGTGGTAAAAGTCTAGTGTGCGTAGAATTTTTTTTATTTGAAAACTGCTGTAATGTTTTAAACCTAGGTTATTTTATGCGCATGTTTTGGGATATGTGTCACGAATGGGCGCCGTATAAGGATTTCCGAATATAAAAAAGCCCTTCTGAAATCAGAAGGGCTTTTTTATATTCATGAACAGCTTCCGCCGCCAGCTTGTACCTGTGAACCTGTCTCGCCGCGAAGGACATCGCCTTGGGTTGATTCAATAATCAGGTCAGTCACCTTATTCGATACTTGTGATGAGACCATTTGTAAAAGATCATTTACGTCAACTTGGGATTGTTTGAATTCTTGGACGATCGGTAGTTCGTCCAATTGTTTTTCCAATGCATCAATTTTCTCCTGAACTTGGCTGTATGCTTTCTCTTTGCCGTAATGCTGGAAGTTGACCGCCTGTTTTTGCAAACTTTTGATACTTGCAATCATTTCCCGGATTTTTTGGTTTTCATTGATGTGAGCTTCAGCCCTTTTAAAGAAATCGACTTCTTCCGTGCTGGCAATCATCTCAGCGAGCTCGGCTGCTTTTGTCAGAATGTCATCTTTAGTATATTTCGTCATATTACTCCACCTCAATCGCCGTTGCTTCTTCAACCATATCCCCATTTAATGACCATGTTTTCGTTCCAGTGATTTTCACTTTTACGATTTGGCCAATGGCAGATTTTGGTCCTTTGAAGTTGACGAGCTTATTTTTGGTTGTATAGCCTGCTAATACTTCCGCATTCTTCTTGCTTTCACCTTCTACAAGCACTTCAACAATCTGTCCATCATACTCTTTCATTTTCAACGCACACGTATCATTTACAAGTGCATTCAAGCGCTGAAGACGTTCCTTTTTCACTTCCATCGGTACATTATCCTGCATTTTCGCAGCAGGAGTTCCCTCACGTGGTGAATAAATGTAAGTATATGCTGCATCAAAACCAACTTCGCGGTATAAAGACATCGTTTCTTCAAAGTGCTCTTCCGTTTCATTCGGATAGCCGACAATGATGTCAGTCGTTAGTGATGCACTTGGGATAGCTTCCTTAATCTTTTTTACTAACTCTAAATATTGTTCACGTGTATATTTACGAGCCATGATTTTAAGAGTGTCCGTACTTCCCGATTGAACAGGAAGATGGATATGGTCAACAAGATTGCCGCCTTTAGCCAGAACTTCAATCAAGTGATCATCAAAGTCACGGGGGTGACTTGTCGTAAATCGAATACGAGGAATATCGATTTTGCGGATTTCATCCATCAAATCACCGAAACGATATTCAATATCCGTAAAATCTTTACCATAAGCATTAACATTCTGTCCAAGAAGGGTTATTTCTTTGTAGCCCTGGGCAGCCAAATGACGCACTTCTTGTATAATATCTTCAGGTCTGCGACTTCTTTCTTTTCCCCTTGTATATGGTACGATGCAGTATGTACAAAACTTATCGCAGCCATACATGATATTAACCCATGCTTTCGTTTTGCCTTTACGCACTTTCGGAAGGTTCTCGATTACATCACCTTCTTTTGACCAAACCTCAATGACCATTTCCTTTGAAAGATAAGCTTCATTAAGAATTTGGGGCAAACGGTGGATATTATGCGTTCCGAAAATCATGTCAACAAAATGGTGCTTCTCAAGAATTCGCTTTACAACTGACTCTTCTTGGGACATGCAGCCGCAAACCCCAAGCAATAAATCCGGCTTTTCCAATTTCAATGATTTTAAATGACCCAATTCACCAAACACTTTATTCTCAGCGTTTTCCCGAATCGCACATGTGTTAAGTAAAATGACGTTCGCATCATCAACCGTGTTTGTAGGCTGATAACCAAGTGCCGTAAAAATACCCGCCATTACCTCTGTGTCATGTTCATTCATTTGACAGCCATATGTACGAATGTAAAACTTTTTGCCTTCTCCCATACCACGGAAACCTTCAGGAATCGCAAAATCATCATGATATTCTACTTCTTCTTTTCCTCGCTTTTTCGCATCTTTTAAGGAAGGCGGAATATAAACGGCTTGAAAGTACTTACTGTAGTCCTTATCGGATTTTTTGTCCGCTGGATTCTCAGCCTGTACTTGTTGTGATTCTAATCGTTGTTTCTCGTTCATAGTTAATCTCCTTTCAAAATAGTTAGTTTATTTCTTTCACCAACTATTCCAAGACCTATCTAGTTTCTAATGTTTTTATACGTCATTCCTTTTAAAAATCACCAGTAAATATTAGCTTTTAAGTGTGATATATCCACATTAACATAGTATAAAGCTTTTAACAGCAAGAAACAATCATTCTGTCGTGCCTTCTTCAATTGTAAGAAATTATTCACAGATACGGTAATTGAGAACATTAAAGAAGGGGCCTGATTCGCATATTCTAACGAACTTAGCCCCTTCTTATTAAATGATAGGATGATAGGATGATACTATTCCTTCACAGCTATTTCAAATGCAGACCATGCAATTTACTCGTAAGTTTGGTCGATTTACTCGTGAATTTGGGCGTTTTACTCGTGAGTTTGACCGCTTTACGTGAATTTCGGCACTTTACTCGTGAGTTTGACCGCTTTACTCGTGAATTCGAGCGCTTTACTCGTGAGTTTGGACGCTTTACTCGTGAATTTGCGCTTTACTCGTGAGTTTGCGCTTTACGTGAATTTCGGCACTTTACTCGTGAGTTTGACCGCTTTACTCGTGAGTTTGGACGCTTTACTCGTGAGTTTGACCGCTTTACTCGTGAATTTCGGCACTTTACTCGTGAGTTTGACCGCTTTACTCGTGAACCTTATCACTCTTTAAGGTATCAGGAGTACCTTACCACACTGACCTTTGATCATTAGATCAAATCCTTTCTCAAAATCGCTTAGCGAAAAACGGTGCGTAATCATTGGTTTTACATCAACCTTCCCACTTCCAAGCAGACTTGAAACTTGTTGCCAGGTTGAAAACATTTTCCTTCCGGTTATCCCTTGTACAGTAAGTCCCTTGAAAACGATATCCTCCGTTATATTCAGTGTGACGGGCTGAGCCGGCAGACTCAGGATTGATATCCTTCCACCATTTGTCGCCATCTTAAACCCTTGTTCGATAGCAGCAGGATTTCCGCTCATTTCACAAACTACATCCACCCCATCCGTATCTGTGAGGCCTTTCGTGATTTCCAGTGGATTTTGTTTAAGTGAATGGATTAGGTGTGTAGCCCCCATCTTTTTTGCAAGCTGAAGTCGATAATCATTAATATCAAGAGCGATTACTTTATCAGCACCTGCAGCCTTTGCAACAGCCACTGCCATAAGTCCAATTGGTCCACAGCCAATGATTGCCACCGTTTTACCAAGCACATCGCCTGCAAGGACAGAATGGACGGCATTACCCATCGGTTCTTGGATGGTAGCTATATCGGGCGGCATGTCAATTGGATTTATCCATAGATTCTTGGCGGGCAGAGCTACATACTCAGCAAAGCACCCCTGTATATCGAGACCAACAATACTCGTATTTTTACAAATATGAAACTGTCCCGTTAAACACTGACGGCATGCACCGCAAACGATATGTGTTTCGGCAGATACATAATCCCCAACTGAAACATTATTCACTATTGCTCCTATCTCCACTACTTCCCCTGCGAACTCGTGCCCAAATACGTATGGTGGATTCACTCTTCCCTGTGACCATTTATCCCAAGTGAAAATATGAATATCAGTTCCGCAAATCGAGGTCATGTTGACTCGAATCAATACCTCGTCCTCTCGAATATCCGGAATATCGACAACCTGCATTTGTGCTCCATAACCTCGGTGATGTTTGACAACTGCTTTCATTTTCCCTCTCAACATGTACACTCCCCCTGAAATAGGGCTGCTCATTCATCTACCTTAATATGTAAAGATATGAAAAACTAATCTAAAAAATACCATAATCGCTTTTGTACCGGCCTCTTCACATTAATAATGATGATTTTTAGTGCATTCGTACATTTTTATTAAATGGGTCATGTTTCTATAGCATCTCGTCCGCTCTCGAATAAGATATCTTGTACAATAAAATAATTGAAGGAGTGACTTATATGTCATGTAACAATAATCACCATCATCATAATAACAACAACGATAACGACAGAATTGCAGACGATTTTTGTCGTGCTGTGAGAGGCTGTCAAAGACGTGACCGTGACCGTGACCATGATCGGGATCGGGATCGGGATCGGGATCGGGATCGCGACCGCGATCGGGACCGCGATCGGGACCGCCATCACCATTGTTGTTGCAGAAGGAATCGTTGCAATTTCTTCTCATTCGGCTGTAACCGTGGATGCAATAACGGTTGGTGGTAAGCTAATCCAAAGAGTTTAGTAATTCTCTCCACTTGAGATTTCCAATTAATCTCAAAAAAGGTTCACCCCATTTTAAGGGGTGAACCTTTTAACTTTTACATAAATTCAGCAACAAGCTTATCAAAATGTGCTTGATCAAGTGTCAGATCTGATTTATTTAACCCTGCTTCAGCATACCCTGGTATTAATTCCTGGTACGAAGGGCGTGAAGAGTCTTGATAAATAATCCCTGTCACAAGGCTGTCATGTTTCATCAAAGTCTGCATGGCCTGTTCTTTATTTGAAGAATCATAGCCTTCAATCGTGTTCAATTTAGTTAAGTTTTGTTTAAACCAATCATACGTATTGATCTTATTATAAGTTACGCAAGGAGAGAAAACATTGATGAATGAGAACCCTTTATGATTAATCCCTGCTTCAATGATTGCTGTAAGGTCTTTCAAGTCAGTGGAAAAGCTTTGGGCGACAAAGGTAGCGCCAGCTGATAATGCTAATTCCATAGGTGAAACAGCCTGTTCAATCGATCCTTCTGGAGTGGATTTTGTTTTAAATCCAGCAGCTGACCGTGGAGAAGTCTGGCCTTTTGTCAACCCATAAATTTGATTATCCATGACGATATACGTAATGTCGATATTACGACGGATCGCATGAATCGTATGTCCCATCCCGATTGCAAAACCATCACCGTCTCCGCCTGAAGCTATTACGGTCAATTCACGGTTGGCCATTTTCACTCCTTGAGCAATTGGCAGTGAGCGGCCATGGATTCCATGAAAACCATATGACTTGATGTAACCGGATATACGGCCTGAGCAGCCGATACCGGAAACAACAGCCAAGTTCTCCGGCTCCAATCCTACATTGGCTGCTGCACGCTGCATGGCAGCCTGAACGGAGAAATCTCCGCAGCCAGGACACCAGTTAGGTTTTACATCATTACGAAACTCTTTAAACGTTGCCATATTCGAACATCTCCTTGCATTGTGTGTGAATTTCATGCGGGAGGAATGGGTTGCCATCATATTTTAGGATGCTTTTAATTTTATTAACATGTCCGACATTCATCTTGATAATATTAGCCAATTGTCCAGTCGCATTATTTTCGATAACTACTACTTTCTTAGCCGCTTGCACTAATGAAAGGACTTCATCAGCAGGGAAAGGATGAATCAAACGGATTTGCGCATGATTCACTTTCATTCCATCCGTTTCTAACCGGCCAATCGCTTCATCAATCGTCCCGCGTGTCGAGTTAAAACCAAGTATTAATAAATCCGCTTCTTCATGCGGGGTATTTTTGTATACTGGTGTTTGGAATGTGTTAGTTAAATTATTCAACTTCCGCATCCGTTTATCCATTTGGGCTTTACGATTTAATGCAGTCTCAGAAGGTCTGCCCGTTTCATCATGTTCAACACCTGTAACATGGTGAATTCCATTTTTCATACCAGGTACAACTCGAGGTGAGACCCCGTCTTCCGTTACTTCATAACGCTTGAAGTATGAATTGTTTTCAGCCTCTTCAATTTCAAAGTCCACCAATTTACCGCGTCTTACCTCCACTTTGCTGTAATCAAGCGGCTGAACCGTTTGTTTACCTAAAGAAAGCTGTAAGTCGGATAAAATGATAACTGGACATTGATATTCTTCCGCAAGGTTGAATGCTTCAGCCGTATCATAAAAAGCTTCCTCAACAGTACTTGGAGCCATGACGATTTTAGGAATTTCACCGTGTGTACCATAAATCATTGCCATTAAGTCCGATTGCTCTTGCTTAGTTGGAAGTCCCGTAGATGGACCACCACGTTGTGTATCGACTATGACAATTGGTGTCTCGGTAATGCCCGCTAAACCAATCGCTTCCATTTTCAAGGAAAGTCCAGGTCCAGCTGAAGCCGTGATGGCACGGACACCACCATAGTTCGCACCGATCGCCATTGTAGCAGCGGCGATTTCATCTTCAGTCTGAATGACCGTCCCGCCCAATTGAGGAAGTTTTTTAATTAGGTATTCCATAATTTCCGATGCTGGGGTAATTGGGTAAGCTGCCATAAAACGACAGCCGCCTGCAACTGCGCCTAAAGCGATGGCATCATTTCCGATCATGAACAATCGTTTTTGACCGTCTGCCTTCTCCAGCTCCATTGCACCTAGTTTTTCACCAAGCATCACTTCCATTGCCTTGTATCCTGCAGTAATGGCATCCATATTCTTCTTAACGATTTCTTCTCCTTTACGGCCGAAGATTTCATCAACTACATCGTTGAATACGGAGATTTCCATTCCTAGAACAGCACATGTCGCACCGATAGCGACCATGTTTTTCATTAATGACGTTCCTAATTCTGCTGCTATTTCTGTAAATGGAACAATATATAATTCTGCCTTTGTATCTTCTGGAGAGACAGGTTTGAATTTTGCATCTGCGATTATGATGCCACCCTCATGTAATTCTTTATAATTGACGTCAATTGTTTCTTGGTCAAAAGCAACTAAGATGTCTAAATCATCAGAGATAGCACGTGTTTCCGTAGTACTTACACGAATTTTGTTATTCGTGTGTCCACCCTTGATTCGGGATGAGAAATGACGGTAGCCATACAAGTAGTAACCTAAGCGATTGAGGGCAATACAGAATATTTCTCCTGTACTTTCAATACCTTCACCTTGTTGTCCGCCAACTTTCCATGAAAGTTGATTGATCATGTCTTACACTCCTTTAGAACGTTCGTATATAAATGCATTTAACCGCACCTCTCTTCAGAACATTCGACTATGTATAATTAATCGTCCTTAGTTAGAAAAGGTGTACTAAACGCTTTCAATTCTATCGGTTAAACCATCAAATTGCAACCTTTTTGCTTCTATTTTTTATATTTTCAGAATATTTATTCATATCTATATAGTGAGAATTGAAACACTCTTAAGATCTTTCCTTTTTAACAGGGAAATTACGAGTGAAATTCCCAAAAAGAAGTCCGTTTACAAACTCACTCGAATAAAGTCTGTTCAGCTCATTGATAAAGTTGTGATAATCCTTATATGATGTTAAATTCTCTACCATATGTTCGATTCCATCGAAGTCAGACCCTAATCCAATTTGCCTCTCACCACCCAAACTACAGATATGATCTATATGTTTCAAGATATCCTTTATCGAAGATGAATCACGCTTAGAAAGAAATTGAGGGACAAAGGTTACTCCGATCACCCCATTTTTCTGCAAAAGGACCTTTATCTGGCTGTCCTTTAAATTTCGCGGATGCGGACAAAGATGATGGGCATTCGAATGGGAAGCAATGGGAAATTCCGCCCTTTTTAAGGTGTCCCAAAATCCAGCTTCAGATAAATGCGATAAATCACACCAAATTGACTTCTCATTTAATAGGTTCACCACCTCGATTCCAAATTCTGTCAACCCACCCCCTCTTGATTCTAATGCCCCATCAGCTACCAAGTTGGCGTAATTCCATGTTAGTCCTACAGAGGACACTCCAAGATGAAGAAGGGTTTTCAGTTTCAACAAATCATTGCCGATGCAATCGCACCCCTCCAAAGTTAACAACGCACCTATTTCTCTTTCTTTTAGGGAATCGATGTCTGCCTTGGTCTTTATAAATTTCATTTCCGGCTCTGACAAAATCTTTTCATGAAAAATATCAACCATTGCCAAAGCCGCCTGAAATCTCATATCAGGGTGGACCTTTTCAGGAATATATATTGCAAAACACTGTACTTTTCCCCCTTCCTCCAATAGTCCCCGCTTTGTTATATGTAATTTATCACTATCCAAAAAAGAAATATCCGGATCGATGAACATCTTCATTAACACATCACAATGTGCGTCAAAAATATTCAATGTAATCCCCCTTCCTGTTCCTTACCTTTTTAAAAATCATATATTTCATTATAAAGAGACCCGTGTTTTTCGTCATTTAGTTTTTTCACAAAAAAGAGCCTGCTCGCCGTCAGACAAACAGGACACCCACTCATGAAATTATCTTGGTTCAATAATTAACTTTATAGCCGTTCTCTCTTCGCCATCAATAAGTATATCTGTAAAGGCAGGAATACAAATCAAGTCAACTCCACTAGGTGCGACAAACCCTCTTGCGATTGCTACTGCCTTGACGGCTTGATTTAACGCACCTGCACCGATTGCTTGAATCTCGGCTGCTCCTCTTTCTCTGAGCACTCCCGCTAGTGCGCCTGCTACAGAATTAGGATTAGATTTTGCTGAAACCTTTAATATTTCCATTCCTAGTCCTCCTTGTCTTCCCTGCCGATTATAATCTTTGGCTCAATAGTTATAACACTTTCCACTGCTACTATATTCAACAAGTAAAACTTGTATGACAAAGAAAACCAGGATTGTCCACCAAAGGTTTTATTAATGAAAAAATGGATGGACAGCTTTTGACTGTCCATCCATTCAAATCAATGATAAAAGGGATGATCTTCGTTAATGAGTATTCTTTCTATTTTTTTAGCCTTGCCAGTCTTATCGTCAATTTCCAGTATAATCCCACTTAATAGGGTCCGTCCCTCTTTAGGCACTTCAAAACGTACAGGCAGACTTGTAAGGAACCGATGGATGACCGCCCCTCTTTCCATGCCAAGGATCCCATCATACGGTCCTGTCATGCCTACATCTGATATATAAGCGGTGCCCGCAGGTAAGATACGGTTATCAGCTGTCTGGACGTGTGTGTGTGTACCCACAACGGCTGTAACCTTTCCATCCAGGAACCACCCCATTGCTTGTTTTTCACTTGTAGCCTCACCATGAAAATCGACAAAGATGATTGGTGTTCTTTTTTGTGCCTTTGCCACGAGTTCTTCCGCCTTTTTGAATGGACAATCCAAGTCCGGCATGAATGTTCTGGCTTGCAAATTGATGACCGCAATTTCCTGCTGATTCAATTTTAAAAACTTCATTCCTTCTCCAGGTGCACCGTCTGGAAAGTTTGCTGGGCGGATGAGATATTTCGCATCATCAATAAAATTGAAAATATCTCGATTATCCCATGTATGGTTTCCCATGGTCACCGCCTGCGCTCCCCACTCTAAAAAACTCCTGTAAATCTTTTCTGTAATTCCCCTGCCGCTGGCAGCATTTTCTCCATTGATGACCGTGATATGCGGCCGATACTTTTCTTTTAACTTTGGAAGGTATTCTTGAATCATATCACGACCTGGAGACCCTACGACATCTCCAATAAATAGCAATTTCATTGTAAAACCCTTTCTATATTCACATTTCTAATGATAAGAATATTCAAGTATGTATTGTAACATAATATGAGGTAATCATAGGAATCACGCTTAACGATAAATAGTAGAAAAATAAAAACGAAGTGGTTTGCACCACTTCGTTTTTATTTAACAATTTATTTGGCGTATTCGACTGCCCTTGTTTCACGGATGACCGTGACTTTTATATGACCTGGATAATCGAGCTCTTCTTCAATCCTTTTCCGGATATCACGTGCGAGTCGATGGGCCGAAAGATCATCTATTTGCTCTGGTTTCACTAGAATCCGCACTTCTCGTCCGGCTTGAATCGCAAATGACTTTTCCACTCCATCATAGGATTCGGAAATCTCTTCGAGTTTTTCAAGTCTTCTAATGTAATTTTCAAGCGTTTCACTTCTAGCACCTGGTCTTGCAGCAGATAATGCATCAGCGGCTGCTACAAGCACTGAAATTATGGAAGTTGGTTCCGTATCGCCATGATGTGAAGCGATGCTGTTAATGACAGTTGGATGCTCTTTATACTTGGTGGCTAATTCGACGCCAATTTCAACGTGACTGCCTTCCACTTCATGATCAATTGCTTTCCCAATATCATGCAATAAACCTGCACGGCGGGCAAGAACTTCATCCTCACCAACCTCTGCGGCCAGTAAACCTGAAAGCTGGGCCACTTCAATTGAATGCTTAAGCACGTTTTGCCCATAACTGGTACGGAACTTCAAACGGCCAAGTATTTTGATTAGGTCTGGATGGAGACCGTGAACTCCAACATCAAAAGTTGTTTGTTCACCAATTTCACGAATATGTTCATCTACCTCACGTCTTGCTTTGTCAACCATTTCTTCGATTCGAGCCGGATGGATCCGTCCGTCCTGAACAAGTTTTTCAAGAGCCAAGCGTGCCGTTTCCCGTCTAATTGGATCAAATCCAGATAAAATGACAGCTTCAGGAGTATCATCAATAATAAGGTCAATACCTGTTAGCGTTTCTAATGTCCGGATATTTCGTCCTTCACGTCCGATTATCCGTCCTTTCATTTCATCATTTGGAAGATTTACTACAGAAACGGTGGTTTCTGCAACATGATCAGCCGCACAACGCTGAATGGCAAGAGAAAGAATTTCTTTTGCTTTTTTATCAGCTTCTTCTTTGGCACGGGTATCACTTTCTTTAATCATAAGCGCTACATCGTGAGCCAGTTCGTTTTCCATTCGGTCTATAATGATTGCTTTTGCTTCTTCACGAGTTAAACCGGAAACACGTTCAAGCTCTGTTTGCTGCTTACGAACCGTCTCGTCCACTTTGCTTTCCATCACTTCAATATGCTGTTGTCTTTGGTTTAGAGAATCTTCTTTTTTCTCCATAAGGCTTTCACGTTTGTCTAACGTTTCATCCTTACGGTCCAAATTCTCTTCTCTTTGCAATAACCGATTTTCTTGTTTTTGTAATTCGTTCCTTCTTTCACGGGATTCCCGATCAGAATCAGAACGAACTTTATGAATTTCATCTTTTGCTTCCAACAAGGCTTCTTTCTTAAGAGCATCCGCTTCACGTTTTGCATCCTCAAGGATTTGTTCTGCAGAGCCCTTTGCCCCTGTTATTTTACTCTCAAACTTTGATTTGTGAATAAAATAACCAACAACTGCACCGACGATTAGGCCAAGCAAAGTGAAGATGATTGTCATGGGTTCCATCGTTTCACCTCCCCTTGCTATGAACTTTTTACATAAAATGTTGAACTGTCGGCAAGTACATTGCACATAAATTCAATATACAGCACTTAATTTTCAAAATTTTAGTTTGAAAAATTGTAAAATATACATATTAATTGTATAGTTGAGAATTTTTATTGTCAAGCGTTTGTCCCTTATGTATCAATGATTATTCAAGTTTTCTTAATACCAACCGACATTACGTGCAACATTCATTATGGAAGTAGACTGTAAATCTGTATTCCCCAGCCACTTAATTCGCTGAAAATTGCGCACTTTTTCAATTTCACTCTAATTCATAATATATAGAAAGAGGCCTAAGCGAACAAGCTTAGGCCTTTTCCTTCTGTTAATCAAGCAATTCAAAATGTTCTTCTTCTTTTTCTTCTGGTGGTAATTCATGCTCTCCATCAAGATTATAGTGATCTCTGATTTTCTGAGAAATCTCCTGGGCGATATCCTGGTTTTCTTTCAAGAACATCTTCGCATTTTCCCGTCCTTGTCCGACACGCTCTTCATTGTAAGAGTACCACGAGCCGCTTTTAAGGACGATATCCAAATCTGCACCCATATCGATGATTTCACCTTCCTGGGAAATCCCTTGACCATACATGATGTCAACTTCTGCTTGACGGAATGGGGGAGCAACCTTGTTTTTTACAACTTTGATTTTCGTTTTATTACCGACGATTTCATTACCTTGTTTTAATTGTTCCGCACGACGCACTTCCAGACGAACAGTTGAATAGAACTTCAATGCCCGGCCTCCTGGAGTGGTTTCTGGATTTCCAAACATAACACCGATTTTTTCACGGACTTGGTTAATGAAAATGGCAATGGTATTTGATTTATTAATGGCACCAGACAGTTTTCTAAGTGCCTGAGACATCATCCGGGCTTGAAGACCCATATGGGAATCTCCCATTTCTCCTTCGATTTCAGCTTTAGGAACAAGGGCTGCCACCGAGTCAATGACAATGATATCTACCGCTCCGCTACGCACTAATGCTTCAGCGATTTCCAGGGCTTGTTCACCCGTATCAGGCTGTGAAAGCAATAACTCATCGATATTCACACCAAGTTTTTCTGAATATGCTGGATCTAAAGCATGCTCTGCATCAATGAACGCAGCCGTGCCACCAGTCTTTTGTACTTCTGCAATGGCATGTAATGCAACAGTCGTTTTACCGGAGCTTTCAGGTCCATATATCTCAATGACCCGGCCTCTTGGATATCCGCCCACTCCCAATGCTACGTCCAATGCTAAAGAACCGCTTGAAATGGTTGAAATCCTTCGATCACTCTGTTCTCCAAGTTTCATAATAGAACCTTTACCAAATTGTTTTTCTATTTGTTTTAACGCCATATCTAAAGCCGCTTGACGATCACTCACTCAATTTCCTCCTCTATATTCAAATAATCGGCTGTCCGATTAAAGGTGTTCTTACGTTAGCAATTATTTGAGATCAATGTTTATATCTTGTCTCAAAACCTATCTTTACTATATACTCTTTTTACTATTTTGCCAAGCAAAAAGTCGAACATTCATTCGTTTTTTTCTTTCGGGATATTCTTTGTAAAAAAGCGTTTTATCATAAGGAATCCCTCATTTTCTTTCAATTACTAACTTAAAAAAGCATCTTCATGGAATTAACTTTTTTCTTTTTTTTCTTTTTTTTACAGAAACAAACTTCTCAAACAAATAAAAACAGGGCTTTAAAAAGCCCTGCTTTGACGTTTATAAATCCCTTAATAGGTAATGACAGCCGTACTTCACACTTCGAATCCGGTTCTGCGCCCTGCTTCCGGAAAGATTTAGCTCTTTGAAATGAGTGTTCCCATCCCGATATGAAATACCAATAAATACTGTACCGACAGGTTTGCCTTCTTGTTCATCAGGCCCTGCGACACCTGTAAGGCTGATGCCTACATCCGCATCGAGCTTTTTCCGGACATTAGAGGCCATTTCCATTGCACACTCACCGCTGACCACACCATGCTCAGAGATGGTACCCTCGCTGACGTCTAGAGCATTCGACTTAGCATCATTCGTATAACTGACAATACCACCTTTGAAGACTTTACCGGCGCCCGGGATGGTTGTCAGCTGCTCTTGGAACATCCCTCCGGTCAAGCTTTCCGCTGCCGCAATCGAAAGTTTGCGGACCGTTAATTCTTTTACAAGCTCCTTTATGAGCGAAGTATTATCACTTCCATAATAGAACTTTCCAACCCGGCTAAGAATTTCTTTTTCCGCTTCTAAAATAAGCTCTTCGCATTTGTCTTTAGATGAGTCTTTAGCGGTAATCCTTAACGTCACTTCCCCTTCGGAAGCAAGGGGAGCAATTGTCGGATTGGTTTGATTGACAAGAAGATCTTCAATCACCGTTTCCAGTTCAGCTTCACCTATCCCGTAGAACCGAAGAACCTTCGAATCGATCCGTTCATGCTTGTCCAGTTTATTCATGATCGCTTCATACCCGTAACTTAAAAACATCGGTTCCATTTCACTTGGGGGACCTGGGAGAAGCATGTATGTAATCCCAGATTTGGATAAGACCATTCCCGGGGCCATCCCATGATCGTTTGCCAACACTTCACAGCCTTCCAGAACAAGCGCTTGCTTTTTGTTGTTTTCCGTCATCGGCCGTTCCCGTTTTTGAAAGTAAGCTTCAATGGATTGCAAAGCTTCGTCATTAAAAACGAGCTTTTTCCCTATATGGCGAGCAATCGTTTCCTTCGTTAAATCATCTTTGGTAGGACCGAGTCCACCGGTAAAGACAATCAAGTTCGCCCTTGATTCAGCGATTTCTATAGCTTGTTGTAAACGACGGTCGTTATCCCCTACCACAGTATGGTAAAAAACATTGATACCCATTTCCGCGAATTGTTGTGATAGGAATCTTCCATTAGTGTTATTTATTTGTCCTAAAAGAAGCTCAGAGCCCACTGCAATGATTTCTGCATCCATCTTTTCAAAACCACCATTCGTTTTACTTTGAATTAACAAATACATCTCTGTTTTTTATAAAATAATCCAAACCTGACCAGATTGTAAAGATTAATGCAATCCATAATGTGATATTAGCAAACGGAAGTGAAATGAGGGCGAATGGAAGGTTATGCAGCAATAATGCCGAAATAGCAACAATTTGCGCCCATGTTTTAATTTTACCAAGCTGGTTAGCTGCAACCACTTCCCCTGTCCCTGCTAGCACTAAACGCAATCCGGTTACGGCAAATTCACGACTTATGATCACGATCGCAATCCACGACTGACCGTACATTAAATCTAGGTCAACCAAAACAATTAGGGCAGCTGAAACCAGAAGTTTATCAGCCAATGGGTCTAAAAATTTCCCTAAATCCGTAATTAAATTATATTTTCTGGCAAAATGGCCATCGATCCAATCCGTGGTAGAAGCGATAATGAAGAGGATCGCTCCAGCTAAGTGCGCAACTGGCAAGCTGTATTCTCCCCAAGTAAGTGTGCCCCATGAAAAAGGTGCGAGCATGATGATTAAAAAAACTGGAATTAAACAGATTCTTGCTACTGTAATCTTATTAGGCAGATTCAAAACTTTTACCTCCAAAATTTACGCCGGCCGTTTGGCAAAGCGTTATAGATCTAAAATAATTATGGCGCTTGGCCAACTCATGCTTATATGTATAATTTAACTCAAAATCCAATCTTATATGCCGGGTAAACCAATCCCGCATTAATATAGAGAAAAAATAGTCATCTATAAGATGACTATTCGGCTTTCGTAAATTGTATCGTTACCAATTGCGTATTCACTTCAGTCGGTGAAATGGAATACTCCAGCTTCTCATCGTTCACAAAAATATCCGTTTCATACGCTCTGCCTACATTGATGACAGCTTCTTTTTCATTGGTGAAATCAATTTCCTCGCTATCGTCCTTGCTGATAGTCCCTTGGAATAGTAATTTACCTTCACCATTTTTAATGCCAACCCATGGTGAGCCTTTTGAAGTCACTTTTAACTTAAATGTATCCGTATTTTTCAATTCATACGTACTATTTTTACCGTTTGTACTGCTAACGGTAAGTTTTTGCTTGGTCTTTTCATCTACAGCGTCATCTGCATCATCTTTCTTGTCAGATGTATCTTCGTTTTTTACCTCTTGCTTTTTATCCGCTTTCTCTTGTTCCTTTTTGTTTAATTCATCACTTTTGTTGTATCCGACCACTTCGTTCTGTTTTTCACTCTTTTTATCAGCAGTATCTGGCTTGCTCATATAATTGGATACTAACACCCAAATTAATATAGCAACACCAATAACTAAAACTGAAACTAGGATTTTAGGCAACATTTCTACAACCTTGGAGTCCCCAGCCGGAATCGTTTTCCGGGATTGGACCCTTGAAAGTTGTTCAGGCAATTCCTCACTATAGACTGAAGGCACTTCACTCTTATATTGTTCAAAAATCTCTTCGGAATCCAGCCCGACCGCTTCACAATATTGCTTTATGAAAGCCCGTACATAGAACTTTCCAGGCATCATACTGTAATTTCCCTCTTCAATGCCAATGAGGTAGCGCTTTTGAATCTTCGTTAATTCCTGTAAGTCTTCGAGGCTAAGGCCTTTTGCTTCCCTAGCTTCCTTTAATCGATTACCTAACTCAGTCAAATAAAAACACCTGCCATTTTAAAAGTCAAAGGAACCAAAATCAGATCCAGAAAACTGGTCTTTTTGGTCGACAACTTCATATGTTATTTCTTCATCTGGATTGTTTCGCAATTCAATAATATAATCAAAGTCTTCGAGAGTATACTCGGTATTTTGGACAAAAACATCCGGATGCTCGATGACTTTGACCGCATCAAGCCTCATGATTTCGCGAATCAACTGCCAATGTCGCTCATTTGCACGGCGAGTCGAAACAATTCCATCTAAAATGAATAAATTATCATTGTTATATTCATCCTCAATAAGCTGACTGCGGATAGTCTGCTTTAAAAGGGTTGATGACACAAACAACCATCTTTTATTAGCACATACACTCGAGGCTACGATAGATTCCGTTTTCCCTACACGTGGCATGCCTCGGATGCCGATTAATTTATGACCTTCCTGTTTAAATAGCTCGGCCAGGAAATCGACAAGCAAGCCAAGTTCATCACGGACAAACCTAAAGGTGTTTTTCTCATCAGCATCGCGCTGAATATAACGTCCATGCCTGACAGCAAGACGATCACGCAATTTAGGTTCCCTAAGCTTAATGACCTTTATCGTATCCATCGTACGGAGGATTGATTCGAATCTTTCTATATTACGGCTATCTTTCGCCAACAAAAGTAAGCCACGCCTGCCTTGATCAACCCCGTTAATAGTGATGATATTGATCGACAGCATACCCAGCAGGGATGAAATATCCCCTAATAAACCTGGGCGGTTGACTTGAATTTCATATTCAAAATACCATTCTTTATTCTCCACGATAACACTCCTTAAGCCTAAAAGCATTTACCCAACATCCGGGCAAAACTTAACCATCGTTATTTTCAAGGCCTGTACCCATTAATTATTATTGTCTAGATTCTATAATATAGCATTTCCTGTTAAGTTAAAAGGAAAAACCCTATAAAAGTCTTCATTTTTATCGAAGAGGATAAATAGTTGTCAACTTCAAGCCAAAGGCCCTGTTAATTAATAACAGGGCCTTTGGCTTGATAGTTTACTTTGATCCATTGTTCTCGACTAACTTGACCATAACGCTTGCCATTGCATGTTTTTCATCATCGCTTGCGACCGACCAAAGATCAGCAAGAACTTTCTCTTGATCATTCTGGGGCTCAACCTGCTTAGCAAGGTAATCGCCGATTTCAAAAGCCAAGTTGGTAACAGCCCCTCCTGATAAACCTTGTTGTTCACCTTGATTTAATCTGTCGCCTAAGAAATTTTTCCATTGATCCCAATTGTCTAGTACAGACATGAATGGTCACCCTTTCCTTCAAAATAGTACATAGATATTTTGTGAAGGAACCGAGGAAATTATACATGTCATACAAAAATCATGTGTACCATCCACCATTTACGCCTAAGATTTGTCCGGTGATATATGATGACTTGTCAGAAAGCAGAAAGAAAACGGCCTCGGCGACTTCTTTCGAATTGCCCATCCTGCCCATCGGGATATCGCCTTTGATGATTTCCAAATCTTCAGCACTGAAGGTTTCGAGCATCGACGTTGAAATCGCACCGGGGGCAACGGCATTCACTCGGATCCCATTCAGCGATACTTCTTTGCTCAGTGCCTTGATAAATGCATTTTGGCTGCCCTTGACCATTGAATATAGGACCTCACAAGATGCACCCGTCTGTCCCCAAATCGATGTGACTGCAACAATTGCAGTCTGTTCCTGGTACATCAACTTGGGAAGCAGTTCCTTTGTTAATTGGAAAGGGCTCGTTACATGTAACTGGACCATTTCATTCACGATTTTCTCATCCATATCGGAGATGAGCCCATAATAGCTATTACCGCTATTAAGGACGATGGCATGAAGGGCAAAAATATTATCCGCCAATTTCTTGTATCCGTCCGGTGTAGCTAAATCAGCTTGAACCGGAATAAGTTCAACTTGATGAGGTTTCAGTTCCTCAATTAATTCCAGGATTGCTTCTTCGTTGTTGTTATAATGTAAGTAAAGTGAATAATTCTCTTCGGCGAGCTTTATAGCGATTTCCCTGCCGATTCCTCCACTGGCACCAGTAATAAGGGCAAAACGTTTCCCCACATTCCCGCCCCCTTTTTTATTTTATTTAGGAAGTACCTGACAGACGGTCATCCGTTCATCGGATATTAAGTCCTTGGCGATGTTCCTGATATCTTCAATCGTTAGTTTTTCTAATACCGATACCACATCAAACAAGTTCATATCGTTGAATGCATATCGGGTGAATTGATTCGCGATATATTCCGGGGAATTCAGAGAACGAAGGAAAGAACCGATTCTTTTCTTGATCGTCCTTTGCAGGCTTTCTTCATTCAACCCGGTTCCTGCTTTGGATTTTTGCAATATCCCGAATAAAGCCTCTGTCAATTCTTCAGGTTTTGAACTGTCCCCGCCAATTAACGCAAAGCCAAAACCCTGCTCCTGTGTATAATCATAGGAGAAGCTTTGATCGATCAGCCCTTTCTCGTACAGTTCCTCATGCAAAGGTGAACTCTTGCCAAACAGCATTTCCAAATAAATATTGGTCGCCAATTCCCTTTTCAAAAGCTGTGAACCTGATTGATGAACATTGGTGGCCTTGATCCCCAGCATCACTTTCGGTGTCTGGACATTCATCTTCAAGATTTCCCTATCCTTTGCAACGGTTTCCGGCTCTTCAGCGAATTTACGTTCCACCTCGGCCTGTTCTTTGTACCCTTTATTGTTTTGATTATCCCTGATCAACTTCATTGTACTCTCGACATCTACCGGTCCTACAACGAATAACAGCATGTTACTAGGATGATAAAACGTATTATAGCATTCGTAAAGCATATCTTTCGTAATATCGGCAATGGATTCCACAGTACCGGCAATATCAATTTTCACCGGATGTTGATGATACATGTTGGCTATCGTACCGAAGTATAACCGCCAGTCTGAATTATCATCATACATATTAATTTCCTGGCCAATGATTCCTTTTTCCTTCTCTACCGTTTTTTCCGAAAAGTAAGGATCCTGGACAAAGTCGATTAAGGTCGTTAGATTTCTATTGAAATCGGACGTGCTTGAAAATAAGTAGGCTGTACGGGTAAAAGAAGTAAAAGCATTTGCAGATGCTCCCTGCTTTGAGAATTGCTGAAAAACATCACCATCTTCCTTTTCAAAAAGCTTATGTTCAAGAAAATGGGCAATTCCATCAGGCACTTTAGAGAATTCCTTTTGATTCAATGGTTTAAAATGGTTATCGATTGAACCATATTTTGTCGTAAACGTCGCAAATGATTTATTGAACCCTTTTTTCGGAAGAATATATACTTCTAGGCCATTCTCCATTTTTTCATGGAAAAGTTCTTCTTTTAATTGAGTGAATGCTATTTTCTCCATTACCCTTGCACCTCCGCTTCTGTTAGGAAATAAATCGTATCAAGCTGAATCTTTTGACCAATGGCAACGATTTCTTCCTTTGTCGTCCGCTCTGTTTTTGCAAACCAGTCGTCTAGTGTAATATCCAAGCCGGAAATCACATTATGATATAAAATTTCCACTAGTCCTCTCGACACGTCAATGGTTTCCAGGAGCTGGTTCTTTACGACCGCTTTCGTTTGGTCCAGTTCTTCTTCGGAAAAGTTCCCTTGCTTCATTTCATTCATTTGTGCGTGAATGATCTCCAGTGCCTGCTTGTAGTTTGCATTTTCAATGCCCGCCATGACCATTAACAGACCTTTATGACTTTCGAGCCTCGAAGCTGCGTAATAAGCAAGACTGGCTTTCTCCCTAACATTAATGAAAAGTTTTGAATGTGAAAAACCACCAAAGATCCCATTAAAGAGCTGAAGTGCATAATATTCCTGGTCACCATATGCAACATTGGTTCGATAACCAATATTCAATTTCCCTTGTTTCACATCTGAATTTTCAATGATTTCTTTTTCCTTATCCACGTCTTTATCCGTATTCCTTGGCGGGCTCACCGGCACCCGTTCTTTTAGTGACACATACTTGTCAGCTAGAGCTTCCACTTCTTTTTCATCGATGTCGCCGATCACATATAAATCGATTTCATCTTCATTCAGCATTTTTTTATAATAGGTGAAAAGTGACTCGGGCGTTATCGTTTCCAAGTCTTGCAGATTACCGCTCGCCTCAAGAGCATATGGTTCGTTTTTGCACATTTCCTCGACAAGCCTTGTAGCTGAATATCTCATTTTATCATCGGAAATGGATTGTATCCGCTGCCTTAATGAACGGATTTCATTGGAAACCGTCTTAGCGTCAAAAGCTTCTCCATTCTTCTTCGGGTGAAAGATTACCTCGGATAATAATCCAAAAGCCTTTTCGAGAAGGGGGGTTGAATCACTAAGGAACTTTTCATTGACGATATCGATTGTAAAACTTATGATTTGATATTCACCTTTTTTAGCTACATCGACATAAAACCCTGCCCCATACAAATCATCTAGATAAGATCGAAGCTCGGGTGTTGTAGGGTATTTACTTGTATTGCTTTGTAATACATATGGCAGCAATGCACGATATGTAACGTCCTCTTTTGTCAACGGTGCTTTCATCTTCAGAACGAGAGTATTCGTTTTATATTTATCCGTACGGACCACATGAAGCTTGTAGCCGCTTTTTTCCGTAATAGTATCGGAAGCAATTGACATGAATAATCCTCCTCATTATATAAATAACCTTTATTTGCTTATTGTTTGTAGATCGGAACCCTTTTAAACATCTACTTAAAATATACATGTGAAAGGAAAAATCATGCAAGTTACAGCTACTTTTTTTGGGTTTTCACAAGGACTTCTCAATTGTGGCCCCAATCTTAAGCTTTCACATAAGGAAAAACCGGTCAGCACAATTTGCTGACCGGTCAAATTACTTATCTTTTCCCTTTGATGTAAGGCTGTCCAGATGCTTTTGGAGCATCTGCACGTCCAATGAAACCAGTTAGTGCAATGATCGTCAGAACATAAGGAGCGATCAAGAGGTAAACAGATGGAATATCCTTGAAGAAAGGAAGGCTCGAGCCAACGATGCTTAAACTTTGAGCCAAACCAAAGAATAGTGCTGCACCCATTGCCCCAATTGGGTGCCATTTACCAAAAATCATAGCGGCAATGGCCATGAACCCTTGACCATTGATCGTCGCATGATTGAATTCATTCGAAAAGATGGTCGCATAAATCGCTCCGCCGATACCGCCAAAAGCACCTGATAATAAAACGGCGGCATATCTGATTTTCGTAACATTGACACCCATCGTGTCAGCAGCCATCGGATGCTCCCCCACTGCACGGATCCTTAATCCAAATGGTGTTTTATAAAGTACATACCAAACGACAAACGATATTAGGATCGCTATATAGACGATATAATACCCATTTGCGAAAAAGATAGGTCCTATAAATGGAATATCACTTAGTAGCGGAACATCAATCCTTGGGAATGTTTCTGTAATCCTATCAGTTTGACCTTTGTCATAAATCAGCTTCACCAAAAACATGGTTAGACCAACTGCCAACAAGTTGATGGCGACCCCACTAACCGTTTGGTCTGCCCTGAACGTAATGCATGCGACAGCGTGTAGAATGGAAAACAGCAATCCGGCAATCATTGCCGCTAAGACGGCCAGCCACGGAGTCCATGCGCCAAAGACATCAGCAAACATTAAGTTAAAAACGATCCCTGTAAAGGCACCAATGACCATCAATCCTTCTAAACCGATGTTTATGACACCTGCCCGTTCAGAAAACACCCCTCCGAGTGAAGTAAAAATAAGTGGAGCAGCTAGAGCAATCATGGATGGAATAATTATTTGCAGTACTTGGTAAAAATCCACTTATTTCACCCCTTTCTTAAATCGAGCGGCAATCCAACGAATAAAATAACTGGATGCGACGAAGAAAATTATCAATGCTATGACAATATCTACAATTTCACTTGGTATGCCGGTTTCTAGCGGCATATTTAAGGCACCTGCTTTCAGTCCCCCAAATAATAAGGCGGCCAGAACGACACCAATAGCCGTATTCGCCCCTAGTAAGGCTACTGCAATCCCGTCAAAGCCCATACCTGTGAACCCGCCTTTGACCGCAGCATAACCGAAAGTTCCAAGGCCTTCCATCGCACCCGCAAGCCCTGCAAAAGCACCAGAAATAACCATGGAAAGGATGATGTTCTTATTTACACTCATCCCTGCATATTCGGACGCGTGCTGATTGAAACCTACCGCTTTCAGTTCAAAGCCCGTTTTTGTTCTTTCAAGAATGAACCACATGATGATTACGCATATAATTGCTACGACTATTCCCCAATGCATCCGGGAAAAATCCGTAATGCTTTCAAAAAAAGGAGAACGCAGTGATGCTGTATCTGCAATTCTTTCTGTTTTATCCAGCTTGTCAGTCATTACATTCCGAATTAAATAATTCGTTACATATAAAGCTGTATAATTCAACATGATAGAAACGATTACTTCATGTACACGAAACTTCGCTTTTAAATATCCAGGGATAAATGCCCACAAGGCGCCCGCAGCTGCACCAGCTAAGATCGCCAACGGCAAATGGATGATCCTTGGAAGCTCAAAAGCGATTCCGACCCAAACCGCCGCCAGCCAGCCAACTATTAATTGCCCTTCTACCCCGATATTGAATAGGCCCGTACGAAAAGCAAAAGCCACTGCTAAACCAGCAAGGATATAAGGGATGATTGTCCTGACGGATTCCCCTACATAATAAGAATCCCCAATAATTCCATTTACCATGGAGCCATAGCCGGCAACTGGGTCATAGCCGCTTACCAACATGATTATGGCCCCAACGACTAAGCCGAGGATAACTGCTATTAACGGACTCGTTAATTTAGATAAATACTTAGACATGTTGTTTTCCACCTGCTTCCGTCCGTTTACTGCCGGCCATAAGAAGGCCAAGCTCCTGTTCAGTCGTTTCTTTCGGATCGACGATTGCGACGATTTCCCCTTCGTATATAACGGCAATTTTATCGCTCACATTCATGATTTCTTCCAATTCAAATGATATGAGGAGTACCGCTTTTCCTGCATCCCGCTGTTCAATCAGGCGTTTATGGATAAACTCAATCGCACCCACATCAAGCCCGCGTGTAGGCTGTGCGGCAATCAATAAATCCGGGTTCCTATCAACTTCACGGCCGATGATTGCCTTTTGCTGATTTCCGCCAGAAAGCGCCCTTGCCGGGGTATATTCACTCGGAGTACGAACATCGTAACTTTTGATCAATGAACGGGCTTTTTCAAATATTTTCTTTGAGTTCAAGATACCAGCTTTCGAGAAAGGCTGTTGATAGTAGGTTTGCAAGACAATATTTTCCCCAATGCTGTAATCAAGAACCAAACCATGCTTATGTCTGTCTTCTGGAATATGACCAACGCCCGCTTCCGTGATTTTACGCGGCTTCAGATTACTGATTTCTTTTCCATTTAACTTTATGGAACCTGCTGTTGTCTTCCTTAGACCAGCTAATGCTTCAATTAATTCGGATTGACCATTTCCATCCACTCCAGCGATTCCGACAATTTCTCCTGCACGGACAGTTAAATCCAAGTTCCGAACAGCTGAAACGCCACGGGGATCCTTGACTTCCAGTTCCCGAACCTCGAGAACGACATCAGAAGGAGCAGCTGCCGTTTTTTCCGTCTTAAATAAAACTTCCCTACCGACCATTAAGCTGGCCAATTCGTTAGGGTTCGTTTCGCTGACATTCACAGTTCCGATTCCTTGCCCTTTGCGTATTACCGTTACCCTGTCACAAACCTCCATGATTTCTTTAAGTTTGTGTGTAATTAAAATGATAGATTTCCCCTCTTTGATAAGAGCTTTCATTATAAAAATCAGTTCCTTGATTTCTTGAGGAGTCAGAACAGCGGTTGGTTCATCAAAAATCAATATCTCCGCACCACGGTAGAGTGTCTTTAGGATTTCAACACGTTGCTGCATCCCAATTGAAATATCGGCTATCTTTGCATAGGGGTCGACACGAAGCTGATATTGTTCTGATAGTTTCCTAACTTCCTCACTCGCTTCTTTTAAATCGATCTTACCAGCCTTTGATGGTTCTTTTCCTAATATGATATTTTCTGTTACAGTAAAAGGGTCAACGAGCATAAAATGCTGATGGACCATTCCAATCCCTAAATCATTGGCAATGTTTGGACTGGTAATCTTGACTGGCTCACCATTCACACGAATTTCTCCCTGCTCTGGCTGGTATAAGCCGAATAAAACATTCATCAAAGTGGATTTTCCCGCGCCGTTCTCACCTAATAATGCGTGAATTTCCCCTTTTTTAACCTGAAGGGTAACGTTATCATTTGCGATGATGCCTGGGAATTCCTTACGGATATTGAGCATCTCAATTACATATTCCACGTATTATCAACTCCTAAAATGAGTGTAAATATTCTTAATTATTAAATTGATGATCTTACCTTATTGATTTTTTTGAAAAAAACCAAATGAAAAACTACGAATCTATCATAGTTTTTCATTCGATATTTTACAGTACCTAGAGCGTTTTTTAGGAAAAGAAAGAATAGAGGGCAATTCTGCCTCCCTATTCTCTCTTCTATTACAGCTTATAAATCAAGTTTTTTGAATTCTTCATCCGTACCTGGAACTACGAAATCACCAGATTTAATTTTTTCAGTCCACTCTTCGACCGCTTTTAAAGATTCTTCTGTTACGTTATCTTTTGTATCAGAAATGCCTACACCATTTTCTTCGATACCATACTCAATTACTTTTCCACCTGGGAAGTTTCCTTCTTTCGCTTTCACAGAAAGGTCTTTAACTGCTACGTCAACACGTTTTAGCATGGAAGTCAGTGTAATGTTGTCGTCAGTTCCTGGGACTGCTCCTAATTTAGCTTGGTCGCTATCTACACCGATAACATAGATTTCTCTCTTAGGATCTTTTTGTTTTTGCTCGACAGCTTCTGTAAATACACCTTTTCCAGTTCCGCCAGCAGCATGATAAATGATATCGATACCTGAAGCATACATGGAACCTGCAGTGGATTTACCGATGTCTGCTTTATTGAAATCTCCGGCATATTTAACTTCCACTTTCGCATCCGGATTTACAGATAAAACCCCAGCCTTAAAGCCAATTTCGAATTTCTTGATTAATTCAGATTCAACTCCGCCGATAAAACCGACCTTGTTTGTTTTCGTTTGCAATCCGGCAATTACACCTACAAGGAATGATCCTTGTTGCTCTTTAAAATTAATGCTGGCAACATTCTTTTTATCTACAACTGTATCCACGATGGCAAAGTTAGAATCAGGACGTTGGTCAGCCACTTCACCAACGGCTTCAGCTAAAAGAAAACCAATACCGTAAATAAGTTTGTAATCTTCACGTACAAGTGTATTCAGGTTTTTAGCATAGTCAGCATCAGATTTAGATTGCAGGTAGTTAAAGCCATCTTTACCTTTTTCCAAACCATTGTCCTTACCGAATTCCTGAATACCTTTCCAAGCCGATTGGTTGAACGACTCGTCATCCACTCCGCCAGTATCCGTTACCATGGCAACTGTGAAGTTATCTTTGTTGCCTTTACCATTTGAGGATTCTTTATCGTCATTCTCTGAATTACCACATGCTCCCAATAGCGTACCGGCTGCAAGAACAAGTGAAAGAGCTAGACCTAATTTGCGCTTTTTCAAATTTTTTCCCCCTAAAATGCATAGTTTTTTGAGCAGGAATGTTCTGAAAAGTCATTTATGTTTGCGTTTTCACTTCTCGTTAATTTTTTTTACATACGTATGAATTTGGAACAAACGCTTGCATTCACCCGTATGCAAGAGTTAAGGATTACACTCGTTTGCGGAGAACATGGAAACTGAACATATTGGCTTTAAAGTAGTTAACAGAATACAGGATAGGCTGGTCCCAATCATCCAGATGCATCTGCTTTAGAACGAGTAGTGCGGCTTCCGGTGAACATTTAAGGATAGGAGAAACTTTTTCATGATATCCAATAGGTTCAATCTCTGCTACGGCATGCGTAATTTTCCGATGTGCATCTCTTTCCAAAATATCAAAAAGAGACTCATCATTACGGTCAAAATTTTCTGATAGTATTGATTCAGGAATTTTGTCGACACAGTAGACAACCGGCTCGCCATTCGCTGTCCTTACACGTTCGATAATGACGATGCGTTCTTCTGGTGAACAGGTAAACCTGCGTAAATCCTCATCTGTTGGTTCTTGAGCCGTCGAGCTTAAGAAAATCGTACCCGGCTTCATCCCTGCCTCTTCAATCATGTTCGTGACACTTTTTAATTGCTCGATACCTGATGAGAACCGAGGTTTTGGATTGACAAAAGTCCCAACTCCATGGCGGCGAATGATGATGTTTTCTTCCTCTAAAATTCGCAGCGCTTCTCGAAGTGTTGCCCTACTCACTCCCAGTTTTTTTGCAAGATCGAATTCAGAAGGGAATTTTTCATTTTCCTGATAGACCCCTGCTTCAATATCCTGCTTCAGGTAATCAATGACCTGCAAATATAAATGTCGACTATCTGATTTTATTGACATACAGTTTCCCCCAGCTAGTTTCTTAAGACATCAGACCTCTGATGTTGAATCATTCCTACTAATCGAAAATAATATAACATTTTTTTTGATATAAATAAATAGTGTTTTACTATTTACTTAAAAAGAATTTAGGAGAAATTACCCTCATCTATGTCTTTCAATCTAGACAAGGCTTGATTAATTGTACGATTATTCTCCTAAATCAGATAAAAATCAAAAAAAATGCAAACGGATTGCGGCCAGCTTTCTGTTCAATATACCGATTTCCTGTATAATAGGATTATCTTCTTTGAAGGGATGTACACATGATGTTAAACATTACAGAATACAGTATTGAAAAATTGAATGATCCATTTGGTATTTTAACCGGGGAGCGTTACGAGTTGTTCTTGGATATTGAAGTGCCGGAAGAGGATGAGCTCTTTTCAGAAAATGGTTTATATATCCGGGTACTATTTGTAGTTGAAGAACAAATAGGCAAACTGATTAAATATGATATATTTGAAAAAGGGAATGAAGGTGCGCTCGAATTCGATTTAGAGGAAGATGAAAAAGCGATGATTACCGACTTTTGCCTTAAACATTTTGACGAAGCGATGAATAATTAAAAACCGGGCCATGGCCCGGTTTTTTTTTACCTATGATAAATGCGCTTCGTCTTGTTCATCTTTAGCCACCAATACATTTCGTGGCTTACTGCCTTCATATGGACCGACAATTCCCCTTGCTTCCATTTCATCAATAAGTCTTGCCGCCCGCGTATAACCGATTCGGAAACGACGCTGCAGCATGGAAACTGATGCCGTCTGCATTTCTAAAATCAAGGATACCGCATCACCGTATAAACTATCTTCGACTTCACCATTTGAAGTTTCTGCAATTTCATCCGGTATCATCTCTTCGTTATATTGTGCTTTTTGCTGTGAAATTACATATGTGACAACTTCCTCAACTTCATTGTCTGATAAAAAGGCCCCTTGGACCCGGACCGGTTTTGAAGCTCCAGCAGGCAAGAAAAGCATGTCACCCCGACCCAACAGTTTTTCGGCTCCGCCCATATCCAGAATCGTTCTCGAATCGGTCATTGATGAGACACTAAAAGCAATTCGAGATGGGATGTTCGCTTTAATGACCCCTGTTATGACATCGACAGAAGGCCGCTGAGTGGCTATTATCAAATGGATGCCTGCAGCCCGCGCCATTTGTGCAAGACGTGTGATGGCATCCTCTACATCATTTGAGGCGACCATCATCAAATCAGCCAGCTCATCGACAATGACTACGATATAAGGTAAAAGTGGTTGTTTGGCATCTTCTTCAATATTATACCGGTTGATATAATCGTTGTATCCTTCAATATTACGCGTACCTGTATGAGAAAATAGTTCGTATCGGCGTTCCATTTCACTGACCACTTTTTGCAAAGCCTGTGCAGCTTTCTTTGGATTCGTCACGACAGGTGCGAGTAAATGCGGAATTCCATTATAGACATTTAGCTCCACCATCTTTGGGTCGATCATCATCATTTTCACTTCATGCGGTTTTGCCCGCATCAAGATACTCGTGATAATGCCATTGATACAAACGGATTTCCCACTTCCTGTTGCTCCAGCCACTAGTAAATGGGGCATTTTATTGAGCTCCGCCTTAACCGCTTCACCAGAAATATTTCGCCCTAAACCTATTTGTAGTTTTGCGTCAGGCTTGTCAACTTCTTTCGCTTCTAAAACTTCCCTTAATGACACCATCGCCACTTCGGAGTTAGGTACCTCTATGCCAATAGCTGATTTACCAGGAATCGGAGCTTCGATACGAATATCCTTCGCGGCAAGCGCTAAGGCTAAGTCATCGGATAGGCTGACAATTTTACTTACCTTCACCCCTACATCCGGATGCACTTCATATTTCGTTACGGCAGGGCCTAAATGAACTTGCGTGACCCTCGCTTTCACTCCAAAGCTATGGAAGGTGCGTTCAAGTTTTGCCGCATTTTCATGAATTAATTGATACTCACCGCTTTGGTCCGTTTTTTGGGGCTGCAATAATAAAGAGAGCGGCGGTAATAGATATTCTTTATTTTCCACTTCCGTAAAATTCATAGGCGGTACGGCATCATCCTGGTCCTCTGTACTTACAGCTGCAGGTTCTGCTGCAACCGGAATTATTTCCGCTTCATCGCTATAGGCTTTATCAGCAAAACTAGAAATGATCCGTTCCGTTGCCATTTGCTGTGTTTCCTCTTCTTGATGAAGGGTCTGATCCGTTTCTTCAACCGGATCTTTTTCTCGTTTTTTCTTTTTCACGGGACTTTTTTTCTTTTCTTTTTTGTCTTCATTCCACGTTTTCACATCATCTCTGAACGCTGACCATTGAGTTTTGAAAAAACCTCCAAGACCCATGAAAAACTTTCCTAGGGTTTCACCTAATGTTTTCCCTGTCAATAGCACGGCCCCTACAATGATAAAAAGGACTGAAACGATTTTCGAACCAGCTTCGTCGAATAAAAAGTAAGAAGCAGCAAATAATATCGCTCCAATCATTCCGCCTCCAAGATCCTTCGTGCTGGCCTTGCCTGTCACTTCCATCCAGAATAATTCCCACGTATTCGAAATGACGCTCGGCTTCGTGAACGGACCTCCATCTGCAAGCATATTAAACAGTGTTACATGACTTAGCAAGAGCATGCTCGCAACAAGGAAGTATGTACCGATCAACTGCCGTTTTAACAGGTATGGGACCTCTCTCTTAATCATCAAATAGAAACCGGCAGCAATCGCACCCAACAAAAAGAGGATATACCATTCCCCCATAAAGAAGCGGATTAAAAGGACCGACCCGTTTCCCACTGCTCCAAGCTTGGCAATGGCAATGATAGCCAACCCTATCAAGGTCAAGCCAATCAATTCATATTTAAGCGTTATTTTTAATTTCTCTGTACTTTTCTTTTTTCTGTATTTCTTCTTTGCCATAATATCACCTGATTCTTCATGAAACTATTCTAACATTCCTATTCAACATTACATCGTGATTTCCCTTCACAAAACAAACGTTCGCTCCTTGATTATACCAAATAAAAATGACCTTGTCCTTGATATATATACCATTTCTATAATAGAAGGACAATTTGCCCACATAATGAATAAAGCAGCCAAGCGGCTGCTGATTTTCACTCCAGTATATCATAATTTTCCTTAGTTAGTCGTTACTACCTGCTATTCATCTGTTCGAACATATTGATGACAGCCCCTGGCTGAATGTGAACATTCATATAATCTTCAGGATCCGTGCTCACTATTCGATCTATGCGAAACGTACGTCCCCCATCATGTTCTACCATGACATGTACACCATTATAGATCATTTCTATCAAGTTCGCCGTCTTCTCGTGGTGATGAGGGAAAATAATTTCATCAGGAACGATCGTATAGAGCGTCATTGAAGAAGCCCCTCCTCTTCGCTTGCTATTTTTGGCCTTCTTTCTTCCATGAAGCTATTTAGTTTTCTCATGGCTTGGCCCACTCCTCCAACATCATCGATCATACCGATTTCAACTGCCTCCGACCCGATTACATTCGTGCCAATATCACGGGTTAGATTTCCTTTAGCAAACATTAAATCCTTAAAACTTTCTTCCGTGACATTGGAGTGTCGTGTAACAAATTTAATGACTCTTTCCTGCATTTTATCGAGGTATTCAAAGGTTTGAGGCACCCCAATAACCAGACCTGTCAAACGAATGGGATGAATCGTCATCGTCGCCGTTTCAGCTATAAAGGAATGGTCACACGAAACCGCAATAGGCACACCTATCGAATGTCCGCCCCCTAGTACAATCGACACTGTAGGCTTTGATAGGGAAGCCAGCATCTCTGCAATGGCTAGTCCTGCTTCAACATCTCCTCCCACTGTATTTAAAATGACCAGTAGCCCCTCAATATTGGGATTTTGCTCAATTGCCACAATTTGTGGAATAACATGTTCATATTTGGTCGTTTTATTTTGAGGTGGCAGCTGCATATGTCCTTCAATTTGTCCAATGATCGTCAAACAATGGATTTTTGAGTCCTGAGATAGTTGCGGGACATTTGTAGACCCCAGCTGCTGGATCTTTTCGATTAAAGTAGAATTCTTACCTTCCTGCCTGCCTTCATTTTCATTTGGTAATGGTGCATTATCCACTATGCCAACCCCTTTCACTTAAATCCTATAGCTTTATTATGTCACGAGTCTTGGACTTCATTCTTAAAGATATAAGTGGTTTGACACAGAGAGAAAAAAACCCCTGATAATGCTTATCAGGGGTTTTTACTTAATATTCCATGATGATTGGTAAAATCATCGGACGGCGTTTCGTTTTTTCATAGAAGAATTGGTTTAAGGCATCACGCATTTCCTGCTTCAGCGTAGACCAATCGAAAGGTTGGCGTGATCCATTTTTCTTTACGATTTCACTTACTATTTCAGTTGCTTCGGCGATCATTTTTTCTGATTCACGAACATAAACGAATCCACGGGAAATGATTTCAGGTCCTGCAGCAATACTTTTATCCTGACGGTTCAGAGTGACGACGACAATCAAAATGCCATCCTGAGACAACAAGCGACGATCACGGAGAACGATATTGCCCACATCGCCAACACCACTGCCATCTATCAAGATATTTCCTGCAGAAACTTTGCCGGATAGGCTCATTTTATCGCCTTTTAGTTCGATGACATCACCTTTTTCGGCAATTACGATATTTTCCTTCTTTATACCCGCTGCGACCCCAACTTTTTGATGGGCATATAAATGGCGGTATTCTCCATGTACCGGGATAAAGAATTTAGGGTTCATCAGATTGATCATCATTTTCAATTCTTCTTGGCTGCCATGCCCCGTTACGTGCACTTTATATTTGTTGGCAGATACTACTTCAGCACCTACCCTGTAAAGCAAATCGACCGTTTTTGATAAAATTAGTTCGCCGCCCTGCAGGGGTGATGCACTGATCAAAACGGTATCACCTTTTTTTATCGTTACCTGTTTATGCGTCTGTTTCGCCATTTTTTGAAGCGCCGCAATGGGCTCCCCTTGGTGACCTGTCGATAATACGACGATTTCACGGTCGTCATACTGGCTAATTTCATTAATTGGGATTATTAGCTCATCCTCGACCTTTAAATACCCAAGGTTCAGGGCTGTTTCATAAACACGTTGAAGACTTTTTCCTACAACTGCCACTTTCCTGCGACTTGCTGCTGCCGCATTGAAGACATGTTGGATCCGGTTGATGTTTGATGCGAAGCACGCAACGATGATCCTTCCCGAGGCAGCATGGAATGCTTCTGTAATATCCCTGGCAACAACGGCTTCTGATGTCGTATAACCTGGCCTCTCAGCACCCGTGCTATCCGATAGCAAACATAGGACACCTTCTTCACCGATACTAGCCATTTTACCGATTTCCGGCTTATATAAATCGGTTGCCGCTTGGTCGAATTTGAAATCCCCTGTGTATACGATCGCACCATCACGGGTATGGATCACGACTCCGACAGAATCGGGAATACTATGGTTAGTCCGGAAAAAAGACACGGCTGCTTGTGGGAAACTTAAAAGAGAATCTGAATCGATCTCCGTAAATGTTGCCCGTCCATTAAAGCCATCTTCCTTTAATTTCGTTTTGATTAAAGCAAGTGTAAGCTTCGTTCCATAAACAGGAACTGGTAAGTATTTCAAAACATAAGCGAGCGCTCCCATATGGTCTTCATGACCATGGGAAATGAATATCCCCTGTACACGTTCTTTATTATCCATTAAATAAGAAATATCAGGGATAACCGCATCGATTCCAAGCATTTCTTCTCCTGGCAGCATCAAACCTGCATCAAGAAGATAAATGTCTTCGTTCACCTCAACGACGTACATATTTTTACCAAGTTCCCCTTGTCCTCCAAGAGAAATGACTTTTATGCCATTATTTTTATCTTTACCCAATCGAATATCCTCCTTAAAAAATCCCGTTCATAATTTCCCAATGATTTCATTATAACCGATATTCAAAAAACATGACAACACTTACCAATTTCAGAGGGGTTTTTTCACTTAATTTCTTTTTAAATTCATTTCACTTATGTATGAGACATTCATCCCTTTTATTTCACGTGTTTTTATCCGATTTTCGCTGTTAAGACTTATGAAAATCTCATTGTTTTAACCCAAACCCCAAACTGGATATGAACCCACTTTCAAATACATCTTTATGTAAAAACAAGCCAATCTTCAACGATCAGCTTGTTCCGTGACTTTTTATTTTTTTAATACCTTAGTTAATGCAAGGCGCTCCTGCTCCGTCAATGGCACGATTGGAAGTCTCACCGATCCAACGTCAATTCCAAATAACTGAAGCGCTGTTTTCACAGGTGCAGGGCTTGGCGCTGCAAACAAACCCTTTATAAGCGGTAAAAGTTCCTGATGCAGCCGGGCTGCCTCTTTCAAGTTCCCACTGATGAAGGCTTCCACTATTTTCTGTAACTCATTACCAGCAATATGGGAAGCAACTGAAACTACCCCCACACCGCCTATCGCTAAAACAGGGAGTGTTAAAGCGTCGTCCCCACTGTATAATGCAAATTCATCATCCGTTCCGGCAATGATTTGAGTCATCGCGTTTAAATCACCGCTCGCTTCCTTCACGGCTACGATATTAGGAATTTTTGAAAGACGGATGATCGTTTCCGGTTCAATATTGACCGAAGCACGCCCAGGGATATTATAAATCATTACAGGCAGAGTCGTGCTAGCTGCAATCGCTTTGAAATGTTGGTATAACCCCTCTTGATTCGTTTTACTATAATACGGGGCCACCAGCATGATCGCATCTGCACCGTTTTGTTCTGCTTTTTTTGTCAATTCAATGGAAGCATACGTATTATAGCTTCCTGTACCCATGATGATGGGCACTCGTTTATGAACAACCTTCGAAACATGACGCAATAAGGCAATTTTCTCCTCCGAAGATAAAGTTGGAGATTCCCCTGTCGTACCCGAAATCACAAGTGAATCCGTTCCATTCGATAATAAATAATTGACCAATGTTGTCGTTTTTTGAAAATCAACATTTCCCTTGCTATCGAAAGGGGTGACCATTGCGGTTGATACTCTACCAAATATCATCTTTTAACACCTCTTTAATTAATAAAACCTTATGATTATTGGACTTCATTTTCATGCAATTGAAACGCATAGTGAAGTGAATTAACAGCTTCAATTAAATCTTCCTCTTTTACGAGGACCCAAATAGTCGTATGGCTGTCCGCTGACTGGAGAATGGCAATTTCCTTCTCTGAAAGCGCTGTGACAATCTTCGCTGCAACGCCTGGCACTCCGTTGATGCCTGCACCTACAACGGAAACTTTGGCACAATTTCGTTCAATGACCGGTTCATGACCAAGCTCGGCCAAAATGGAAAGGGCCAGTTCTGTCATCTCTTCCGAAACGGTATAAACTACGCCACTCGGATAAATATTTATAAAGTCCACTGAAATGGAGGCATTGGCCATTGCTTTGAAAACTTCTGCCTGTAAATTGTATTGATCTTTTTTTGCGCGCACCTTGATTTGTGTGATTTTTGGAACATGGGCAATCCCGGTTACGAGCCTTTCACGAATGTCACTGCCCTGGCTGCCTTTGTTCACACCTGTAACTAGTGTTCCCAAACCTTCGCTATATGTTGACCTAATCCGAATCGGAACTTTGGCCTGCATGGCAATTTCAACAGCTCGTGGATGAATGACTTTCGCCCCTTGATATGCCATGTTGCAAACTTCCGTATATGAAACGATGGATAATGGACGTGCTTGCTCCGCAATACGTGGATCTGCAGTCATGATACCTTCCACATCCGTAAAAATGTCGACCCTTTCAGCTTGCAATGCCGCCCCTAATGCTGCCGCTGAAGTATCGCTACCTCCCCGGCCGATGGTCGTGATGTCCCCATTTTTAGCCGCTCCCTGGAATCCTGACACAACGACTACATCCTTCAATTCCAGTTCTTTCATGAGACGGTCACATTTCATTTCTACAATTTTCGCACTTGAATAGTCGGTATTAGTCAAGAATCCCGCTTGTGCTCCAGTATATGCAACGGCTCCTATACCGTTTTCTAACAGCATGTTCGTAAATACAACAGAAGAAATTGTTTCTCCTACTGACATAAGTAAATCCTGTTCTCGCTTTGAAAGGCTGGTTTTTGCCCCATTTATTAGTGAAAGCAAGGTATCCGTTGCATAGGGATCTCCTTTTCTTCCCATAGCTGAAACGACTACCACCACTTTATAGCCTTCGTTGATCGCCTTTTCAATATGGCCTTTCGCAAATGTACGGCTTTTCTCATCACGAACGGATGTCCCACCGAATTTTTGGACGATAATTTTCATAATATGCACCCCAAATATAAGCCAGCTTCCCGATTCGGGAAGCTGACAAAAACTCTCTATCCTGTTAGAATTTAATTTTCTATTGTAATTATTACTTAACGGTCACCAAACCTAATTTTAAAAGGCTTTCCGCAATTTGAACAGAATTCCAAGCTGCTCCTTTTAATAGATTATCGGAAACCACCCATAAATGGAAGCCTTTATCCTCATCCAAATCTTTGCGAATCCGACCGACAAATACATCATTCTTGCCGACGGACGATGCAGGTGTTGGGTAAAGTTGTTGTTCCGGTTCATCTTCTAACACTATTCCAGGTGCCGTTCTCATCAAATCTTTAATTTGAGAAGCCGCTACGCCTTCTTTTTCAACTTCAATATAAACGGATTCTGAATGACCTGTAACAACAGGAAGCCTTACGCATGTAGCTGCTACCGGTAGGTCATCCATATGCATGATTTTCTTTGTTTCATTAATCATTTTCATCTCTTCAAATGTGAACCCATTATCTTGGAATTTATCGATTTGGGGAATGACGTTAAATGCGATTTGATAATGCTTTTCGTCCCCTTTTACCGGTAAAATTTTTGGAGTTATTTCTTTTTCATCAAGCAAGTCGCGAGCTTGTTCTTTTAATTCATTTATCGCTGCGACTCCTGCGCCTGAAACAGCCTGATAAGTAGAAACAACAATTTTGGATAAGCCGTAAGTCTGGCGGATAGGTTCTAATGCCACTACCATTTGGATAGTTGAACAATTCGGGTTGGCAATGATCCCATTATGCTGTTTCAAATCTTCTTCATTTACTTCAGGCACAACCAGCGGCACATTTTCATCCATGCGGAATGCGCTCGTATTATCCACGACTATCGCGCCGCGTTTCACTGCTTCTGGAGCCAATTCCTTAGACACGTTTCCTCCAGCACTGAATAAAGCGATATCGATGCCTTCAAAGCTTTCAGGTTTTGCTTCCTGCACTTCGATTTCTTCGCCCTTAAATGTAAGTTTGCTTCCTGCGGAACGAGCCGATGATAAAAAGATGATTTTCTTTATCGGTAAGTCCCGTTGTTCGAGTGTTGAAATCATTTGTTGTCCTACTGCTCCAGTTGCTCCCACAACTGCAATATGCAATCCCTGTGTCTCAGTCATTTGTCCATACTCCTTTTCTATCTCTTAAATTAGTTATTTGTTGGATTTACTTCTACTTGTTCAGAATATCATTTATTTTATCATATTAACATTCCAAAGGGTCGCACTATAACAAAATATTCTGGTAGTGGAGTGGTTTTTTATAACTTCAACCTACAAATTCATGCATAATATGTCAGTAATCAGAAAGCGGGAGCGTGTCAGAACACTTGATCAGTTTAAATCATCCTTGAACCTTTCTACGATTACCGGTTGAATTTGTTCACTCTCCAGAGCCGCAATGATCGTATCCCTTATCATGCTCATTCTGGCAACCATGGAACTCGGTTTCCCTACTGGATTATCCTGGCCATACGGTACAAAATAAATATCTTTTGCTGCCATCAGCCTCATTAGATTGACACCATTTAACCCAAGTGCATCGTTGGTTGATATTGCGACCACAACCGGACGGTGATTTCTCATCGTCGCTTTTGCAGCCATAAGTACAGGCGAATCGGTAAGAGCATTTGCCATTTTACTCATGGAGTTGCCCGTTAAAGGGGCAATCACCATACAATCAAGCGGCAATTTAGGTCCTAATGGTTCTGCTTTGACGATTGTATCAACGACGTGATTCCCCGTCAATTTTTCTATCCTTTCAACCCAATCCTCGCCCTTTCCAAAACGGGTTTCCGTGTTCTGTACGGTCGATGTTACGATTGGAATGACTTCCGCCCCTTCATTTACAAGTTTTTCTATTTCAGGAAACACTTCATCATATGTGCAATGTGACCCTGTTAATCCGAAACCGATACGTTTCCCTTGAAGACTCATAGTTTTTTCCCCTTCCTTTTCGTGAACTCACCTTGAATCAATAGTCCCAGTGCGTTCGCTAATATCTGACCAGCTGTTTTCGGGGCAACTATACCCGGTAAGCTCGGTGCCAACAGCGCTTTAATTCCCCTTTTTTCAGCGTAACGAAAATCCGTTCCCCCCGGTTTTGAAGCAAGGTCGATAATTAATGTATGAACGGGCATATTCGCAATGACTTTTGCGGTAATTATCGGAAAAGGAATCGTATTGATACATATATCAACATTTTTCATTTCTACAGCAAGATCATTTAAATGAAAAGGGGCTAGAGCCATTTCACTGATCCTCGCAATATCTTCACTTTTTCTTGCCCCCACCTTAACCTTTGCTCCAAGAGCCTGGAATGACCGGGCTACACTCATACCAACCCTTCCAAGTCCTAGAACGGCCACATTTGATCCATGGATAGTGAAATCCGTATGTTGAATGGCCATCATGATCGCGCCCTCCACAGTAGGTATAGAATTATAAATAGCCACATCATCACGTTCGAACAATAGAACGAGTTTGCGATCCGCTTTCTTAAATATTCCATTGAGGTAATCATTGCTGATTCCTGCATAAAAAACGCAATGTGCCGGGGTGTTTTTTATCATTTCTTCAGTCAAGACAACATCTTCGCTGGAAAAGATCGTTTCCACTTTTCCATCTGAATCTGTGCCCCGGACAGGTAGAATAACTGAATCAATTTCCTTGAAATTTATATCTTCCATTTTCTCCTTAACCGCTCCGGTAAAAGCATGGTCGAGCTGTTCAAAACCTACTAATAATAGCTTCGCATCGAGCTCCGTCAGTTTACGGACAACTTCAAGCTGACGCGCATCTCCACCAATTACAGCGATTTGCATGCCTGTGAGCATTAAAACCGTCACCTTCTTTATATAAAAGATCCTAAACATTACTAGCCTCATGATACATTTCCTCAAGAAGCACTTTGCTGCATTCTCTAGTTACCCTGCATCTTATGTTTTCACTTAAAAAACGGTGATAAGAAAAGAAAAAACGCCTTAGCTATTGCCAGCTGAGGCGTTTTTTTAACATATGTTTGCTTTCTGCTGTCTTTATCCGTCCATATGCTCTCCATTCTCATGTGAAAGCCCTTCCTGAAAATCAATGATGACCATGTCCGTTCCGATTTTTTTTATATGTTCCCACGGCACCCGTATTTCACTGCCATTCCTTAAGAGGCCGAACCATTTGACCGAAGGGATGATCAACGTGGTAATTTGTCCGGTTTCATCTATTTCCAAATCCGTCTGACCGAGGATTCCTAATCTTTCCGCCCTGTTCACATCGACTATTTCCTTCCCGCTCAGTTCACTCAATCTCAATTATAGCTCCCCCTTTTTCACCTTCTATTCAATCTATATCCGAAAAAGATAAACTTAGAAGGCATTTATCCAAATATTGTCCATAACTTTGAAGCCTTCTATTCCAAGGATTTTTATATAAAAAAAAGCCTGACCTCCCATTAATAAAAGGAAGGTACAGACTTATTCATTTTATTTGTCCCAGTTTTCCAGCGGACTCACTAATGACAAGGAATGTTCCGTGAAGATTTGGTTTGCCAGTTCATTCACGGTATTCTCCGTCACCTCGTCAATTTTGATGATGATATCATCAAGGGAACGGTGCTCACCCAGCATTAGCTCATTTTTTCCGTTTCGGCTCATGCGGCTATTCGTGCTTTCAAGACTGAGCATCAAGCTTCCTTTAAGTTGCTCTTTACTATTGCGCAACTCCTTTTCCGTTATACCATCCCTTTTTAATGTATCCAGCGTTTCCTGAATGGTATCATACAGGCTATCAAGTTGATTTGTGCCTGTCCCCCCATAGACTGTCACCAAACCGCTATCTTGGTAGCTGGAATGATAGGAGTAAACGGAATAGGCAAGGCCGCGTTGTTCCCTGACGTCCTGGAATAGGCGGCTACTCATGCTTCCTCCAAGAATATTATTCAAGGTAATCAAGCTGTATGTTTTGTCATTGCCGATTTCCAACCCTTTGTAACCAAGGCATAAGTGGGCTTGCTCTGTTTCTTTTTTACGAGTGATCCTATTTTCATGGAAAGATGGCTTGAGCAATTCTAGACGTTCTTTCCCGCCTTCATACGAACCAAAGTAGTTTTCGACTTCTTGAATCAACTTTTCATCCACATTCCCAGCAATGGATACCACTACTTTATCAGGTGTATACATATCATGGACGTATTTCTTTAAAGTATCACTATTGAATGTTTCAAGTGTGTTTTCCGTACCCAATATAGGATAGGCAAGAGGATGATTTTCATAGACCGCCTTACTTAAGAGGTCATGGACAATATCATCCGGTGTGTCTTCGTACATTTTGATTTCTTCGTAGACTACATTTTTTTCTTTTTTCAGTTCCTCTTCATCAAATGTTGAATGGAAGAACATATCAGAAAGGATTTCAAGCGCATAGCTAGCATGGTTATCCATTACTTTTGCATAATAGCATGTATACTCTTTTGAAGTGAATGCATTCACTTGTCCGCCAATACTATCGAACGACTCGGCAATTTCACGCGCATTTCTCGTAGTGGTCCCTTTGAACAACATATGCTCCAGGAAATGTGAAACTCCATTCAACTCAGGTGTTTCATTTCGGGAACCTGTTTTGATCCATACTCCAATTGCTGCTGAACGTACTGTTGGAATATTTTCCAATACAATTCTTACTCCATTTTGACACGTGTATTTCTTAATCAACTAACATTCCTCCCAATCATTCTATGCTGCTATCGTAACCAAAACATCATGGATTCAATCGCTCTTCGTCTACTGCCTCTGAAACGGTAACAACATCCAAGTCTTTCTTTTTTATTTCAACAATTAATGTTTCCAATGATTTTGCGGTGGATTCCGTAGGATGCATTAAAATGAATGCTCCTGGGTGAACCTTGGAGAGCACGCGCTGTTGAAGGACCTCAGGGCTTGGTTTTTGCCAGTCGATCGTATCCACACTCCACATAACGGTTTCCAAACCGAAAGAATCCGCAATTTTCACCGTTTCGTCCCGGTAGCTGCCACTTGGGGGTGCAAACCATTTCATTTTCACACCTGTCACCGCTTCAATGACTTCGTTCGTTTTTCGAATTTCCTCACGTGTAGCCTGTGCGGATATGTTTTGCATATTTGGATGCGAATAAGAGTGATTTCCAATTTCATGCCCGCCAGCCATAATCATCTTGGCCAAATCCGGATTCTTTTTCGTCCAATTACCCTCAAGAAAAAAAGTAGCCTTGACATTATTCTTTTTTAAAACAGCCAACATATCTTGTAAGTATTCATTTCCCCAAGCCACATTGATTAAAAATGAAACCACCGGCTTTTCGGGATGGGCCCGGTAAATCGGAGCCGGATCAAGATCCTCTATATGTATCTTTGCAGGAACCTGCTGAAATACCAGCTTATCCTTATCGAATACGCCCTCCTTCTTCATGACTTTATACGAATCGTCAATTTTTACCTTAAGGCCATTATACGCAGGAACGGTTTTCCAAACCGAATCTATTCGTGCATCCTGTGGTGCAATCTCATATTTTTTTGATGAGTCTTTTATTTGTAAAAGAAGGTCATCTTCTTGCTTCATTGAAGCAACTGAATGATCTGTTAATTGGGTCAAATAAATTTGTGTATATGGATTTTGCACTAATAACCATGATATACCTGCAATGGCACTTATCGCAACTATCTGCTTCCATTTATTATTCATTTTTTACGCCCCCTTCATACCAAAATGTATGAAGAAAACGGACAAGGTAGAACATGACATGCTTTTAATACTGTTTCCCCTTTATATCGCCCCATTACTTTCAAATAAAAAAAGCATGCAGATTCACAAGGAATCGCATGCCGTATTTTCATTTCTATTACGATTGAGAAGGATTAGCTGCCTCTTTTTGCTCTTTTAGGACCGCTTTGCGTGAAAGGTTTACCCTTCCTTGCTTATCAATCTCAGTAACTTTTACTAATAACTCATCGCCAAGTGAAACGACATCTTCCACTTTTCCGACTCTTTCTTCAGCCAGTTCAGAAATATGTACCAAACCGTCTTTACCATTGAAGATTTCAACGAAGGCACCGAACTTTTCAATACGTTTAACTTTACCTAAGTATAGTTCGCCCACGACGACTTCACGTACGATATCTTCGATGATTTTCTTCGCTTTTTGAATCATTGGTTCATCTGTAGATGATATGAATACCGTACCATCTTGTTCGATGTCGATTTTCACGCCAGTTTCTTCAATGATTTTATTGATATGTTTTCCGCTCGGTCCAATGACATCACGGATTTTATCCGGATTTATAGACATTGTAACGATTTTTGGAGCATATTTGGATAACTGCTCACGCGGTTGATTGATTGTTGATATCATTGATTCCAAAATATGCATCCGGCCATGTTTGGCTTGAAGTAAAGCTTCTTCAAGGATTTCTCTTGAAAGACCCGCAATCTTTATATCCATTTGCAGGGCAGTAACACCTTTTGAGGTACCAGCGACTTTAAAGTCCATGTCCCCTAGATGATCTTCCATACCTTGAATATCAGTTAAGATTGTATAGTGCTCACCTGTTTTAACAAGACCCATTGCAATTCCTGCAACTGGAGCTTTCAATGGTACACCAGCATCCATCATTGCCAGAGTGCTTGCACAGATGCTTGCTTGTGATGTTGACCCGTTTGATTCAAGTACTTCAGAAACAAGTCTAATTGTATAAGGGAAATCTTTATCATTTGGAATGACCGGTTCCAATGCTCTTTCACCAAGTGCACCATGACCAATTTCACGACGGCCTGCCCCACGGATAGGACCAGTTTCACCAACACTGAAATGTGGGAAGTTATAGTGGTGCATGAAGCGTTTTGACTCCTCGGTTCCAAGCCCGTCCAAAATCTGTACATCACCTAGTGCACCTAATGTACAAATGGATAGCGCTTGGGTTTGTCCGCGTGTGAACAATCCAGATCCATGAGTACGAGGCAGAATGGTAACTTCTGATGATAATGGTCTGATTTCGTCAGGATTACGTCCATCTGGACGCACTTTTTCTTCCGTAATTAAACGGCGGACTTCGGATTTAACCAATATATTCAGAATTTCTTTGATTTGTTTTAATTTAGCTTCATCAGTTTCTTCTTCATAATGAGCCAACACACGATCTTTTACTTCTTTAATCGCGTCTTCACGAGCATGTTTTTCCTGAACTTGTACTGCTTTGTTCAAGTCTGCTTCACAAAGGCCTTTCACTTCTGCTTCTAGTTCTGCATCCACTTGATATAATGCGATCTGCATTTTAGCCTTGCCGATTTCAGCAACGATTTTTTCTTGGAATGCAATGACCTTCTTGATTTCGTCATGTCCGAACATGATTGCTTCAAGCATAGTTTCTTCTGGTACTTCATTTGCTCCTGCTTCAACCATGTTGATCGCATCTTTAGTACCTGCAACCGTCAAATTGATGTCACTTTTTGCAAGTTGGTCAACAGTAGGGTTAATTATGAATTCATTATTGATTCTTCCTACTACAACTCCAGCAATTGGACCTTCGAACGGAATATCGGAAACTGAAAGTGCAAGAGATGAACCAAGCATCGCTGCCATTTCTGTGGAGCAATCTTGATCGACACTCATGACCATGCTGATGATCTGAACATCGTTCCTGAAGCCATCAGCGAATAACGGGCGGATTGGACGATCTATTAACCGGCTTGCAAGAATTGCTCTTTCACTCGGCCGGCCTTCACGCTTGATGAAGCCGCCTGGAATTTTACCGACTGCATAAAGTCTTTCTTCGTAGTTGACTGTTAAAGGGAAAAAGTCGACATTTCTAGGTTCCTTCGAAGTTGTTGCTGTACTTAACACAGCAGTTTCTCCATAACGGACTAAAACTGCTCCGTTCGCTTGTTTGGCCAATTGCCCTATTTCTACCGTTACATTACGGCCGGCCCAGTCAAATGAATACGTATGTTTTTCCTGTCCCATTTATTAAACCCCTCTCTGAATCTTCACTTAGAGGCTTAGTTTACCTAAACCTGTATTGGATTAAATCATTTATGTGAAAGTAACTGAACTCGAGTTAAAACCAAACTATTCCTATTATGCACGAAAAAAACAAGCATTAACAGTAAAATGAATAAAAATTTCATTCATTTGATTATGTATATCCTGATCATTTATAAACGGAAAAGGACCCGGCTCCTGCCGAGTCCCAAGGACGAAGGCTCAGCCTTAAAATAGAACACGTCCTAATCATTTGATTAACATCAAAAAAGCGGGAAATTTCCCGCCTTCCTGAAAAAATTATCTACGTAGACCTAATTTGTTAATTAGTGTACGGTAACGAGTAACGTCTTTGTTACGTAGGTAAGTTAAAAGATTACGACGTTTACCTACCATTTTAAGAAGACCGCGACGTGAATGGTGGTCTTTTTTATGTGTGCGTAAGTGTCCGTTCAAGTTGTTGATTTCTTCTGTTAATACTGCGATTTGAACCTCTGGAGACCCAGTGTCAGTATCGTGAGTTCTGAACTCAGTGATAAGTTCGTTTTTGCGTACTTGTGTAATAGCCATGTTATTATTCCTCCTAAAATTCTGTAAAATCACCGATTACCGAGCCAGCGTCGGAGTCTCGACTAGCCAAGCAATGGTTATTTCCATACATATAATAGAATACATGTATTTCATTAAAATTGCAAGTCTTGTCTCTAACTAACCTTTTTTAGCTTCAAGCTTTGAAAAATATTCTATCGTATCTTGTTTATCCTTTTCTATCTGAGCGACCAATGCTTCAAGTCCGGAAAATTTCTGCTCACTTCGCAGTCTTATATGCCATTCAACAGAAACCTGGTTGCCATAAATATCTCCCGAGAACTCCAGGACATGAACCTCCACAGTAGGATATTTAGGCTTTTCTTCGTGGAACGTAGGTTTGTAACCGACATTGCAAACTCCATTATACCATTTACCGCTGATTTTAATCCTGACAGCATATACGCCGGCAGCAGGGAAGATATAATCGTTGCTCACTTCAATATTAGCAGTGGGGAATCCTAACTTCCTGCCCCGTTTTTCACCGTGAATGACATGACCTTTCGTTAAATAGCGTCGGCCAGCCAAATGATGAAAGTCGGAAAAGTCACCATTTCCGAGAGTCTCCCTGATTCTTGTCGAGCTAACCTTTTCATCCTCAAGGGTTTGTTTTGCAACGACCGTCTGCGAAAACCTTCCTTGTGCATAAACAGGCAAATCTTCCATCGACCCTTGACCATAGCGACCGTATGAATAATCAAAGCCTGCAACTACGTGTCGGACATTCAGCCCGGCAATGTATTCGTCAACGAAGCGTTCCGGCAATACCGAAGCAAATTCCTCGCTGAAATGGACGATGAATAAATAATCTATCTCCATCGATTCTATGATATCCACCTTATCTTCAAGTGGTGTAATATAACGGATATTCTCCGTTTTCCTCCCTAATACTGCAGAAGGATGCGGATCAAATGTCATGACTGCTGACTTAAGATTCATTTCCTTGGCTTTTTTCTTGGCAGTTTGAATAACGATTTGATGTCCTTTATGAATACCATCAAAAAATCCAAGCGCCATTACAAGCTCAGGAAAATCATCCGAATTAAATTGATGAGGATGCTCTATTGCGATCACTTTCACCTTTCAATCTCCTCTTTCCGACGGCAAAACGGTCTATAATTCTTGTGCCAATACTTTTACAGGTTTAATTAGCCCCTCTTTTGTCGGATGTATTTGATAAATGGCAATGGCCTTATCAGATGGGTCAACCATCACAAAAGGCTTCCCTTTTTCAACAACAACATCCTCTGTTTGTTCCAATACCGCACCGTTAAGTACTTTCTTTGCTACTTTATCACTAATCTTAAATTTGGGCAAATGAAATAATCCCCGCTCCAAAGGCAACAGAAAATCATCCGTTCTTCCGGTTTCCATGAATGCTTCCACCTCATCGAATGTCAAACAGTCCTCTAGCTTAAAACCAGCCGATTCAATCCGGATTAAATCTGACATATGTGCAGGATAGCCCAGTTTTTCCCCCATCATGACTGCAAGCGTTCGAATATACGTTCCTTTACTGCACTTGACACGAAAACGAAAAGAAATGGTTTCTCCCACGAATTCAGAACGATCATCCAGAAGGGTAATTTCGTAGATGGTGACCTCTCTAGTCGGCCTCTCCACTTCGATTCCTGCACGAGCATATTCATATAACTTCTTGCCGTTTACCTTAACGGCTGAAAACATCGGCGGCGTCTGATCAATTTTCCCTGTCAATGATTCCAACACTTCTAGTATCCGTTCACGCTGAATCACTTCGGCAACCTTTTTCTCTTCTACTTTTTCACCGCTTGCGTCTTCGGTTACCGTTGAAAAACCGAGGGTCACTTCCCCTTCATACGATTTACCAGCTTCTGTCAAATATTCAGCTATTTTCGTTGCCCTTCCGATACAAATCGGTAATACCCCTGTGACATCAGGATCTAAAGTACCTGTATGCCCAACCTTTTTTGTTTTTAAAATCTTTCTTAACTTAAAAACACAATCATGGGATGTCAATCCCTTTGGTTTCATTAATGGTAGAATACCATTCACTTTTATCACCTCATCATTTAAAAGAAAAAACACCTCAAACGGGAAACACAAAGAAAATAATCCAATTTTAATAGGTGTTTATTGCTTTTTTACATATTCCATATTCAAAAAAAAGAGACCGACTTCAAGAAGTGCAAAGCACTTATTGAGTCGGCCTCCTTTTGCTTGCTTATTCTTCGTCTTTTTCAGCCGGTTTTTCCTCTGAATTGATTTGGGAAATCAACGACTCAATACGATTACCATAATCGACCGATTCATCAAATTCAAAAAACAATTCAGGGGTTTTGCGCAGGCGAATTCTTTGCCCAATTTCAGATCGCATGAATCCTTTGGCCTTTGCTAGGCCTTGCAAGGTTTTCTCCCGTTGTTCCTGGTCACCCAAAACGGAAATAAAAACTGTTGCCTGTTGAAGGTCGCCTGTAACCTCGACATCCGTTACTGTTACGAATCCAATTCTTGGATCTTTAATTTTCCGGCCAATAATTTCACTCAGCTCTTTTTTCATTTGTTCGCCAACACGATTTGAACGAAGGCTCATAATATCACCTCGATAGCCTAAAGCCAGTCTATATCTGTTATTGTTCTCTCTAGTTCAGGAAAAGAATCTAGAAATTTCAGGGCATTTTGAAGTTCCCTCTCAGTAGCCTTCCTTGAGGAAGTTACGGTTACGATAGTAATCTTTGTTCGTTGCCATAAATCCTGAAAATCAGTTTCGGCTACCGAAATATTGAACTTTTGTTTAAGGCGTGTCATGACACGCTGCAACACGGCCCGTTTTTCTTTCAAAGAATGGGTATCATGGATAATGCATTCACATTGGACAGAGCCAACGATCATTTACGTTCAATCTCTTCCATTACATATGCTTCGATTACATCGCCTTCTTTAAGGTCGTTGTAATTTTTAATGGTAATACCGCACTCATAGTTGGTTGCCACTTCTTTAACGTCATCCTTAAACCGTTTCAATGCATCGATTTCACCTTCGTAAATGACGACACCTTCACGAATTAAGCGAATTCCGCTATCACGTGTAAGTTTTCCTTCAGTAACATATGAACCGGCAATCGTGCCGACTTTAGATACTTTGAAAGTCGTACGAACTTCAGCCTGACCGATAATTTTTTCTTCGAATTCAGGGTCCAGCATCCCTTTCATAGCCGACTCGATCTCTTCAATCGCTTTGTAGATGATGCGGTGAAGACGGACATCAACATTTTCTGATTCAGCTGCACGCTTCGCATTCACATCAGGACGGACATTAAATCCGATGACGATAGCATTGGAAGCCGTAGCAAGGATGATGTCAGACTCTGTAATAGCCCCGACGCCAGTGTGAATGATTTTCACTTTAGCGCCTTCCACTTCTATTTTATTCAGGGAAGCGGCAACTGCTTCCGCAGAACCTTGAACATCAGCTTTTAGAATGATGTTCAATTCTTTTATTTCCCCTTCTTTCATTTGCTCGAACAATGTATCAAGCGTTACACGGGATTTTTCATTACGTTGTGAAGCAAGTTGTCTCTGTGCACGAACTTCACCAACTTGACGTGCCGTTTTCTCATCTTCAAAGACGATGAAACGATCGCCAGCCTGTGGTACTTCATTCAATCCAGTGATTTCAACCGGTGTTGACGGACCAGCATCCTTAACACGACGACCAAGATCATTAACCAATGCACGAACACGCCCGAAAGTATTACCGATAACAATCGGATCTCCAACTTTCAACGTTCCGTTTTGAACAAGCAATGTCGCAACGGAACCGCGTCCTTTATCCAAACGAGCTTCGATAACCGTTCCATTTGCTTTACGAGACGGATTCGCTTTATACTCCTCCACTTCACTAACAAGCAGAATCATTTCAAGCAAGCTATCGATACCCTCACCTTGTTTAGCTGAGATTGGTACGAAAATTGTATCCCCGCCCCATGCTTCAGAAACTAAACCATGCTCTGTCAATTCTTGCATGACGCGGTCTGGATTAGCTGCTTCTTTATCCATCTTATTAACAGCGACGATAATTGGAACTTCTGCTGCTTTAGCATGGTTAATCGCTTCAACCGTTTGAGGCATTACACCATCATCCGCTGCTACGACCAGGATTGTGATATCCGTAACCTGAGCTCCACGAGCACGCATCGTTGTAAACGCAGCATGTCCTGGTGTATCAAGGAAAGTGATTTTTTTGTCGTTAACTTTAACTTGGTAGGCACCGATATGCTGAGTGATTCCGCCAGCTTCGCCTTCTGTTACTTTCGTATGGCGAATAGAATCAAGCAACGTTGTTTTACCATGGTCAACGTGGCCCATGATTGTTACTACGGCCGGACGCTCAATCAAATCTTCTGAAGCATCTTCAGTGACTAGTGACTCAAGGTCAGTAAGGTCAACACGAATCTCTTCTTCAGCCAATACACCATATTCCGTACAAATCAATTCAATAGCATCTTTATCCAAAGTTTGGTTAATTGTAGCCATCACACCAAGCATAAAGAGCTTTTTAATAATTTCAGACGGTTCACGGTGAAGTTTTTTACCAAGCTCCATAACAGTCAAAGACTCATAAAACGTAATTTTCTCTGGTAGTTCTCTTTCTTTACGTTTTGTAACAGGAGCCGCTGGCGCTTGTTGTCTTTGTTTATTATTTTTATTCTTATTATTGCGACCGCGGTTAAACTGCCCAGTCGGTTTTTTTGTACCTACAGGTTTAACTGGTGGTTTTTTCTTAAGCTTTTCTTTATTGACCGTACTCTTCTCATCTGCTTCTGCTTCGTATTTTGCAACCGTAGCGTTAGCTTTTGGTTCAGCAGCTTGACTTTTATCTTCGTTTTTAGGTTTAATTGAATCGTTTAATTTATTTACAGTTGAATCGTCTAATGCTGTCATATGATTTGTTACCTCTATATTCATTTCTTTAAGTTTATTTATTACATCCTTGCTTGAAACGTTCTTTTGTTTTGCATATTCATATACACGCAATTTTGTCATACATTCACCCCCGTAAAATTTAATCGAGCAGCGTTCGGAGTTTTTGTGCAAAACCTTCATCCAGAACTGCGACGGCGACTCTAGCATCCTTGCCTATCGCATGGCCGAGCATTGACCTGCTTTCGACTCTTTTTAAAGGAACCTGATAAAATGCGCACTTATCAGATATTTTTTTTTCAGTGTTTTTTGAAGCGTCCGCGGATAAAATAACAACTTTGGCATTACCGCTTCTAATCTCTTTAACCACTAATTCTTCACCCGAAATTAGCTTGCGTGCTCGATTGGCCAAACCTAATAGAGACATCCATTGTTGTTGTTGGGTCATGGTGTTAGTTTTTCTCCTTATTCACTAATTCAAGCAATTGTTCATAAAGGGAAGAATCGATTTGGGTACTAAGGTGATTAGCCAGCACGTTTTTCTTTTTGGCCAGCTCGATAATATCCCGATCAAGAGTTAAATAAGCTCCCCTTCCCGATTTCTTTCCGGTCGGATCAAGGCTGACTTCCCCTTCTTTAGATCGAACGATGCGAATGAGTTCTTTCTTCGGCTTCATTTCGCCTGTGGCTACACATTTACGCATCGGGATTTTTTTTCGGCTATTCATCTTTTTTCACCTCTGGATTACTCGTTATCCTCTTCGAATTCATTTTCCTCTTCATTAACATAACTATCTCTGCTTAAAAGGAATTCCTGTTCTTCCACTGGATAAATACCAGCTTCGCGGGCTTCCGTTTCACTCTTGATATCAATTTTCCAGCCAGTAAGTTTGGCAGCTAAGCGGGCATTTTGCCCCCGCTTACCAATTGCTAGTGATAGTTGATAATCAGGGACGATAACAGTCGTCGCTTTTTCTTCTTCTTTTACGATAACTTCAAGGACTTTTGAAGGGCTTAAAGCATTCGCAACGAAAATGACCGGATTCTCAGACCATTTAACGATATCGATTTTTTCCCCTTTTAATTCATTGACGATGGCCTGAACACGTTGTCCTTTTTGACCTACACAGGAACCGACAGGATCGACTTCTTCGTTATCGGAGTGAACGGAGATTTTTGAACGGTCACCTGCTTCGCGGGCAACTGACTTGATTTCAACCGTTCCATCAAAAATTTCAGGCACTTCGATTTCGAATAAACGTTTTAAAAGTCCAGGATGTGATCGGGATACAAAAATTTGCGGGCCCTTCGACGTCTTTTCAACTTTCGTGATGAAAACTTTAATGCGATCATGAGGTTTATACTGTTCATTCGGCATTTGCTCATTCACGGGCAGCAAAGCTTCAATTTTACCTAAGCTTACATATATGAAGCGAGAATCCTGGCGTTGAACGATTCCAGTCATGATATCCTCTTCGCGATCAATGAATTCGGCATAAATGATGCCTCGTTCTGCTTCACGCACCCTTTGGGTAACGACTTGTTTTGCAGTTTGAGCAGCAATACGGCCGAAATCCTTAGGCGTAACTTCCATTTCGACAACGTCATCTAACTGATAGTTGGGATCAATTGCTCTTGCTTCTTCAACAGAAATTTCCAAACGTGAATCGAATACCTCGTCAACAACGTCTTTTCTCGCAAATACACGCATAGTTCCTTTACCAAGATTCAAGTCGATACGTACATTTTGTGCTTGGTTAAAGTTACGGCGGTATGCCGAAATAAGTGCAGCTTCAATCGCGTCGATCAAAACTTCCCTGGAAATTCCTTTTTCGTTTTCTAAAATATAGAGAGCATCCAATAACTCATTGCCCATGGTGATCCCCCTTACGGATATTTAATTAATGATTTGCTTGACTTAAGAGAAGGTAATCGCCAATCTTGCTTTGGCTACCTTTTCGAATGGTATGACGATCGTTTTCTTTCTTGTCTTGATTCTGACTTCGATTGTCACTTCTTTACCATCGAAACTGATTAGGATTCCTTCGAATTCTTTTTCATCTAAAATGGGCTCGTATGTTTTTATGTAAACATTTTTACCGATAGCATTAAGGAAATCCTTCTCTTTTTTCAGAGGCCTTTCAGCTCCGGGTGATGAAACTTCGAGAAAATAATTTTGTGGAATCGGATCAACCTCATCAAGCTTTTCACTGAGTTTTTCACTCACATTTCCGCAATCTTCAATATCTACGCCTGTTTCTTTATCAATGTAAACTCGAAGGAACCAGCTTTTACCTTCCTTCACATACTCCACTTCGACTAATTCAAGCTGCAATTCCTCAAGAATTGGTAATGCTAATTCCTCTACAACTTCCGTTACCTTTTTACTCATTTGTTTCCTCCATACGTGCGTTGTATGCGCTTGGTTTCGGATTCAAAATTAAATGGTCAATACAACACGAAAGAGTGGGTTTCCCCACTCTTGCCATTGGTTCCTCTTAGTATTTCCAATAAAAATATACCATAATCAAGATATTTATGCAAATACCATGTCTGTTTCTTCCTTTTTGACATCCGTATCCACTTTAAAATAATGATAACTGATTTTGTTCAGGCAATGACTCCAGACACCCTTGTTTATCAAGGTATTCAAGAATGGTCTTCGAAACTTTCCCTCGTTGTTGGAGGTCTTCTTTCGAAAGGAATTCGCCATTCTTGCGTGCGTTGACGATATTGATGGCGGCATTCGTTCCAAGACCAGGTATCGAATTGAAAGGCGGAATCAAAGTGTTTCCTTCAATAAGGAATTGGTCAGCACTGGATTTGTACAAATCCACTTTAGCAAATGCAAATCCTCGTTCACACATTTCCAAAGCCAGTTCAAGAACTGTCAAAGTATTCTTTTCCTTAGTGGATGCATCCAATCCTTTTACCATGATTTCTTCCATTTTTGATTTGATCGCTTGCGAACCCCGTGTCATGGCGTCGATTTCGAAATCATCGGCACGTACTGTGAAATAGGCTGCATAATACAATAAAGGCAGATGCACTTTAAAATAGGCAATCCGGACAGCCATTAATACGTAAGCTGCAGCATGGGCTTTAGGAAACATGTATTTAATCTTCTTACATGAATCGATATACCATTCCGGTACCTCATTTTTCCGCATTTCCTCTTCAAATTCCTCAGAAAGCCCTTTCCCTTTACGTACAGATTCCATAATTTTAAACGCCAGGGAAGGATCGAGTCCTTGATAAATCAAATAGACCATAATATCATCCCGGCAGCCGATAACCTCACTTAATGTACAAATGCGATTGTGAATCAATTCCTGTGCATTGCTCAACCATACATCCGTACCATGTGATAATCCCGAGATCTGGACAAGCTCGGAAAATGTTGTAGGTTTCGTATCTTCAAGCATTTGCCTAACGAAACGCGTTCCAAACTCGGGAATGCCGAGTGTACCCGTTTTACACATGATCTGCTCTTCAGTCACTCCTAATGATTCAGTACTGCTGAATATTTTCATTACTACTGGATCATCTGTAGGAACTGTCTTTGGATCGATGCCACTCAAATCTTGAAGCATCCGGATTACAGTCGGATCATCGTGACCAAGTATATCTAATTTCAAAATATTATCATGAATGGAATGGAAATCAAAATGAGTCGTTTTCCACTCGGAGTTCCTGTCATCAGCAGGGAACTGAATAGGTGTGAAATCATAAATATCCATATAATCCGGAACAACGATGATTCCGCCTGGATGCTGTCCTGTTGTCCTTTTCACCCCAGTACAACCGGCAACAAGGCGATCAGTCTCAGCCCCGCGCATGTGGATGTTATTATCAGCGGAGTATCCTTTTACATACCCATATGCCGTTTTTTCAGCGACTGTACCAATCGTTCCCGCACGGTATACATATTCTTCCCCGAATAAGACCTTCGTGTAGTTATGTGCTTTCGGCTGGTATTCACCGGAGAAGTTCAAGTCGATATCGGGAACCTTATCCCCTTTAAAGCCAAGGAAGGTTTCAAACGGGATATCATGGCCGTCCTTTGTATAAGCAATTCCACAATCGGGACAGTCTTTATCAGGCAGGTCAAACCCGGAACCTACCGAACCGTCATTGAAGAATTCCGATTTCTTGCACTTCGGACATACATAATGCGGCGGAAGAGGGTTTACCTCTGTAATTTCAGTCATCGTGGCAACAAAGGATGATCCAACAGATCCCCTTGAGCCAACAAGATACCCATCATTCAAAGATTTTTTAACTAGTTTGTGAGAGATTAAATAAATAACAGCAAAACCATGACCAATGATGCTTTTCAATTCTTTCTCAAGACGAGCTTCCACGATTTCCGGCAGGTTCTCTCCATAAATCTTCCTCGCCATGCCATAACTCATCTCACGCATCTCTTCTTCTGCACCTTCAATTTTAGGTGTATATAACTCATCTTTAATTGGCTTGATTTCTTCAATCATATCCGCTACTTTATTCGTGTTGGTTACCACGACCTCCTTGGCTTTCTCAGAACCAAGGAAGGAGAATTCCCGTAGCATTTCATCAGTAGTCCGGAAATGTACATCAGGAAGCTTATGACGATTAAGCGGGTTTGCTCCACCTTGTGAGTTCACAAGGATTTTACGGTAAATTTTATCATTAGGGTCCAAATAATGTACATTCCCAGTGGCAACGACAGGCTTATCCAATTTTTCACCAAGCTTGACGATATTTGAGATGATCGTTTCTAACGATTTATCATCCCGGACATATTCAAGCTCAATCAAATGCTGATACACTTCCTTCGGATGGATTTCAAGATAGTCGTAAAATTCGGCGATATCGACGACTTCCTCAAAGCCCTTCTGCATCATCCCTTCAAAAACTTCCCCTTTATCGCATCCCGATCCGACCAGAATTCCTTCACGATACTTTTTAAGTTGTGAACGGGGTAACCGGGGCACACGATAAAAATAATCCATATGCGATATTGAAACTAATTTAAAAAGGTTTTTTAAACCAGCCTGTGTTTGCGCGATCAACGTACAATGGGACGGACGGGAGCGTTGGTACGCATTGCCTTTACCCATATTGTCATTAAGCTGATCATGATGGGTAATGTCTTTTTCCATTGCATCCTTCAGCATCTTCAGCATTAAGTAACCAGTAGCTTCAGCATCATAAATGGCCCTATGATGCTGGGTCAAATCGATATCGAACTTTTTACATAATGTATTTAACCGGTGATTTTTAAATTCCGGATAAAGAAAGCGGGCAAGTTCCAATGTATCCAGAACAGGGTTGGATGCTTTGGAATATCCCAGGTTTTTATAACCTATATTCAAAAAGCCCATATCGAAGGTTGCGTTGTGGGCAACCAGGATTGCATCTCCTGCCCAAGCCTTGAACTTTTCCAGCACTTCAGAGACTTCAGGAGCATTCTCTACAAGATCATCTGTTATTCCCGTCAATTCTATCGTCGTATTGGATAATGGATGATGTGGATTCGCGAAGGACTCGAATCGATCAATGATGTCCCCATCACGAATTTTCACTGCTGCAAATTCAATGATCGTATCATAAACGGCTGACAGTCCTGTCGTCTCTACGTCAAACACAACATACGTGGCATCTGCCAAAGCAATATGCGCCTCATTATAAACGATGGGCACACCATCATTCACTAGGTTCACTTCGACACCATAAAGGATTTTGATGCCATTCTTCTTCCCTGCACTGTAAGCCTCAGGGAATGATTGGGCACCTGCATGATCCGTAATGGCAACAGCCTTATGCCCCCACTTGGCAGCCTGGGCAACAAGTGCTGAAGTAGGTGTCACTGCATCCATCTGGCTCATTGGGGTATGCATATGCAGTTCTACGCGCTTTTCTCCTTCAGGAGCCTTATCCTGCCTTCCTTGTTTAGAAATTTCATTTATATCATTAGCGATCATTACCAGATCACGTACGAATGTATCATTTTGGATACTGCCTTGGGCACGTACCCACATCCCTTTTTTCACACGGGCAAGTATGGCAGCATCTTCTTTATCACGCGAAAACATTTTGACCAATATCGAGCTCGTATAATCGGTGACTTTAAACGTCAATAGGCTGCGGCCGCTGCGTAACTCACGCACTTCTGCATCAAATACGAAGCCTTCGATCGCAATCCTGCGCTCTTCATCGATAATCTGTTCGATCCGGCGGAAATCCGCATCTTCTTTAATCGTATAGCCAATTTTAACCGGTCCTTCGTAAACATCGTCGCCGCCTTTTTCCGATTCTTTCTTCTGCATTTCCACCAGGGCAGCAAGTCCCTTTTCTGCGTCTTCCTTTTGTTTCTCTTCTAAAAACTTCTGGTAATCAGGATTAGAAACCGTTTCCTTCACTTCCGCTTCCAGTGTCAACGGAGGAAAACCGAATGTTTGGTAGATATTAGAAATGATCCCGGAGTATTTTCGTTTCAGCTGGACGGCCTCGGTATCATTTCGGGCGCTAACGATCAGCTTATATCCATTCACTGTTGGCTCTTGTTCATTCAAGAGTGATAACAGGGCCGGAGACATGCCTTCAAGCTCGCCAATGCAGTTTTTCCAATACTCTTTTACCAATTGTTCCGTCACTTGCGGATTGGCCACATTCAAGTTGAATGTGACCTTCGCAATATGGGAAAACGTACTTGCTAAATGAGTAGCAAGTCTTGTATGAACACTGCAAGGAATTAATGCAGGTATATTAAAGGCAAAATGCCATGTTTTGGACTCCCTCTCGATTGAGAGCTTATCAATTTCGGCACCTATGAAATAATTCACAAAGGCATCCTCAGTCAAGTCCATTTGCTGGAGCAAGAGTTGAAATCTCTCTCTACCGCTATTTGGATTTTGATCCATTCCCTCTCTCCCCTATCTACTATCTCTTAAGATATTATTCACTAGCATTTTCGTTTGATATCAGTGGTTATTATATCATATCACGATTGTTTCTCTAGTATCCAAATCCATGAAAAGGAAAGGCATCATCCAATTGAATGATGCCTAATTCCCCTATTATTAAATTATCCCAGTATTTCTTGAAGCTTTTGAGATAGTTCAGCTCTTTCAATTTCAAGAACCTCACCTGTTTTACGGATCTTCACTTCGACGATTCCCTCAGATGCCTTTTTACCTACCGTTACCCTGACAGGAAGACCGATCAGGTCAGAGTCGGCAAATTTTACGCCTGCACGTTCTTGACGATCATCCATCAGAACATCCATGCCTTGGGCCTTTAGCTCATTATACAAATCTTCACCAAGGGCAGCCTGGGCTTCATCCTTCATATTGATTGGAATCAAATGAACTTCGTATGGTGCTAAGTTTGCAGGCCACACCAACCCTTTATCGTCGTTGAATTGTTCAGCTACAGCAGCAAGTGTGCGGGAAACACCAATTCCATAGCAGCCCATGATCATAGGCTGTGACCGTCCATTCTCATCAAGGAATGTCGCATTCATCGCTTCGGAATATTTAGTTCCAAGTTTGAACACGTGGCCTACCTCAATCCCTTTGGCAAATTTAATTTTTCCGTTTCCATCAGGTGATGGGTCGCCCTCCCGAATGAAACGAAGATCAATATAATTGGCCACTTTAAAATCGCGTTCTGGATTTACGTTCACATAATGATGATCTTCATCATTTGCACCACAGATTCCATTAACCATCGCTTCGACGGCAACATCAGCAATCACTTCTACCTCAGAAGTGACATTGATTGGTCCAAGGGATCCAATCAAACATCCTAAAATTTCTTTCGTCTCGTTTGGATCAGCCAATTCAACGATTGAAGCGTTATAGAAATTCTTCAACTTGATATCATTGACTTCATGATCGCCTCGTACCAATACAAGCACATTCTTCTCATCCACTTTAAACAATAACGATTTGATCAGTTTTTCTGCATCAGTATTTAAGAATGAAGCAACTTCTTCAATCGATTTTTGACCAGGTGTATGAATTTTCTCAAGTGCAATTTGTGCTTCTTGACTTTTTTCATATTTAACACTTACCGGAGCCATTTCAATATTAGCTGCATAATCGGAAGTATCCGAATAGGCGATCGTATCTTCCCCTATTTCAGATAGGACCATGAATTCATGTGTATCCTTTCCGCCCATAGCCCCTGAATCGGCAATGACGGCACGGAAGTCCAAGCCACAACGGCTAAAAATGTTTGAATACGCCGCATATATTCTTTTATAAACAGCATCAAGGCTTTCTTGATTAGCATGGAAAGAATAAGCATCTTTCATGATGAATTCACGCCCACGCAACAATCCAAAACGTGGTCTTTGTTCATCACGGAATTTGGTTTGGATTTGATATACCGTTAAAGGAAGACGCTTGTAGGATTTCACCTCATCACGAACTAAGCTCGTTATCACTTCTTCATGTGTGGCACCAAGTGCAAATTCACGGTTGTTGCGATCCTTAAGGCGCATCAACTCTGGGCCATAGGTATACCAGCGCCCTGATTCCTGCCAGAATTCGGCTTGTTGTAAAGCCGGCATCAATAGTTCAACTGCTCCAGCATTCTCCATCTCTTCCCTAACGATCGCTTCTACCTTTTGAAGCACCTTTTTTCCAAGTGGCATAAAACTATAAACCCCGCTGGAATTTTGTCTCATAAATCCTGCACGCAATAAAAGCTGATGACTTTTGATTTCAGCATCTGCAGGCACTTCTCTTAATGTAGGGATTAACGTCATACTTTGTTTCATATCTGCACCTCTTCAATAATTCCTTTAAATTAAACTGTGACTACGGTAAAAATCGTACCGCAGAATGGATATGATCATATCAATACATAAAAGTCTTTCTTCGTAATTCAGAAAAGCTGTTATTATACTCATTATCGATTATACTTACGATTTCCCTAGAAAACAAACTATTTCCCTGAAACAGTTAAAAAACTAAGGAAATACTAGTCATTCTTAAAATAAGAAACAGCCAACAGATAAATCTGCTGGCCTGTTTTTTCTTACCCAAGAAAGTCTCACAAGAAGAATCGCTGGATATCATTCCATGTAACGACGATCATCAATAGCATCAGTAAAGCAAAACCGATGAAGTGAACCATTCCTTCTTTTTGGCGGTCGATTGGTTTTCCTCTTAAGAATTCGACAACAAAGAATAACAGTCTTCCTCCATCCAATGCCGGTAGCGGCAGCAAGTTCATGATTCCCAGGTTAATGCTGAGAAGCCCTGCCCATTTCATCAATGTGAATATACCTTGTTTCGCTACTTCTTCAGTGGATTTATATATTCCTACAGGACCAGATAGACTATCTATCGTAAATCCGCCCGTTACGAGATCTCCAAGGATGATGAAGATTTGTTTTGTCCAGAAATATGTTTCTGTAAAACCGTATTGAATAGCTTTAATCGGTGCTTTTTCAACAGGAGGGTACACACCGATAATTCCAATCTTCTTACCTTCCCTTTCCACTTCTTGTGGAACGACCGGCACTTCTAATGTTTTCCCATCCCTATCAACGACAAACTCGATCTCTTGCCCAGGGTGCTTTTGGATACTTTCCTGAACATCTCCCCAAGATGAGACTTCCGTCCCTTCAATGGATTGAATGACATCCCCCGATTTTAACCCGGCGTTTACTGCCGAACCATCTGCAGTCAGTTCACCAAGTTTCGCTTCATCCACCACGACTCCTTGAAACAAGGCGATTAAAACAAAAATGACAAAAGCCAAAACAAAGTTCATTGCAGGTCCTGCTACAATCGTAAGGAAGCGATGCCCAAGCGATTTAGAGGCAAATTGCCGGTCAAATGGAGCAATCTGATTCTCCACACCATTTTCAACGATTACCGCTTCTTTATGAATGGCAAACGTCTTTAATGTATCTTCCTCACCCTCTTCATAACCGGTTAGGATAAGTTTATGATCAAGATTGATCACTTCAACTTCAACAAGACGAATATCAGGATATTTATCTTTATTGTTCAAAATGATTTTTGTAACATTCTCATCATGATCAAACATTAATCCCACACGATACCCGGGCTTCAGTTCGATATTTTCTGCGTCTTCACCAGCCATACGCACGTACCCGCCCAGAGGAAGCAATCGAATCGTATAAACGGTTTCCTTCTTTTTATACGTGAATACTTTTGGTCCGAAACCGATTGCGAACTCCCGGCATAAAATCCCAGCACGCTTTGCAAACACTAAGTGTCCAAGCTCATGGAAAAATACAAGAGCGCCAAAAATGATGATGAACGCTATAATCGTTTCTAAAGTCTGCATGTTCCGGTCACCTATCTTTCACTAAAGTTTCTATATACTGCCTTGTCATAATATCCACTTCAGAAATCGTTTCTAAATCTGGGAGAGCTATGACGGAATGCTGATTCAGCGCTTTTTCAATCAACGTCTCAATATCAAGGAAAGATACCTTTCCAGATAAGAATGCAGCAACTGCCGCTTCGTTAGCGGCATTCAGCACCGTTGTCATCGTTCCGCCAATTTTACCCGCTTCATAGGCAAATTGCAAACAAGGGTATCTGGAGAAATCCATTTCGTTAAAATGCAGCTTTCCTGCTTCAGCTAAGTTCAGACGTTTGCGACCTGTAAGTGGCATCCGGTCTGGATAAGTAAGTGCATATTGGATCGGAACTCGCATATCCGGTGTCCCCAGTTGGGCAATGACGCTGGAGTCTTGAAATTCAACCATGGAATGGATGATACTCTCCTTATGTAGCAATACATCAATTTTATCGTATGGAAGATCGAATAACCAGTGGGCCTCAATCACTTCCAACCCCTTATTCATCATTGAAGCTGAATCAATCGTAATTTTAGCTCCCATTGACCAGTTCGGATGATTCAGTGCCTCGTCCACCGTTACACCCTTTAATTCTTCCCTGTTTCGATCCCGGAAGCTTCCGCCTGAAGCGGTAATGATGAGACGTTCTATATTTTTTTCCTTTTCACCCTGCAGTGCTTGAAAAATAGCAGAATGCTCACTATCAACCGGGAGTAATCTAACTCCCGCCTTTTTAGCTTCACTTATGACCAAATGACCTGCTGTTACCAACGTCTCCTTGTTGGCGATGGCAATATCCTTTTTAGCCTTGATTGCAGAAAGAGTCGGATAAAGTCCCACGCTTCCAATGACAGCATTGACCAATATCGTCGCTTGATCATACACAGCCACTGCAGTCAATCCCTCATCGCCATACATGAATTCGATATCTTTTCGGCTGAAGAATTCACTTTTCAAAACATGATAATCTTCTTCCGTCTGGACTGAAACCAGTTTCGGTTCAAACTCTTTTATAAAAGTCCTTACCAATTCTATGTTCTTTCCAGCTGAAAGCGCCACTATCTTGAATTGATCAGGATGGGACCTTACCACATCCGCTGTTTGTTGACCAATCGAACCTGTTGCGCCCAATAGGCTGATATTTTTCAAATTGCTCATCTCCTAATTCATATAACGCTTGCCTATATTTATATTATAAAACATGCAATAAATGCAAAATCGGTAAAATGAATATCACGCTATCAAGCCTGTCCAAAATCCCACCGTGCCCCGGAAGAAGCTTCCCTGAATCCTTTACCCCATAATGACGTTTGTATGCCGATTGGACGAGATCACCCAATTGGCCAAAAACCCCAATGATCAATGAAATCATTAATAATTGTAATAACGTGTAGTCAAGGCTGGAGAAGGCATAAAATAAAGCACCCACGATCATCGCGGAGAATAACCCGCCGATAAATCCTTCCACCGTCTTGTTTGGACTTATTTCTGGCCATAGCTTTCTTTTACCAAGTGATTTACCTATGAAGTAGGCCCCTGAATCGGTTGCCCAGATCGTAAATAGGGTAAGCAAGATATAAATCAAACCCAATCCTGCAGAGTCACGTGTTTCGAATAGATAGTAAAAACCAATTCCCAAGTATAGGATTGAAATCACTAAAAAGCCTGCGTCATCAAAAGTAAAACGATTTTTTGAAACAACTGTATAAAGCAGCAGCAGCAAAACCCCGATTAAGAAGACTTGTACTTTATCGTAATTTATTTCCGCTAAAAAAGCAGTATATTCATGAGGCAATAAAAGTACCCACAATAAAATGTGTGAAAGAATCGCTTCAAAAGAGAGTACACGCAAATTTTTCATTTTCATCAGTTCATACAAACCAATGGATCCTAACAGATAAACCGTCAGTAAAAAGGGAATGCCCCCTAAAATAACTAGTGGAATGAAGATAGCGGCAACTACGACCGCCGTAATAATTCGTTGTTTCATTATTCCATTTTCCTCGCCTTCTGCATTAAACGCCACCGAATCTTCGTGAACGCTTTTGATACTCCTCAACTGCCTGCAATAAATGCTCTTCACTAAAGTCCGGCCATAGCACCTCAGTAAACCACAGTTCAGTATAAGCCGACTGCCAAAGCATGAAATTACTTAAACGGATTTCGCCACTTGTACGAATCAGTAAATCCGGATCTGACAAATGTTTGGTCATTAAGTAACTGGATATCATTTCCTCAGATACATTTTCCTTTATTATACCATTCTTAGCATCTTGAATGATGTTATTCACTGCAGATACAATCTCTCCACGGCTCCCATAGTTCAGGGCGAAATTCAGAATCATCCCATCATTATCCTTCGTGTCTTCCATCGCTCGTTTCACGGCATTTTGAGTATGTGAAGGAATGAGTGACAAGTCGCCAATCGTTTCCACCCTTACATTTTCAGAAATGAGTTCAGGCAAAAATGTCCCAAGAAATTCCTGGGGAAGCTTCATTAAAAAGTCGACTTCACTTTTTGGACGTTTCCAGTTTTCAGTGGAAAACGCATAGACAGTCAAAGTTTTGACCCCTAAATTATTGGCAACCTTCGTAATTTTACGAACGGTTTTCATTCCTTCATGATGACCCGCCACACGTGGCATTGCACGCTTTTTGGCCCAACGGCCGTTTCCATCCATAATGATGGCGATATGTTGAGGAACATCAAACTTCTTAATATGCTGAATCCTATTTGTTACATCGGAAGAAGCATCTTTTTTAACGAAACGCTTCCATAGTGAATACATATGTTAGTCCCCCATCAGGTTGTACTTATCTCTCTACAAAGGCAAAATTTTCGTGCACTATGTATATCAAGCTTTCTGCCGCTTAAAAAGAATCTATATTATAATATCAAAAAAAAACTGGTTCTCATATTATTATTATGAAAATTATTTCTTCATTAGAAGCGAGAAAGGCAGAAATCATTACTTCTTTTATTCTAAAACCGGTTAAGATTCCCATATAAAAAGCAAAAAAAGGACCACCTCCAACGTTTGCATGCAACATACTAACTCAAGGAGTAATCATTATCGGAGAAACCTTATTATAACAGTTTTCTCTTTTAAGCACACCTATATGTTAGAACCACGACATGACCCAGTATGGATTCGGCCCTCTTAATTTAATCATTGCTTTAAGTAGAAATTATACTTCCAAAATTTCTTTTTCTTTATCTTTGGTAATCTCATCGACTTTCGTGATATTGCCATCTGTCATCTTTTGAATGTCATCGACATAGCCACGTAAATCATCTTCAGTGATTTCACCATTTTTTTCAAGCTTTTTCAAATCATCATTAGCATCGCGACGCACGTTACGGACAGCTATTTTTGCATCTTCCGCTTCTTTCTTGACAACTTTCACAAGCTCTTTTCTACGTTCCTCAGTTAACGCTGGAATGGCTATCCTGATGATTGAACCATCATTAGAAGGATTTAAGCCTAAGTCTGATTTCAAGATCGCTTTTTCAATCTCACCTAATACGGTTTTATCATAAGGTTGAATGACTAAAAGTCTAGCTTCAGGGACAGAAATACCAGCCACCTGATTTACAGGTGTTGGTGAACCATAATAATCGATCGAGATTCTATCAAGCAATGAGGCATTTGCCCTTCCGGCACGGATGCTAGCTAATTCACGTGTGTAAGCTCCAATGGCTTTTTCCATTTTCGTTTTCGCATTCGAAATAACTTGTTTCGGCATCTTTTATTTCCCCCTTACAATTGTTCCAAGCGTTTCGCCTAGAACGGCTCGTTTAATATTACCTTTTTCCATAATCGAGAAGACAATCAATGGAATATCATTGTCCATGCACAGTGAGGACGCAGTCGAATCCATCACTTCCAATCCTTCTTTAATCACATCAAGATAGGAAAGTTCATCATACTTCACTGCATTTTTGTCTTTTACCGGATCTGCATTGTAAACGCCATCCACATTATTCTTCGCCATCAAGATGACATCAGCTTCAATTTCAGCAGCACGCAGGGCGGCAGTGGTATCCGTTGAGAAGTATGGATTACCTGTACCAGCTGCAAAAATCACCACTCTCTTTTTCTCTAGATGCCTGATTGCACGGCGTCTAATGTATGGTTCTGCGACTTGTCTCATCTCAATGGAAGTTTGCACGCGCGTTTCAATTCCAAGCTGATCAAGGCTGTCTTGTAATGCCAATGAGTTCATGACTGTAGCCAGCATACCCATATAATCGGCATTAGCACGATCCATGCCCATTTCACTGCCTATTTTCCCGCGCCAAATGTTTCCGCCGCCGACAACAACAGCCACTTCCACATCAAGCTCAGCCACTTCCTTGACTTGTTCAGCAATAGATTTAATTACTGCAGGGTTAATTCCAAATCCTTCTTCACCGGCTAATGCTTCGCCACTTAGTTTTAAAACGACACGTTTATATTTAGCGTTACTCATGAGAACCTCCAACTATGTAATCTTTTCATTCGTTCATCATGCTTTCTTGCAATACTACCAAAAATTCATGACATTTCAAAAAATAGGGAACACCAGAGTGTTCCCTATTATTAATTATCTGACAATTAGTCTTTTTTAACTTGGTTCATTACTTCTTCAGCAAAGTTTTCTTGACGTTTTTCAAGACCTTCCCCTACTTCATAACGAACGAATGATAGGATTTTTCCGCCTTTTGATTCAACGAATTGTCCCACTTTTTGATCCGGGTTTTTAACGAAAGCTTGTTCGTTAACACAGATTTCTTCGTAGAATTTATTGATACGTCCTTCAACCATTTTCGCAACGATTTTTTCAGGTTTACCTTCATTAAGCGCTTGCTGAGTAAGAACTTCGCGTTCGCGGTCTAATTCGCTAGCATCAACTTGGTCGCGAGAGATATATTTAGGGTTAATCGCAGCGATATGCATTGAAACGCCTTTAGCTGCCTCTTCGTCAGTTGTACCTTCAAGTACTGATAGTACGCTGATACGTCCACCCATGTGAAGGTATGCACCGAATGCGTCGTTATCTGTTTTTGTAACAACTTCAAAACGGCGAAGAGTTAATTTTTCCCCGATTTTAGCAACTGCAGCATTGATATGATCTGCAACTTTTGCTCCATTTTCCATTGTTTGTTCAAGAGCAACTTCAACGCTTTCAGGTTTGTTAGCAATAAGGAATGCTGCTAATTCTTTAACAAGAGTTTGGAAGCCTTCGTTTTTAGCAACGAAATCAGTTTCTGAATTCACTTCAAGAATAACCGCTTGGTTTCCTTCTACAACGATAGAACTTAAACCTTCAGCAGCAATACGGTCACCTTTATTAGCTGCTTTTGCAATTCCTTTTTCACGTAGGAAATCAATTGCTTTTTCCATATCGCCTTCTGTTTGTACAAGTGCCTTTTTACAGTCCATCATACCGGCACCAGTTTTTTCACGCAATTCTTTAACTAATTGTGCAGTGATTGCCATAATATATATCCTCCTCAAATTAAATGCAGTTTATTCAATCTTTACCCATTTTTGCCAGAAAATACTTGTTATCACCAAAGAAAATAACGATTCTTGGCAGAATTCCAGAAGAATCACCCACTTAGTCAGTCAAATTGACTGAACTGAATGATTTTCCTTTCCTGAAAACCAACCATGCCTTTTTCATTCACACGGTGATTTATGTATGCTTATTTAGTGCAAAAAAAAGGGATAAAAGGCATTATCCTCTTATCACCTTTTTTCTCACTGAATAAGCAACCTTTTTTACTTATTAAGCAGTTGTTGTTTCAGTAGCTGTTTCTTCGCCTTGTTTAGCTTCTAAGATAGCATCTGCCATTTTACCTGTTAATAATTTAACAGCACGGATTGCATCGTCATTCGCAGGAATAACTACATCGATTTCATCCGGATCACAGTTTGTATCAACGATACCAACAAGTGGAATGTGTAATTTGTGAGCTTCCGCAACAGCAATACGCTCTTTGCGAGGGTCGATAACGAAGATCGCATCTGGAAGAGTCTTCATATCTTTAATACCGCCTAAGAATTTCTCTAAGCGATCCCATTCTTTTTTAAGTTGGATAACTTCTTTTTTAGGAAGTACTTCGAAAGTTCCGTTTGCTTCCATTTTTTCGATATCTTTAAGACGAGTAATACGTTTTTGGATTGTTTCAAAGTTTGTTAAAGTTCCACCTAACCAACGTTGGTTTACATAGTACATACCAGAACGGATAGCTTCTTCTTTAACAGACTCTTGAGCTTGTTTTTTAGTACCAACGAAAAGAACAGTTCCACCGTTAGCAGCTAGTTCTTTCACGAAGTTATAAGCTTCTTCAACCTTTTTAACTGTTTTTTGAAGGTCGATGATGTAGATGCCGTTACGCTCAGTGAAGATATATTTCTTCATTTTCGGGTTCCAGCGACGTGTTTGGTGTCCGAAATGCACACCAGCTTCAAGCAATTGTTTCATAGAAATGACTGACATTTTAGTTCCTCCTAAATGGTTTTGTTTTTCCTCCGCACCGATCATTTTCATACAGAAACTGTCGAAACAGCACCATCTGCAAGAATCACGGGGCGTGTGTATTAACACCATTTCATAATATATCATAACGACTCTGCACAATCAAGAAATATTTATCTATTCATACGAAACTTTAGTAATAGTTCAATTTCCGTTTGGCCGCGATTTAACTTTTTGGCGATTTCTTTTATTGAATGTCCTTGATCAGCTAACATTTTCACTTGTTCATCTAGTGATCGTTCATTTAACGAAGCCTGTAACATGTCCGCAAATTCTTTACCGGTCGAATTACCCTCGAATGAGGGGGAAATGGCTGCTGCGGAAAGCTCCAATTTGTCCTCATCTATTACTGGTAAAGTATTGTACTCTTGTTCTTCAGGCATTTTTTTATAAGCGTTGATAGCCTGCTTTTTAAAGGTGACACGCCTTCCCTCATGATGCCCTTGCATCATGTTTTGTTCTTGCTTGACTTCTTTCTCTCCCATGGTTTCATATAATGGCCCATGTTCTTGTTCATTTGTATCAACCCCGGATTTCATCGCTACCGAATTGGTGAATGCCTGAACCAATGTCTCGTTATCTTCTTTCATCTCCATCAAATAACCAGACAAAAGTTGTTCCATTTCTCCTATGATTGCTTTTTGGTCTTTTTCCAGCTTACTTAAACGGTTTTGACGAAGATATAAAATGACGATGGCAAAAATGGTGAATATATTCAAAACAAACAACACAAACATAAAAAATACTAACATGTTGCCTCCTATAAACCGGAATAGTCAATCCTATTTCCTTTATACGGATGGGGATCTTTTTTCACTGCTGTTTTTTTCTGTTTATTTTTTTTCGAGTCTGCCCCTTGATTGCATTACCTTCCTTTTCATAAAAATGAGCAGGAAGCTTTTGCTCTTCACCTACTACGGTCTTTTGTTTTCTTTCTAAATCCTTTTTGACTTGATGGGCAGCATGATTCTGTTGGACCAAACTCTTTTGTTGATTTTGCTCTTGAATTTCCCCTGCATCCGAGGTTCTGGGGAGAGCAACTTGCATCTCAATCGCTTTTAAACTCATGGCCACCCACCTTTCTAAAAAAATATGCCTTGAATACCTTGCAAACCTGGACCTATTCTATTAGACTAAGTGCGGTTTAAAAAATTCTGTGATTTTGAAATGTTCAAGAAGGGGCATGACCAAATGATTAAAGGCGACAAGGTCGTGATTCTTCGACGTCGAAAATCGCACTCGTGACCTGTATGTATCCGTTGCAGCCATGTTCCCCCTAAGCATGTTTAATTCTTTTGATCTTGCATCGCATTTCTTAATTTATATATTGCTTTTGAGTGAATCTGGGAAATCCGAGATGTAGATAGGCTCATTACTTGTCCAATTTCGGTTAATGTTAGTTCCTCTTTATAAAAAAGTTGTAAAACCAACTGTTCTTTTTCATTAAGCGTTTCTATGACTTCGGCTAATTCCACATATAGTTCTTCCCTTAACACATGTTCCTCAGGTAAATCCGTTTTTTCATCTTTAATATGAAATTTTGTGCTTTCTTTATCGTCTTGTTCTTGAGGGTTTTCATCCATGGATAATACGTTCGCAAAGAAGTTTTCATTTATTGCAGCATATACATCATCTTCCGGTATATTCAATTCAGCTGCAATTTCATTTGGAGAAAGGTTCCTCATGTATTTCTGCTCTAGCTTTTCAATAGCAGACTCTATTTTCTTGGCTTTATCTCTTGCACTCCGTGGAAGCCAATCCTCTTTTCTTAATCCATCTAAAATAGCACCACGAATTCTAAATGAAGCATATGTGTCAAACTTCAGGTCTCGATTCGTATCAAAACGCTCAAGCGCATCGAATAACCCCATCATCCCTAAACTCCTGATATCATCACGGCTCACATTTTTAGGAAGACTTACTGAAATGCGTTGAACATGATACGATACAAGCGGGATGTATTTCTTGACCAAAATGTCCCCGGCCTGCGGATTTCTGCAATCAACCCAATTTTTCCAACATAATTGTTCTTCTTCGATGGTCAGATGAGACATTGGACATCCTCCTAACATTGTATACATTTAATGAACAATCGGCCCATTAAGGCCCAAGATGCAACAATAATTTGATTCTTGTGATCCTGTCATAATTTTAACTGCGCTTTTTTTAATGCTATTTCCGTTTCTATATGCTTTTTGTCCCTTTATTTACGGTCCGTATATTCAGTAAACAATCGTTCAATTTGAATTCGATCGTTCTCCCGCTATTCCCCCCAACATCTTCAGCAACGACTTGAATGCGCAAGTCAAGTAACTCTTTTTTGACTGCATCCACATTCCGGGGACCTATTCTCATTAAGTCCCCCCCTGAGGCAAATTGAAACATTTGCGCCCCGCCAGCCAACTTCGCTTTTAAGAATGGCATTCTTGCGCCTTCTTTTACTAAGAGATGCACTAATTCCTTAACAGCCGTATCCGCAAATTTAGCAACATTGATCTGACCCGATTTAGCGAGTGAAGAGTCAGGCAACATGACGTGAGCCAAACCGGCAATCCCTTTTTTTTCGTCATAAATCACAAGACCAACACAAGACCCTAGCCCGGAAGTACGGATCGAATGGGGAGGTTTTATAATATTCATATCCGCTATTCCGACCTTCACAACCTTGACATGTAACAAATCAGTCATTTAGTGTCACTCCCAAAGCGGCAAAAATGATATCGAAAAATTCAGGATCAGGCAATAAAAAGAAATGACCATCAAAGGATTCCGCATGTAGCTGATCTTTTTCGAGGACCGTATCAATGACAATGGCTGCGTCACTTACTTGGGATAATTCCAATAATCCATAGCTGATAGCCGCGCCTGCCATATCGATGCTCAATGACGGAACAGATGGATATAAATTCAATCCAGTGAAATCAGCTAGTGAAGATAGATAGGATCCCGATAATATATTCCCTAATTCCTGAAGACTAGAGAATGCCAATTCAGTATAGGGTGTAGAATCTATCGAAAAGGTTTCTTCACCAGTCATCTGTCGAATCAAGTATTGGGCTACTGGAAGCGTAAGGATTAAAAACATACTCCCAGATGCGTCACCTTCTATTCTAAGAAAAACGCTGGCAACGACGTGATCGGCCCCGCCGGCCATTTCCATCATTTCATCGAAGGATACGATTCGAACATTAGGAACATTCATATCTATTTTCCTATTAAGGATGGCTGAAAGCGCAGTTGCTGCATTTCCGGCTCCTATATTGCCAATTTCCTTCAAAATATCGAGTTGAAGAGGATTGATTTTTTCAATGAACGACATATGATTATCCTTCTTTTAACATATTTTCAGTCACTTCTAGACTTAATGCCTTTTCCAAATTAATTAAGACGAGCAGACGCTTTTCAATTTTTGCTACGCCGCTAATGTATTCTGAAGCCAAATGACCCACAACTTCAGGCTGCGGCTCAATACTATCCACTGGAATATCCAAAACATCATTAGCTGAATCCACTATTAACCCTACTTCCATATCATCCAGAATGACTATGATAATCCTTGTAGAATCATCGTATTCCACCTCTTCGAATCCAAAACGGACCCGTAAATCAATAATTGGGGTAATGACTCCCCTTAAATTGATGACTCCCTTAACAAACTGAACAGCCTTTGGGACTCTGGTTATATGCAGAAGCTTTTCAATTCCGCTCACTTTATCTACTGGAATGGCATATTCTTTATCTTTAATTTGAAATACGATTACTTTCATATCCTCCGACATCTATTCCCCTCCTCTTTGCAAAAAAATCATGATGATAGGTAAGCTAAATGTTAACCTGAAAGTGACACGGCTCTTCTTATTTTCCTATCAATCAATGAATCAATGTGTTGCAGTCTATGATTAAGGCTACTTGACCATCACCAAGAATCGTTGCCCCCGATATTGCAAATGCACTTGCTAAATAATTACCCAGTGATTTCAAAACGATTTCTAGCTGCCCGATAAATGAATCAACGACTAATCCTGCTAATTTATCTCCTTTTCTTACAATGACAACGGAGAGGAATTCTTCTTCTTCCTGACTGACAGGCACTTCAAAAATATCTTTCAAGAACAGAAGTGGCAGTACTTTCCCCCTGAAGTCAATAACTTGCTGGTTATGGGCATTCATGATATCTTCTCTTTTTATGATCGCAGTCTCTATAATAGAAGAAAGCGGTATAGCATATTTTTCGTTTTGAATCGCAACCAGCATGACTGAAATAATGGATAATGTAAGTGGAAGCTGAATAAGGAATATGGATCCTTCGTTCTCCTTGGAATCAATCGTGACTGAACCGCCCAGAGACTCGATTGTATTTTTGACTACATCCAGACCTACACCGCGCCCTGACACATCTGAAATGGTCTCTGCTGTTGAGAAACCAGAGGCGAATATCAATTCATAGATTTGCTTATCTGTTAGAGTGGAAGCCATTTCCCTAGTTAAAATCCCATTGGAAAGCGCCTTGTTCAAGACTCGCTCTTTATTGATGCCTGCCCCATCATCATCGATTTCAATGAAAACATGATTCCCGCTGTGATACGCTTTTAATTGGATTTTACCTTCTTCATTCTTCCCTTTCCCCAGACGTTCTTCAGGTGTTTCAATTCCATGATCCAGAGCGTTTCTTAATAAATGGACGAGAGGATCACCAATTTCATCAATGACTGTACGATCAAGTTCCGTTTCAGATCCGATGATTTCCAAATCAACTTTCTTGTTTAAATCCCTTGCTAATTGACGAACCATTTTTGGAAAACGATTGAATACCGTTTCCACAGGCACCATACGCATATTCAACACGATTGTTTGTAAATCACTCGTTATACGGGACATTCTTTCCACTGTTTCATGAAGTTCTTGATTATCCAAATCACTGGAAATTTGATTAAGTCTGCCTCTATCGATTACAAGTTCCTCGAATAAGTTCATTAATATATCCAGCCGTTCAATGTTTACCCGGATGGTCTTGCTTGACGCTGGCTTGACGGATGCCTGTTTTTTCTTCTCCTTATTATCAATTGGAATCTCGGCATCATTTCTCTCTTGTTCCTGTTTATTCACTGCAGTAATTTTATCCTCTTCAGTATTGTCCGCATGTCGCAAGCCTTCAAAATCAAGGGCATTCAGAACAACTCGATCCACTTCAGAAACCTTCATGATTTTTTTCTGTAGCTCTTCAGCCGATTCTCTTGTTACCATCGTGACTGTGAATTGTTGATCGAACTGCTCTTCTTCCAAAAGTTCAACGGGTGGATGCGACTTGATTACTTCACCTGATTTTTCAAGCACTTCAAATACCATAAACACGCGGGCAGCTTTTAAAAGACAGTCTTCACGCAAACCTATCGAAATTTCAAAGCTGTTGAACCCTTGCTCTTTGGACTGCTGAAGCACTGTCCATTCAAATTCATCGTACTCCCCCGCAGTCATTTCTTCCTTTCCAAGAACGGCAGAAGCTGCTGCAACCTCTGCAATGGAGGATGATAAAACTTGGAACTCCCCTTTTTCAATCAATTCAAGTTGATTGACAACCTTCACTACATCCCTTTTTCCATCTCCACCTTCAGCAATGGACATGACCATCGCCTCTAAATCATCAACCGCTAAAAATATCACATCAAACAATTCAGGCGTAAGTATGATTTGACTGTTTCGGATTGCATCTAAAACATTCTCCATTTTATGGGTTAAATTGGCTAAATCCTCATACCCCATAGTTGCCGACATCCCTTTTAAGGTGTGAGCGGAACGAAAGATTTCATTTACAATCGAGAGGTCTTCCGGGTTCTTTTCAAGTACAAGCAACTGTTCGCTGCATGTTTGAAGATGTTCTTTACTTTCTTCTATAAATACCTCTAGATACTGATTCATATCCATACAATCTCCACCTCCACGTGTTAACAATAGCTTATTATCGCTTTAGCTATCTTTTCCACATCCTCTATGTTGTCTATTAAATTGGTACTGATTGCTGCTTTCGGCATACCAAAAACGATTGATGTCTCCTGTGATTCGGCTATCGCTTTTAAAGGACCCTTTTGTTTCAACCGCTTAAGCCCTAACGTCCCATCCATACCCATCCCGGTCATGATAACGGCTATTTTCGCAAGATCCTTCATTTCACTTACTGATTCAAATAGAACATCCACCGACGGGCGATGTCCATTACGCAATTCGGTTTGATCCAAAAGGACTGCCCAACTCATTCCGACTTTCCTCACTTTCAAGTGAAAACCTCCAGGAGCGATGTAGGCGATTCCTTTTTGGATCAACTCCCCCTCTTCAGCTTCTTTCACTTGAATCTTACATAATGAATCCAGGCGTGTAGCCAAGGATTTTGTAAAACCGGGGGGCATGTGCTGGACAACAAGAATGGGCGCCTCAATATCTTCTGGCAGTTCTGTCAATACAGTCTGCAAAGCTTTTGGGCCACCTGTAGATGTACCAATGACTATAATTTTCTTATATCCATTGGACCATATTTTTTTATTTTTTTCGCTTTTTACCATTTCAATTGATTCTATTTTACTACACTTCAAAAAAAACGATGGGCTTCTTTCAATATTTAGAGCATTTTTTTGTAGTTTGTGAACATTTGCCCTGCTGGCTGCCATAACTTTCTCGTAAAGTTCTTTCTTAATTTTATGTAAATCCAGGGATATGGCACCTGATGGTTTAGCCACAAAGTCAAAGGCTCCACTATTCATGGCAGCAAATGTATTTTCCGTACCTATTTTCGTTGTACTTGATAGCATCACTACAGCGGTTGGACATTCATTCATGATCCGGTTTAATGCCTCCAAGCCGTCCAGAACCGGCATTTCCACATCCAAAGTCACGACATCTGGCTTTAAAGCCTTTATTTTATCTAAAGCTTCTATTCCATTTCTTGCAGTTCCGATGACTTCAACCTTGCTCTCCTCTGCTAAAAACTCTGAAATTAACTTTCTCATAAACGCAGAATCATCCACTATCAGCACTTTTACTTTATCCATATAAGGAGACCTACTTTCCAAGAAAATATCTCTTCATATTTCGGAGGAAATCGCTTTTTTGCAAAGTCACTTCTCCCTCAAATGAATGGTTTACATATCTCGATGCAATGTCCACAATTGCTTTGGATACATTGGCTTTTGAATCGAAAAGGATAAAGGGAATTTGTTTTGTAACAGCTCTTGAAACAGTTCTATCATCAGGTAAATACCCTAGTGCAACGGTTTCTAGACCCAAAAATTTCACTAGTGCATTTTGGAGCCGCTCTATCGTTTCTTTCCCGTCCTTACTCGTGAAAACCCTATTGCAAACAAGGAAAAGTGGAATACCTTTATTGACTGAATGAATATATTTCATTGCGGAGTATGCATCCATGATAGAAGTCGGTTCAGGCGTCGTAATAACGAATAATTCATCCACACATAATATGAATTTGATCGAATCCTGAGTTATACCAGCACCCATATCAAATAAAATATAATCGTAGTTCGCCAACAATGAAATGAATTCTTCATTAAAGCGGGTATAGCTTTCTTCATCTAGTGAAAAGAGATTCGTCAGCCCTGTTCCACCAGTAATGATGGAAATGTTCCCGGGACCTTCGGTGATAATATCCTTCAAACAACAATCATTTTCAAAGAAATCAATAATACTGAGGGGGGAATGTTGCCCAATCAATATATCAATATTCCCCATGCCGATATCCATGTCGAATACCAGGACCCTTTTCCCCCTTTTGGAAAGGGCTATGGAAAAGTTCAGGGAAAAGTTTGATTTTCCCACTCCACCTTTGCCACTTAAAACGGCAATTGTCCTAGCCATTGATTGATTATGACGGGATTCCAATCGTCTTCGTAAGTTCTCAGCTTGATCATTCAAATTTTTCAGCCCCAAAAGCCATTTTCAATACCTGTGATGAAGTAGCTATTTCAATATCGTCTGGCACATTCTGTCCATTTGTTATATAAGCGGCTCCTAATTTATGAGCGTGTATAAAATTAAATATTGCTCCGAAAGTGGAAGTCTCGTCCGCTTTTGTAAAAATGACCTGTTTAATCGGTATGGCCGAAAACTGCCGATAAATATCTTCCATATCCTTTTGCTTAGAGGTTAATGACAACACTAAATAGGTTTCCATCTCATCTGTAAAATGGATGATTTCATGAAGGTCTTTTACATATTGCGGGTTACGAAAATTTCTCCCGGCCGTATCTATAAAGACGTAATCATAGTGGGAGAAGCGTTCAGCCGCCTTTTTGAAATCTTCCAAATTATAAGCGACTTCAATCGGAACGTTTAAAATCTTTGCATATGTCTTAAGCTGATCTATTGCAGCAATCCTGTACGTATCCGTCGTAATGAACGCCACTTTTTTATCATGCTTCAACATGGTTTCCGCAGCTACTTTTGCAAGAGTGGTAGTCTTTCCCACTCCTGTTGGACCAACAATATTAATATATTTTTTTTGCAGCCCTTGTTTTCCATTTTCAACCTTATCCAGAATCCCGAACATGGCTTCTTCCAACCAAACCTGAACTTCTTCATCAGTGGCTTTTTGTTTGAAAATAAACCATTTTTCAAGTAGTTCTTCCATGATTTGTGACCGCAGTGATATATCCACTTCCTGCTCCGTTAGGTAATCGTGGATTTTCTGAAGTTTTTCTGGATATTCCCTACCAGATGAATTGATTTGTATATTTTTGATCATTTCTTTCAAACCTTCAATTTCTTGTAATAAATCAGAACTTGCCCTTTTGTTTTCATTAAAATCAGGTGCACTTTCCAATTCCGGTTTCAAAGGCACCCTCTTCGTTTTTTGTTTACTTACCGTTTGGTTAGGTTGGGAAACTGGATCAATGGCTGCAATGACTTCAATATTCCTCTTTTTGAATAATCCTAGGAAGCCACTAGTATATACAGGCTTTGAACTTAGGATGACCGCATCACTGCCTAGTTCCACCCTTATTCGCTTCATCGCCTCGCTCATTGATGGTGCCAAATATTTCTTTACCTTCAATCGATATTCACCACCCCTACACTTTGTACTTCTACATTGGATTCAAGCTCATTGTATGAAAGAATCGGTACATTAGGAAAATAACGTTCCGTTAATTGCCTGGCATACATCCTTACTGCTGGAGAGCAGAGTAAGATCGGTTGGTGATCCATTAATGTCAGCTCTTCCAATTTCGCAGCAATTGCCTCCAATATAGATTGCGATACAGTTGGATCAAGTGATAAAAAGTTACCATGTTCAGTTTGCTGAACACCATCCGCTATTGTTTTTTCCACTTTACCCGATAATGTTATGACTTTAATTCTATTTTCATCTGTAATAAAAGAATTCGTTATTTGTCTGGCTAGATTTTGACGTACATATTCAGTAAGTAAATCTGTGTCAGTCGATAACTTCCCATAATCCGCAAGTGTTTCGAAAATGATCGGCAAATTCCTTATAGAGACTTTTTCCTTCAATAACTTTGCCAATACCTTTTGTACATCGCCAATCGACAAGGGATTCGGGGTGACTTCCTCTACAAGTATCGGGGAAGATTCATGGAGATGATCGATCAATTGTTTCGTTTCCTGCCTGCCTAATAATTCCTGTGCATTGGCCTTTATGACTTCCGTCAAGTGAGTGGATACTACACTTGGGGGGTCTACAACCGTATATCCCATCATCTCCGCATGTTCCTTCATATCTTCCGTGATCCATTTGGCTGGTAAACCGAAGGATGGTTCTATCGTATCGATTCCCTCTATTGAATCATCCTCTATCCCCGGGCTCATGGCCAAGAAATGATTAAGAAGCAATTCCCCTTTAGCCATGACACTTCCTTTAATTTTCAGCCGATACTCATTAGGGTTCAACTGAATGTTATCACGTATTCTGACGACAGGAATGACAAGCCCCAATTCAATAGCAAGCTGTCTGCGGATCATGACGACTCGATCAAGCAAGTCCCCCCCTTGATTGGCGTCTGCAAGTGGAATCAGTCCATATCCAAACTCAAATTCAATCGGATCAACACTTAAAAGGTTAACGACGCTTTCTGGACTTTTCATTTCATCGGTTTCCAGCACCTCTTCCATTTCTTGTATTTCACTCTCATCCTGCTTTGGTATCCTTGAAATTGTATACCCGCCAATGACTAATAAAGCAGCAATCGGCAATGTGAATAAGTCGGAAATGGGAGTGAATAACCCTAGCAGAAAAATGGTCGCTGCTGTTAAGTAGAGCATTTTAGGAAATTGAAATAACTGTTCAACAATATCTGCTCCGAGGTTGCCATTCGAGGCTGCCCGGGTTACGACTATTCCTGTTGCTGTGGAAATCAATAAGGCAGGCACCTGACTGACGATACCATCACCAACTGATAACATCGAAAAATGTACGGCGGACTCTGCAAAAGTCATGTCCAATTGCATGATGCCAATGATCATACCAAAAATTAAGTTAATGATGACAATGATGATGCCAGCAATGGCGTCCCCTTTAACAAACTTACTTGCCCCATCCATGGAGCCATAAAAGTCTGCTTCGTTGCTTATTTTTTCCCTTCTGACACGTGCTTCGTTTTCGGAAATCATCCCAGCATTTAAATCTGCATCAATGGCCATCTGTTTCCCTGGCATCGCATCTAGCGTAAACCTGGCAGCCACCTCGGAGACCCGTTCCGATCCTTTCGTGATGACAATGAAATTGATGATGACCAAAATGATGAACACAACCAATCCTACAAGTACGTTACCTCCGACTACAAACGATCCAAAGGTTTCTACAACTCCTCCAGCATCACCATATGTCAAAATGGAACGAGTCGTCGAAACATTCAACCCTAGCCTGAACAATGTCAGTAAAAGGAGTAAGGAAGGAAAGATAGAAAATTCGAGAGGTTCTTTCATATTCATCGTAGTCAATAGAACCAGCAGCGCAAGAGAGATATTTAAGAGGAGTAAAATACTTAACAACCATGTTGGCAATGGAATGACCAACATGGCAACGATCAGGATGACGCTCGATATAACAACTAAATCTCTTGCTCGCATGTTTTTCTCTCCTAACTAACGGGTTACCTGTTACTTCTTTACAGCTTACCTTTGGTTTTATATACAAAGGCGAGTATTTCAGCGACCGCCTTAAAGAACTCCTCAGGTATCGCCTGGCTTAATTCCGCTTGATCATATAAAGACCTTGCCAAAGGCCGATTTTCCACCATGATCACATCGTTTTCTTTTGCAATAAATTTAATTTTCTGAGCAACAAAATCAACGCCTTTTGCTACTACAACCGGAGCCTCTGCCTTATCTTCATCATATTTTAAAGCAATTGCAAAATGCGTCGGATTAGTGATGACGACATCCGCATTGGGAATTTCCTGCATCATTCTTTGAGCCGCCATCTGCCTTTGCTTTTGCTTGATCTTGGATTTGATAAGTGGGTCCCCTTCGGAATTTTTATATTCATCCTTAATATCCTGTTTGGACATTCGGATGTTTTTTTCAAAGTCATATTTTTGATACAAATAGTCTAATAGCGCGATGAACAATAAAGCCACGGCAGCATAAAACCCAACTTTAATCGTAATATCCGCCAATGTTGACATCGCTTCTTCCACAGATGTCTGTGATAAAATCATAATCTCGTCCATACGTTGCCAAAGTACATAAAAGGCAACAAAACCAACAAAAGATATTTTAAGTATGGATTTCAATAGTTCAACAATGGCTCTCATGGAAAAAATACGTTTGAATCCTTTTATGGGATCCAATTTTTCAAGTTTGAACTGAATGGATTCTGCTGAAAACATAAACCCAATTTGCATGACATTCGCCAAGATCCCAGCCACTATTGCTGCTGCAAAAACGGGCCCAAGGACCAGACCCATCTCCTTCAAAACCTCAATCATGATAATTTGTACATTTTCCTCGCTGAATCCAGCCAGAGTAAAATGTTGCAGATATTCTTTCATGAGTCCGAGCAAATGCTTGTACATATAGGGCCCCATGATAAATAGCACTGCAAATACAGCAATTAAATTCACAGACGTATTTACATCCTGACTCTTTGCCACCTGTCCTTTTTTCTTCGAATCCTGACGTTTTTTTGGAGTCGCCTTTTCGGTCTTCTCACCAGCGAAAAACTGTAAATCCAGTTGAAATCTCTCCATATCAAACGCCTCCAATCAGCTGCATTAGATGACGCATCGTCAAAAGCAAGAAATTGAAAAGTTGGGTGACAACCGTCATCATCATCCCCATAACCAGTACTATGATCGCTAAGCCAGCTATGATTTTCACTGGAATTCCGACAACGAACACATTTAATTGAGGAACTGTCCTTGCCAGGATTCCCAGTGTGACATCCACTAAAAAAATGCTCCCCACCACTGGCATGGACATTTGAAAAGCAATCATGAAGGCTTTGCTGAACGCTTTGGCCAAGTATTCTATCAATGTATGATCTCCGAATGGTACGAATAATTGGTCAATCGGGATGAACTGATAACTGTAAAAGATTCCATCCAAAAGCAAATGATGGCCGTTTGTGCTTAATAGGAATAATAGAGCGATTGTATAAAGGTATTGTCCCAACAACGGGCTTTGAGCCCCAGTTTGGGGATCGATGACATTAGCAATTGAAAAACCCAACTGAAAATCAATCAATCCACCTGCGATTTGAACGGCCGATAAAATCATATAGGCAGCGAATCCTATGAAAAGTCCAACAAGCGCTTCCTTAATGATTAATAAATAAAATGTGACATCCAAGTCCAGAACAGGGGCTTCAATGGTATAGTACATGATCCAGGCAAGAAAGATTCCAAGCCCTACACGATGTTGAATCGGTATTGAACGATACGAAAAAATCGGCATAGCCACAAAAAACGTAGTGACCCTGACCACAATTAATAAAAAGGCGGGAAAGTGCGGAAATATTTCCTCCATGCCCTACCCTACAAATCGATTCAGGTTACCGAATATTTCATTGGCGTATGATAACAGATGGCTCAGCATCCATGGAGCCAGTAAAATGAGCCCCAATAAGACTGCCACGATTTTTGGAACGAATGCCAAGGTTTGTTCCTGAATCTGGGTAGTCGCCTGAAAGATACTTACTAATAGGCCTACAATAAGAGCGATCACCATCAATGGGCCAGCGATAATCAATACCATATAAATTCCTTTTTCTGCTACATCAATAACAAACTCTGCACTCATTTTTTCTCACCTGCTTAAAAACTCTGTAATAAAGACTTCACTACTAAATACCATCCGTCAACTAGAATGAACAGGAGGATTTTAAATGGGAGGGAAATCATGACTGGCGGTAACATCATCATCCCCATCGACATCAGGACACTTGCAACTACCATATCAATCACCAGAAATGGTATGAAAATCATAAAACCTATTTGAAAGGCTGTTTTGATTTCACTGATTGCAAAAGCTGGTACAAATGCAGTCAAGGGAATGTCCTGTACCGTTTCCGGCTTATCCACCTTGGCATATTCCAAAAATAATGCCAGATCCTTTTGCCTTGTATGCGCACTCATGAATTCCTTAAAAGGTATGGAGGCCTGCACATATGCCTCTTCTAAATCTATTTCTTCATTAAATAACGGAGTTAATGCTTTCTCATTCACTTCCTGAAAAGTCGGTGCCATTATAAAAAAGGTCATGAAAAGAGCTAGTCCGACCAGTACCTGATTCGGAGGCATCTGCTGTGTAGCTAGCGATGTTCTTACAAAACTCAGGACAATGATGATTCTTGTAAAACACGTCATCAGGATCAATATGCTTGGAGCCAGCGATAATACGGTCATTAGAAGAACAAGCTTGACGGAAGTAGAGGCATTAGTGGGATCACTGTTATTGAAAAACTCCATGAACTCATTCATTCATTGTCTCTTCCTTTCCTATCAAGCTCATTTAATAGCTTCTTCCTGCTATCAGACATTTGATCAAGTTGACTTTCGAGCTCTGAAGAAAAACTAGCGGTTTCGGATTCTCTATTCTTCAACCACTTATTTTTCAATTTAGCTGCAAACTCCCCAGGCTGAATCATTTGATCCAACTTATCGTTATAATCTTTCAAAAGCTGTTCATATTCCAAAGGATCATCTATTTCTTTCAAGAGTTGAATATTTTCACCAACCCCGATTACCAATATTCGCCCTCCGATTTTAACAAGTTGAACAGAACGATTTGCACCAAGGCTCGTACCGCCTAAATTCTCTACAGAATTTGCCTTTTGGTACGATTTACTCTTTTTATTGATGAACTTCAATATGATATACAGAAGTGCCACTACAAAAATAGTAGCAAATATCATCCTGAGAAATTCCCAAACGGTAATCCCGACTTTATCCGGATTAGAAGCCTGATTGTTAGATTGAGAGTCTATCGATTTTTCATTATCTACTTTCTGATCATCTGGCTGCTCATAAACTTCCTTCACTGTTTTATCTAGATCTTCCGCATGGGCCGGAATGGCCCCAGAGAAGAGTACTGCTATCATCAGTGGGACCTGAAGCCATTTTTTTATAAAAAACAATATGAAGACACCCTCTTAACTTAATGCTTTATTTATGGCTTCCAATACCCGGTCAGCCTGGAATGGCTTCACGATAAAGTCCTTGGCGCCCGCCTGGATTGCATCAATGACCATGGCTTGTTGCCCCATCGCTGAACACATAATGACCTTAGCTTGAGGATTCACCTTTTTTATTTCTTTTAAAGCTGTAATTCCATCCATTTCAGGCATGGTAATATCCATCGTTACAAGATCCGGATGTGTTTCTTTATATTTTTCCACGGCTTGCGCGCCATCTGCTGCTTCACCGACAATTTCAAAACCATTTTTAGAAAGGATATCCTTTATCATCATTCTCATAAATGCTGCATCGTCCACAATTAAAATTCTATTCGCCATTCTTTTCGTCCCCCAAATTTATCTAATTTTATTTAATCTGTCGCTTTGGCTCATGATATCCGTAACACGGACTCCAAAGTTTTCATCAATCACTACTACTTCGCCTTTTGCTATCAAGCGACTGTTTACCAGGATATCCACTGGCTCGCCGGCCAACTTATCCAATTCGATTATCGAACCGGACGACAGCTCCAAAATATCCTTGACAGAACGCTTCGTTCTTCCGAGCTCCACTGTTACTTGCAATGGAATATCCATCAGCATGCTGAGATTTTTCGTTTCAGTCTCTTGAAGCTGAAAGGGCTGGAAACTAGTGAAACTGGCAGGCTGAACATTTACCGGCTGACCTGTTGGTACAGATGAACCTCCAAAATGTTGCGGCACATCCGGTATTTGGTTCGTAGGTTGAGTTTGATAACCACCTTGTCCATTGAACTCATTTGCCGTTTGGTTCGTTCCAGCGTACTGAAATTGGTCAGGCTCCTGGGATGGATTGTTTATAACTGGATCACTTAATACTTTTTCCGTTTTCATTTCGGTTGGTTCGCTTGTTCCATTTAAAAGTTCAGAAACTAGTCCTTTAGCGAATTCTAAAGGCAGCATTTGCATGATGCTGGAATCAATTAACGTACCGACACGCAGACGGAAAGAGATTTTTGCAAATAAATCCTCATCTGGTATCGCATTTTCTCCTTCACCATTTAAAAAGTTAAGTAAATCTATGCTTGGCGGAGAAATATCAACTTTTTTACTAAAAATAGTCGACATGGATGTCGCTGCCGAACCCATCATTTGGTTCATGGCTTCCTGGACCGCACTCAATTGAATTTCCCCCAGCATGTCTGAAGGATTTAGTCCATCACCGCCAAGCATCAAATCGGCTATGATAGCAGCATCGCTTTGCTTGATGACCAACATATTAATACCTGAAAATCCTTCTGTATATTGAACTTGAATCGCTACATACGGATAAGGGAATTCTTTCGAAATCTGGCCCTTTTCAATGACGGTGACCGTCGGGGTAGTTATATCCACTTTCTGATTCAATAACGTGGATAAGGCAGTTGCCGAACTTCCGAAAGAGATATTACCAATTTCACCGAGAGCATCGAGTTCCATCATTGATAAATAATCGTTCATCGAAAGAGTGTTCACCTCATCTTCTATATCACTTGTACCTTTCAAAAGGGCATCAATTTCGTCTTGTGAAAGCATTTCATCACTTACCATCTTCGTCTCCCCCTTTCAAAATATCAAGAATCTGGATGGCGTGTTTTTTACCTACTTTACCTGGCTGCGCACTATATTTTGGGATTCCTCCAATTTTTATCGTCAAAGGTTCATCGATTGCCTTATTTAAATCGATGACATCACCAACATCAAGCAGCAAAAAATCATGGATCGTGATATCTGTAGAACCAAGTTCAGAAATAATGGGAAGGTCTGCGTTTCGGATACGCTTTTCCAAAATCATGATTTCCTCTGGGATTTTTTCCTTTTGGGAAGTTTCCATCCAATAATGAGCAGATAACTTCGGTATGATAGGTTCTAAAACGACGTGAGGAATGCAAATATTAATCATCCCGCTCGTTTCACCGATTTGGGTATTCAAGGAAATGACAACAACAGTATCGTTGGGTGAAACCAGTTGAAGGAATTGTGGATTCACTTCGAACTCTGTCATCACAGGTTCGATTTCAACAATCGTTCCCCATGCCTCCTGTAAATTTTCAAAAGCCTTCTCGAATAAATTGGACATGATTTTCGTTTCTATTTCCGTTAAACTATCTACCTTATTAACGCTAATGCCCCGCCCTCCCAAAACTCGATCCATCATGGAATAGGCGATATTCGGGTTAACCTCAAGGATGATACGTCCATCTAAAGGCGGCACTTCAAACACATTCAGGATAGTCATTTTCGGAATTGAACGAATAAACTCTTCATATGGGATTTGGTCTGCCGAAGCAACAGAAATTTGAACATATGTCCTAAGCTGAGCCGAAAAGTAAGTGGTCAGCAACCTTGCAAAGTTTTCGTGTATCCTAGTCAAACTCCGGATTTGATCCTTTGAAAAGCGAAGTGCCCTTTTAAAGTCATACACTTTCACTCTTTTTTCTACTTCTTCTTTCTTTAAATCATCTGCATCCATTTCACCTGTGGAAATGGCCGATAACAAAGCATCGATTTCATTTTGCGATAATATTTCCCCGGACATTAACACTCACCTCCAAAGCTTCCCCTTCTTATTTAATGTAGCAAGGATGTTCTTATTGAAGAATCGAGGAGGTTATATAAACCTTTTCAACTTTTCCTTCTTCCATTAATTCATTCATTCTAGTCTTTAATGCATCTTGTAGTTTTTCCTTGCCCTTTTTACCCGTTAACTCTTCTGCTTTCATTTCGGATAGTTCCGTAATAATGATATTTTTCATCTGAAAGCTTCTTTTTTCCAACTCTTCTTTAGCTTTCTTATTTTCTGTTTGGACCATAAATGAGATTTTAATATAATCATTGCCGGCCAGATTCGTTGTAATTTCAGGAATTTCAACGGATGATTTGACAATTTCGTCAATGCTCGGTTTACCTTCGGCAGATGTGGGGTCAGATAACTTTGTCACAACCACGACCGCTATGACACCAACAAGTGTTATCGCCACAAGCATAATCATCATAATTGTCATTAATTTCTTTTTCATGTTCTTTCCTCCACATCATTGCGAAATCCGAGAATATTCACGGTACGATAAAATTGTATAATAGCTTCAACCATTTCCTCTTCCTTCTCAAGCACCACGATTTTCTTGCCATTTGTAAAAGTAATGGTCGTATCAGGCAATGATTCGACTGTATCTATGTACAATGCATTGATATGAAAGCATTTTCCATTGAGTCTTGTGACTTTGATAATGATATTTGGGAGCCAGAGCAAAAAGCAACTGGCTCCTCCCCCCCTTAACTTATCGTTTTAAGTTAACCAGTTCTTGTAAGATTTCATCCGATGTCGTGATAATCCGGGAATTCGACTGAAAACCACGTTGCGCAACGATCATTTCGGTAAATTCTTCAGATAAATCCACATTGGACATTTCCAATGAGCCTGATGCAATCATTCCGCGACCCTCACCTGCGATATTGATGTTTGCAGTCCCTGAATTGATTGATTCCTGAAAAGTATTACCACCTGTTTTCGTCAAGCCGGATGAATTGGAAAACTTGGCAACGGCCAGTTGGCCTAATGTTGTGATGAGCCCGTTGGAATACACGCCATTTATTTCTCCCGATGAACCAATATTAAAACTCTCGAGTTTCCCTTCCTTATTGCCATTCGGATTGACCAGAGCAGTCGTAGACCCTTTTACTTGAGTGAGTTTTGAGAAATCAAAATCCAATTTAACTTTTTGAATGCTTTCATCAACTGCTGTATTCGTGTCGTCCTCTTTGCCGCTTGTAATGCTAAGGGTTTGGTTTGCCTTATTTTTATCCGCAGCCACTATCTGACCATTTGCATCGAAACTCACTGAAGTGAACGGTTTTGGTTTAGTTGCAGAAGCATCCCCCAAAGCAGCAGGTTCTTCATCAAAAAGCTCCCATTTATTATCACCTGTTTTTTGGAAGTAGATAGTTGCCGTCTGTTCTTTCCCCTTATCGTCAACGACTTTTATTTGCTGGCTAAATACTGAACCATCAATGGCATCAGCAGCAAGGTTTTCACTTACTGATATTTTAGTCGTTGTTACAGCAGGTAAAATCGCATTGACATTAACAGCAACGTCACCGATCGTTTTTGATCGTTTTCCGTTTTCATCAACCTTGTAGGCTTGTACTTTCAGACCATTCGAGTTGACAAGCGTACCATTATCATCCAGATAGAAGTTTCCTGCTCGTGTATAGGAAAGTGCATCGCCTTGCTTGACGATGAAATAACCATCCCCGGATATTCCTAAGTCAAGATCGCGACCGGTAGTTTGCAAGCTTGATTGCGAATGGATGGTATCGATTGTAGCAATCGTCGAACCCAATCCAATTTGTTTAGAGTTAGTTCCACCTTTATTGGCTGTTGCTGCACTTGCACCAGATACGGTTTGGTTCATCGCATCGCTGAATGTCACCCGGCTTTTTTTGAAACCGTAAGTATTGACATTGGCGACATTATTACCGATAACATCCAATTTTGTTTGTAAGTTTTTTAATCCGCTTATTCCTGAATACATCGAACGAAGCATGTAAAAGCTCCCCTTTCATATATCGACTGCTCCTGTCCTTTCACAGTCATGGCTTCCCATACTGGGTCCAGCCTATTAATCCAATTAATGTTGGTGAAAATTCAAGACGATGCTTCATCCCTGTCCATGACTGATGACGTTGTTTTTCGTGCTTTCAATCAACCGCATTTTTAGCATGTTTACTATTGATCAAATGCGATTGAAACCCTTGTTGAATCAACTGTCTTTGCCGCAAGGGCAAGCTTGTTCAAGACATCATCTGAGCGGAATTCGCTCGAAAACCAAGTTTCATATTCCGCCCTCTTAAGCTCCAGCGATTTTAGTCAATTGATCTGATGATAGCTTGGTGTTGCTTTCATCATCCACTTCAATTTGCAGTTTGCCATTATTCATGGAAACAGAGATAACGACTGCAGATGACTCCCCATTTTTTTCATCCTTCCAAGAAACACGCTTGCCTATTAGCTCACTAGCCTCCGTTAAGCTATTGGATGCGGTACTTCGCTGCTCCATGGCCGAAATGTTCGCTGGCTCAAGTTTTGTGCCATCTTCTAAGATAAAATAAACACTATCACCCTTATATTGAATGGATTTCACGACGCCTGTCCCTTCTTCTATCGCAAGATCATCATCACCTTCATTTAATTTATGCCAAGTGACTTCCTTACCGACAAAAGTGTTATAGTTCATTAAACTATTTTGTTGATTGTTCCCGATTATTTTTTCAAGTTGGACTCCCATATTCATCATCTGTTCCAGAGAAGAAAAAGTGGCCATTTGAGCGATGAATTCTGTATTGTCCATAGGGCTTGACGGATCTTGGTTTTGAAGCTGGGTAAGCAATAATTTCAAGAAATCATCTTTTCCCAATGAATCCCCAGTATTTCTATTACCATTTTGATAGTTTGATAATAAGAGTGATGTATCGATGGTCGTCACTTTTTCACCTACACTTCCAGATTTAACAAAGCTTCAGCAAGGGAGCCTATAAATTCACTTTCTGTCTCATCATGGCTTTCTTCCTTACTCTCATGTTGATTAGGTTGTTCTTCCTCATCTTTGTGGTTGAATTTCTCAGAGGTAAAAGCATTGTACGCCTGTGAAATTTCAATTTTTTCGATTTGGATATTTTGACCGCTAAAGGCATGTTTTAAGCCGTGAATCTGTTTTTCCATCATATCTTTTGCCTGTGCTGTAGTAGCCATAATCTTAGCTGACAACATACCATCCTTTTGAATCAACTCGATTCTAAGTGACCCTAGATGTTCTGGATTCAATCTGATCAACAGTTTATTTACACCGTTCATTCCGCTGAAATTCGCCTTACTTAGAATATTTTCAAATTGTTTAATAAACTCTTCTTGGCTCACATTTTTCTCCCCAATGGATGGTGCTGTCAAGACGAATTGTTCCAGCTTTGTCATGTGAAAAGGCATACCAGAACCTTGAAAGTTACCACTATCAACTGTTTTCAAAGTGACAACGTTTGGGATTCTTCCAGCTTTACTTACCTTGGCACTTCCAGATAATTGTGAGAAGACGCTTTTCAATGTTTCGATTGGTTTATTCTGCCCTTTTTCCAAATTGCTGGAATTGTCAGGATCTGAATTTGTTTTTTGCTGATTGGACAGCCATTTTTCCAGTTTTCCCGTTATCCCTTCAAGCAGATTTTTCATTTGTTTCTGGATGGCCGCTTCATCTTGTTTCAAATCCTGATTCTCCGAGAGAAGATCTTGAATTTTCACCAGTTTCAAAAGGTTTACCACACCAGCTGTTGGAAGTTGCTTCCACTCTTCCTCTCTTAACACAGACACTTTTTTTAGGATGGTATACAGTTCCATGACATTGGCTGATAACAAACTTTGTGAACTTAGGCTCAAGTCATCTTGTTCTTTTTCCAAATCCGTTTCCTCTATGCTCTCAAAGAATTCCGTTAGCGCCCCTTCATCATTGCCGGTTACTTTTTTTAGTACCTGTAAAAGGTTGCTAACTTCTTCTTGGTTGTTTACTGAAGTATCATCAACAACACTCTCTTCGTCTGGATCACTTAACGTATCAAGTTTCAAAAATCCAAGCAAATCCCTTAAAGCAGACAATCTCGCTTCAGTGACGTCAGGGGATTCTGCATTCGATTGAATGGATGGTTCTGCCCCTAAAGATTGAAGGAATGAACCAAACCCGGGATTCGTTTGCTGGTTAGGCTTTATTGATGCCTTTTGACTTACTGATGCCAAGGGGAGTAAAGAATTAATAGCTGAATTCATATTATTCACATCCTTCATCTTTCCTCTTGAGAACTTTGTTCCGTCAGTTTCTTCGTTAACCTTGCAGCATCTGCCGTTGTCATTTGCTCCAATACCTTCGCTAAAGTGCCTGCCTTCATACTTGAGAGAATCTCCATTGCGTCATCATCATTCATTTCTGTAAGGATAGGTGCAGATTTCTTAGGAGCCATGGTTTCATATGTACGGATTATTTCTTTAAACGCCTGTTTATTACCATTCTGACTATTCTTAAGTTGATTCATGTCTGTTTGAAGCTGCTGTTTTTCTAATTCTGCCTTTTCTATGACCTTGTCACGTGTATCAATGATGCTCTCGAGCTTGTCTATCTCTTTTTCCTTGTTTTCAATCTCCATTTCCAATTTTTCCAGCTTCAATGAAAGTTTCTCATCACTCTTGGCTGGGTTTCCTTTTTCTTCGCCCTTTTCATTCGATTCAATGAAGGGGATTTTTGCAGATATCTCTTTCACCTTCTCCCCTATATTGACCCCTGCAACCGTGAAAACGATTAGCACTACCACTACAGCAAAAATTAAAGGAATGAAGATAACAAGAAACCATTGAAACTTACTTATCTTGCTTTCCTCCAATTCTTCCAATCCATTAGATTCACTTTTTTTACGCATTCCATCACCTAACGCCTTTGCTTAAGAATTGCCGGATTGATATTTCATCCATTTGTTTATTCTCAGCTTCCTTTATGACTTCAAGGAATTTAAGAAAATCATTTTCTTTCATTTTCTCGTACTTTTTAACCTCAATATTTCTTTCCATTACTATATCCCGTTGAACATTCATCTTGTATCGTGCTTCAATGACATCCTGCTGACAATGGCTTAAGAGTTTTTCCAGGTTGTCCATAAATAGCTGATGATGTCGAATTTCCTGGACGGATAATCCATTTCGCAGTTTTTCCTGCTGAAATTCAAGCAACTCTTCTTTTTTCTTTAAGAGCTTATATAATTTCTCTGCCACTTCTTCAAACCTTTTTAAAGCAGCATTATATTTAGCCAGTGCATCGCTTTTTTCTTTTTCTTTGATGGTCAGGATCTTCTCGAATTTATATTGATAAATCATAACTATTAACTAATCACCTTTCTCCATCAATTCGACAAGGGCATTAATACTATCATTTTTGGGAGATTTCTCATGCGTTCCTTGCTTTAAAAATGAAATGATTTCCGGATAACGCGTAATGGAGGTATCAATTTGCTTTGAAGATCCCCTTTTATAAGCTCCTATATTAATTAAATCTTCCGACTCCATATAGGTTGATAAACTCGCTCTCAATTTTTCCGCAGATTTTTTATGCTTGTTCTCAACTATGTTATTCATGACACGGCTTATACTCTTTAATACATTGAGAGCTGGAAACTGTCCTTTATTTGCTAGATTTCGGTCCAGTATGAAGTGACCATCCAATATTCCCCTTACTGCATCAGCGATGGGCTCATTCATATCATCTCCGTCGACAAGAACCGTATAAAAAGCTGTAATGGTACCAAGTTGATTTGTTCCCGTTCTTTCCAGTAACCTTGGCAGGATGGCGAATACGGATGGCGTATATCCTTTGGTCGTCGGGGGTTCACCGATAGCAAGCCCAATTTCCCTCTGGGCCATCGCAACCCTTGTGACCGAGTCCATCATCAGCATTACATTCAATCCCTTATCACGAAAATATTCGGCGATGGCCGTTGCCGTTAAAGCACCTTTTATCCGCATAAGTGCTGGCTGATCAGACGTCGCTACAACAACGATTGATCGTGCTAGCCCTTCTGGTCCAAGGTCCCTCTCAATGAATTCCCGAACTTCACGGCCACGTTCTCCAACAAGGCCGATAACGTTTAAGTCAGCCGTCGTATTCCTTGCCACCATACCAAGCAACGTACTTTTCCCCACACCGCTCCCTGCAAAGATGCCTACACGCTGACCTTTTCCAACTGTCAATAAACTATCAATCACCCGTACTCCTACATCTATCGGTTCATTAATGGGAGGTCGTTTCATCGGATTTGGCGGGTCTTGATCCACCGGAACGGTAGCGAGGCCTTTCGGAAGCAGGGAATCATCAAGAGGATGACCCATTGGATCGACTACCTTGCCAATCAACCCACTGCCTACCTTTATCTCAAGGCTTCGTCCGCTTCCTTCAACGATACACCCCTGTGCAATATCACTGACTGCGGTAAATGGCATTAAAATAACAATTTCATCCCGAAAACCGACAACTTCTGCCAATATTCGATTTTTCTTTTTTTGTATACCAGTATAGATATAACAAATGTCGCCTACAGAGCTTTCAGGGCCTTGAGATTCTATCATTAAACCTACCACACGTTTTACCCGTCCATAATTTTTGAATGGATCGACTTCATCAATTAATGGCAAGAGGTCACTAGCTTTCATCTTTATCCCCTTCCAGCAGTTCAGTAAGTTTCACTTTTATTTCATGTAGCTGACTATCGACACTGGCATCTATCTTTCCTGTTTCGGATTCGATAATACAGCTGTCTTCTTCAAGTTCATCGTCTGGAAAGATATACAACTCTGTATCCTTTGGAAAGATGGAAATTAACTCTTCCCTATGGGAAAGAATAGATTGATATTGAACCGGGTGAATGTGCACTTGCACTTCCCTGTGATCCCTTACCTCTTTGATGGCTTTTTTGACGATGGATAAAAAAGATCCTTCATCTTTATCAAGCTGTTGCCCGATAATTTTTTCTGCCACTTTAACAGCAAGATTCAAAATAACGATTTCAGATGATTCGATATGCTGCCGATAATCTTTTTTTGCGGACTCTACCACTTCTTTTGCAAAAGCGATATCTCCTGCAATTTTGTTATAGCCCTTCTGGATGCCATCCTCCACTCCTTGCTGATACCCTTCTTTTTGAGCTTGTTCGATATATAAAACCTTTTCTTGATTTTTCCAATTTTCTCGATCTTGCTGGATTTCTGCAGCAATTGCTTGGGCTTTTTGTTTAGCATCAAGTAATAAAACTTCAGCTTCCTGTTTAGCATCGTTCAGAATATCATCAGATTGAAAATGGTGAAGGGGTTTCCCCTCATCCGCATTTTGAATAAAGTCAAACTGCCGAACTTTAATCGCTATCTTTTTACTTTTCTCGTGTTGTGCCTGCTGGGATTTTATAATCCTAGACAATGATATCATCCCCTCCACCGCGGGCAATCACAATATCTCCAGTTTCTTCCAGACGACGGATAACAGCGACGATTCTGGATTGTGCTTCTTCTACGTCACGTAAACGTACAGGCCCCATATATTCCATTTCTTCCTGGAACGTTTCAACCATACGTTTCGACATGTTTTGGAAAACGATTTCCTTCACCTCATCACTTGCCACTTTAAGGGAAAGTTTGAGATCCTCGTTTTCAGATTCCCTGACTACACGCTGAATCGCTCTGCCATCAAGTGTCACAATATCCTCAAACACAAACATCCGTTTCTTGATTTCCTCAGCAAGATCAGGGTCCTGGATTTCGAGTGCATCCAAAATCGTTCGTTCCGTCGACCGGTCTACTCCATTCAATACATCTACAACCGCTTCTACTCCACCAGTCTGTGTATAATCTTGTGTCACAGTCGCAGAAAGTTTCCTTTCTAGTATTTGCTCCACTTCATTGATGATTTCCGGCGACGTACTATCCATTAAAGCAATCCTTCTTGCAATATCCGCCTGCACCTCTTGCGGAAGTTCAGACAATATTTGTCCAGCCTGTGCAGGATCCAGATAGGACAAGATTAATGCAATCGTCTGCGGATGTTCGTTCTGGATGAAATTCAAGATCTGTCCTGGATCTGCCTTTCGTGCAAAGTCGAATGGGCGAACCTGTAAGGACGATGTTAAACGATTAATGATGGCCGTCGCCTGGTCGGACCCTAATGCCTTTTCAAGGACTTGCTTAGCGTATCCTATCCCCCCCTGCGAGATATAATCCTGAGCTAAAGCAATATTATGGAATTCTTCTAGGATTTCTTCTTTATCATGCGAATCCACTTTTCTAACTCCTGAAATTTCAAGGGTCAATCTCTCAATTTCCTCTTCAGAGAGGTGCTTATATACGGATGCAGAAACATCCGGGCCTAAGGAAATAAGGAGGATGGCAGCTTTCTGTTTGCCAGTCAATCCGGCCTTTTTTTTTCTGTCTGTCACTTGCACAGCCTCCTAGTCTTCTGCTATCCAGCTTCTTAATAATTTTGCAAATTCATCTGGTTTTTCTTTTGCCAATTTTTCTAGTTGTTTTCTTTTTAAAGATGCTTCTGTTTCCTTCTCTTTGTTTAAATCCGGTACATCGAATATGACTTCTTCTTCTTCTTCAATCACGTACTCCTCTTCCATATCAGATTGCTTTTTGGAACGTAAGAATAAGAATAAGAGAATGATAATGATTAGTAAAAGCACTCCACCGACAATGTATACCCAAATTGGTAACGAAGAACGAGCATCATCTTTTGGCAGCGTCATTTTTCCGTTAAACGGTTGAACCGAAATAGCTATTTTATTAGTAAGCTCTTCGTCCGTAAGTTCTTCCCCTGCGGCTTTTTTCTCGATTGTCGTGCGTATTATCGTACCAAGGATTTGTGTAATATCATCCACACTCTGTTGAGATAAAGAATTTGGATCATCTGCTGTAGGCGGTTCAACCATGACCTGTATATCCAAATCTTTAACTTTATATGGACTTTCCACTATTTCCTTCTTGATTCGGTTCACTTCGCTATTTATCGTTTCATCCACTTTTTCATAATCACCGGATCCGGTTGTGCCTTCAACGTAATTAGATCCCAATGAATCAGAAGAGTCCTCGCTTTGCGGAATGCCTCCTGCACCAGCTGCATCCCCACTATACGTTTCATTGATCCTTTGCGCAGAAATCTCAATTCCAGCCATATTTTCTTTATCAACGGGCTCAACTAAATTCTCTTCCCGGTTCTCTTGAGTGAAATCGATGTCTGTCGTGACAGAAACAACCACTTTATCTCTGCCCATAATCGTTCCAAGCATATTTTGTACTTGTCTTTGAATATCGCGTTCTATTTCTTTTTTAATTTCATTTTGAGTAGCAAATGCGGACGCGAAAGAAGAATTTTCATTTTCTAGATCAAAATACTCAAAGTCTTGGTTCATAATGACGATATTATCTGTAGGCAAGTTCGGAACACTTTTTGAGACAAGATGATAAAGTGAATTGATTTGGCTTTCTTCAAATTTATAACCAGGTTTCGTTGTCAATACAATGGATGCTGACGCTTCCTCAGCTGCATCACTAACAAACACTCCTTTATCAGGAAGAGTGATCATCACACTGGCATCTTCAACTCCATCAATCTTTTTTATTAAACTGGCAAGCTCCGTTTGCATGGAGTCCAATTTAATGACATTGAATTCATTTTCAGTCATTCCGATACCAGCACTTTGACTAAAAAAAGAATAATCAATATTACCCGATTCAGGGATGCCTTCAGCTGCCAGTTCCACTTTAAGTGTATCCACACTCTCTTCAGGAACCTTTATCGTCGTACCGTTTTCAGAAATTTCATTCTTAATACCTTGACTGTCTAAATTTTCCTTAACACTCCCCGTCTCCGATGGAGTTAAATTGGAATATAAGGGCACCAGCGCCGTACGCGTGGTTAAAATGGAAACAGCCGTAATGATGATGATCATCACTGCTGCTGAAGCAATCATCATGATTTTTTGTTTTTTACTACGGCTCGTCCAGAATGCAGTTATTTTATTTTTCATATTCATTAGTACATCATTCATTTAAATCCCCCGGTCAGTCTATGAATTTATGAGTGGGAGATTCATTTTCCCCCTGGTCATTTCTATTTTTTGAGGTTTTAAAAATGAATGCTATATACTCATTCTCATCATTTCTTGGTAGGCTTCTACCACCTTATTCCGAACCTCTAATGTAGCCTGCATGGTAACACTGGCTTTTTGTGAAGCTATCATCACCGAATGCAGCTCAACATCATCCCCATTCACAAGCTTGGTTGTCAGATCATCAGATGCCACCTGTGTTTTATTAACTTTATTCAATGACTCTTTTAATACGGACGCAAAATTTTGCTGTGCTTCGTATGGTGTAATTGTGTTACTCTGATTTTTTTTCAGTACATTAACTCCATTGCTCACTGCCGAAAGAGAAATCCCCTCCATATCAACAATCTCCTTTCACATTTTTATTTGCCGATTTCCAATGCTTTCATCATCATTCCCTTTGATGCATTTAAAACTGTCACATTGGCTTCGTATGATCGAGTGACACTCATTAAATCGACCATTTCCCTAAGTGGGTCGACATTTGGCATTTCAACATATCCATCTTCATTGGCATCTGGGTGTTGGGGATTATAATCCAGTTCAAAAGGTGTTTTGTCTTTTATTATTCCCGACACCTTCACTCCATTCCCTACACCGCTCGTTTTTCCGGATGCTGTGTTTAAGAAGCTTGAAAAACCCTGTTCCTTACTTTGCAGCACGACTGCTTTTCTAGAGTATGGCTTCCATGATTTCGTTTTGGCATCATATTCAGCCCTCGTCGTGTCAGCGTTGGCCATATTTGCAGAGATAACATCCATCCTTAACCTTTGACTCGTCAGGCTAGATCCGGTCATATTCATACTTTGGAAAATCCCCATCACTTACCTCCTCTAATTACATTCTCCAATGATTGAAACTTACCTGAAAGCCTGTCAGAAACTGCATTAAAATAAATTTGATTGGCAGCAAGATCCGTCATTTCCTTATCAACATCCACACTGTTTCCGTTATTGTTATATTGAACATTTTTCTTTGTCACGATGTGAGAGGAATGACTTCCCTCTGATTTGAAGTTAAAATGTCTTTCATCGGTACGATATGACTCTACGGAAGATTTCAGCTCCGCTTTAAAAGATTGTGTTTTGTCGACTTCTTTTGCCTTATAGTTAGGCGTATCTGAATTTGCTATGTTCTGTGAAATGACTCTTTGTTTTGTAGTCGAATAATTAAGTCCATTTTCTAGTGATTGAAAAGTATTTGAAAATAACTCCATATCGATCACCTCTTTCTATAATTAACAGATGGTTCCTCCACAAATAAATTTACCCAAACCATTTATTCTTTAATTTTAATGAAACATAATGACTATGTCTATAAACCACACATAGACTTTAGACCTATTATAGTCGAAAAATGTCATTAATTGATTAATTTTGACGATTTTTTTAGTATTATTCAATGATTAAAATTACGTTATATTACATTTTAATAGGGTATTCTACATTTTACCCATATTTTACTTCCATTAGCTTATTTATCATATCGAAAAACATATCCATGTACCTGATACTTTAGAACTAAATTCCGAATTTAATTTTAAGTATTTTTTTCCATTTACTCAGTTTTAGCCTTTTCATATAAAGGATATTTAAAAAAATAAGCGATGAAAACTGATTTTCTTTTTTTGAAAAAAAGAGAAATTTTCGAGGTAATGAATCCATTCGACAATTTCAGCAAATTTTTCCTAACAACAAGATTTACAGAAATCTGATCCATTATCAATGGAAACATTGAAAAATTCACACAAAAAACATAAAGTTCCAGAAGTTATCATTTTTCATCATTACAATAGTTATAATAGTATAATTACTCTCATTTTTTCACTTTATTTTCCTTCCGATATAGAAACCACGCTTATTTTCATGTTCCATATCAGATCAAAATGAATTGTCCATTTTTTCTAACTTACATATTTTTATAAATCTCTTAACTTGTTAGTCATAGTTGGCTTAAAAAACAAAAAAGGCAGCCCTTTTTCAAGGTCTGCCTCAGACTTTAGAAATTCGAATGTTGATTGGAACTTAGGGAACTTTCTTTCCGCGCGCGGTCTTTGCGTATGCGGGGTCTCCCTGGGACGGGTATTCCAGCAGGAGTCTCGTACCTTCCGTTCCATCAACTTTATTTTAACCGTTAGATAGAACTCCTTTTGCCTACAGTTTTTTTTGTTTTACAAATGAAAGTATTAAAACTCGAGGTGATAAGAATGCTTTCTTTTCACACGTGTGAATGACAGTGCGCCAAACTACCAAAAATGGCCTAAGTAATGACCTCGGAACGGTCACTATTCTATATAACTGCTTCAAATCCAATAAAAAAAACAAAAAGGTTTCGGATTAAGATCAATCCGAAACCTTTTTGTTTTTTAATTATTTTTAAGCTTCTCTAATTCAAGTAGGAATTTATCATTCAATACTTTGATATAAGTACCTTTCATTCCAAGAGAGCGTGACTCAATGACTCCTGCACTTTCTAGTTTCCTAAGTGCATTAACGATTACGGAACGAGTGATGCCTACACGGTCCGCTATTTTTGATGCAACTAGTAGACCTTCATTACCTTTAAGCTCTTCAAAGATATGCTCAATGGCTTCCAATTCGCTGTATGATAACGAGGAAATTGCCATTTGAACGACAGCTTTACTACGCGCTTCTTCTTCAATCTCTTCTGATTTTTCACGTAGGATCTCCATACCGACTACAGTAGCACCATACTCAGCTAAAATTAAATCGTCATCGTGAAATTTTTCCTGTAATCGAGCAAGGACCAATGTTCCTAAACGTTCTCCTCCACCCATAATCGGTACGATCGTAGTCAATCCCGATGCGAAAAGTTCTTTGTTTTCAACTGGGAAAGCCGTGTATTCACTTTCGATATCAAGATTGGAAGAAGTTTCAGGAATATTAAATAAGTTTTTTGTGTACACTTCAGGGAATTGTTTATCCTCCAACATTTTGTACATGCGTTCATTTTCGATTTGCTGACTTACAGCTATGCCCAATAATTTCCCGCGGCGGCTGACTACAAATACATTCGCTTCGATAACATCACTTAAGCTTTCAGCCATTTCTTTGAAATTGACTGCTTTACCTGCTGCTTTTTGGAGCATTGCATTGATTTTTCTTGTTTTTGCTAATAAGTTCATTTGATTTGTTCCTCCTAAAAATACCATGGTTCACATAACTATGAAGTTGTATTTCCGTAATTTTATGTTCATTGCATTGTCAAATTAATACCATTTTTCTGAATCTTAAAGGATAAACTGGCTTAAATCTTTGTTCCGGGCGATAGAACCTAGCTTGCCTTCGACATATTGGGGTGTAATTGTAATCTTCTCCATCGTAATTTCCGGAGCTTCAAACGACAGGTCTTCAAGCAGCCGTTCTAAAATGGTATGAAGTCTTCTTGCACCAATATTGTCTGTGTTTTGATTTACTTCGAAGGCCACTTCAGCTATCTTACGAACAGCATCGTCAGAAAATTCAATTTCTATACCTTCGGTTTCCAATAAAGCTACATATTGTTTTAACAAAGCATTATCAGGCTCATGAAGAATCCGCACAAAGTCATCAACAGTCAGTTTGTTCAATTCTACACGGATAGGGAATCTACCTTGTAACTCAGGGATAAGATCGGATGGCTTAGCCATATGGAAGGCCCCTGCCGCAATGAAGAGGACATGATCCGTTTTGACTGACCCATATTTAGTCACGACAGTTGAACCTTCGACGATCGGGAGGATATCCCTTTGAACGCCTTCTCTTGAAACATCCGCTGATGAACTTCCAGATTGCTTGCTGGCAATTTTGTCGATTTCATCGATGAAGATAATCCCATTTTGCTCTGCTCCATAAACAGCATCTGAAGTGACTTCATCCATATCAATCAATTTCGAAGCTTCTTCATTTGTTAAAACAATTCTCGCTTCACTAACTTTCAATTTGCGCTTCTTGCTTTTCTTCGGCATCAAGCTTCCTAAAGCGTCCTGCATATTCATCCCCATTTGTTCCATTCCCGAACCTTGGAGCATATCAAACATCGAAGCAGCCTGTTCTTCCACTTCGACCGTTATCATTTCACTTTCTAATTCGCCATTAGCCAGCTTTTCAGCGACAATTTTTCTTTTTTCCTGCAAACTTAAATCTTCGGAATTATCTTCCGAATCCTGTTCATCTTGATTGTTACTGCCTCCAAAAAAGACTTCAAGAGGATTTTTGAAATTACTCTGTTTTTTTGTTGATGGGACTAATAGCTCTATTAAACGGCGATTTGCATTTTCTTCTGCCCGTTCTTTTACGCTTGCCATCTTTTCTTCCTTCACGAGGCGGACGGATGTCTCTACCAAATCACGAACCATGGACTCTACATCCCGGCCGACATATCCAACTTCCGTAAATTTCGTTGCTTCAACTTTTATAAAAGGAGCACCTACCAATTTAGCCATTCTCCGAGCTATTTCTGTTTTCCCAACGCCTGTCGGTCCAATCATTAATATGTTTTTCGGAACGACTTCATCACGAAGTTGATCCGAGAGAAGGGAACGTCGGTAGCGATTCCGAAGAGCCACCGCCACTGCCCGCTTTGCCTCACGCTGCCCTACGATATATTGATCCAGTTTTTCAACGATTTGCCTCGGTGTTAAATTAGCTTTATTTGACATTTGCGCTCCTCCTTACAACTCTTCCACGATTATATTCGTATTCGTAAATACACAAATTTCCGCTGCAATTTGTAAAGATGATTGGGCGATTTCCTTTGCAGATAAATGCTCACTGGAAAATCGCATTAACGCCCTGCCCGCAGCCAGTGCATAATTTCCGCCTGATCCTATGGCTAGAATCCCGTCATCCGGTTCAATTACTTCCCCGGTACCAGAAACGAGCAGCAAATGGTTCTTATCCATGACGACTAACATGGCTTCCAGCTTTCTAAGTACATTGTCACTTCTCCATTGCTTTGCCATTTCGACGGCAGCGCGCTGAAGATTGCCATTATACTCTTCAAGTTTAGCTTCAAACATCTCAAATAATGTGAATGCGTCTGCAACTGAACCTGCAAAACCTGCAAGGACATTACCATTAAAGATCTTTCTTACTTTCCTTGCTGTATGCTTCATCACTACTGAATTTCCTAAAGTAACCTGCCCATCACCGGACATGGCACATTCACCTTTATGATGCACTGCAAATATCGTTGTCATAAAGTGTCCCCTTTCAACATTTAAGCCCGCGGATGTGTTGCATTGTAGACTTTTTTTAATTGGTCTTTTGTAACATGCGTATACACTTGCGTTGATGAAATTTTAGAATGACCAAGCAATTCCTGAACCGTACGAATGTCCGCCCCATTATTCAATAGGTGTGTGGCAAAGGAATGCCGTAGCATATGGGGATGAAGACTTCCATCTGCGGCTGACTTTTTAATCAATTCATTCAATATATAGCGAACTCCCCTAGGTGTCAGAGGGTCTCCACGAAAGTTAACAAATAAATAAACATGCGCCTTGGCGTCAGACGAAGTCATTTCCATCCTGGCTGTACGTATGTATAAATCTATCGCTTCTTGAGCATATCCACCAACCGGAACGTAGCGATCTTTTTTCCCTTTTCCATGGACCAGTACTGTACCTAAGGAAAGATCGATATCCTGCAGTTTAATCTCACAACATTCACTTACGCGAATGCCTGTAGCATACAGTAATTCCAGTAATGCATTGTCCCTTATTCCTATCGGTGAATCTTTCTTTATCGAAGAAAATAGCTGTTGCATTTCCTTCTCATAAAGAAAACGTGGCAGTCTTTGATCCTTTTTAGGTAAAGAAACAAGAGAAAAAGGATTATCCTTCACATCACCTTCACGTAGTAAAAATTTATAAAAGCTCCGCAAGCAAGAAGTCTTTCTTGCTACCGTGCGCTTAGAAAGTTTTTTCTCATATAAATTCGTTAAAAACAACCGGACATCAAAATATTCAACTGACGTGATGTCGGTAATTCCCTGCTCATTTAGGAACAGGAAAAATTCAAGAATATCACGTCTGTAATTTTCAATGGTGTAATGTGAACTGTTTTTTTCAATTTGTAAATATTCAATGAAGGATGATAATGCCTTTTTTTGATTAATCATGGAAACACCTCGCAAAGGCTTATAAATAGTATCATACTTTAAAACTACAGGCAAATATTTTACAAATTTTTCACAAAGTTCTGAATTGTGTCCAAAGCGCGTTTAGCATGCGTTTCGTTCCGTTCTTTTTTGGATTTGATCCTCACTTCTAGGTCTGGAAGCAGTCCAAAGTTGGCATTCATCGGCTGAAAGCTCTTTCCGTTTGTCGACGTTATGTACCTTGCCATGCTGCCCATTGTCGTCTCCGCAGGGAAAACGGTAGGCTCCAGTCCTTGGACGATCCTTGCAGCATTGATCCCCGCCACAAGTCCAGATGCCGCTGATTCAACATACCCTTCAACACCAGTCATCTGACCTGCAAAGAATAAATCATCACGATTTTTGAATTGGTACGTTGGCTTCAGAACGTTAGGAGAGTTTATGAAAGTATTGCGATGCATAACTCCATAACGAACGATTTCCGCATTTTCCAATCCCGGTATGAGCTGCAATACTTCTTTTTGCGGTCCCCATTTTAAATGTGTCTGAAAACCAACAATGTTGTAAAGGGTTCCCGCTGCATCATCTTGACGCAATTGAACAACAGCGAAAGGACGTTTTCCCGTTTTCGGATCTTCTAAGCCAACAGGCTTCAATGGACCAAATAACATCGTTTTCTTTCCACGAGATGCCATCACTTCAATTGGCATACATCCTTCAAAAAAGATTTCTTTTTCAAATTCCTTAAGTGGGACTGTTTCAGCTGCAATCAATGCTTCATAAAAGCGGTCAAACTCCTCCTCCGTCATCGGACAGTTCAAATAAGCCGCTTCCCCTTTATCATAACGGGATTTTAAATATACCTTATCCATGTTGATGCTGTCTTTTTCAAGAATTGGAGCGGCAGCATCATAGAAATATAAGTATTCTTCATCCATGATTTGCTTTAAGCTGTCAGAGAGAGACTGACTTGTAAGCGGACCTGTTGCAATGATCGTAGGACCATCGGGAATTTCCGTCACTTCTTCATTAATCACTGTTACATTGGGATGATTTTTAACCCTTTCCGTTACGAGACCGGCGAATTCATGTCGATCGACAGCTAACGCACCTCCGGCTGGCACAGCACAAGCATCTGCTGAGGACATGATGACGGAATCCAGAATTCGCATTTCTTCTTTTAATACACCAACAGCATTTGTTAATGTATTAGCCCGAAGTGAATTGGAACAAACAAGTTCAGCGAATTTATCGGTATGATGGGCTGGCGTTTGTTTTACCGGACGCATTTCATATAGATCGACTTTAATTCCTCTTTTAGCTAACTGCCATGCCGCTTCACTTCCAGCTAGCCCAGCACCGATTACACTTACTTTTGTTTCTTTCATTTTTTGAACCTCCATGTATAGATATGATAAGACAGGATCTTTTATCATTAAAATTGCATTCACAAAAGTTTCATTTTTAACGATATCTATGTATTTATACCCAAAATGCCCATTCCTGCTAACGATAATTATAAAACATATGCCACAAATCCGGCCTCTTCCTGCACCACGTCTTTCCTATAAAGGATAACGGACACAAAGAGGAATTATAACTTTAATAGAATACACTTGTCCACTGAATTTTACATCACTTGACTTAAATAAAAAAGTTTCAAGCATTATCCTTTTTTTTCTTAGAAGTAAATCCACATGTTATCATGATATCATACTTCCCTGAACATAAAGAAACTCGGCATCTGCCGAGTTTCTTTATCTTTAGAGTTTTACAATTGCATATTAGGAAAGTAACGATTTTCCGATCTTTTCTATGCTTGAGGCGTTTCTTTAAAATCACATTCCATACACTGGACTTGCACACCTTTTTTGAGTTTTTTCTCAACAAGTGTACCTTCACATTTTGGACAGCTCCGTGGCAGGGGTTTGTCCCAAGAAATAAAGTCACATCCAGGGTAGGTATCACACCCGTAAAATAGGCGGCGTTTTTTACTTTTCCTTTCAATGATGTTTCCTTCTTTACATTTCGGACATTTCACACCGATTTCTTTAACGATTGGTTTTGTGTTACGGCAATCCGGGAAATTACTGCATGCCATAAATTTTCCATATCGCCCCATCTTAAAGACCATCTCATGTCCGCATTCTGTGCAATCTTCCCCTGCAGGCTCATCTTTGATTTCAATTTTCTCCATCTCGACTTCGGCTTTAGCCAAATGAACCGCAAATTCTTTATAAAATTCATCGATGACCTTAATCCATTCGATGCTGCCTTCTTCGACGCTATCAAATTCCTGTTCCATCTTAGCAGTGAACTCTGCATCAATAATATCCGGGAAAAATTCACGTATCAATTCAAGAACAATCTCACCAAGCTCTGTAGGGATAAATCGTTTATTATCCAAGGTTACATAGCCTCGTTTTTGAATCGTATCCAAAGTAGGAGCATATGTAGAAGGCCGACCTATGCCCAGTTCCTCCATGGTTTTGACTAGACGTGCTTCCGTATAGCGGGGCGGAGGCTGTGTGAAATGCTGTTTCGGCTCGACATCTTTAGAAAATAATTGATCACCTTTTTTTACATCCGGAAGAGCATTTTCCTTTTCTTCCACTGAGTCATCGGATCCTTCAACATACACCTTCATGAAACCAGGAAATTTAACTTTAGAACCATTGGCCCTGAAAATGACATCCCCGTTATGAAGGTCGATACTCATTGTATCCATGACCGCCGAAGACATTTGACTGGAAACGAACCGTTCCCAGATCAATTTATATAAACGGAATTGATCTCTCGACAAGAACTCCTTGACTACACCAGGTTCACGTAAGGTGCTAGTTGGTCTAACCGCTTCATGGGCGTCCTGAGCATTAGTCTGTTTTTTCTCTTTGCGCTGTTCAACCTGAACATAATCTTTACCATAGCTATTTTGAATGAAGGTATGGGCTTCCTGTTTCGCAATGTCGGAAATCCGGGTCGAATCCGTTCTCATATAGGTGATTAACCCGACTGTCCCCTCTTTCCCAAGCTCGATTCCTTCATATAGCTGCTGGGCAAGCATCATGGTTTTCTTTGCACGGAAATTCAATTTTCGAGCAGCTTCTTGCTGCAAGGAAGAAGTGGTAAAAGGTGCAGCTGGATTACGCTTTCTTTCTTTTTTAGCCACAGCTCCTATAGTGAATTCCCCGCCATTTAAAGAAGCGAGTACTTTTTTGACGTCATCTTCCGTATTTAATTCTTTCCGCTCGCCACCCAGGCTGAAAAAGGAACCTTCAAACTGTTCTTTTCCTTTTACAAAATCCGCCTTGATTGTCCAATACTCTTCCGGGTTAAAATCTTTGATTTCTTTCTCGCGGTCAATGATCATCTTGACAGCAACCGATTGGACCCGTCCGGCGCTTAAGCCTTTTTTTACTTTTTTCCACAAAAGAGGGCTGATATTGTAGCCGACCAAACGATCCAAGATCCTTCTTGCCTGTTGTGCATCAACCAATTTCATATTTATTGGTCTCGGTGATTTAAAAGATTCTTTGATCGCCTCTTTCGTGATCTCATTGAATACCACACGGCAATCTGAATTAATGTCGACGTCGAGACTGTGGGCCAAATGCCAGGCAATGGCTTCACCTTCTCTGTCGGGGTCAGCTGCGAGATAGATTTTTTTCGCTTTTTTTGCAGCGGTTTTCAATTCTTTTAAAACCGGGCCTTTGCCGCGGATCGTTATATATTTAGGTTCATATTCATGTTCAGTATCGACACCCATTTGACTTTTAGGCAAATCGCGTACATGTCCCATGGAAGCCTTTACTTTATATTTTTTTCCCAAGTAACGTTCTATCGTTTTCGCCTTTGCGGGCGATTCCACAATCACTAAGTATTCTGACATCCAATAAATCCTCCTCAAAGAGGTAATATAAATCTTCACTATTATTAATCATTCAAAAATCATTTGTCAACACCTCTTTACTTTTCAAGACATGCTGATAATTTATTTATAAGTATTTTGACAAGAGGTGCCATTTGCAAAATTTATAACAGTTTTACATTTTTTTCAACCTTTTTGTCTCATATTTCAACCATTCATCTGAAAAATATACCTTTATTTACTATTTTTCCGTTTGATTTTCCGTCTATCTTCTATATTATACCGCTCAAAATTCTTCCTCAATCTGCTTATAACTCAAAACAAGTTTGGCTCCTTCAGAAATCAATTGATTGGTCCCTTGTGATTCTGGGCTTGTTACATTCCCAGGAAGCGCAAATACCTCCCTGCCATGATCCAAAGCAGCTTGTGCCGTAATAAGGGAACCGCTTTTCTCTTTTGCCTCGACCACGAATACTCCCCGTGATAATCCACTGATGATTCGATTCCTAATCGGAAACATCCAAGGTTCCGCTCTCATTTCCGGAAGGGTCTCAGATATAAGTAATCCTTTTTTGATGATTTCTTCAGCTAAGGGAATATTGGCCTTTGGATATATTTGCATAAGCCCGCCCCCTAAAACCCCAATCGTATCTCCGCCTTCACCCAAAGTGATCTTATGAGCCTCTGCATCGACTCCAGCCGCTACTCCACTGATGATGACGAATTTTTTCTGTACGAGAGGTGATAAAATCGTTTTTAAGGCCTCCAGTCCATACGAGGTTGGCTTACGGGTTCCGACAACACCTAGCGTATTCATCTTCGTTAGGAGCTTCTTATCGCCTTTTAAATAAAGAACCCACGGAGGATCGAATATCTGTCTCAGCAAAAAAGGGTAATCCTCATCAAGGATGGTCAAACAATGAATCTGGCTATCTTCATATCGTTTAAGCTTATCGATCGTATTGAGTGAATGTAAATCTTTGAGAAAGAGGTTGAGCTTATTTGTAGGGATGGAGAGCATTTTTGCCCATTCATGGCGTTTTGTTGTGAAAAGGGAAGAAAGGGATGGGTCATTGGATATGATTGTTTGGATAGCTTTCCACCCAGCTCCGCGGCAATGATGAAGGTGGATTAATTTTTCTTTTTTATTCAATGGAAACGCCCCTAGTCGGATTTTTTTTAAGAAGGTGGATTATGCTGGTTTGTGAGATAGAAATGTGATACTGAGGAGATTGGAGTGAAATAAAGGCCGACCTAAAAATAGGTCGGCCGAACTATGAATCAATGAGTTTTACAAGGTTCGTAAATTTCTTTTTCTTTCAGGACGGAGATCAATGTTTCACCCATTACGGATGGGGTCTCGGCAACTTTAATTCCACACTCGTTCATAACGCGGATTTTCTCGTCAGCCGTACCTTTTCCTCCTGAGATGATTGCACCAGCATGTCCCATACGTTTACCAGCTGGAGCTGTACGGCCGCCAATGAAACCAACAACTGGCTTCGTCATATTTTCTTTCACCCAGATTGCTGCTTCTTCTTCTGCAGTGCCGCCTATTTCCCCGATCATGATCACAGCATGTGTTTCCGGATCTTCATTGAACGCTTTCAGTACATCAATGAAGTCCGTTCCGTTAACGGGATCCCCACCGATTCCGACTGCGGTAGATTGCCCGATGCCCGCTTGCGATAATTGATGAACGGCTTCGTACGTTAAGGTTCCAGAACGAGAAACTACACCTACATGGCCTTTTTTATGGATATATCCTGGCATGATACCAATTTTACATTCTTCCGGGCTAATGACACCAGGGCAGTTCGGTCCGATCAAGCGAGTTTTTTTACCTTCCATGTATCGCTTCACCTTGACCATATCAAGGACAGGAATATGTTCCGTGATACAAATTACAAGATCAAGTTCTGCGTCAACTGCTTCCAAAATCGCATCTGCAGCAAATGGAGCCGGTACGTAGATAACCGATGCATTCGCCCCGGTTTCAGTGACGGCTTCGGAAACTGTATTGTATACAGGTACCCCTTCCACTTCTGTTCCACCTTTACCCGGAGTAACTCCGCCAACGATCTTCGTGCCATATTCCAACATTTGTTTTGTATGAAATAATGCTGTTGAGCCAGTGATTCCCTGAACGATCACTTTCGTATCTTTATTAATATAAACGCTCATTATGTTCCCCCCTGCCTATTATCCTACAAGTGATACTATTTTTTGTGCGCCATCTGCCATTGATTCAGCAGCCGTAATATTTAAACCTGACTCTTTTAGAATCTTTTTACCAAGGTCCACATTCGTTCCTTCAAGACGAACAACAAGAGGGACATCCAGGCCAAGCTCTTTAGCAGCAGCTACGACGCCTGTCGCGATGATGTCACATTTCATGATTCCTCCGAAGATGTTAACGAAAATGCCTTTAACATTTTGATCGGATAAAATGATTTTGAAAGCTTCTTTTACTTTTTCTTCTGTTGCGCCGCCCCCAACGTCAAGGAAGTTAGCCGGGTCTCCCATATAATGCTTAATGATGTCCATCGTTGCCATAGCAAGTCCTGCACCATTAACCATGCATCCGATATTTCCGTCTAGCGATATGTAACTAAGGCCATGTTTCGATGCTTCAATCTCTTTGGCATCCTCTTCATCTAAATCACGGTACTCCGCGATGTCTTTATGGCGGTAAATGGCATTATCATCGAAATTCAATTTAGCATCAAGTGCCATTACATTGCCATCGCCCGTTACCACTAATGGGTTGATTTCAGCAATTGAGCAATCTTTCTCAACGAAAGCCGTATATAAGTTAACCATAAGCTTGGAAGCTTTATTGATAAGTGAAGCAGGAATATTGATATTGAAAGCAATCCTTCTTGCTTGGAAGCCAGTCAGGCCGACAACCGGATCGATTACTTCTTTGAAAATTTTCTCTGGTGTCTTTTCAGCCACTTCTTCAATTTCCGTTCCGCCTTCTTCAGAAGCCATCAATACGACACTGTTTGTAGCACGGTCCAGGACCAGCCCGATATAATATTCTTTCGTAATGTCGCAGCCTTCTTCAATAAGTAAACGCTTAACTTCCTTGCCTGCAGGTCCTGTTTGATGGGTAACCAGCGTTTTACCGAGAATCTCTTCTGCATATGTACGCGCTTCATCAAGATTTTTCGCTACCTTAACTCCGCCGGCTTTCCCGCGGCCGCCCGCATGAATTTGAGCTTTGACGACAACAACTTCCGTACCTAACTCCTTCGCTGCTTCCACTGCTTCATCAACAGTAAAGGCAACCCGGCCATTTGGAACGGATACCCCGTATTGTCGCAATATCTCTTTCCCCTGATACTCATGGATATTCATTTCCCATCCTCCTTATCTACTAAAAAACAACTTTGAGATTTAATACGTGTTTTCTCTACCATATTACAACAAAATTCTCCTTCGTGCATAATTTTCTTTATCATAATTTTAAAAATATTATTATAATATACTTCCATACCCTGATGTAAAATGGAAAAAACCTTCCTTACCGTTGGGTTTTTTTCTTATTAAAATCATTTATTTTGGCTCTGAAATTCTATTACAAAAAAAGTAATTTAGTCTAGCAAACCACTTCTATGAAAGCCTTTTCATCGCATTAACTCTGAGATTCTTTATGAAAAATTACAGTTATCCTTGTCTTGATTCAAAGGAAAGGCAAAAGGACAAAGCCATGGCCTTGTCCTTTTGCAAATAATTTAGTATTTTTTTAATATAATGAAAAACCGTTGGAGATTTCCCTATTATTCTACATAAACCAACATGAATTCATTTAGTGAAATCACTTGGATAAATTAGGATCCTACCATTTCATATCCTTGTCAACCTTATAAATGAATGCAAAAACCTCCGCTACAGCTCCATACAATTCTTCCGGAATCGTTTGATTAATATCCAATTGACCTAGCAGTGCAGCAAGCGATTCGTCCTTTTGGACCGGTATATCCAGTTTCATGGCCTTTTCCAGAATATTTTCAGACGTTTTTCCTTTCCCCTTGGCCAAGATTACGGGAGCATTGGATGTCTTTTGATCATACTTTAAGGCAATCGCTTCTTTTCGTTTGTCATTTTTCATATTCGAATATCCACTCCACTATATGAACCCGTTTCTGAAAATGGAATGGATTTCAACACTTTGTTCCCATCTTTTTCATTCTTCGGATTAACAAATGAAACCCCGGACAATCTGTAATCCATTTTTTCCAGATTCTCTCCCAACAGGTCAAGATAATGATCAGCCATCTCTTTAATCGCTGCACCATGCTCATTAATGACCGTCACTTTTATGATTCGATTTTGAACTTGCATATCGATGACCGTCTCTTTTATTCGTTCCAATTCTAAATAGAACAGGACCCGACAGTAATCCGGGTCTATTTTACCTTCTTTTGTTTTTCTTCCGCTCCATTGTAAAGTAAGATCCGTTTGGGAAGTCCCCAGATTGAGAGGTAGTGTTAGGAGCAAATTCTGAACCGGCCCATTTTCCTGTGAAAGGATCTGTTGAGCTGTAATCCGATTTAGAATGTGTTCTGCTATCTCCTTTACCGATGCAGGAGTTTGCTCATTCAGCAGTTTAAGAAGCAGAGGTTTAAGTGTTTCCAAATCTTTCGAGATATCCGTCGAATCAACTCCAGACTGATTAAGGATTGCATGTTCCAGCTGCAGGCCAAGTATCTTGGTCCACTCTTTAAGTTGATGTGCAGCTGATGCCCCATTTGTGAAATCGATCGTTTGAAACTCAGTTTCCAATACATATGCAAGGACCAGTTTCTCATTATTCTTAACGGACAAGGCCTCTGGATGCCGTTTAAGCGATTGAATGAGCAGTTCAGCCACCTTACCCTTCGCCTCAGCAACCTGCTCTGTATCCGTATTCAAATACCCTAGAATCTCATTCACTTCCTTATTGCTTTCCAGTCCTTTGCTTCTGGCACTTGCTTCGGTAAACGTACTCTCTATTAAACGAACGGCAAGAGGTGATATTTTTTCAGCAGATATGTTTTTTAGCTGATTCGGTTTGATATCGGTTGGCATTTTTGCCCCTTCATGTTCAAGACCATTCAATAAGCGATTTACATTCATTTCGACCTTTTCAACTTTTCCCCATGCTCCATTTTTTCCTTCTGAAAGTAAATGCAAACCTTGGTGTAATTTATCGATCACTGAATCCTCAGGAAATCCGGACCTTGCCTCCGCTCCATCAATTAAATTCTCAAAAAAGACAGCTTCAGTCGTTCCCTTCGGTATGAAACCCGTCTGTTGAAGCAGAGAAAATGCCCCTGATTTCATTTCGGGTGTTGAATCGGAGTCCAGCCAAGCGGTCACAAGTTTTTGCAAACCGTTTTGTTGAAGTTGGTTCTGTTTAGCAACATGTAATGAGTCCAATACGCTTATAAGCTTGTCGGCCGTATTCGTTTTCGTACTCCCATCCTGCAACTGTTGATGGAGGTCACTGAGCAATTTATGGAATGGTTCGCCTTTGGTCTGTTCAAATAATGCTTCAAATACATTTTTTACAAAAGGCAATTGCTGAACGAACATTGTTTTTATGATAGGCAGCCCAGATTCTGCCGTATCAACAGCTTTTAGCCATTGCAAAGCCGACTGAAAAGTTTCCTTTGTAATCGGGAGACGATTCTTAAGGAGGTATTCGGCAAGCTTAGCTGCTGCCGGTTCGGGCGTCATGCCGAGATGAGCGATCAATTGTGCAGCCATTCCCTTCACACTGGTATAGTTCACATTCGGAGACTCGAACGTTTTTAACACGACCTTCCCCTCATTTGGGTGCTGGACTTGAAACCAATACCTTTCACCTGCCCGAAGCGGGATATCGAGAGTGGCAATCATTTTTTGTTGGCCAATCTGAACTTCTGCCGCCTGGTTAGGAAAAACCTTATTCACCTTCCCAAAAAGGATTTGTCCGCTTTTCAAACTCACAGTTCCATGCATTTCAATGGGTGAAAGTACGGGGTGACCGCTCGTTATGGTTAGCATCACTCATCCTCCCTTATTCTTTCGTTCGTGCAGCGATTTCCTTAACTGGTGCAAAACTTCTTCTATGCCAAGGTGTAAGACCATGCTTGTCAAGTGCTTCTATATGTTGGCTTGTCCCGTATCCCATGTGCTTTTCGAACCCGTATTCCGGATATTTCACCCCATAATCCTTCATCATCCTGTCACGAGTCACTTTCGCTATAATGGAGGCCGCAGAAATGGAAATGCTTCTTGCGTCCCCCTTTATGAGCGAAAGCTGCGGCATGGGCACATCAAGTTCCATCGCATCAATCAGCAAATGATCCGGAAGTTCTGACAGATCGTTCACAGCCGCTATCATTGCCTTTTTCGTAGCCTGATATATATTAATGTCATCGATTACTTCGCTATGTACAATACCCACCCCGATGGATATGGCTTCCTTACAGATCCTCTCATAAAACTGTTCCCTTTTTAACTCTGGAATCTTTTTAGAATCATTCAGTCCTGGCAAATAGAAAGTTTCCGGCAAGATGACTGCACTCGTCACAACTGGTCCTGCCAGCGGTCCTCTCCCTACTTCATCGATACCAGCAAGAATGGAATACCCCTGTTTTCGCAGTTGCCGTTCAAACTCCGTCATCTCCATGAAAGTATTCTTTACTTGTTGCTCTTTATCATAGGCTCTTTGCCATTTTCTTACTAAATCGGCTACGCCCTTCCGCCCGTCCTCCCGGCATTCTAGTAAAAATAAATCATCAGGCTCTTTTATTGTCATTAACTTTGAAGAGATTTCTTTTATGCTCATTGCAGTTTTCATCATTTATCACCCATCATATTAATTATCGGCAGTCTTGCTTCTTTTCTACAGTTCAAACAAAAATACGGAGCGGAAAAGAGACATCAAAAAGGAAAAACATTTTTGATATCCAACTCCAGCTCCGTATCAATCCACTCACTGATTGTCTTCAAATAATCAGGTCAGTGTGCTCTTACATAAAGTTATTCGGGTAAATGATCCTCTTCATAGTCCTTAGGTATCTCAAACGTTAGCGGACCCATCTTTTCTGAACGGATTTCACGTACGACCAACTCTGCGGTTTTATCGTAATCAATGAACCCTCCAGATGCTAAACAGCCCCTGAACTTACCGACCCTATCGAAAAGTTCGAGCGTTTCTTGAGGAATTGTATCCAGGTTATAACGCGATTTCAATCTATCCGGATATTCTTTTTCCAAGAAGCGAAGTCCATATAAGGATACTTCGTGCAAATTTAAAATCGTATCCTTGATCGCTCCCGTCAATGCAAGCTTCAAGCCTACTTCCTGATCTTCGAATTTAGGCCAGAGAATTCCCGGCGTGTCAAGCAGCTCCAATTCCTTACCAACTTTTATCCATTGCTGCGCTTTCGTGACACCAGGGGTATTGCCTGTTTTAGCAATGTTCTTTTTAGCAAGCCGATTGATCAATGTTGATTTCCCTACGTTGGGAATACCGACTATCATGGCACGGATCGCTCGCGGCTTGATTCCTCTTGATTCCATCCGGTCATACTTCTCTTTTAAAAGTTTTTTTGAAGCCGCTGTGATCTGATTTAAACCGTTCCCTGCCTGAGAGTTAATCGCAATTGCCGTTTTCCCCTGTGATTTATAATACTCAAGCCACATATTCGTTTTTACCGGATCAGACATATCTGCTTTATTCAAAAGGATGACCCTCGGTTTATGCTGTATGATTTCATCGATCATCGGATTTCGTGAAGATGCCGGAAGCCTGGCATCCACAAGTTCAAAGATGATGTCGATCAGTTTTAATTTCTCTGTTACTTCCCGTCTCGCTTTGGCCATATGGCCAGGGAACCACTGTATTGTCAATGGAATCCACCTTCCTACTATTCCGCCAATCGAAAGTCTTCAATTGGCCAATAAACTAATTTAGTTTTTCCTAACACTTTATCGTAAGGAACGACACCAACGCCAATATGGCGGCTGTCCTTACTAAAACGGCGATTATCCCCTAAGACAAATAGGTGGCCTTCGGGTACCGTTTCTTGTTCAATGACATCACTTAATGTAAAAGGCTCCGTCAATGCACCGCCATCAATCAATTGCTTTTTATATTTATCCAAGTATGGCTCAGCATATGCTTTCCCATTCACGTAAAGAGTATCATCTTTATATTCCACTTTCTCACCTGGCAATCCGATGACCCGCTTTATGTAATCCTTGCCTTCAGGAGCTTCAAAAACGATAATGTCGAATCTTTTCGGTTCACCAATGGAATAGGAGATTTTATTAACGATCATGCGGTCCGTATCCTTTAATGTCGGCATCATGGAATTACCGTCCACAACAATAGGAGCCAGGAGGAAATAACGAATCAATGTCGCAGCTATAACCGCGATTATGACCGCCTTTGTCCATTCCCACAATTCATTTTTCTTTTTCGCCATCCTTACCCACCCTTTTAGAAGCATATCAACAATTATTTTAACATGTTGCGGGCGCTATAGCGAGCAGGATTCTATATGGTTTTCACCCTATGGGTGCATTCATGGTTTATTCAAGTGCAAAAAGGGAGCCTGATAAACAAGCTCCCTTTTTTGCATGATACTGTTTGGTTATTCACCTTATGTGGATCATGGTAAATCCGCATGTAGATATTCGAAGAATTAACGACGAATTTCTTTAATACGAGCTTTTTTACCACGAAGTTCGCGTAGGTAATAAAGTTTCGCACGACGTACTTTACCGTGACGGATAACTTCTAGTTTCGCAATTTTTGGTGTGTGAACAGGGAAAGCACGTTCTACTCCAACGCCGTAAGAGATCTTACGTACTGTGAAAGTTTCACTAACTCCGCCGCCACGACGTTTGATTACAACGCCTTCAAACAACTGGATACGTTCGCGAGTTCCTTCAATAACCTTTACGTGTACACGTACTGTGTCACCAGGTCTGAATGATGGAAGATCTGAGCGAAGTTGTTCTTTTGTGATTTCGTTAATAAGATTTTGCATCGATTTCAACTCCTCCTGGACGCTCTTGCAAATACTAATTGTTTGCAGCGGAACATCGTTATAAGACTGAGCATTTTGCCCAAGTCACAAGGTATATCCTATCATACTATAAACGCCGATGCAATAGACATCAGTCTTCTTTTTTAATCTCGGACAATAATTTTTTTTCAATATCCGATAGTTCATAACTCTCAAGCAAATCAGGACGTCGCATCAACGTTCTGCGCAGGGATTCCTTCATCCGCCATTCATCGATTTTTTTATGATTCCCGGATATCAGCGGATCGGGAACTTTCATTCCCCGGAAATCTGCAGGTCTAGTATAATGGGGATGTTCTAACAAACCAGAAGAATAGGAATCAAGAATCGGGGAGTCAACATTTCCTAGAACGCCAGGAAGCAAGCGGACAACACTGTCAATAATGACCATTGCTCCCAATTCCCCGCCTGTAAGCACAAAGTCACCAATCGAAATTTCATCCGTTACGACATGCTGCCGGATGCGTTCATCATACCCTTCATAATGTCCGCAAATGAAAACAAGATGCTCTTCCTTTGCAAACTCTTCTGCTTTTTTCTGCGTATAACGCTCTCCCTGAGGACAAAGAAGGACTACCCTTGGGGTTTGCTCTGCTTGCCCTTTAAGAGCTTCTACAGCATCAAAAATCGGTTGAGCTTTCAACACCATTCCGGCACCGCCGCCATATGGATAATCGTCCACCGTCGAATGCTTATTATCTGCATAATCTCGAAAATTGGTCACCTTATAGCTGACAGCCTGCTTTTCTGCAGCCTTTTTTAAGATTGACGAGCCAAAAACCCCATCGAACATTTCTGGAAAAAGCGAAAGTACATCGATTTTCATCAATCTAAAAGTCCCTCCATAGGTGTTATGATGACCTTTTTAGCGGAAATATCGACTTCTTTTACAATTTGATCAATATACGGAATCAAAATATCCTTACTGCCAGCTTTCTTAATGACCCAAACATCATTTGCACCCGGTGTCAGAACCTCAATGATTTCCCCAACTTCCATACCTTCATCCGTAAATACCGAACAGCCGATGATTTCATGGAAGTAGAACTCACCTTCATCCAATTTACCAAGCTGTGCTCCTTTGATTTTCAGGACCCCATTTCTAAAAGCTTCGACCTGCCCGACATTATAATAGTTCTCGAACGTCAATAGATTAAAGTTTTTATGGGTACGATGCGACCTGATGATAAGCGGCAAAGGCATTTTCTCCGTATCCCTAAACAAATAAAGGGTATTTCCCACTTTGTACCGTTTTTCCGGAAAGTCTGTTGAAGAAATAACACGGACTTCTCCTAAAAGACCATGGGTGTTGACAATTTTACCTACATTAAACCATTTTTCCATTCTTTCACCTCTAACGAATTTCCGAGACGATTCCATCTTTAATGACAATTGTTTTCGTTGCCATAATTTCGTCCCAATCTGCCCCGATTTCCACATCAATGATACTTTGAACTTCCCGTTCCTTCAATTCACTTCCGGTGGGAAGGATCTCCAACTGCTCCATTTGAAATTCAAGCAGTTTAATCTTTTCTTGCCTCTGGTTTATTTCTTTTTCGAAATGAGCACGGAGACTGGCAGGCTGGAGATTTCTTGTTTTTTCAAGTTTTTTCAGTTCAAAACGGAGCTGTTCACTCTCTTTTTGAAGCTGAAGGCGTTTTGACTTGTACTTCTCGAGGAGCTGATTCTTGCTGGATTCCGTTAATACTTGGTTAACGATTACATTTTGGAGAATTTTCATTCCAGCACCTCCTATTATCTATGATTTCTTATTTCCTTCAAAAAATATGTATGATAGGGTAATCTTTTTGAAAAATGAGGGTCATTCTCTTAAGTATAACGTAAATCGGTAAAAGATGCGTCTTAAAAAGGCGTAAAGTTTAAACTCCAGGTCATATTCGATTAGGATCAGAGGAAGAATTTCACTTTCTTGAAGTGCAAAAAAAAGGAGGGGTATTAGCCCTCCTTATTCGGAAATCTCCAAATAGATTTTCTTCTGCTGTGAAGATCCTGCTGCATATACCACAGTCCGAATCGCCTTAGCAACACGCCCTTGCTTACCGATGACCTTGCCCATGTCCTCTTTATGAACGGAGAGGATATAAACAACTCGGTCGGACTCTTCCTTAGAGGTCACGATGACCTCTTCCGGATAATCCACAAGTGCTGAAACAATCGTTTCAATTAGTGCTTTCATCAACTACCGTCGATTACTTGCTGTTTTTTGCAACATGGAATTTTTCCATGATGCCTTGTGTTGAGAATAAGTTACGAACTGTATCAGATGGTTTAGCTCCATCTTGTAACCATTTAAGAGCAAGCTCTTCGTTGATTTCAACTTTAGCTGGTTGAGTCACCGGGTTATAAGTTCCTACCACTTCAATGTAACGTCCGTCACGTGGTGAACGAGAATCTGCAACTACAATACGATAGAAAGGAGATTTTTTAGCTCCCATACGTTTTAAGCGAATTTTTACTGCCATTTTAAATAAGCACCTCCGAATAGTTTCACACAAGATAGTATAATATCAAATGTCTTGTATGTTTGTAAAGGTTTTTTTCTTAACAGGGGGAAAAAGTGTTGAAATACATGGTTTCACCCTGCATTTCCGCCTCATTTCGACCTGAAATAAACCTTACATGAACGGGAATTTGAATCCCTTTTTCTTCCCTTTTTGCATGTTTGTAACCTGTTTCATCATCTTTTTCATTTCTTCGAATTGCTTAAGTAAACGGTTCACTTCTTGAATCGATCTGCCGCTTCCTTTGGCGATCCGTTTTTTGCGGGATGCATTCATGGTTTCTGGATGTTCCTTTTCCTGCGTTGTCATCGAACGGATGATAGCTTCAACATGACCGATCTGTTTCTCATCGATTTGAAGGTTATCCATCCCTTTCATTTTGTTCGCACCGGGAATCATTTTCAGAATATCATCAAGCGGCCCCATATTTCGCACCTGTCCAAGTTGCTCAAGGAAATCATCAAAGGTAAAAGTCGCTGTCCGCATCTTTTTCTCTAATTCTTTCGCTTTTTCTTCATCGACATTAGCCTGTGCTTTTTCGATAAGGGTCAATACATCACCCATACCAAGAATCCTTGACGCCATCCGTTCTGGATGGAAGGCTTCAAGTGCATCCAATTTTTCTCCCATACCGACGAATTTAATCGGCGTGTTGGTGACTGAGCGTATCGAAAGTGCCGCACCACCACGTGTATCCCCATCAAGTTTCGTTAATACGACCCCAGTCAGGCCAAGCTGCTCATTAAAGCTTTGGGCTACATTGACCGCATCTTGACCTGTCATCGCATCGACAACCAGGAAGATTTCATCCGGTTTTGTCAATTCTTTGATATCCTTGAGTTCGCCCATCAAGTTTTCATCAACATGAAGGCGTCCTGCGGTATCAATCAACACATAATCATGATGTTCTTCCTTTGCCTTTTCAATCGCCTGTTTGGCAATTTCAACAGGACTGACCTGGTCACCCAAGGAAAAAACAGGCATGCTTAATTGTTTGCCAAGTGTTTCAAGCTGCTTAATCGCCGCCGGACGGTAAATATCAGCCGCAACGAGCAATGGCTTGCGGTTGTATTTTTTTCTAAGAAGATTGGCGAGCTTTCCGGTGGTCGTCGTTTTACCTGCCCCTTGAAGTCCTACCATCATAATGACAGTCGGTGGTTTCGAGGCAACGGCAATCTTGCTCTGTTCGCCGCCCATCAGCTCCGTCAATTCTTCCTTAACTACTTTAATTACCTGTTGACCGGGGGTTAAGCTTTTCAGCACTTCCTGACCTACCGAACGTTCACTAACACGCTTTACAAATTCCTTCACGACTTTAAAGTTAACGTCCGCTTCAAGCAGGGCCAATCGAACTTCACGCATCATTTCTTTAACGTCAGCTTCGTTGACCTTCCCTTTTCCACGGATCTTTTGCATCGTGCTCTGCAGTCGGTCGGCCAATCCTTCAAATGCCATATTGCCGCCTCCTAATCCAACTTCTCAAGCGTCGTGATTGCGTCAAGCAGCTTCTCTTTCGAAAAGGAATCCTTTTCTATGAGTCCCTTCATATTCGCAATCCATTGGTTACGCTCTTGAAATTTTTGAAATAACAATAGCTTTGCTTCGTATTCCTCAAGCATCGCTTCTGTTCTTTTTATATTATCATAGACTGCCTGCCTACTCACTTCGTATTCATCGGCAATCTCCCCAAGAGAGTAATCATCCAGATAGTAGAGGGACATGTAGCTCTGCTGCTTCTCTGTTAACAACGATTGGTAAAAGTCATACAAATAGTTAATCCGCGTTGTCTTTTCAAGCATATTAGCAAGCCTCCCTGCTGTTAAGTGAAAACCCTTTACAAGTTTATATTGTATAGCCTAGTTTATTTGATGTCAAGTTAAACTCCTTACCACATCTTTATAAAACATATTTTTTTCTATTTCCCGCTTCAAGGAGGCGTTTCAACCGCTCATCCTCCTATGTTGCGGTATCTTAACGGATGGCGATTCAACATCATTCTTCTGTCCCAATTCGGTACCCCGCATGTCTTGTGTGCCGCTATTTACACAGATATATCGTTTCTTGATGGTTTTGGTGTACGACTCCTTTTTTAAGGATTCCAGCCAATTGTGTCTTAATCCCATGCAGTCAAATTGCCGGGTTGTGGAATCCTATATAAAAGCAGGAAGGCAGGTAAAGAGCCATTGGCTTTTGTTTTGTTTTTTGTCTGCCATGGTATGTAAATGTAAATCATTGAATGCCTGAGCTTCTTCTTCCCGCTCCATGACACATTCCTTTGATCTGATGATTAATTAGGTCTTTTGCGCCCTTATTCTTCGGAAAAGGGCGAAGTGAATCATAAACAAAAAAACCAGAAGAGAAAAACCTCTTCCGGCTTATAAAATGATCAATTAGAGCTGTTCTTTATCAATGATATCAGCAAAGAGGCCGTATACATATTTCTCAGCATCGAATTCCTGAAGATCGTCCATTTTTTCACCAAGTCCTACAAATTTCACGGGAATGGCCAGCTCATTGCGAATTGCCAAAACAATTCCACCTTTTGCCGTGCCATCAAGTTTTGTTAAAACAATACCAGACACATTGGTCGCTTCCTTGAATGTCTTGGCTTGAATAAGGGCATTTTGTCCGGTTGTTGCATCAAGAGCAAGCAACACTTCATGTGGTGCACCAGGTATTTCACGTTCAATTACACGTTTCACCTTTTCCAGTTCCTTCATTAAATTCACTTTATTTTGTAAACGGCCCGCTGTATCACAAATCAAGATATCCGCTTTACGTGCCTTAGCTGCCTGAATGGCATCAAACATGACCGCGGCAGGATCAGAACCTTCTCCTTGCTTGATTACACTAACACCAACACGTTCTCCCCATACCTCGAGCTGTTCAATTGCTCCTGCACGGAATGTATCACCTGCTGCTAATACAACCGACTTACCTTCAGCCTTAAATTTATGAGCAAGTTTACCAATTGTCGTTGTTTTACCTACCCCATTCACTCCGACAAACAGAATGACAGTTAAACCATCTTCTTGTATGTTAAGGCTTGATGTCTCTTTAGCATCACCTTGATAGATTTCGACAAGTTTTTCGGAAATGACGGATTGCACTTCTCTCGTATCAGAGATATTGCGAAGTTTGACTTCCATTTTTAATTGGTCGATCAATTCCATCACGGTATCAAAGCCAACGTCAGCCTGAATCAGTATTTCTTCAAGTTCTTCAAAGAAGTCCTCATCCACTTTCCGGTAACGGGCAACAAGTTCATTAACCCTTCCAGTAAATGAATTCCTCGTCTTTGTCAAACCTTGCTTAAATTTTTCCCCTATGGTTACTTCCACTTCTACATCTTTTACCTTTTCTTCCTGGGTCGTAAATTTCTCTTTTAGCTTTTTGAAAAAACTCATTGTCCCACTTCCTCTAATTCATGAATTTAAACTTCCATAAAGTCTTCTGATTCTTCCATTCGGACGGAAACAAGTTTGGAGACGCCTGACTCCTGCATTGTAATGCCATATAGGACATCAGCCTCTTCCATCGTACCTTTACGGTGAGTAATCACGATAAACTGCGTTTCCTTGCTGAACTTCTTTAAAAATTGGCTGAACCGGACGACATTCGCCTCATCAAGTGCAGCCTCTACTTCATCAAGGATGCAAAAAGGCACAGGCCGCACTTTTAAAATGGAGAATAAAAGGGCAATCGCGGTCAATGCCCGTTCTCCCCCGGATAAGAGACTTAAATTCTGCAGTTTTTTCCCAGGAGGCTGCGCAATGATATCCACCCCTGTATTAAGTAAATCATCAGGATTCGTCAGTTTCAGCTCCGCTCTGCCTCCACCAAATAAAGCTTTGAAGACCTGTTCGAATTCTTCACGGATCGAATAGAAGGTATCCGCAAAGCGCCGCTTCATTTCATCATCCATTTCATCGATCACTTGGAATAATGTATCTTTCGCCTGTTGAAGGTCTTCCTTTTGACTTAGAAGGAAGTCATAACGTTCAGATACACGTGCGTATTCATCAATTGCACCTATATTTACCGTCCCTAATTCCTCGATGGCAAGCTTGATGAGCTTCACCCTTTTTTGTGCTTCTTCTACAGGCATCATCATTGGATACTGCTCCTTAGCTCCTTCAAATGATAGCGTGTATTCTTCTCGCAAGTGGTCGAGACGGTTTTCCAGTTCGACATCCAATCGAGTTACTTTCACTTCTTCATCCTTAATCACTTCAACAATGCCTTTATATAGCCGATTTTCTTCTTTTAAAGCCAGTTCTAGTGTTTCAACTTGTGTTTGAAGCTCGTTTTTTTCCTGTTTCTTTATGGCAATTCCTTCAATTGCTTCATTCTTATCGAGCAACTTCTGCTGAGCCATATCTTCAAGCGTCTCTTCCCCGCTTGAACTGTCTGTCATTTCATTAGTCAGTAGCCCCAAATCATCTTTATTCTCACGGAGCCTGCTTTTTTCCTTTGAAAGATCCGTTTCTATACGTTCCATCTTTTCTTTTTGGTTTTGTAGCTGCCCACGTTTTGAGGCCAGCGTTACCCTCAGTTCATTCGCTTCTTCAGCAAGGCTCTCTTTTGAGGATTGTTGGGATTGCTTTTGTTCCGTCATGTCGGAAATCAACTGGTCAAGCCCCTCAATTTCCGTTTTACATGATTCCAAAAGTTCTTCCAACTCTTTAAGTCTTGCCGTCTTTTGCTGTTGTTCTTCTAAATATGAATTTTTATCCAAATCATAAAGATGCAGCCTATCATTCACATTTCTTTCCTGGAGTTCCACTTCGCGAAGTTCACCCTTCAGGGTTTGTTCTTGCAATCGAAGGCTCTCCCCTGTTTTTCTCGTTTGTTCAAGCGTTTGCTCTTGAACACCGACATCCACTTTAAGCTGTTTGACCTGTTTTTCCAGCTGGTTCGTTTTCGCTTCCATGTCTTTAAGTTTTTGATTGAGTTCTTCCAATTCCGTTTTCCTCGAAAGCAGGGAGGTCGTTTTTTGCTTTAACGCTCCTCCAGTCATTGAACCACCCGGATTGACGATATCCCCTTCAAGTGTTACGAAACGAAAGCGGTGCTGCATCATTTTCGCCAGGTCATTTGCACCCTTTAAATCTGTGGTAATTATGACGGTTCCGAGCAGGTTTTCCGCAATCGCTGCATGTTTATCATCATATTGGATCAAGGATGAGCCGGTCCCGACAAAAGCGGAATGGCTTTTGAGCATCGATAATTGGCTCGCTGAAATCTCTCTTGCCTTAATGACTGATAAAGGCAAGAACGTCGCACGCCCATACCTATTTTTCTTCAAGAAGGAAATGGCTTCTCGAGCATGCTCTTCGCGTTCCACAACCACATGCTGCATCGCTCCGCCCAGAGCTGTTTCGATGGCCGTTTCATATTCCTTTGGAACCTTTATCAATTCTGCAACTGCCCCCTCAATGCCTCGAAGGGTTTCTTTCGCTTTTAAAACTTCTTTAACACCTTGAAAAAAGCCTGCATAATCCTCTTCCATTTCTTCAAGAAGTTCTTTACGTGATTTTGCCTGTTGAAGGAATTGATAGGCCTTATATAGGGTGGTTTCTTGTTTTTGATACGTATCTTTTGCCGCATTCAGTTTGTTCTGCTGATTTCTGAAAAAAGAAACATGCTCTTCCAGCTGCTTGGTCACATTGTCCATCTGAGCAGAGTATTCCATTTTTTTTGCGGTGATATCCATTCTTTCCGTTAGGAACTTTTCATTTTCCATATCGAGTTTAGCATTTCTATGCTCCTGCTGTGTAAGCTGCTGAAGCAGGTATTGTTTTTCGTTCTTTGCCGTTGCCTGCTTGTTCAACCACTCGATATAATCACTCTTTTTCACTTCTATCATGGCTTCGATATCGCTATTGAATAGGCCTAGGCTTTTTTGTTTTTCATGTAATACTTCCTGCAGCCCTTTTACTTCCGAGTGCAGCGCATTCAGGATTTCAGTTTCTTTTTCCTTTTGTAGAGACAAACGCTCGACCGCCGCCTCACCTTCCACAATCGCTTTTTCAAGCTGTGACTTGTTTTGGGCAGCATTTTTTTTCCGTTCTTTCAGTACTTCTTTACGACCTTCAAGCTTTTCAAGTTCTTCACTGGCATTCAGGAGAATTTCCTGCAGTCCATTGATTGAAGTCTCAAGTGTGACAAGATTATCCCGAAGCTTTTTGAGATGCGCTTCCTTCTCATGAAGCTTTCCTGCCATTTGCTGTTCCATTTCTTTATGTTTTTCAAGTTTCTGGGACAGATTTTCCCATTTTTCATAAAGTTCTTCGATCTCAAAAACGGTCAAAGCAACTTCTATTTGTTCAAGCTCTTCTTTCTTTTCCAAAAATTCCTTGGCGAGGGAAGACTGAATTTTTAACGGTTCCACCTGTCCCTCCAATTCATGGAGGATATCATGGACACGGTTTAAGTTATCCTGTGTTTCCGTCAGCTTTGATTCCGCTTTTCGTTTTCTTGTTTTATATTTTAAGACACCGGCTGCTTCTTCAAAGATCACACGTCTTTCTTCTGCCTTACTGCTTAGGATTTCTTCCACTTTCCCTTGGCTGATGATGGAAAACGCTTCACGTCCAAGACCAGAGTCCATGAACAGGTCTATGATGTCTTTCAGACGGCAACCTTGATTATTAATGAAAAATTCACTTTCTCCCGAGCGATATACCCGTCTAGTCACACTAACTTCATGAAAATCTATCGGCAGGGAATTCGTTTCGTTGTCAAGGGTCAATGATACTTCTGCAAAATTCAACGCTTTCCTCGTGTCACTTCCCGAAAAGATGATATCTTCCATTTTTGATCCTCGCAGCGATTTCGCAGACTGCTCACCAAGTACCCATCGGACTGCATCGGTCACATTACTTTTACCGCTTCCGTTTGGTCCAACCACTGCCGTGACACCAGGTACAAAATCAATCGAAATTTTTTCTGCGAAAGATTTAAATCCTACAACGTCCAAGCGTTTGAGGAACATGACCTTTCCTCCTCTACTGTTCAACTATCTTGTTGATTTTTTTCTTTTAAAACGATTAATGCATGCTCGGCAGCATGCTGCTCCGCTTCTTTTTTCGATTTTCCTATACCAGAGCCCAGTTCTTCCCCATTCAATGAGACAGTCGAAACAAACTCTCGATTATGGGCTGGCCCTTTTTCCTGCAAGATTTTATATTGGAGAACACCGATAGCATCACGCTGAATCAGCTCTTGAAGCTGGCTCTTATAATCCATCACATGAGAAAAAGCACCCTCGTCTATCTTAGGAAATACAATATTCTTCAAAAACTGCACAACTGGCTCTAATCCTTGGTCAAGGTACAAAGCCCCAATATAGGCTTCAAATACATCGGCAAGCATGGCAGGCCGTTCTCTTCCGCCTGTCATTTCTTCCCCTTTTCCAAGTAATACGTATTCTCCGTAAGAAAGGCTATTGGCAAAAGCAACTAGTGAAGGCTCGCACACAATGGCGGCCCTTAGTTTAGTAAGTTCACCTTCGCTCATCATCGGATATTTTTGATACAAGTATTTAGAGATGGTCAGTTCAAGTACAGCGTCTCCCAAGAATTCAAGCCTTTCGTTATCTTCATAAGGCTTACGGCGATGCTCATTCACATAAGATGAATGTGTAAAAGCTTGTTTCAATAAATTTTCATCCTGAAAATGAAAACCCAGACTTTCTTGCAATTGTTTAAATTTATTTTCCTTGATTGATGGTTTACGATTATTTCCGTTCCTACGCATCACAAAAAACCCTCCACAACGGTTCAAAAAGCATATTTTTCCAAAATATAAAAAGAAACCTGGCAGGAATTCCTGTCAAGCTTTCCTATGTACCATCATACATTATTATCCGTTTAAAGAAAACTAACCGGCAAAAGACTGACAGCCAACGGAGCTTACCAGGGCGCATACTCATACCCTTATTTCTGCCGCTGCTTCAAACTTCTTCAAGTATAAGAGAAAGCCCCGTTTTAAAAACGGAGCTTTTAGTCAAATGACAAATTCATTACATAGTGCTTTGTATGTAATTCACAGCATCACCTACTGTGGCGATTTTTTCAGCGTCATCGTCCGAAATTTCCATATCAAACTCGTCTTCGAATTCCATGACTAGTTCGACTACATCTAGGGAATCGGCACCAAGATCTTCTTTGAAAGAAGCTTCAAGTTTCACTTCTGACTCTTCTACATTCAAACGATCTACAACGATTTTTGTAACTCTTTCTAATACATCTGCCAATTTGTTCACCTCCCCTCAAAACATTATAAATTAATTTTGAAAAAAATCAAAGAAAACTTACATAACCATGCCGCCATCTACATGAAGAGTTTGTCCAGTCATATATTTGCTAGCCTCTGAAGCTAGGAAAGAAGCCACTGCAGCGATATCCTCTGGGTCTCCGAATCGTGCCAGTGGAATTTGGTCCAGCATCGCTTTTTGGACATCTTCAGGTAATTCTCCAGTCATATCTGTCGAGATAAACCCAGGAGCAATCGCATTGACTGTTATCCCTCTTGAAGCAAGTTCCTTAGCGGTGGTTTTAGTCAGGCCGATCACACCAGCTTTGGCAGCTACATAATTAGCCTGCCCTGCATTTCCGCTGACGCCGACAATCGATGCCATATTGATGATCCTGCCGCTGCGTTGCTTCATCATTTGTCTTGTGACCGCTTTTGTGCAAAGGAACACGCCTTTAAGATTCGTATTGATCACCGAATCCCATTCGTCTTCTTTCATCCGCATCAATAGGTTATCACGTGTGATACCAGCATTATTAACCAGGATATCCACTCTGCCAAACTGTTCGACGACCTCTTTGATCATGCTTGTCACCGATTCACTATTTGCAACATCGCATTGGACGGCAAATGCTTTACGGCCCAAAGCCCTGATTTCATCCACCACTTCATTTGCTTTCGCCTCACTGCCGGAATAGTTGATGGCAACGTCTGCTCCCTGACGGGCAAATTCTAGAGCAACTTCCCTGCCAATACCTCGTGACGCTCCCGTTACAAGTGCTTTTTTGCCTTCGAGGATCATGCTTGTTCCCCCTTCAATGTTTCAATTGTTTTAGTTAGAGTATCTATATCCGATACCGAGTGAATTTGAACGGAACGATCAATTTTCTTGATCAGCCCACCCAATACTTTCCCGGGACCTACCTCGATGAACGTATCCACGCCCAATTCGAGCAGATTTTTCACACTATCCTCCCAAAGTACTGGGGAATACAACTGTTCGATTAATTTTTCTTTAATTTCAGCTGGAGCAGTTATCGGCTTGGCCGTTACATTTGATATGACAGGAATTTCTGCCTGTTTGAAGCTCACTTCATCAAGGATACCCTGTAACTTTTCTGCAGCTGGCTTCATCAATTCCGAATGGAACGGTCCACTCACTTCAAGAGGAAGTGCTCGTTTTGCCCCATTCTCCTTGGCTTTTTCACTTGCAAGTTTAACCCCTTCTGATGTGCCTGAAATGACGATTTGTCCTGGACAATTTATATTGGCTAGTTGAACGGATTCACCTGTTGCCGTTACCTCAGCTGTCACTTCAGAAAGAGCGTCACGATCCATTCCTAGTATCGCTGCCATTGAGCCTTGACCATTCGGCACGGCAGCTTCCATGAACTCACCACGCTTGCGCACAGTATACACGGCATCTTCAAAAGAAATTGCACCAGATGCCACTAAAGCCGTATATTCACCTAAACTATGCCCTGCAGTATAATCGGGTTTGATTCCGGCTTCTTCCAAAGCTCTGACCAATGCATAACTGGTTGTCAATAACGCTGGTTGTGCATTATAGGTTACCGTTAATTCTTGTTGTGTGCCATTAAAGATAAGTTCGGAAAGTGGAAAATCAAGTTTTTCATCCGCAGTGCGAAAAATTTGCTGAGCACGCTCGCTTTGCTGAAACAAGCTATGGCCCATTCCTATTGACTGTGATCCTTGTCCTGGAAAGACAAAAGCAATTTTACCCATTTGTTACTCCCCTGCCTCTATGATTTATTATTGTTTTCTATCGTCTTTGCAATCACCGGTATGACATCATGGCCCACCATATCGCGAGTCTGGCGTATTGCATTATAGATTGCGTTATCATCTGAAGAACCATGCGCCTTAATGACAGGAGCTTTCAAACCGAATAGGCCTGCACCACCATACTCCGAATAATCCATGCGATTTTTAAGGCCCATTAATTCCGGTTTCACCATTGCTGCCGCCAACTTACTCTTCAAGTTGCTCATCAAGGCCGTTTTCACCATTTTAAAAACACCCATCGCTGTACCTTCAAGTGTCTTCAACACCATATTTCCCGTGAAACCATCCGTAACGACAACGTCTGCCGGCCCATTTAGGAGGTCCCTGGCCTCTACGTTACCTATAAAGGATATCTCCGATGATTGCTGCAGCAATGTAAAAGTATGCTTCGTCAGTTCATTACCTTTTTTCTCTTCTGTACCGATATTCAGAAGTCCTACACGGGGCTTTTCAATCCCACGCACTTTTTGGGCATAAACAGAACCCATTATGGCGAATTGAAGCAGATGCTCCGGTTTCGCATCGGAGTTCGCACCTACATCAAGTAGGACAAAACCTTTGCCATCGATTGTCGGAAGGGTTGGTGCCAATGCCGGACGTTCAATGCCGTCTATCCTTCCAACTACGAACAAGCCAGCAGCCATTAACGCACCCGTATTGCCGGAAGAAATGCATGCATCTGCTTCCCCGTCAGCCACTTGTTGTGCAGCCAATACCATTGAGGCACTTTTCTTGCGGCGAACCGCACGAACAGGCTCATCGGTACTTAATATTTTTTCATCTGTATGTACAACCTTTATTCGGTCATGTTTTGTTAAGTATTGGTTAATCTCGTTTTCATTGCCTACCAAGGTGATTACCACATCGGAAAAAGTCTCGACAGCTTTCATCGCTCCTAAAACCTGTGCCTTGGGAGCATTGTCGCCACCCATTGCATCTATTGTTATCTTCATGTTCTTTCATCCTTTACTAGAAAGTTAAGAGCGATACATATCGAACTCGCCTTTAAAAACCAGTTCATTGCCCACGTAGCTTCTGACTTCCACCACGGAACGATCGTTGGTGTGGTCCACGCTTTTAACTTTCGCTTTAGCTACCACTCTTTCATTTTCCTTCACAGAACGAGTAAATAAAATGGACGCTTTTGCAGTTAATGCCAGTTCATCATTCATGACCGCTACAGCCAATGAATTTGCTTGGGCAAAAAGATGATGTCCCCTTGCAATTCCATTCCGCTTAAAGACATGCTCTTTTTTTATATCCAAAATCGAAATTGCATTATCATCTAAATTAAGGTCAATTACTTCCCCGATGATTTCATCCAAAGGCAAAGCCCTGATTTCGTCACTGAATTTTTTTTCGGCCACGTTTTTAATACGCTCACGCAGCTCCGGTATCGATAATTCAAGACGGTCGAGCCTAATCGTCTGGACGCTCACCGAATATTTTTCAGCCAGCTCCTCATCCGTTACAAAAGGATTCTGTTTAATCGTTTCGATTAATAATTGCTGGCGTTCCTTCTTATTTATTCGCATTTGAAGGTCACCATCCGTAGTATTATGACTAGGTACTAATAGTAGTATATATATTTTAAAAACAGATTGCAAGATATTGTGCAATTTCTCGCAATCTGCTAATAGATTTTTTGGTTCAGTCCAGCTTTTCTCCCGTAAATACGCCCGTTTCCTCTAAATAGCTCCGTAACGGTGAATACTCCGGGGAATGCCAAAAGCTTTGTGAAGCAATCAATTTTGAAGCATCCATCCTTGCCACCTCCAACGTCCTGTAATCATGGACCATGTCGGCTACTTTAAACTCAGGAAGGCCGCTTTGTTTTTTGCCGAAGAAGTCACCAGGGCCTCGGAGTTCCAGATCTTTCTCCGAAAGGGCAAAGCCATCATTCGTCTCAGTCATGATTTTCATCCGTTCCTTGCCGACTTCCGTTTTTGGATCTGCCAAGAGAATGCAAAATGACTGGTCACTTCCCCGTCCAACTCTTCCCCGTAACTGATGCAACTGGGAAAGTCCAAATCGCTCCGCATCATAGATGACCATTACCGTTGCATTAGGAACATTCACTCCAACTTCCACAACCGTAGTAGAGACAAGGATTTGCGCTTCATTGGCACTAAACTGCTGCATGACTTCGTCTTTTTCATCCGCTGGCAGGCGCCCATGCATGAGCCCCACTTTGTACCTGTTCGCAAAGTACTGCGTAAGCATAGCATGTACATCTAGAACATTTTGTAAAGAATCCAGTTTCTCGGACTCCTCAATCAGGGGACAGATGACGTAGGCCTGTCTCCCTTTTTTTAATTCCTTTTCGACAAAAGTTAATATCCTGTCAAGCATTTGGTGTTTCGCCCAATAGGTTTCTATCGCTTTACGCCCGGCAGGCATTTCGTCTATCGTGGAGACGTCCATTTCACCAAATACCGTTATTGCGAGCGTGCGCGGAATCGGTGTGGCCGTCATGAATAAAACATCCGGATTTGCACCTTTTTCACGAAGGATCCGACGCTGCTCCACTCCAAAACGATGTTGTTCATCCGTTATGACAAGACCGAGGTTCCGAAAATTCACTTCTTCCTGTATCAATGCATGCGTTCCTATCAAAAGGTCGAGCTCCCCGGATTCAAGCATTTGCAACAGTTCCTTGCGCTTTTTGCCTTTTACCGAACTGGTCAACAAGGCGACCTTTACTCCAATCGGTTCCAACATGCCCTTCAATGATTGCGTATGCTGCTCGGCCAAGATTTCCGTTGGCACCATAAGTGCGCCTTGAAAACCAGCTGTAATCGCCGCTTTCAGGCATATGGCGGCAACAACCGTTTTTCCTGATCCAACATCCCCTTGAAGGAGTCGATTCATCCGGTAAGGAGATTTCATATCAGTCAATATTTCCTCGACGACCCTATTTTGAGCGTTCGTCAAAGGGAAAGGTAGAGTTTCAACGAATGCTTCCACAAGCCCCTCATCAAATTTTTGACCTATTCCTTTTGACTGCTCTCGCTGTACTTTACGAAGCGCCTGCATTTTGAGTTGAAACAATAAAAATTCTTCATACACAAAACGGCGTCGAGCCTTCTTAATATCATTAGCCGATAGAGGGAAATGCATGGTACGAAGAGCATCATTACGTGGCATCAGTTTGTATGTCGCCAATAACTGCGGGGGCATATTTTCTTCTATCATGGTCCCATACTGAGAAAAAGCATTGGAGATAAAGCGGCGCAGCCCTTTAACCGTAATGCTGCCCTTCACTGAATACACAGGTTCGAACTCTTTCTCCCGGCTATGATTCCCAACGTGGCACTCCGAGCCTGTGATGGTTTGACGATGACGATCCCATTTTCCAGTTACTGTTACGTTTTCGCCTATCGCAAGCTTGGACTTTAGATATGGCTGGTTAAAAAAAATGACATTTATTAAATATCTCCCAGTCAATAATTTAATCGTAAGCCTGGATTTTTTCTTCCCAAAGTACCCTAACGTGGGCACCGTATGAATCTTTCCTTCTACGGTAACCCTCTCTTCATGCTCGACCGTTTCTAAATCTCTCAATCTGTAATCTTCATAGCGATAAGGAAGGTGTTCCAGGAGATCCTTGACGGTATGGATCTCCATTTCCTTCAAAGCTGAAGCCGTTTCATCCCCAATGCCTTTTACTGTTGTTATGGGGTCATGTAGACTGGATTTCACTTTTTATTCAGCGGTATGCCAAAGATTTTCGCTTCCAACTCCCGTCCAGTTGGTGTAGCCGCTAATCCTCCTTGTGCAGTTTCCCTAAGAGCAGATGGCATCGTTTGTCCGATTTTGTACATCGCATCAATCACTTCATCACATGGTATACGGCTTGTGATCCCCGCTAACGCCATATCAGCGGCAACCATAGCATTGGCTGCCCCCATGGCATTCCGCTTCACACAAGGGACTTCCACAAGCCCAGCAACAGGGTCACATACAAGACCAAGCATGTTCTTTAAAGTGATTGCCATAGCTTCTGCACTTTGCGCAGGTGTTCCTCCTGCCATTTCCACGATGGCTGCCGCTGCCATGCCTGAAGCCGAACCAACTTCCGCCTGACAGCCTCCCGCAGCACCTGAGATCGAGGCATTATTCGCTACGACAAAACCAAATGCTCCTGCTGTAAAGAGGAACTCAATCTTCTCTTCCCGGCTCGGTTTTAATTTATTTTGCAATGCAAAAAGGGTTCCAGGCACCACACCCGCTGATCCGGCAGTGGGTGTCGCACAAATGGTTCCCATCGCTGCGTTCACTTCGTTTGTTGCCACGGCTTTGCTGACCGCATCCAACAGCATTTCACCGGATAAGGAATTTCCGGATTTTATATAATTCTGAAGAAGGACTGCGTCCCCGCCCGTCAGGCCGGAAACGGACCTTACACCTTGAAGTCCCTTTTCAACAGCCTGCTCCATCACATCCAGGTTGACTCCCATCTGGTAAATGATTTGTTCGCGACTTTTTCCGGTAACTTCCATTTCCTGTTCTATCATCAGTGCTGATATTTTTTTCTGCTTTGAGTCAGCTAACTCTACTAATTCCGCTACATTACGAAACATGATATCTTCTCCTTCCTAAGTGGAAACGATTGCCCTTATCAATCAACAATCCTCGCTACTTGAGTAATGTTAGGGAGAGCTGTAATTTCATCAATGACTTGATCCTCCAAGTTTTGATCCACTTCAATGGTCATCAAGGCCATCTTCCCTTTCTCTTTACGGGAAACTTCCATCTGGCCAATATTGATTTGATGCTTGGCTAAAATGTTAGAAACATTGGCAATGGCACCAAATCGGTCATCATGAACGACGAGTATGGCTGGGTTGTGGCCGGACAGCCTCAATTTAAACCCATTCAGTTCGACAATTTCAATCTTTCCCCCGCCAATCGAAATTCCGACAAGTTCAAGTTCACCATCATCATCACCCACCGTTATTTTTGCTGTATTGGGATGTTCCGGGACAGCTTCCTCTTCCCGGAATGTAATTTTGATTTTCTTTTTGCGGGCTATTTCCAGTGATTCTTTAATTCTCTCGTCAAATGTATCAAAATCAAGCAAACCTCCGACAATGGCCACATCCGTTCCATGGCCTTTATAGGTTTTGGCAAACGAACCGTAAAAGGAAATGTGGGCCCATTTGGGTTCCCGGTTGAATAAATTCCTGGCAACCCTCCCTATTCTTGCAGCTCCTGCAGTATGGGAACTAGAGGGGCCGATCATAACAGGGCCAATTATATCGAATACACTTCTAAATTTCATGAGTTGCTCCTCCTTCTTTAGAACTGAACCCAAGGGAAACACTGGGAGATGGTTTAATAATAACGCCAAATATAACGTAATTCCAATCATGCTGTTTTTAATCTTTTATTTCAAAAAAAATAAAACTGCATAGCCTAATGACATATGCAGTTTATTGCCTTTTATTTTTTCAGAATCCTTCAAATCAAAGAGACGGATCAGTCTCCCTTATCTTCATGATGCTTCTCTTATTCAATTGAAAAAATGTAAGAATATAATGGTTGTTTTCCATTATGGACTTCCACTTCAACATCTTCGAAATTCTCATTACAAAACGCAACTAGACCTTCGACTTCTTCTGTAGGTGCATCTTCTCCATATAAGATGGTCAGGATTTCGGAATCTTCGTCAATCATCTCAGAAAGAAGATTTTTTGCCGCCTGCGTCATGTCTTTATCCTTCACTTTGATGGTTCCTTCAGCAATTCCCATGAAATCTCCGGTCTCAATTGAAAGGCCGTCAATGTTGGTATCCCGGACAGCATAAGTAATCTGGCCCGTTTTCACATGTGAAAGGGCTTCAATCATCACTTTTTTATTCTCGGCAGCATCCAGGGATGGGTTGAAAGCCAATAATGCAGCCATCCCCTGTGGTACTGTTTTCGATGGAATGACAATCACGTGATCACCAAGGACATCTGCAGCTTGATTGGCTGCCATAATGATATTTTTATTGTTAGGCAAGATGATGACATGTTCTGCATATGCCTCTTCGACTGCTTTTACAATGTCTTCGGTGCTAGGGTTCATCGTTTGTCCGCCTTCGATGACAGACTTAGCGCCGATGCTTTTGAATAGCTCACTGATGCCTGTACCCATTGCTACAGACACTACACCGAATTTATCTTTCGCTGCCGGTTTCGTTTGGAGCTGCGTATTCGTTTCACCTACAATCGCAGTATGCTGTTCGCGCATATTATCGATTTTGAGTTTGATCAAGCTACCGTATTGCTGTCCATAATTCAGACACGTTCCAGGCTGTTCTGAGTGAATATGTACTTTGACAACTTCATCATCTGAGATGACCAGCAACGAATCTCCGTATTCACTTAAATCATTACGGAATTTTTCTTCGTCAAACGGTTTATTGGCAAGTTTTTCACTTTCCAATCGGACCATGAATTCAGTGCAGTAGCCAAATACGATATCTTCCGTGTTCATATGTCCTTGTACATTCATGTGATGCTCGGCACTGACCAAGTCATCCATGCTTGGGCCATTCGCAGATCGTACTGGAAGGGCTTCACCTTTCAGCTCAGCAAGGAAGCCTTCATATACGAATACCAACCCTTGTCCGCCGCTATCAACTACTCCTACTTCTTTTAAAACGGGAAGAAGATCCGGTGTGCGTTTTAATGAAGCATTAGCCTCCGTGACGATTTCTTCCATTACCTGAATGAGGTCTTGGTGCTTGGCCGCTGATGAAACCGCTTGCTTGGCAGCATCTTTTGCAACCGTTAAAATCGTTCCTTCAACTGGTTTCATTACAGCTTTATAAGCTGTCTGAACTCCTGCTTCAAATGCTTCGGCGAATTCTTCACTATTGATTTCCGATTTATGTTCAATCGCTTTAGCAAAACCGCGGAAAAGTTGTGAAAGGATTACACCCGAATTACCGCGAGCGCCCATTAGCAGTCCTCTAGAAAGGGAGGTACCCACTTTTCCGATGTGTTCCTGGACGTTATTTTGCACTTCCTTCGCTCCGGAAGTCATCGATAAGTTCATATTCGTTCCAGTATCTCCATCTGGAACAGGGAAAACATTCAATGCATCAACCATTTGGGCATTAGCCGCTAAATGATTGGCACCTTGAATGATCATTTCTGCAAAGCGCTTTCCGTTTAAACTTGTAATTGACACAAAACTTTCCTCCTATACTTAAGGGTTCGTCACACGAACTCCCTGCACAAAAATGTTAACGGATTCAACCGATAATCCTACAGTTTTGTCCAGAGTGTATTTCACCTTTGATTGCACGTTATGTGCAACTTCCGAGATTTTTGTTCCATAACTTACGATAATATACATATCGATATGAACTTCTTCCTCTTCTTGACGGACTATTACACCCTTAGTAAAGTTTTCTTTTCTTAAAATTTCGGCTATGCCGTCTTTAAATTGTTTTTTGGAAGCCATTCCTATAATTCCGTAGCAATCCACAGCTGCGCCGCCTGCTACAGTAGCGATAACATCATTAGATATATCAATTTGTCCATATTTCGTTTGTAATTCGATAGACATTTTCTTTTCCCTCCCAAAAAATCAATCAACTAAAGACATTTTACTATAATGTCTATGGTTTTAAAAGTAAATGTCGTACGGTACTTAATATAATTCAATTTTAAAGTATGTATGTCAAGGTTTTTTTCTTGAAAGTAATTAACTGAAGTATTGCATTCTCCCGGTAGGTATGATAAATTATTAAAGTATTTTACAAAGACTTAAGACGACTGCGAAAACTTAAGCTTGTTGTAGTTAGGAGGGAATTTAACATGGCACGTAAATGTGTAATCACTGGAAGAAGAACTCGTTCTGGTAACAGCCGCTCTCACGCAATGAACGCTAGCAAGCGTACATGGGGCGCTAACCTTCAAAAAGTACGTATTTTAGTTGACGGTAAACCTAAACGTGTATACGTTTCTGCAAGAGCTCTTAAATCGGGCAAAGTAGAACGCGTATAATGTTACGGCATCCTCTAAGGATGCCTTTTTACTTGAAATGGCTGGCATTTTTAATGGGGATGGTTAATAATTTCATTGATCAGGTCTCTAGTTGCATCAAGAAAAGAAGTCATCACCCATTAATGGATGGCCACCCCTTTCATTATCCCCCAGAAATCCCGAAAAATAACACCTCCCTGAATTTGAGAGGTGTCATGGTGATAAGTATCAGCCTTTTTTAAACGCTCCGAGCATAGCCCTTACCAAACTGCCCAGAACTTTTGGCAATTTAATCGTATAAAATTTCATCATGCTCCTCCTCTTTGCATCCCACAAATTAAGATGAAGTGGAATTTTTCTATTACAACATAAGCTTTTAAGCGGATATAGGATGATCGTAATTATATCCGAATCTGCTCTAAGCATGAATTTTAATCACTGCTTCTTATCACCATTAATATGCCTTCCTCAAATGAAACATTCCCAGATTCGGAAATTAGTTCATTGCTGATACAGAGTGTCGAACCTATTTCAAGGCTTGCATCACTCAATGGGTATTTGAAGCCCGATAGTGTAATACCAGTGACTTTTGCCGTAACAGGGAGCAATGACAAGTACTTCTTATCTTTCAAAGCAGTGACCTGATATGAGCCTGCTGTCTTTACTGTGAATATATTTTGCTGATCGACTATGTATATATCAATATCGGCATGATTTGGGAGGACACTTTCTTTTTGGAGCAGCTGGATATTACCGAGAAAATGATCCATTCTCCCCCCTGTAGCGCCCAGAATATGAATTTCTCTTGGTTTTTGATTTATTGCCCATTTAAATGCGATTTCTAAATCCGTTTCATCCTTTTCGGAAGAATATAGATTGATGTGTTCGAGCCTTTGTTCAATTTTCCTGTATTCATCTTCCGAGACTGAATCAAAATCCCCAAACCCACACTTAGGTTCGATACCTTTTTCCAGCAAGGACCATACTCCCCTATCAACCCCAACCCAAAAATCAGTCATCTCTTTATATCTCGTCAAATCCGGCAACAAACATTCTGGACCTCCAGCCATTATACTAATAATCATGATCATCTTCCTTTTCTACGTATATTCATATCCGAGCTGCTTTTATAACATTGTTAAAAAAAGCCGATCACTATCATATGAATATGATAATGTCGACTTTATCTCACTTTCCCCGAATCTTTTGAATCGCTGCGTGGCGATCTTCTTGATTATATATTGCTGAACCGGCCACTAGAACTGTTGCCCCTTGTTCAATACAAAGTTTAGCCGTTTCTTCATTTACTCCACCATCAATCTCTATTTCCAGATTCTGATTATACATGTCTGCCATCGCCTTCACTTCAGCAATTTTTGGCAGTACGGATTTGATGAACTTTTGCCCGCCAAAACCTGGGTTAACTGTCATCAACAACACCATGTCAATATCTTCGATTATAGGTTGGAGCAAGGAAGCTGGAGTGGCTGGGTTAAGCACAACGCCTGCCTTTACACCAAAAGATTTAATTAATTGTATCGTCCGATGCAAATGAGTGCATGCCTCTACATGTACAGTTATATAATCGGCTCCCGCTTTAGCAAACGCCTCGATATAAAGATCCGGTTTTTCAATCATTAAGTGAACATCAAGCGGAAGCTTTGTCACCGGTCTGATAGCATCGACAATGAGCGAGCCTATCGTAATGTTCGGCACGAAATGACCATCCATGACATCTACATGGATGAAATCCGCTCCGCCCCTTTCCACATCCAGAATCTCTTCTCCCAATTTTGCAAAGTTAGCTGATAAAATGGATGGCGCAATTTTAACCATTTCAATACCTCGGCTTTCTATCTCTAATTTCTTCTAGGAATTGCATATAATGCTCATATCGATAACGCGGAATTTCACCGGCATCAACCGCATCCTTTACGGCACACTTCGGTTCTTTATCATGCAAGCAAGCCCGGAATTTACAGTCTTCCCCATGCTTATGCATTTCCGGGAAGCAATAGGATAAACGTTCAGCTTCCATTTCCATGAATTCAAGTGAACTGAATCCCGGTGTATCCGCGACAAGTCCAGAACCAATGTGAATCAATTCAACGTGACGCGTTGTATGCTTTCCGCGTCCTAGATGTGATGAAATATCATCTGTCTTTAAAGCCAATTCAGGATTGATCGCATTCAGTAAAGATGATTTCCCAACTCCGGACTGACCGGCAAAAACACTCGTTTTTCCTTCTAAAAACGGAACTAGTTCTTCAATCCCTCCAGCGGTAACGGACGATGTCTCCAGTACCGTATATCCTAGTTTCTGATAGTCTTTGATATACTGAGACAATTTCTTTCGGTTTTCAGAAGTAACCAAGTCCAGTTTCGTCACGACAATAATGGGTTCGATTTCGTTATCTTCGATAAGCACGAGAAATCGATCAAGCAATGCTGTACTGAAATCAGGTTCAACTGCTGAAAAGACAAGGATGGCTTGGTCTACATTTGATATCTGCGGACGAATCAATTCATTCTTTCGCGGTTTTATTTCGGTTACGGTCCCGTCCGTTTTATTTTCCGCTTGGAAAACCACATAATCACCAACAAGTGGCGTAATCTTGTTTTTCCTGAATACTCCCCGTCCGCGGCATTGAAAGACCTCTTCTCCATCAAGGACATAATAAAATCCACTTAATGCTTTGATAATTTTTCCTTCGGGCATAACCACACTCCTAATTATTAAATTTAGTCGGGATAAGAGACGGCTTGATCAATGATGACCTGATTGTCCCGCATGACTTTATATCCGGCTTTCTTATCTGGGGAAACCGTTAATTCAATCGTTCGCTTGGCATCTTCCACAATAAAGAATGATTCTTTAGGCTCGGTCATGCTATTGTTGATATCCTCTATGAAAATTTGTACTTTTTGCGCTTTGCCTTGCTCAATCGGATCATACTCGATCTTGATTTCCTCCGTTACATTCTTAGGAGGGATCTCTTCTTTCCCTTTTGAAAGGACGACTTTCACCGTACTGCCTCTTTCCACCTTTGTAGCAGGTTCAGGTGACTGCGAGATGACAAGCCCCTCAGCGACGGAATCATCATAGACTTCTTCTTCCACATCGATCTTTATTCCACTTTCGTTGGAATAATCATTAAGCCCAGCTTCATTGAACCCTGTCAGGTCCTTTAAACTCAATAAATCTTCCCCTTTGCTCACCGTTAACTCAAGCTCCGTCTCGGATGGGACGATTTCAGCGGCACCCGAAGGCGTTTGATTTATGATTGTACCGGCTGCACTGTCATCATATTTTTCGGTCACGCTAATATTTTTGAAGCCCATTTTATCAAGGAGGGATTTAACATCAGAGTAATGTCTTCCTTCATAGCTGGATAATGATATCGTTTCTTTACCAATACTTTGATAAATATGGATTTCTGCACCTACCTTGACCGTCCTTCCTTCCTTAGGGTTGGTTTTGATCACCAGGCCCGATTCAACCTCTTCATCTTCAATCTCGATCGTATCTCCGATGACCAAATCCAATTCAAGCAATTCAGTAATGGCATCTTCCAACTCTTTCCCTTTAAGGTCAGGGATCGTCACTTCCTTCGAACCGAATAGGGAAGGTCCTACAGTGACAGATAAAACGGCAAGCAGCGCGAGAACCAAAAAGATGGTCACCAAAATGGCTGGCATTTTCTTTCGTTTTTTATCTTTTTGTTTAGACTTCGTTTTTTGTTTTTTCTGTTTCTTTTGTTTCTTCAGTTTCTTGTTCGTTTTAATGTCTTCTTCTGATTCACTTTCGCCATCGTCCGCATAGACTAGAGTGTTTTTTTCCGGCCCTCTTATGATTGTCTCATCAACACTTGAAAGCTGATCATCCGTAATGACCGGAATGGCTTTAGTTGCATCATGATCTTCAGGTATCGCAAACGGCAGCTCGTTTGAACGCTCAGGATTCAGCGACGTACGAATATCATCTTCCATTGAGTCTACGCTTTCATAGCGGTAATATGAATCTTTGGCTGTCGCTTTCAAGATAATATTTTCCACGCTCTGAGGTATTTCAGAGTTCCAGCGTTTTGGTGATGGAGTTTCCGATTGTAAATGTTTAAGTGCTATCGAAACGGCAGATTCACCCGAAAAAGGCAATCTCCCCGTCAGTAATTCAAACATGACGATGCCAAGTGAATAAATGTCCGATTTCTTATTGGCCATCCCGCCCCTAGCCTGTTCTGGAGACAAGTAATGAACGGAGCCTAAGACTGCATTCGTCTGAGTTATGTTTGTTGCACTTAAGGCCAATGCAATTCCAAAGTCCGTAATCTTGACGGTTCCTTCTTTATCAATCAAAATGTTCTGTGGCTTGATATCACGATGTATAATCCCATTGTGATGGGCATGCGAAATCGCTGCCGTGATTTGCTTCATGATATCCAACGCTTTTTCAACTGGTATGGGATAATACTTTTGTATGTATTGCTTAAGTGTAAAACCATCCACGTATTCCATTACAATATAGTAGATGGAATCTTCTTCACCAACATCATAAATACTTACGATATTGGGATGGGCCAAACTGGTTGCCGATTGCGCTTCCCGATTGAAGCGCTTGATGAACTCTTCGTCATTATTGAAATCCATGCGAAGGATTTTCAATGCAACATCCCTATCTAAAATCATATCCCTTGCAAGGTAAACATTCGCCATACCGCCGCCGCCGACCATTTTGATCAGTTTATAGCGGCCGTTGATTCTTCTACCAATCAACATTCAATTCACCTGCTTTCGCTTTCATCAGTAAATTGAACAAGCACAAGGGTGATATTATCTTCCCCACCGTAGTGATTGGCCTTATCTATTAATGAATTCGCCTTTTCTTCAAGAGGCTGTCCATTGGTAACGGTTTCTTCAAGTTCCTGTTCACTCACTTTATTCGTTAAACCGTCCGAACAAAGCAAAAGTAAATCACTTTCTTCGAAGATGACCGTCGTGATGTCCATCTCCACTTGCGTTTCAGTCCCCAAGGCTCGTAATAAAACATTTTTTCGTGGATGATTTTCTGCATCTTCCTTCGTTATCTGCCCAGAACGAACCAATTCGTTAACAAGTGAATGATCTTCCGTGACCTGCTTAAAACCACTCTCATTATACAAATAACAACGGCTATCCCCGATGTTGGCAATCGTCGCAAACTTGTCAGTACAGATGGCTGCAACAATGGTGGTTCCCATGCCCTTACATTCTGTATTCGCTTCGGCATGTTCAAAAAGCAACTGATTGACCAAGAAGATTTGCTGTTTCAGCCAGTCCTCGGCATCATTTGCCGTTTCGATCCCACTGGATACCTCCCAGCCCTTTTTCAGAAGGTCAACCGTCATTGCACTTGCTACATCCCCGGCACGGTGGCCGCCCATGCCATCTGCAACGATGGCAAGGCGAACGCCTTCCGAGTTCTTAAAGATTCCGCCATTATCTTCATTATGCTGGCGGACTTTTCCACGGTCTGTTTTAAATATTGCCCTCATAGGGTCACCTCGTCTCTTCTTTGCGCTCCTTGGCCCGAAGCTGGCCGCAGGCTGCGTCAATATCACTGCCTTGTTCCCTTCGGATTGTTACATTAATGCCGCGCTTTTTCAATGTTTTTTCAAACTCAAAAATTTGGTCCCGAGGTGTACGAACATAGTTGCGCTCCGGTACATAGTTAACCGGAATTAAGTTGACATGACATTTTATCCCGCTTATTAAATCAGCTAATTCTTCGGCGTGTTCCACTGTATCATTTTCGCCACCGAATAGACCATATTCAAAACTTACACGGCGCCCTGTTTTTTCTGTATAGTATTTGATAGCCTCAATCAAGTCTGGTAGTTTGTAGGCTTTGTTGATCGGCATCAATTTACTTCTCAATTCCGTGTTCGGTGCATGCAGGGAAACAGCAAAGTTGATTTGCATGCTTTCTTCTGCAAATTTATAGATCTTAGGAATGATTCCACTTGTAGAAACGGTAATATGACGTGCTCCGATGTTCAAGCCTTTTTCATGGTTAATATTCTTCAAGAATGACATCATATTATCATAGTTATCGAATGGTTCACCGATACCCATGATAACCACAGAGCTAACACGTTCTTCCACTTCGTCAAGTGCCTGCTGTACTTTAACGACCTGAGCAACAATTTCCCCTGATTCTAGGTTTCGCTTTAAACCGCCAAGTGTAGATGCACAGAAGGTACAGCCAATTCTACAACCAACCTGTGTTGTCACACAAATGGAGTTTCCGTATTCATGGCGCATCAACACCGTTTCAATCGAATATCCATCTTGGAGTTCAAATAAAAACTTCATCGTTCCGTCATTGGACGTTTGTTGAATCAAAGTTTTCAATGTTGTGAATGTGAATTGGGATTCCAGCTTATCACGTAAAGATTTCGAAAGGTTGGACATATCTTCAAAACTAGAGACACGCTTTTTATAAAGCCAGTCATAAACTTGATCGGCCCTGAATGCCTTCTCGCCATTTTGAATGAGCCATTCCTTAATCTGATGTAGCTCTAATGAATAAATCGATGGTTTTTCTGGTGTTGTGTCTTTTCTTACTCTGGATGATTTAGTAATTTCTGCCATTACAGCACCTTCTTTCTGAAACTCGCAATAAAGAATCCGTCACTGCTAAAATATTGCGGAAAAACTTGCAACGTATGGCCCTCGATAAATGGCTGAACGCTTTTTGGCATTCTTGAGGACAAGGATGCATCGCTTTCAAAATCCGGATGGTTTTCCAAAAATGCTGCAGCAACTTTGTCATTTTCTTCTCTATCCACCGTACATGTACTATATACTAACCGTCCGCCTTGCTTTACAAGTGGGGCAGCAGCTTCCAATAATTGTTTTTGTATACTTGAGAGTTTCATTATATCATCTTTTGTTTTTGTGTACTTTACATCCGGCTTCCGGCGCATCACTCCCAATCCTGAGCATGGTGCATCGATCAAGACCCGGTCAAACCCTTCTTTATTAAAATGTTCCTGCACTTTTCTGCTATCAAGTGCCATTGTCTTAATATTGTTTCTCAGTTTTAGACGCTCTGCCTGCTCTTTGATGAGCTTTACCTTATGCTCATGAAGGTCAAGCGCATATACCTGTCCAGTGGTTAAGCCTTCTGCGATATGAGTCGTTTTCCCCCCAGGTGCAGCACAGCAATCGAGTACAGCATCATTTTCATTTGCACCCAACGCATGGGCAACAAGCATTGAACTTTCGTCCTGAATTGATAAATACCCCAATTTATAGCTTTCAGAATGTGCTAGATTACCTTTATAGCTGACGATGGCTTCGGGAACGACTTCACTCGCTTCAACGTCATATCCTTCTTCCGTTAATATGCTGATCAATTCACTGCGTGAAATCTTCTTTAAATTCACTCGTCCCGTCTGCAATGGTGCAGTAAGGTTGATTTCACACATTTCCCTGGTTTTTTCAAACCCAAATTGCTCTACCCAGCGGTTGACCAGCCAAGCTGGATGGCTTACTTCGATGGATAGCCGTTCAATATCGCCTTTGATATCATCAAGAGAAGGAACACCATTTCTTTGAATATTACGGAGCACGCCATTGACCATTGATGATGTACCCTTATGCCCACGCTTTTTAGAGATTTCGACAGCCTCGAAAATAATCGCATGATCTGGAACTTTATCTAAATAAACCATTTGATAAACGGAAAGCCTAAGTAAATTGATGACCCAGCTTTGCGTTTTTTTGGGTTGTTTAATATACGGATTCAAATAGTAATCCAAAGTCATCTTCCGCTGTATGGTCCCGTAGCTTATTTCTGTAAGCAAACCACTGTCCACAGCGGATAACTGGTGCTTTTTAATCAGGTTGTTTAATAGTAGGTTACTGTAGGATTGGTTTTTCTCTACAGATTCCAAAATATCGAGAGCGATTTCACGTACTCCCTTTTTAGTTTGCTTCATTTTGTTCTCCTAACTTCATGCCTGCTTTAATGAACGATCCGGCTCCACGCAAGTAATCTTTCGCCGGCATTTTTTTCTTCCCTGAAGGCTGCAGTTCAGTAACTAGTATCGCCGTCTCATTGCCAGTCGAAACAATGAAACCATCATTTCGTACATCAATAATCGTGCCCGGAACTGCCTGATTGCCATGTTCCAGTCTTTTCGCCTGCCAAATTTTTAAAATGGCCCCATTTAAGGTCGTATAGGCAACAGGCCAAGGATTCAAGCCACGTACATGGTTATAGATGTTTTCCCCTGTTTTCGACCAGTCGATTTTTTCCTCCGACCGTTTAATGTTAGGTGCGAAAGTCGCTTTATTCTCATCTTGCTTAATCGCGTGTAACTCTTCCTTTAAAAGTTTCGGCAGTGTCACAGCAAGTAAATCCGACCCTATCATGCTTAATTTATCATGTAATGTGCCGACGTTATCTTCTTCCTCTATGGTAACTTCCGCCTGAGTCAATATATCCCCGGCATCCAATTTCTCCGCCATATACATAATGGTAATTCCTGTCTTTTCTTTCCCCTGTAAAATCGAATAATGGATGGGCGCCCCTCCACGCAGTTCAGGGAGCAGGGAAGCATGTACGTTAATGCATCCGTATTTAGGGGCTTCCAGCAATTCATTCGGAAGGATTTGTCCGAAAGCTGCTGTCACCACTAAGTCAGGATTCAATGCAATGATCTTTTCAAGTTCTTCTTTTTCACGGATTTTTTCGGGCTGATAAACGGGAATCCCCTGCTTCTCGGCTTCGACCTTAACTGGCGGCGGCGTTAGTACCTTTTTTCGGCCAACTGGACGATCGGGCTGTGTGACGACAGCAATTACGTCATATCCTTCATCAATGATTCTTTTCAACACTGGAACTGAAAAGTCCGGTGTTCCCATAAATATAATTTTTGTCATTCTTCTTCAAACCTTTCTAACTCTTCTTCCGAAATATAGCGGGAAACCTTACTAGTGAATAAAACACCTTGCAAATGATCGATTTCGTGCAGAAGGGCCTTTGCGAGGAAATCCTCCGCTTCTATCTCGAAAAAAGTTCCTTTTCGGTCTTGTGCCCGAACCTTGACGCGGTATGGGCGCGATACCTCACCGTATAAACTCGGGAAGCTCAAGCAGCCTTCAACACCAGTCTGTTCGCCCTTCATTTCCAGCACTTCTGGATTAATCAGTTCGATTGCACCTGATCCTTCCTCTATTTCGACGACAGCAACTTGCTTTTTCACGCCAACCTGAGGTGCCGCAATACCAACACCATCCGCTTCTACCATCGTTTCGTACATGTTATTTAACAGCTTTGCCAATTTTTTATCAAAACTTGTTATTTTATCGCATTTTTGTTGTAAAATTTTATCAGGAAACAAGACAATCGGTAAAATAGCCAAAATTAAAGGTACCCTCCTAGATATGAAAAACAACACTTCATTATATAAAAACGCAAGCTTAAGAAAAGCTCGCGGCAATCATCCAACTCTTAAACAATTACATCATGATCTGTGGATTTAAATCTATAGAAATCTGCAGATGATTTTGAGCCGTTTCTTTTTGATAATGCTCTAAAAGTGTCCGTAAATGCTGAGTAAGCTCCGGCTCTCGTTTGTATTTTATCAGACATTGATAACGATATCTATTGTTGATTCGACTAATGGGCGAAGCAACCGGACCGAGAACGATAGAATCCCGATTCAATCGAGAACCTAAATAATTGGTAATTTTTTCAGTAACACTCACTGTTTTCATTAAATCTTCATGTGAAACGGTTATAAGGACAACATAATAATAGGGTGGGTAATGACTTTGCCTGCGGAGATGCATCTCCCGTTCATAGAAAGCATCATAATCCTGCAGGGCAGAAAGCTCGATGCTGTAGTGCTCAGGTGTATAGGTCTGGATGACTACTTCTCCCGGTAGTTGATGGCGTCCTGCCCTTCCGCTGACCTGTGTCAGGAGCTGGAAGGTCTTTTCCGAAGAACGAAAATCAGGTAAATGAAGCATCGTATCAGCTGAAAGGACTCCAACAAGAGTGATATTAGGAAAATCAAGGCCCTTTGCAATCATTTGGGTGCCTAGTAATATATCTGCCTTCCCTTCACCAAAGGCATTCAGCAACCGCTCATGCGAACCCTTTTTACTTGTTGTGTCGACATCCATCCTTATTACTCGTGCATCAGGGAGGATTTTCGCAAGCTCTTCCTCAACCTTTTGAGTGCCTGTACCAAAGAACCGTATATGTTCACTTTCACATTCTGGGCAAACGGAAGGCATCCCCTCTTCAAATCCACAATAATGGCATTTCATTATATCATTAAAGCGATGATAGGTGAGTGAAATGTCACAATTAGGGCAGTTGATGACCAATCCGCAGCTTCGGCACATTACAAAGGATGAATGCCCCCGTTTATTTAGCATCAGGACAGTTTGCTGACCCTTTTCAAGCCGGTCTTTCAGTTTGGTAAAGAGCAGCTCCGAAAACATGGAACGGTTTCCCGTTCTTAGTTCTTCCCTCATATCTACAATGTCCACAGCAGGCAATGCATTTTTATTCATCCTCTGACTAAGTGTCAGTAATTCATAGACGTTTTTCTTGGCTCGTGCAAAGGACTCTAGTGTAGGAGTGGCGCTACCAAGAATAACCGGACATTGATATGATTTTGCTCTTTCAATGGCAACATCCCTGGCATGATACCGAGGCGTTTCTTCTTGCTTATAACTGGATTCGTGCTCTTCATCAATGATGACCAGTCCTAGGTTTTCAAAAGGAGCAAACACGGCTGAACGGGCGCCCACCACCACTTTTACCTCTTTTCGGTGAATTTTCCGCCATTCATCATATTTTTCACCTACCGACAAACCACTATGCATGACTGCGACCTGCTCACCAAAGCGTTCCTTGAACCTCTTCACCGTTTGTGGAGTCAAGGAGATTTCAGGCACCAGCATGATGGCTTCCTTCCCTTTTTCAATGACAGAGGCAATGGCTTGCAAATACACTTCCGTCTTCCCGCTCCCGGTTACACCATATAAAAGGAAAACATCATGTTCATCATGATGTATTTTCTCTTGGATTGGTTTCAAGGCTGCTGCTTGCTCATCTGTTAATGTAAAGGGATTGGATTTTTCGAATACACGATTCTCATAAGGGTCACGGTATATTTCCTGATCCATTTCCGCCAATGCCCCTTTTGACACTAAGGATTTGACGGTACTGCTTGATGTGTTGGTCGATTCAAGTAATTCTTTTAAAGGAACGGGTTCTTGATGTTCAATAAAATATTGAAGTAGTTCTTGTTGTTTTTTTGCATGACCGGAAAGTGCTGACGCCATTTCTTTCAGTTCCGAAGTGGAAAGCAAAGATTTAATAACCCGTACCGTCTTCTTATTAAGACGGTTTTTCACATTATAGACTAGCTCTAGATTGCCATTTTGTATTTCTTTTTGAAAAAGGGAGGCATTCTCACCTTCAATAACTTCCTTCCAGGATAGTGAATCATTCTTTCCGAAAAGACTTTGCATGAATGGCGGGAGCTCGTTCCTTTTATCTTCAATGACATTGATCACTTTTTCATACTTCGCTTTCATCGCTGCCGGAAGCATGGCTTGTAGAGCTGATATTTTAAAACACATGGCCTCTTTGGTCAACCAGTCACCCAGCTGAAGCAATTCATCATTGAGGATGGGTTCCAAATCCATCGGTTCTTTTATAGAACGCAATTTTGCAAAATCGCTTGTAGCTTTTAAACCGGTGACGAATCCCTGCACCATTCTTGGACCAAATGGCACGATGACCCGCATTCCGGGTTTGATGACTTGTTTCCACTTTTCAGGTATGCGATAGTCAAATTCTCGATCCGTTTGTTTAGCAGGTACATCCACAATGACGGATGCAATATCCATAAGACATCATTCCTTTTGCATGCGAGATACTTCTGCCAAAATGCTTTTAGCTATATCCGCTTTACTCATTTTGGGAAGTTCGACTGCACTTCCATTCTTATCGTAAATGGTCACGATGTTCGTATCCGTTCCAAAGCCTGCCCCCGCTACGGTAACATTATTGGCAACGATCATATCTGCATTTTTTTTCACTAATTTCCCTCTTGCGTATTCTTCAACGTTGTTCGTTTCAGCCGCAAATCCCACTAAAAACTGATGGGTTTTATTCTCACCGAGTTCCATAAGAATATCCTTCGTCCGTTCAAATTCAATCACATTTTCCCCTGGCTGTTTTTTCATCTTTTGAACATGATAAAACTTCGGTTTATAGTCAGCCACTGCAGCCGTCATGATTACGACATCACTAGTCTCGAAATGATTGAAAACCGCATCATACATATCTGCGGCCGATTCCACAGGTATGACTTTAGCCTTGGAAGGCGGCGTCAAGTCCACAGGACCAGTAATCAATGTCACATCAGCACCCTGTTCTACTGCCTGCTCAGCCAGGGCATAGCCCATTTTCCCGCTGGAATGATTCGTCACGTAGCGCACCGGATCGATTGCTTCACGAGTCGGTCCTGCCGTTATCAAATATTTCTTCCCTTTAAGGGGCATGTGCTGTGAATTCAATTCACCGAAATAATGTTTGAGATGTTCTACGATCGTTTCCGGTTCCTCCAATCGCCCCTTCCCTACATATCCGCATGCCAAATATCCTTCACCAGGTTCAATGAATTGATATCCGAATGTACGAAGCGTCTCCATATTTTTCTGAACCGCTGGGTGGGCGTACATGTGCACGTTCATTGCCGGCGCTACCCAAACAGGTGCCTCCGTCGCCAGAAGTGTAGTTGTGATCATATCATCCGCGATTCCATTGGCCATCTTACCAATAACATTCGCAGTAGCTGGAGCCACAAGGTTGATATCCGCCCAGTCTGCCAAGTCGATGTGGGCAATGACCGAAGAATCCTTTTCATCAAATGTATCTGTGTACACATCATTTCTCGAAAGTGCTTGAAAGGTTAGCGGAGTCACGAACTGACGTGCCGATTCACTCATGATCACTTTTACATGCGCACCTTCCTGTGTTAATTTACTGGTCAGGGCAGCAGCCTTATATACAGCAATTCCGCCGGTGACACAAAGAAGTACTTTTTTATCGATAAGCATGCAAATTTCCCCTAACTATACATTCTATTTTTCTTAATTATGAAGGATAACAGAAGAAATTTCATTTGATATGCGCAATTACATATGGTTTCTTTATATATTCCATATCTTTGCTTCATGAATTGCCTTCCGTCAGCTTTACTTTGGAAAATCAAAACAAACAGGCCTGACACCTTGGCCGCAGGAAGGAAGCAACTTTCCAAATGTAACGCATCCTGTTTGCTTTAGGGTGTCAGACCCGATAGGTCAAGCTTATGTGTTCTCTTAGTTTTCTTCTTCGTAAGAATTATCGTAAGTCAATTTACCAGAATGAATTTCTTCTAGTGCACGGCCTACTGATTTATGAGAAACCGGTTTAGTCATCAGGCAGTTATCTTTAATTTGCATTTCCCTGGCACGTTTAGCTGCTACTGATACAAGTGAGTATTTAGAATCGATTTTTAATAATAGAGAATCAATTGATGGATATAACATAGTTTATTCCGCCTCCAACATTTTTTTATATAAAACAGCAACTCTTTCCCGACGGCAATGCTCGGCAATTACAATTGCATTAATTCTAGCACATGCGGCATCCACATGATCATTTTCAACAACATAATCATATAGATCCATAAGTTCTATCTCTTCCTTGGCCACTTTCATCCGGCCTTTTATAGCTTCCTCCGTCTCGGTGCCGCGTGTAACGATACGGCTCTCGAGTTCTGTCAGGCTTGGGGGAGCAAGGAAAATGAAAAGTCCTTCAGGGAATTTCTCCCGAACCTGTTTAGCTCCTTGAACTTCAATCTCCAGAAAAACATCTTTTCCGGAATCAATCGTCTCACGGACATAATCCACAGGTGTTCCATAATAATTACCGACGAACTCAGCATATTCAAGCAGTTTGCCTTCTTGGATCAGTGCTTCGAATTCCTCACGTTTTTTGAAGAAATAGTCCACTCCATCCACTTCACCATGGCGAGGCAGCCTTGTCGTCATCGAAATTGAATATTCAAATGCCGTTCCAGGCTGAGAAAAAATTGCCTTCCTTACTGTCCCTTTACCTACACCGGATGGACCGGACAAAACGATTAATAAACCTTTTTCTCTCATATTGTTTCAGTTACCCCTCTTCTACGCTGTCGTCTCTATCTTGAAGCCGTGCGGCAACCGTCTCCGGTTGAACGGCGGATAAGATGACATGGTCGCTGTCTGTAATTATAACGGCCCTGGTTCTTCTACCATATGTAGCATCTATTAAGGATCCGCGATCTCGGGCGTCTTGGATAATCCTTTTAATCGGAGCCGATTCAGGGCTCACGATGGATACGATCCGGTTTGCGGAAACGATATTCCCAAAACCAATATTAATGAGCTTAATTGACATTTTTGTCCCCCATTCATATCTATTGTCACCTTGTTACGTACATCATAAACCGACTACTCGATATTTTGAACCTGTTCTTTTAATTTTTCAAGCAGACTTTTCATTTCCACCACTTCTTTGGTAATGGCCGAATCATTAGCCTTTGATCCAATCGTATTAACTTCCCGATTCATTTCCTGGACTAGGAAGTCAAGTTTTCTACCAATTGGTTCACTATGGGTTAGCGTCCTTGAAAATTGCTGTATATGGCTTTCAAGTCTCGTCAGTTCTTCATTTATATCACATTTATCAGCAAAAATGGCCGCTTCAGTCACAATACGGCTTTCTTCAATCAATCCGTCTGCCAACTCAGCTAGTTTGACTTCCAACCGGGCTTTATATTTCTCGACGACAGAAGGTGCATAATTTTTGAGCCCAGCTACAATCTCACCAAACTTTTTAAGCTGATGGTTCATGTCCAGGACCAGTTCCTGACCTTCCTGAGTCCGCATTTTTTTCAGATTTTCCAAGGCCCCAGTGACAGCCTTCAATAACAGGGCTTCCAAATCGGCAGGAACCACCGGTACTTCTTCCGTGATGAAAATTGATTCAAGCTGCAGCATATCCTGTAATGTAATGGAACTTTCGAGATTGTATTTTCCCTTGACTTCATCCATCAAATTCACATACTGATTAGCTAGATCCCAATCGATCTTCACCTTTTTGGAAACCAGGCTCTCACCTTCCACTGTAATGAAGATTTCCACCCGTCCCCTTCTTATGTATTGATTCGCCTTTTTCTTCAGCTTTTCTTCCAAAACCAGAAGCTGGCGCGGCATTCGAATTGTATATTCACAAAAACGATGGTTCACCGTCTTAATTTCGGCTAGAACCTTGACCTGGTCGTTTTCAGCTTCGTCTCTTCCATAGCCCGTCATACTGGTAACCATGGTTCCACTTCCTATCAAACAAAATGTAGTAATTTGGCGTTTACATTCATTATATATCAGCTAACAGCTTAAACGCTTTAGCTTTCAAATAAAAGACTACAAAAATAAAAAGGCAATAGAGCAAAACTCTACCACCTTAAAGATTATAACATATTTCATTGCACTTTTCTTGCTAAAAAGGTACCAGCTAGTAAAAAAGTTGGGATGGACGCCATTCCTACTACTAATAGCCAATCCCTTCCTGATATCGGTACGGTATGAAAGATCGTTTGCATAGGTTGCACATACATGACTGCAAGCATCAATAAGAGAGAAGACAGTACCGCACCCACTAGATAGAGGTTACCGAATGGATTTCTCGAGAATATCGAACGTTCACTTCGGCAGTCGAAAACGTGTATTAGTTGAGCAAGAACAAGGGTAGCGAACGCGATTGTTTGTGCATAAGGAAGGTTATCCGGATTTGCACGGTATACCACATAAAATGCTATTAGTGTTGAAATTCCAATCAGAAAACCGCGTGAGATGATCTTCCACCCAAGGCCTCTGCCGAAAACACCTTCATTAGCATTTCTGGGATTTCTTTTCATCACATCCTCTTCTGCCGAATCCAATCCCAACGCCATCGCAGGAAGTCCGTCCGTAACAAGGTTCACGAATAAGATTTGGATTGGGATCAAAGGTAAGGGCAAGGCACATAGCATCGCAAAAAACATGACCAAAATCTCCCCAACATTGGAAGCAAGCAAGTATCGGATGAACTTCCTGATGTTTTCATAAATGTTCCTGCCTTCTTTAATGGCCGATTTAATGGTTGCAAAATTATCATCAACCAATATCAAGGAAGATGCCTCCTTAGCGACATCAGTCCCGGTGATACCCATGGAGATACCGATATCCGCTGATTTTATTGCAGGTGCATCATTGACACCGTCCCCTGTCATGGCAACGACATGTCCTTTATTTTGCAAGGCTTTTACGATTTTCAACTTATGTTCAGGGGAAACGCGGGCAAATACCGAAACACTTTCCACTAATTCCTCAAGTTCACCGACTTCCATGTCGGCCAATTGCCGTCCTTCAAGTACACGGTCTTTTCCTTTTAAAATACCAAGCTCTTTGGCTATTGCCTTTGCGGTTATTACATGATCGCCAGTAATCATGACTGTCTTGATTCCTGCATCCCGGCATTCCTTAACTGCCTGCTTAACTTCCGGTCGTGGAGGATCAATCATGCCCTGCAGTCCCATAAAGGTCAAATTGCGTTCTGCTTCTGTTTCATGAAGCAAAATCTGTCCTTTTGAAAGGGGTTTATAACCAACGGCAATCATTCGAAGTGCCTGTGAGGCAAGCTCATTCATGTCCTGTTGCACCCTTTCCTTACTATCGCGATTCAATATTTCCGACTTTCCTTCCCAAAGAATCGTATCGGACTGAGCGATCAATACGTCAGGGGCCCCTTTTACAATGACGAAATGGTTATCTTTATCATCCTTCACTATGACACTCATCATTTTGCGGCTCGAGTCGAATGGAAACTCCTTGACTATTGTAAACCTCTTTGATAGGTGTTCCCTCGTCAAACCTGCTTTCATTGCCGCGACCAACATCGCTCCTTCTGTTGGATCACCGTCTAATACATATTGTTTTCTATTCTCATTTAACTCAGCTTTGTTACAGAGCATTCCGAAGGTAATGATTTGAAGCAAGGCATTATGGTTTTTTGGAGCGACTGAAACTCCCCGTAAAGAAAACTCCCCTACAGGATTATACCCAGTCCCGCTGACATCCCAAGTTTTCCCCCCGCTCCAAACTTTCGTTACCGTCATTTTGTTTTGCGTCAGTGTACCAGTTTTATCTGAGCAAATAACCGTTGCACAACCAAGCGTTTCGACTGCAGGAAGCTTACGGACAATCGCTTTTTGTTTAATCATACGCTGAACGCCCAAAGACAAGGCTACAGTCACAATGGCTGGCAAACCTTCAGGAATCGCCGCAACAGCCAAAGATACCCCGGCTAAAAACATCGTATACAGATCATGCCCTTGAATGACGCCAGTCAGCACGACGATAACCGTTAATATCAAAGCCGTGACGATCAAAATTTTACCCAGCTGTTCCAACCGCCGTTGAAGTGGCGTTTCTTTTGTTTCTGCCGTTTGAAGCAGGTCGGCAATCTTGCCCATCGCCGTGTTCATTCCGGAAGCGATAACTATTCCGACCCCATTCCCTCTTGTAACCATCGTTCCCATAAAAGCCATATTTTCTTGATCACCGATACCATCGACCTCATTCATCACTGGATCGGAACATTTAACAGCCGGGAGTGACTCGCCGGTAAGTGCCGACTCTTCGATTTCAAGGCTTGAATGGTCGACAATCCGCAAATCGGCGCCAATTCGGTCACCGCTGGAAAACTTCAGGATATCCCCCACAACGACTTCTCTCGAAGGGATTTTCAGCCAGTGACCATCCCGAAGTACGTTGACTTGCGGTGCCGCCATTTCCTTTAGGGCATCCAGTGACTTTTCAGCCTTCCGTTCTTGAAAAAAACCGAGTAATCCATTCAAAAAAACAATCGCCATGATGGCAATCGCATCGATATATTCACCCAAAATCCCAGAGACCAAGGTCGCTGCAAGTAAAACTATAACCATGAAATCTTTGAATTGTGCGAAAAATAAAAGAATGGCTGACTGTTTTTCCCCTTCCTTCAATTCGTTATAACCATGCTTTCGCAGCCTGTCCTTTACTTCATCATCGTCCAAACCGTGTGTAACGTTTGTTTGAAGCGCTTTCTCCATTTCTTGATTATTCATTTCCTTGAACTCCATCAAGTATCACACATCCCTTTGAATAGAATGAAATAGGCCCCTGTATACATCTCAAAACAGGCGCTTCTTGGCTTGACTCATCCAACACCTGCCCGCTTACCGATACATAAAACAACCTGCTCTTCTTCCATGATTATTCAGACTCGTCCAAAATAATGCTATAATTAAACAGAATTGCGGAAAGAAGAAAGATCCAAAATTGAAATAGTGGACAAAAGTCATGAATGCATGATGAAATCGGCAAATTTTGCTCGTTATAACAGGAACTTTTTTAAAAAAACATCCATTCAATATATCTGAACTTGCCCACTCCAGCTTTTCACCTAGTTCCACTAAATTTGTGATTGCAGCATATATGGCTAGCCTCTTATATATTGATAAAAAAAGTAATGAGTATCTTAGAAAATCTTATGTAAAGGAAGTAAAAATAGAATGTCATTTGATGGATTATTTACGAAAGCGATGACGGAAGAAATCGCTGCTTTATTAAAAGGTGGACGAATCAATAAGGTACATCAGCCTTACAAAAATGAAGTAATATTGGTTGTTCGTGCTGGGGGTAAGAACCATAAACTCTTATTATCAGCCCATCCAAGTTATTCAAGGGTACAATTGACGGAAGAAAGTTATGAAAACCCAAAAGAGGCACCCATGTTCTGTATGCTTCTTAGGAAGCATCTCGAAGGCTACACAATAGAAGATATTTATCAGCATGAACTTGATCGGATGATCATTTTTGAGGTGAAGGGCCGCAACGAACTTGGTGATGTTTCTCAAAAGCAGTTAATCATTGAAATCATGGGCCGTCACAGCAACATTGTTTTAGTTGATAAGGAACGGAATATGATTTTGGACAGCATTAAGCATGTCTCTTATGCCGTGAACAGTTATCGTGCCATATTGCCAGGACAGGAATATAAGGTTCCTCCTGCGCAAGAAAAGGATAATCCCTTCCAGGCTACTGAGGACGATATCAGGAAGAATATTGACTTCAATGCAGGAAAACTTGATCGACAGCTCGTTGCCCACTTCTCGGGAATTTCACCTTTAGTTGCAAAGGAAGCCGTTTACCGGGCTGGATTGGCCAACAGCACAACCCTTCCTTCAGCTTTTTCAAGTCTGATCAAGGAAATCTCGGAACAAAAATATGCTGCAACCATCAAACAAGATGGCAATAAAGAAGTTTTTTATATGCTTTCACTCGAGCACCTGACAGGAAAACAGCGTACGTTTTCTTCATTAAGCGAGATGCTCGACAGATTTTACTTCGGAAAGGCAGAACGAGATCGAGTTAAGCAAAAAAGCCAGGATGTCGAACGTTTCATTTCTAATGAAATCGAAAAGAACTCAAAAAAAATCGGGAAGCTCGAACGGACGTTGAAAGATACGGAACGTGGGGAACAGTATCAGTTGTTCGGTGAGCTGCTTACAGCTAACCTATATCAAATGAAAAAAGGCATGAAGGCAATTGAAGTCGTCAATTATTATGATGAAGAACAAAGTACGGTCATCATCCCGCTTGACCCATTAAAAAATCCATCCGATAATGCACAAAAGTACTTCTCAAGATACCAAAAGTCCAAAAACGCTGTCGGAGTCGTCCAAGAACAAATCGAAAAAACAAAGTTGGAATTGAAATACTTCGAAGCTTTGCATCAGCAGCTCCAATCGGCATCACCTAGAGATATAGAGGAAATTCGCGAAGAACTTCAAGAAGAAGGATACATTCGGCAAAAAAAGAAAAAAGGCATGAAAAAACCTGCCAATGCAAAACCGCAGCTTGAAACCTATTATGCTACAGATGGTGATCTCATTTTTGTCGGGAAAAATAATAAACAAAATGATTACCTTACGAATAAGTTCGCACGCCGGGATGAAATTTGGCTTCATACCAAAGATATCCCTGGATCGCATGTGGTGATTCGAAATGAAACACCAAGTGAAGAAACGATAAAAGAGGCCGCCGTATTATCAGCTTTCTTCAGTAAAGCTAGACTATCAAGTTCAGTACCCGTTGACTTCACACAAGTTCGCCATGTGAAGAAACCGAATGGTTCAAAGCCTGGTTTCGTCATCTATGAACAGCAGCAAACCATATATATTACCCCAGACCCCGATATCGTCATTCGTTTAAAGGAAGCGGTAAAGGATTGATTCGTATATAAAAAAATAGAGGTGACGCAATCCCATATGATTGCGTCACCTCTATTTTTATGCTGAAATCCAAGCGGTATCTGCCGGATTCTCCCGCCACTTTTTAAGCTTTTCCAATTCATCTGCTGTGATATACCCTTTTTCATTAGCGACTTTGATCAAAGTCGAGTAGTCACTCAAGGAATGGTTTGTGATGCCTTCAGCTTCGAATTTCTCTTTTCCCTTTTCTAATTCGTACGTAAAGATCGAAACGACTCCAAGAACATCACAGCCAGCTTCTTTAAGCGCGTTAACAGCTGTAATTACGCTGCCACCGGTTGAAATCAAATCTTCTACAACCACCACTTTTTGTCCTGGAACAGCGCGGCCTTCGATTTGATTGCCCTTTCCGTGCTCCTTAGCTTTGGAGCGAACATAGCACATCGGTGCATTTAACTTTTCGCTCACCCAGGCTGCATGCGGAATGCCGGCAGTTGCTGTGCCTGCAATGAGTTCAGCCTCAGGGAAATGCTGTTCAATCAATCCTTTTAATCCTTCCGCAATTTCATTGCGAACCTCCGGATAAGAAAGGGTTAAGCGGTTGTCGCAATAAATGGGCGATTGAATACCCGATGCCCAAGTGAAGGGATCATTCGGCTGAAGGTACACTGCTTTTATTTCTAATAGATGTTCGGCTATCTTTTGATTTAACATGATATTCCCTCCCAAGCTGCTTTCATATCCAAATAGGACTTTAATGGATCTTTAGCCCCCGTTATCGCTCTCCCGACGACGATGGCATCCGCTCCAAAATCCCTTGCCTGTTTTGGCGTGGCAATTCTTTTTTGATCATGCGTAAGTCCACCTGCACTTCTTATTCCAGGCGTGACTGTTAAAAATTCTTGGCCGATGCGTTCATGTATGTTCTTTACCTCATGAGTGGAACAAACAACGCCATCCAATCCTGCCAATTGAGTAAGACTTGCATAATGGAGAACCGAATCCTCCAAAGATCCTGCAATGTTTTGCTCACTGTTCATTTGTTCCTGTGACGTGCTTGTCAGTTGGGTAACCCCTATGCATAACGGACGTTTTTTCCCTGCAGGCGTTCCCTTATCCAGGCCCTCTATAGCCGCCTCCATCATCCTTTGACCACCAGCTGCATGTACATTGACCATGTCCGCACCTAAAGTTGCTAAACCTGCCATGGCCATTTTGACCGTGTTCGGGATATCATGAAGCTTCAAGTCCAGAAACACATCATGGCCTCGTTCTTTTACGAAGGAAATAATGGATGGTCCATTTTGATAAAATAATTCCATGCCTACTTTTACAGCTAGTTTTTCCGAAGGAAACTGACTCAGGAACTGTTCTGTTTGAAGTAGGTCGGGAAAATCAAGGGCGATAATTAGTGACTGCTTCATTCTGCTTCCAGCTCCTTCCCGTACATTCTGAAATATGGTCAAATCCAAGCTCATCCAACAATTTCGGTAATTCCTCGATGATTGTCGGACATACAAAAGGATCGACGAAGTTGGCAGTTCCCACCGCAACAGCACTTGCACCTGCATAGAAAAATTCAATGACGTCTTCTGCTGTCGCGATTCCACCCATTCCGATTATGGGAATGGATACTTGCTGGCTTACTTCATAAATCATCCGGAGTGCGACCGGTTTTATTGCAGGACCCGATAGCCCACCCGTTCTGTTTGAAAGGATCGGCTTGCCGGTTTTTAAATCCAACCGCATGCCGACTAATGTGTTTATCATTGTCAATCCATCGGCCCCGCCTTCTTCAACTGCTTTGGCCATTTCGACAATATTACTGACATTCGGTGAAAGCTTCACATATACAGGTACCGAAGATACTTCCTTAACGGCTTTGGTTACCTCTTTGGCAACTTCCGGCACAGTACCGAAAGCAATGCCGCCTTCTTTTACATTAGGACAAGAGATATTCAATTCAAGTGCTTTTACGTTCGGCACCTTACTTATGTCACTGGCAACCTTTACATAATCCGTTATTTGAGAACCGGCAACGTTAGCGATGATAGGAACATCATACCCACCTAGCCAAGCCAGTTCTTCACTGATTACCTTTTCTAACCCTGGATTCTGCAGGCCGATGGCATTCAGCATACCCGAAGAGGTTTCAGCAACACGCGGAGTCGGATTACCGAACCTCGGCTCAGGAGTTGTCGCTTTAATCATGATCGCCCCAAGAATATCCAAGTTGAAAAATTGACTGTATTCGCGGCCGAATCCAAAGCAGCCAGATGCTGGCATGACCGGATTTTTTAAGTGTAATCCTGGTAACTCAACTGAAAGTCTGCTCATAATATCACCTCTCCTGCCCGGAATACGGGTCCATCGCTGCATACCTTTTTGTAACTGAAACCAGTTGGATCATCTCCTGTATGACACACACAGGCAAAGCATGCACCGATGCCGCAACCCATCCTTTCTTCAAGGGAAAGGTAAAGCCTTTTCTCACCATAGCCTGCTTCCAACGCTTTTAACATCGGCGTCGGCCCACATGAAAAGATCGTTGCAAACTCCTGCTCCAGCTTGTCGATCACAGTCGTAACAAATCCTTTTGTCCCATATGACCCATCCACTGTGGCAATATGGGTATCACCTAATTCACTAAACTCTTTTTCATAAAAGATGGCTGATTTCGTCTGGAAGCCCAATACATGGATTACTCTTACGCCATTGGCAACCAACATCTGTGATAATTGATATAGGGGCGGGACACCAATCCCACCACCAACCAATAACGCCGTTTCTCCCTCTTTTGCTTCATGAACGGGAAATCCGTTACCAAGAGGGCCAAGGATATCGACCGCTTCAGCCTGCTTCCGCTGTGATAATAGCGTCGTTCCTTTCCCTTCAGCCCGGTATATCATCGTGAACTGTTTTTCACTGCTGTTATAAGAAGAAATTGAAATCGGGCGTCTTAACAATGGCTCTGCGCCTTCTGTTGTCTTGACCTGGACAAACTGGCCTGGTTGTTTCATCTCTGAAACCAGTTCACCTTGCAGCGTAAGCTCAAAGATGGATGGAGCCAGTTCTTTATGAGTTAACACCTTCATTCTTTCCTTCTTGATCATATATAGCTCACCTCACGACTTTTTTCCGTTTTCCCCATGGCTTCTGCCGAGAAGGTCATGGATTCTATCACCCTTAAAATGGCTTCTGCCGTATCGAGGGATGTTAGGCATGTCACGCCATTTTCAACCGATTCACGTCGGATTCTAAAACCATCACGCGCCGGCTGCTTTCCTTTGGTCAAAGTATTTATGACAAATTGCGCTTCCCCGTTTCGGATAACATCCAATAGGTTTCTGCCTTCTTCGCCAATTTTGCCGACAATCGCAGTCGGGATGCCGGATTGCTCCATTAGGGCAGCAGTTCCGCTGGTAGCTATCAGCTTGAAACCGGCATTATGGAAGCGTCTTGCTAAACCGAGTGCTTCTTGCTTATCTTTATCCGATATCGTCAATAAGACCGAGCCATGTCCCTTAATTTTGAAGCCGGAAGCGACGAGCCCTTTATATAAAGCCTTTTCAAGCGTGCTATCTTTCCCCATTACTTCACCAGTCGATTTCATTTCAGGTCCGAGTGAGATGTCCACACCTCTTAATTTCGCAAAAGAGAAGACTGGCACTTTCACATAAACCCCGGTTTGTTCTGCGACTAATCCGGATTGATAACCTTGGCTTTCAAGCGAATGGCCCAGGATGGCCTTCGTCGCTAAGTTAGCCATCGGCACATTCGTAATTTTACTTAAGAATGGAACCGTTCGGCTTGAACGTGGATTCACTTCAATAACATACACTTCTTCATTGCTTATGACATATTGAATATTCAGGAGACCAACTATATTCAAGCCTTTTGCCAATCTGGTCGTGTAGTCAATGATTACTTCTTTTTGTTTTTCCGTTAAATTTTGGGGCGGATAGACTGCAATTGAATCACCTGAATGGACGCCAGCCCGTTCAATATGCTCCATGATTCCTGGGATGACGACCGTTTCGCCATCGGAAATCCCGTCGACTTCAACTTCTTTCCCCGTCAAGTAACGGTCAATCAGAACCGGATGATCTGGATTTATTTTTACGGCATTTTTCATGTAATGCAGCAGTTCTTCTTGTTTATAGACGATTTCCATCGCTCTTCCTCCAAGAACATACGATGGCCTTACTAATACCGGGTAACCAATATCATCTGCAATGACGATTGCTTCATCAACCGATGTAGCGGTTTTACCCTTCGGCTGAGGAATGTCTAAATCCTTCAGGGCCTTTTCGAATTTATTGCGATTTTCTGCCCTATCCAGATCTTCTAGTGAAGTACCAAGGATTTTGACACCTCTTTCAACAAGTCCATCTGCAAGGTTTATCGCTGTCTGTCCGCCAAACTGGACGATGACCCCTTCCGGTTTTTCCAAATCGATGACATGCATGACATCTTCAAGTGTCAATGGTTCGAAATAAAGTTTGTCGGAGATACTGAAATCCGTCGAAACGGTTTCGGGATTGTTGTTGATGATGATCGCTTCATATCCGGCTTCTTTGATTGCCCAGACCGAATGTACGGTGGCATAATCAAACTCTACCCCTTGCCCTATCCGAATTGGGCCAGACCCCAGTACAATGACACTTTTCTTGTCAGTGACGATGGATTCATTTTCATCTTCGTATGTTCCATAAAAATATGGTGTTTCCGATTCGAATTCCGCCGCACATGTATCCACCATTTTATAAACAGGGATGATTCCTTGCTTTTTCCGATACTCATAAACGTCGATTTCGGGAACTTCCCATATTTCTGCAACTGTTTTGTCAGAAAAACCTAGTTCTTTAGCCTTTTGCAGAACTTCACAATTAAAGGAATGTTGTTTAAGCTCCTTTTCAAAGTCGATTATCTTTTTCAACTTATGCAAGAAGAATAAATCGATCTGGCTCCATTCGTGAATGGTTTCGATCGTTTTCCCCCTTCTTAATGCTTCACCGATATAGAACAACCGTTCATCTCCAGCTTTTCGGATCCGTTTCTCTATTTTTTCATCCTCAAACTCGTCATTCAATTCAAGATGGTATATACCCGCCTCAAGGGACCGCACAGCTTTTAAAATGGATTCTTCGAATGTACGGCCGATTGCCATGACCTCTCCGGTCGCTTTCATTTGTGTACCGAGCCTACGGTTCGCACTTTCGAATTTATCGAAAGGCCAGCGCGGGATTTTTGTAACGACATAGTCCAGTGCCGGTTCAAAGCTTGCATAGGTTTTGCCTGTAACGGGGTTCATCATTTCATCAAGCGTCAAACCAACCGCTATCTTGGCTGCAAGCTTTGCAATCGGATATCCAGTTGCCTTTGAAGCAAGTGCCGACGAACGGCTGACCCTTGGGTTCACTTCAATGACGTAATATTGATAGCTGTTTGGATCTAGTGCAAGCTGAACATTACATCCACCTTCAATTTTTAAGGCACGGATAATCTTCAAAGACGTATTTCTAAGCATTTGATACTCTCTGTCACTTAATGTTTGGCTTGGTGCCGCAACGATAGAATCTCCTGTATGGACGCCGACAGGGTCGAAGTTTTCCATATTACAAACCACAATTGCATTATCATTGGAATCACGCATCACTTCATATTCCACTTCTTTGAATCCGGCGATGCTCCTCTCAAGCAAACATTGGTGAACTGGACTGCTTTTCAGGCCACCTTCTACTATTTCAATCAGTTGCTCTTCGTTATCACAAATCCCACCGCCTGTTCCGCCAAGTGTGAAGGCAGGACGTACGATGACCGGATAGCCGATTCGTTCCACGAATGTATAAGCCTCTTCCAAGTTATGAATAATGTCACTGTCAGGAACTGGTTCACCAAGATCATTCATTAGGGTACGGAAAAGGTCACGGTCTTCCGCTTGTTGGATGGCGGAAAGTTTCGTCCCAAGAATCTGCACGTTGCATTCTTCGAGAATTCCTGACTCGGCCAATTCAACGGCCATGTTTAAGCCAGTCTGTCCGCCCAAGGTAGGTAACAGGGCATCTGGACGCTCTTTACGAATGATTTTGCTCACAAATTCCAAAGTGATCGGTTCGATATATACCGCATCAGCCATTTCACTGTCTGTCATGATTGTGGCAGGGTTAGAGTTAATCAGGATTACTCGATAGCCTTCTTCTTTTAAGGCGATACATGCTTGAGTTCCTGCGTAATCGAACTCGGCAGCCTGTCCGATTACGATCGGACCGGACCCAATTACTAGGATGCTTTTTATATCAGTGCGTTTTGGCATGTTTTTTCCCCCTTGGTAGTTGCAGTTTCGATCATTTGTAAAAATTCGTTGAATAAGTAGTTGGCGTCTTCCGGACCAGGTGATGCTTCCGGGTGATATTGTACGGTGAAAGCTGGGTATTCTTTATGGCTCAATCCCTCAATCGTACCGTCATTCAATGCTGTATGTGTCACAATAAGGTCAGTCTTTTCAATGGAAAGCTCTTCGACCGTATATCCATGATTTTGAGAAGTGATGGATACCTTCCCAGTACGAAGGTCTTTAACCGGATGATTTGAACCTCGATGGCCGAATTTTAATTTTTCCGTATCTCCACCGTTTGCAAGCGCGAATAATTGATGGCCTAAGCAGATGCCGAATAATGGCACTTTTGTTTGGACTGTACGGATCATTTCAAGCGTCTCAGGAACACTTTTCGGATCTCCAGGCCCGTTGGAAAGCATCACACCATCTGGATGGTATTGCATTACTTCCTCAGCCGTGACGTTATAAGGTACGACCACGACATCACAACCGCGCTTCGTCAACTCACGCAAAATCCCATGCTTCATGCCATAGTCAACAAGAACTACCCGCGGGCCTCTGCCCGGACTTGAATAAGGTGCTTTTGTTGAAACCTGTTTCACTTGATTAGTAGGAATCACCGTTGCTTTCAACTGGGAAACAACTTCTTCGGCATTTTTATTGATATTGCAGAGCGCTCCTTTAAGTGCACCTGATTTCCTGATGATTCTTGTAAGCTTCCTTGTATCGATTCCGCTTATTCCAGGTATGTCCTTCATTTTCAAATATTCATCAAGTGATGACTGGTTGCGCCAGTTGGAAGGAAGATCTGCTGTTTCCTTTACGACAAACCCAGATATCGCTGGATTGATGGATTCGAAGTCATCCCGGTTTATCCCGTAGTTTCCGATCAACGGATACGTTAGTGTAACGATTTGTCCGCAATAAGATGGATCGGATAGAATCTCCTGATATCCAGTCATCCCTGTGTTAAAAACGACTTCGCCGATTTTCTCTACATCCCCTCCGAATGCTTCCCCGAGGAAAACCGTTCCGTCTTCTAAAATAAGTTGTCTTTTCATCCTTGAACACGTCCTTTATCCCAAGCTGTTTTTCCTTCAGAAATCGTCATGACTGGCCAGCCATAGCATTTCTTTTCATTGAAAGGTGTATTTTTCCCTTTTGAAGCAAACTCTTCATTATCAATTTCTTTTTCCGTTTCCAAATCGATCAGCACGATATCTGCAATAGCGCCTTCCTTTAACTCTCCATATGGAAGGGAGAAACTTTCAGATGGTTTGATCGTCATGAAATCGACCAATTGCTTTAATGTTATGATGCCCTTTTTGACCAATTCGGTGTAAAGCAACGGGAAGGCCGTCTCCAATCCTACTATTCCAAAAGGAGCTAGCTGCATTCCCTGCGCTTTTTCCTCGTCCGTATGTGGTGCATGGTCCGTGGCTATAAAATCGATGGTCCCATCAAGCAGGCCTTCTATCAACGCGTCCCGATCTTCCCGTCCTCTTAATGGAGGGTTCATTTTATAATTCGAATCAAGACCCGGTATATCATCTTCACACAATAATAAGTGATGCGGTGTAACTTCGGCTGTGACCCGGATACCGGCACGTTTAGCATCCCTTACCGTCCTTACCGATTCCTTCGTGGATATGTGGCAAACATGATAATGGCAGTCCGCCGCTTCCGCTAAAAGGATATCCCGGGCAATATGTACAGCTTCGCATACTGACGGAATACCATTGATTCCCTGCTCTTTTGAGAATCTTCCTTCATGGACAGAGCCTTTATTGATTAAGCTATTATCTTCACAATGAGCAACTATCGCCATATCTTGCGCGGCTGCCCTTTTCATTGCTTCCAGCATCATCCCAGCTTCTTGAATCCCTACGCCATCGTCCGTAAAGGCGAAAGCACCCGTTTGTTTTAATGATGCAAAGTCGGTCAACTCTTTGCCTGCTTCCCTGATCGTGATGGATGCATAAGGTAGTACCCGGACATGAGCCGTTTCTTCAATTTTCCGGTTAAGCGCTTCAAGATTTTCCACTGTATCAGGAACAGGCCTTGTATTAGGCATTGCGGCTACCGTAGTGAAACCGCCTCTCGCAGCTGCAAGCGTTCCACTTGCGATGGTTTCCTTATGCTCTCCGCCCGGCTCGCGCAAATGAACATGCAGGTCAACGAACCCTGATGTAACAAGTAACCCTTTTGCATCGACAACCTTACAATTTTCCGTTGGCAAGTTTTCGCCGATTTTCGTGATGATCTTTCCTTCTATTTCAATGTCCGCTTTTTTGAATGAGTTTTGATTATCTAGCAATACTCCATTTTTGATGACAGTTTTCATGGATAATTCCCCCTTCGGATTGTTCAAGCACATTTTTTAATACGGCCATTCTAATGAACACACCATTTTCCATTTGTTTAAAAATTCTTGAGCGGTTGCATTCGACTAAATCACTGTCAATTTCAACACCGCGGTTTATTGGAGCAGGATGCATGATGATTGCGTCCGGTTTCATAGTTTTTTCGCGCTGTTTGGTTAGCCCAAAACTTTCCAGATAATCTCGATTTGCCTGATCATATTTTTCATTATGTCTTTCATGCTGTATTCTGAGCAGCATGACCACATCAGATGTGGCTATCGCTTGATCGATGTTTTCATAACTTCCGAAGCTGTTCGTACTATCAAACCATTCAGGCGGACCTGAAAATACGACATTCGCTCCTAAACGAGTTAATGCTTCTGCATTCGATTTTGCAACCCGGCTATGCCTCACATCCCCGATTATCGAAATCTTCAGATCCTTGAAACCTTTAAACTCTTGTTTTATCGTCAATAAGTCCAGTAATGACTGAGTTGGATGATTCCCACAGCCATCCCCTGCATTGATTATTGGAATCGTGATCTTCTCTTTCAACTCGTCAAAATAATTATCCTGCTCATGACGGATGATCAAGGCATTGACACCTATTGCTTCAAGCGTTTTAACTGTGTCATATAAGGTTTCACCTTTTAACACGGATGATGTACCGGTATCAAAAGGAATGACCTCCAGTCCTAGTTTTCTTTCAGCCATTTCAAAGCTTGATTTTGTTCGTGTACTTGGTTCAAAGAACAGATTGGCAACAGTGGTAAGTTGTTTAGGATTCCAGCTTGATCCGTTTGCAAATCCCTCTGCCTCAAGTAGAATTCTTTCAATTTCAGTTATGGTCAATTCGTTCATGGTCAATAATTTTTTCATCGATCCTGCTCCTTTCACAACTGTGATGCGGGGCATAAAAAACACCCCGCCATTAAGGACAGGGTGTAGGTTATAAAGACTTGTGAGGACCGGGACCGGTTTTTACCTTTTTCCCGTTCTCCTCCATCTTTACAGCAACACCCTTTTAAGCCTCTCTGGACTTCTTTTAAAAGGTGATCTATTGTTTGATGCAGTTTTACTTATTTTTCAAAAATGTCTCCGGATATTTTTTCCCGGTCCGGTAAAATCAAGTTAAGCAGGATTCCTACTATGGCTGAAAGTGCCATTCCGGAAAGCGATACTGTATCCGATAGTTGGACGAAAGCTCCCCCAATCCCTAACACCAGGATCACTGAAGCTATCATCAGGTTCCTTTTTTTGTCAAAATCAACCTTATTATCAATCAGCATCCTTAATCCACTTGATGCGATAATACCGAAGAGTAAGATTGAAATGCCGCCCATCACCGCAGTAGGTATCGAGCTTATGACCGCTGAGATTTTACCGTTAAAGCCAAAGATGATTGCCGTTAACGCTGCCCCTCCGATGATATACACACTATATGCCTTTGTCATCGTCAAGACCCCAATATTTTCACCATATGATGTCAGCGGTGGCCCACCGATCAAGGAACCAATCATGATTCCCGCTCCATCTCCGAAAATCGAGCGATGCAAACCGGGCTTTTCCAAAAAGTTTCTGCCAACGACTTTACTCAGTATCATCTGGTGTCCGATATGTTCTGATAAAGTGACGATGGCGACCGGTACCATGATGGCAATGACTTCCCATGAGAAGGTCGGTGTATAGGTTACATAAGGAAACATGAATTCAGGCATTTCCCACCATTGTGCTGACTTGATCGGTCCATAATCTATTATTCCAGCAACGGCCGAACAGCCGTACCCCACTATGATACCCATTAAAATGGGAATCAAGTTAATGAATCCTTTAAAGAACACGTTGCAGATGATGGTTACCGCTAAAGTGATTAGCGCAATAATTATATATGTGACGCTATATTTATCTTGTGGATCATACATCGCCATGTCCACGGCCGTTCCGGCAAGGCTTAATCCGATTACGATAATGACCGGACCCACCACAACCGGAGGGAGTATATTCATTAACCAGCGCAATCCGACTTTTTGGATAATCAAAGCCACAATCCCATATATGAACCCTGCTGCGAAACAGCCAATCATGGCCGCCTCGGGTCCTCCTAAAGCCTTTGCCGCAATGATTGGCGTAATGAAGGCGAATGATGAACCGAGATAAGCCGGTATCTGACCTTTTGTGATCAACAAGTAGGATAGTGTACCCAAGCCGCTTGATACAAGTGCGACTGCTGGGCTTAACCCTACCAAGAATGGCACCAGTACTGTTGCACCGAACATGGCGAACAAGTGTTGGATGCTTAGCGTAATCCACTGACCAACCTTTGGCACGTCCTCGACATCAAGTACGATATCCCTTTTTGTTTCTTGCATTTCGGTATCCCCCTCATGAAAATTGCTTCAAAACCGCAAAAACCCTCTTTGCAGTATATACAAAGAGGGTTTCTCGGAAAGCGCATGCCTATACATAGGCATACATCTCCGGATTGACTCCCCTTTGCCAGCCTCTCTGGACTGTCTTTAAAAGGGTTTTATGAAATTTTCATGTTTATCATTTTTCTAATATAGTGACTTGATCTATTTCATCTACTTCTGTTAATGTAACGGTAATTTTTTCAGATTGTGATGTCGGAACGTTTTTCCCGACAAAATCGGCACGTATCGGCAATTCCCTATGTCCTCTGTCAACTAACACTGCGAGCTGAATTTGTGACGGTCTTCCCAAATCCACCAGAGCATCCATTGCAGCTCTAACAGTCCTTCCGGTGAAAAGAACATCATCAACCAAAATCACTTTCTTGTCGCTGATATTGACCGGGATGTCTGACCCTTTTACGACGGGTTCACCATCATTGCTCTTTTTCGAGAGGTCATCGCGGTAAAGTGTAATATCCAGTTCACCTAGCTCGATTTCCTTACCTTCTATTTGATTGATCCGTTTAGCAAGTCGATCAGCGAGGAATATCCCACGTGTACGAATCCCGATTAAGACGCAGTTTTCAATGCCCTTATTTTTTTCAATGATTTCATGGGCAATTCTCGTCAAGGCTCTGCTAATGGCCTGTTCATCAAGTACTATCGCTTTCTCATTCAACATATCGGCCACCTCGATCCCTTTTTACTGATAGGTCTCCTTCAACAAAAAATCCTCATGCCAAGAAGGCATGAGGATTTTATCGCCATGGGTAGAATTATCCCACTAGCGTATCCGTTTCCTTCTCAGTCTCTCTGTACTGTGTTAAAGGTTCTTGTTAAGTTATTATTATAATATATCATATAAACGGATTTGTCAATCCTTACTTCTGCGTAATTGATTAATTAGCTTTTCAAACTCTTCCGGAATTGGAGCTTCGAATTCCACATACTCATTTGTACGCGGATGAACGAAACCAAGAAGACCGGCGTGCAATGCTTGTCCATCTAAATTAAGAGTCTTCTTCGGACCATATTTCGGATCTCCTGCAAGCGGGAAACCAATATATTTCATGTGAACACGGATTTGATGTGTCCTTCCTGTTTCAAGCTGGCATTCCACTAAAGTAAACGCATTGAAACGTTCGATGACCCGGAAATGTGTCACAGCATTTTTAGAATTGGTATCTGTTACAGTCATGCTTTGACGATCCTTTTTATCCCGTCCGATCGGAGCATCAATCGTTCCGAAATCATGCGGGATGACACCATGTACTACTGCTTGATACTTACGGGTAACCGTTTTGTCAACAAGCTGCTGTACAAGTTTTTCATGTGCCATATCATTTTTGGCAACCATCAATAGACCTGATGTATCTTTATCGATTCGATGAACGATACCAGGGCGCATTACTCCATTGATCCCAGAAAGATCTTTGCAGTGAGCCATCAATCCATTTACAAGCGTTCCAGATACATGTCCTGGTGCTGGGTGGACGACCATGCCGCTCGGTTTATTAACCACGAGAACATCTGCATCCTCATAATAGATATCCAAATTCATTTCCTCTGCCACTGCATCCAATTCCTCAAGATCTGGAATCGTAACTTCGATCGTATCGCCAGGAACGGATTTGTAATTAGTCTTAATAGCTAAACCATTTACTAAAACATGGTCGTCTTTAATCCATTGCTGGACTTGAGTACGCGACCACTCCTCATTCAAAGTGGAAAGAGCCTTATCAATCCTGACTCCTTTTAGTGTTTCATCGATGCTGTATAACCTTTTATCCATTATCTTTCTCCTTACCGTTTTTTTCTTCTAAAAACATATGAATCACGAGCAGTCCGACACCAATTGAAAGCGCAGCATCAGCAACATTAAATACCGGGAAACTGTAGCTGAAAATATAGGTGTGAACGAAATCCACTACTTCTTGGCGAGCAATACGATCGATGAAATTACCAATCGCACCTCCTAGCATGAGAGCAAGGGCCACTCCCAGCAAACGGCTTTCCTTCGCCATTTTCTGAATATAATAGACAAGTCCAATAATGACAGCGATGGTGATGATGTAGAAAAACCACATTTGACCTTGTAGAATTCCCCATGCTGCCCCACGATTACGATGCGAGGTGATATATAGAAGGTTTTCAATAATTTCAATGCTTTCTCCGTACTCCATTTTTTTCACAATCATCCATTTTGTCAGCTGATCGAGAGCTATGACCAAAAGGGCAATCAAATAATAAAACACATTTTTTCCCCCAAACTAATCAAATCTTCACTTTTGAATTGTAGCATAAACTAGAAATAATGACTAATACGAAAAACAAAAGGCTGTTAGCTGTACCTGGAGAATACAGGGCAGATTTGAAAAGAAAACAATACCTTTTGGATGATGATCTATTTTCAATATGAATTTTAGCCTTTTCTGTTTCCATTCCCACAAAAAAACCGGTCCCTTTACATAGGGACCGGTTTTTATTGAGCTTGTCTACAGTCTGACCGATCCCATCATTTAGGGACCGGCATTCGTTTTGAAATTACTGATTCACATAATGCTCTTTCACGACTGTTGCACAACGTGGGCAGAGTGTTGGGTGCTCTTCCACTTGACCTACCTCTTTCGAAACATTCCAGCAACGTTCACACGTTTCACCTTCTGCTTTTGTAACAAGAATCGCGATATCCTCAAGTTTAACTGCTTCTGATGGGGCACTTGCCACATCGCCAGCGATTTCAAATTCGGATACGATGAATAATTGTTCAAAGCTCTCCTTGATACCATCAAGCAGATTCTTTGTTTCTTCATTAACATATACCATCACTTTAGCGTTCAGGGATTTTCCGATGACCTTCTGGTTACGAGCTTCTTCTAATGCTTTTAGTACATTATCACGGAGATTCATGAACGCCGTCCATTTTTCTTCAATGACTTCAGCATTATCGATGGAAATTTCTTCAGGCATCAATGTCAACTGTACACTTTCTTCCGTTACACCAGGAATGAACGCCCATACTTCATCAGCGGTATGCGAGAGAATTGGTGAAACCAATTTCGTTAAGCTTACCAATGCTTCGTAAAGGACCGTTTGAATGGCCATACGCTCTTTACCGTTTGGTGCTTCACAATATAAAATGTCTTTCGCATAATCCAGGTAGAACGAACTTAAATCCTGTGTACAGAAATTATTGACCATATTATAAATTGTAGCAAACTCATAATTTTCATAACCCAGTTTCGACTGAGTGATCAATTTATTCAATTTAACTAACATGTAGCGATCGACTTCAGGTAATTCGTGGACTGCCACTTTATCGGTATCTGGATTGAATCCATCCAAGTTTCCTAACAGGAAGCGGAATGTATTCCGGATTTTACGGTACACTTCCGAAACTTGTTTTAAAATAGGATCGGAAACCCTAACATCCGATTGGTAATCCACAGAAGCAACCCAAAGGCGTAAAATATCTGCACCCAATTGGTTCATGACCTTAGATGGAAGGACAACGTTCCCAATAGATTTACTCATTTTACGGCCTTCGCCATCTAAAGCGAACCCGTGGCTCAGAACTCCCTTGTACGGTGCCTTTCCTGTTACGGCAACACTTGTAGAAAGTGATGAGTTAAACCAGCCGCGGTATTGATCGGAACCTTCCAAATAAAGGTCAGCCGGCCGCTGTAAGTCGTCTCTTTCTTCAAGTACCGCTTGATGTGAAGAACCTGAGTCGAACCATACGTCCATGATATCCGTTTCTTTCGTAAAGATACCATTCGGACTGCCTGCATGTGTATAACCCTCCGGCAGAAGATCTTTCGCTTCCCGTTCAAACCAGATGTTCGAACCGTGTTCACGGAATAGGTTTGAAATATGGTTGATCGTTTCATCCGTAATGATCGGCTCGCCGTTTTCTGCATAAAGGACTGGAATTGGTACGCCCCATGCACGTTGACGGGAAATACACCAATCCCCACGATCACGGACCATATTGAATAGGCGAGTTTCGCCCCATGCAGGTACCCATTTGGTTTCTTCAATTGCTTCCAGAAGTTCACTGCGGAAGTCTTTGATTGAAGCGAACCATTGCGCCGTTGCACGGAAGATTGTCGGTTTCTTCGTCCGCCAGTCATGTGGATATGAATGTGTAATGAACGTCAAGTTCAATAACGCGCCTGCTTCTGTTAATTTTTCAGTAATTGGTTTATTCGCTTGATCATAAAATAATCCGGCAAATTCCCCCGCCTCTTCCGTCATGACACCTTTTTCATCTACAGGACAAAGTACATCCAAGCCGTATTTTTGTCCAATGATAAAGTCATCTTCACCATGTCCAGGAGCAGTATGAACACAACCAGTACCAGCTTCAGTTGTTACATGCTCACCCAACATCACTAATGAATCGCGGTCATATAGAGGGTGTTTGGCAACGGCGCGATCCAACTCGCTCCCTTTTACCGTTTTCAAGATTGACGGGTTATCCCAACCTAGGGTTTCTGTAACTGATTCAAGAAGCGCCTCAGCAATTAAGAATTTTTCATTTTCAACAGCCACTACCACGTAATTTAATTGCGGATGCAATGAGATACCAAGGTTTGCAGGAATCGTCCAAGGAGTTGTCGTCCAGATGATGATTTTTACGCCCTCTTCGATTACACCTTTGCCCTCTGTGATCTCAAAAGCAACGTAGATCGATGCAGAACGTTTGTCTTGATATTCGATTTCAGCTTCGGCAAGGGCTGATTCACTTGATGGAGACCAGTAAACAGGTTTTTTGCCTTTATAAATATAGCCTTTTTTCGCCATATCACCGAAGACCTTGATTTGCTGTGCTTCATATTCAGGTTTTAACGTGATATAAGGATTATCCCAATCTCCACGGACCCCTATTCTTTTAAACTGCTCACGTTGATTGTCAATCTGAACGTAAGCATACTCTTCACAAAGCTTTCTGAATTCAGCTACGGTCATTTCTTTCCGTTTCACGCCTTTTTTTGTCAATGCCGTTTCGATTGGAAGCCCATGTGTATCCCAACCAGGAACATACGGTGCTTGAAAACCGCTCATTGATTTGAAACGGACAATGAAATCCTTTAATACTTTGTTCATTGCATGGCCCATATGGATATCACCGTTAGCATATGGAGGTCCATCATGCAAAATGAATAAAGGGCGCCCTTCCGTTTGTTCTTGCACTTTTTTATAGATGTTCATTTCTTTCCATTTCTCTTGGATTTCCGGCTCACGTTTCGGCAAGTTTCCACGCATTGGAAATTCAGTTTTAGGCATCAATAAGGTATCTTTGTATTCCATCATAAAATCCTCCATCCGTCTTTACAAAATTTCATTAGAACCTAGACATAGATATCCGGCCAAAATAAAAAGCCTTCTCATCCCTAAAAAAGGGACGAGAAAGCTTTGCTTCCCGCGGTACCACCCTGGCTAGAAGGATTCACAAAGTGATCCAACCTCTCGAGCATTCGTAACGTGAATGAAACGCTTCGTTTACTTACTGCAAAAGCAGGTTCAACTCAGAACTCAAGGGTGATCTTCAATAACTTCGCTTATTCCGGGCTTTCACCATCCCCGGTTCGCTAGAAATAAGTGTGTGAAGTATTTACTTTCCCTGTCATCGTCTAATGTCATCATGAATAGTATTGTTAAAAAATTATATGCGAAAAAAGTGTTCCAAGTCAAGGAATCGGTTAAATTTCCTCTTCCACTCTCTCATTTAATTCTATTTCAGTCGCATCTACTTCATAATCAAGAAGATGGTCCCAATCATCATTGTCCAGTAAATCCAGTTGTGCACCGACAAGCATTTTAAAACGGGTCCGGAATACTTTGGACTGTTTTTTCAAGTCTTCAATATCCATCGCTATTTTCCTTGCTTTCACAAGTGACTCATTGACAATTCGGTCGGCATTTTTCTCTGCTTCCTTAATGATCAGTTTCGCTTCTTTTTGGGCATTGCGCCTTAATTCTTCAGCTGCTTCTTGTGCGACAATAATCGACTTATTAAGTGTACCTTCAATTGTCGTAAAATGTCCTAAACGATCATAAGTCTCGTTCAGTTTATCTTCAATTTCTTTTTTCTCCCTCAAAATCAGTTCATAATCTTTAATGACCTGGTCGAGAAACTCATTTACTTCATCTTCATCATACCCTCGAAATACTTTGTTAAATTCCTTATTATGTATATCTATCGGGGTTAAGGGCATTACGGCACCTCCAGAACGGTTTCTACTCTAGTATATTAAAACTCTATATTCGACAAAAAATGTATGAATCCTGCTTTATATTGAATTATTTTTGCCTGCCTAACGAGATTCTCCACTTATCCTTCTTGGTTTTTCCATCAATTGACGCTATTTTACATCTGCCAAAACCTCTGATGGAAAGTGTATCACCCTCACGGCATTCTTCCGAAACGTTTTCCGTTTGCTTGAAATTCACCTTTACTTTCCCTGAAGTTATCAAGGCTTGGGTTTTTTGACGGGACATATTCAAAACGGACGAAAGCACACTGTCTAGCCTAAGAGAACTAACGGTGGTGACTTGCTCTTCCCATTTTTCATTCACTTGGATGATATTCTCGATAGGAAGCCGTTTGATGGCAACGGAAGCGTTACCTATTCTTTCTAAATTTCCTGTGAGATATAAATCCATCTCCTCGGCCGCAATAAATTGAATATGATCCTCAGTCACTATGATATCACCAAATTTTTCTCGTTTTACCCCTAGTGACATCAAGGTTCCAAGTATTTGCCTATGTTCAAGCGTAACAAATTTCTTTGGATAGGAGATATCATATAAGGAGATATTGAAATCCGATTGTTCAGGAGAGTAATAATCAGGGTAAATGAGCACACGTTTTCGCTCAACGAAATCGCTCCCGCCATTAAATTGCAGCTTCGCATCCGGATCATTCCCTATTAAGGAAGTAAGGATTTCCTGCTGGCGCGGATCAAGAAAATCAGATAGTTTCGGAGCGTAAGAATTTTTCACCTGATCAATCCAATTCATTGCCTGGTCAATAAAATCTTTTTCCTCCGGCCTGAAATGCTGATAAATACTCATGATTGAATAAAAGCTCCTTAGTTATCAAATTAATGGTCGACCATAAGGAATTGATTAAATGATTCTTCGTTGCTACTACACAGCGGAGTCTCATCCGACTGTGTAGTGAGATGCATGTTCAGGTTCATTGTTGATTATCCTATTAAAGTCTGTAAGTAAAAAATTCCATAACCGCTGGCAAAGTTAAGCACCAGCAGAGCTACAAGCGGTGAAAGATCGATCATGCCAAGTGGTGGTATGAACTTTCTGAACGGTTCTAAATATGGTTCGCAAATCTTTTCCAGGAATTTCCCAATCGCTGTTTCCCTTGCATTGGGAAACCATGACATCAATATGTAAACGATTAATGCCATTGAATAAATTTCAATTAAATAATATAAGCCTTGAAGCACTACACCCATTAATCATTACCACCTCGCTTCTTCGTACTCCTCTTCCGCGGCGAAGCCGGTGATATTACCGGAAACATCGACATTGTCCGGGGTACATAAGAATATATCTGTTCCAATTTTTTGGATATCCCCACTGATTGCATAAACAGTCCCACTTAGAAAATCGATGATTCGCTTTCCTTGATCGTGCTGGATCCGTTGAAGGTTCACGACAACAGCACGTCTGTTTTTTAAATGGTCAGCTACCTCTTGGGCTTCTGCATAAGCACGAGGCTCCAATAATACTACTTTAGAAGATTTTTGTACGCTTTGCAAACTTACGATATTCTGATTGGTATTATTCCCTGCAGAAGCGGGCTGCTGCTGTTTAGCTGACTTCACGACTTTTCGTTCAGCCTCCTCTTCTTCCATCTCTTCATCCGTGTACTCATACTCATCATCCAGCGCGAAATAAGATTTAAATTTTGATACGAACGACATCTAAAGCGTACCTCCTTAAAATTATTCGCCTACAAGTGCAGTACCAATCCTAACCATTGTAGCGCCTTCCTCAATGGCAATCATGAAATCGTTGGACATCCCCATGGACAATTCAGTACAGGGAGCATACTTCAACCCAGCATTTTGTATTTCCACCTGTATGCCCTTCAGTTTCCGGAAGCATTCCCGCAAAACTTGTTCATCATCCGTCAAAGGCGCCATCGTCATCAGTCCTGCAACATTCACCTTATCAAAATCAGATAACCCTTTTATGAAATCCAGTGTGGCTTCAGGATTCAAGCCATGTTTTGATTCCTCACCTGAAACATTTACCTGCACTAAACAGTTTATCGGCTCGCTTGCCCGTTTTTGAATTTCTTCTGCCAAAGAAATGCGATCCAATGAATGGATATACGCGATTTTGTCGATGACATTCCTTACTTTGCGTGTTTGCATGGAACCAATATAGTGCCAGTTGGGCTTGTCCTTCAGCACTTCATATTTTTTTAAAAGCCCCTCGTCACGATTTTCACCTAAATCGCTGATTCCGGCTTCCAATGCTTCCATTGCTCTCTCGACCGAAACATATTTCGTCACGGCAATTAACTTTATATCTTTACGGTCCCTGCCACTATTTTCACATGCTATATTTATTTTTTCTTCGATGTTTTTTAAATTGTCCGCTACTTTCACTGTTACCCTAAATCCTCCTTCCAACCGATAAAGCTCATCAATCTACCTGTCTTTCCGTTATCGCGACGATGTGAAAAAAACAAATCGTGATTGCAGCTTGTACAGTATGATGTAACGTCGATCTGACTTTTTGGAATTCCTGATTTTTGAAGAATCAATGCATTTAGTTGCTTAAGATCTAACTGATATTGTCCTTCACTGATTAAATTATATGGCTTTTCGTCATTATCTTCCAGCATATTCTGCACTAAATCTATGACTTTATCATCAACCACATAGCACTTCGAACAAATCGACGGTCCTATTACAGCAAATATCTCCGTTTCCTTAATACCCTCACTCCGCCATGCTTCAACCATTTTTCGTGCAATTCCATTAACGCTACCCTTCCAACCAGCATGTGCCACCCCAATCATACCATGTGCCGGAGCAAGAAAGTATAAGGGCACGCAATCCGCATAGCAAAGGGTCAATAAAGTTTTTTGATCCTTCGTATAAAATCCGTCAGTAGCTTTAAAGGCCGAAATATAATCCACTGCACCTTTCCCACCATCGAGACTGGTCACTTGCTGGATTTGCGTTTCATGCGTCTGCTCGGCTCCTATCCATTCAGTCAGCGGAAAAAACAGCTTTTCCGCTAAAGTCCTGCGGTTTTCCTGGACATCTTCAAGCTTATCCCCTACATGAAAACCGGTATTCAATGTTTGATAGTCACCTGAACTGACTCCTCCATTTTTCGTGGTGAAGCCCGCTACGAGCTGGAGATTTTGTTTTCTCCAGCTGTCTATGAGCATATATTGGTCTTCAATTATAACAAATGGCTCTATCATGATTTAAACCTCTTTATTTTTAGTCTAGTGTATCATATATTTGCGCGATGTACCCTTTAAAACCGTTCATCTTTCAGTTCTGCTTGAAATACCGTCTGATGTTCAACAAGAATGACATCTGCACCGATTTTTTTTATTTTGCGCCATGGAATTACAATATCCTGGTCCTTGCCGAAGAAACCCATTAACCTGGTGCCATTTGAAACCACTATGGCCTCAATTTTCCCTGTGGCCGTATTAATTTCAAGATCTGACATATTACCCAATTTCTTTCCGTCTGCTATATTGACAATATCCTTAATTTGAAATTCGGAAATCCTCGTCACATCACTCAGCTCCTCAAAATTTCATCATAGATGAAGGTCCTATTCTTATGTATATGACATGATTCACTCAAGGATGAAGAATACGATAAATAAACGTCACTTCAAATCAGGAATTACCTTTAAAAAGGGGGGGAACATAATAAAAAAGCCGCTATGGATAAGTTGCTGAAGAGCGGGTAATCTACATTTTTGCACTACCCGCTTCAGCTAACTTATTCTCATGCTCAGCTTCTACTGTTGGATATTTTTATTCATTTGCTTTATAGCCGCTTTTTCCAACCGGGACACCTGCGCTTGTGAAATGCCAATTTCCTCGGCTACCTCCATTTGCGTTTTCCCTTGGAAAAACCGTTTGCGAAGGATCATTTTTTCCCGGTCATTCAACCGTCTCATGCCTTCATTTATCGCTATTTCATCAATCCAAGTACTATCTTTATTCTTTTCATCACTCAGTTGGTCGAGTACATAAATCGGATCCCCGCCATCATTATAAATCGGTTCAAAAAGTGAAACTGGATCTTGTATAGCATCTAAAGCAAAAACTATTTCTTCATGAGGTACTTCCAACACCTTGGCGATTTCTTCAGCTGTCGGCTCACGAAGAGTCTGACTAATGAGCTTTTCTTTAACCTGCAAAGCTTTGTATGCGATGTCTCTTAAAGAACGGGAAACCCGAATCGGATTATTGTCACGAAGATATCTCCTGATTTCACCAATAATCATCGGTACAGCATACGTTGAAAACTTAACATTTTGACCTAAGTCAAAGTTATCTATCGACTTCATTAACCCTATACAGCCTACCTGAAATAGATCATCTACATACTCTCCCCGATTGTTGAAGCGTTGAATGACGCTTAGAACGAGTCGAAGATTCCCGTTTACCAGTTTCTCTCTTGCTGAAATATCGCCATCTTGCAGTTCTTTAAAGAGTTTTCTCATTTCTTCATTCTTTAAAACCGGTAATTTTGATGTATCCACACCGCAGATTTCAACCTTATTTCGAGACAAATTTATTCCCTCCTCACAGGAGCGCTGTACAAAAAACAGTATTTCCGCGGGAGGGAAAAATATGCACATGGCTAGAACAGAAAATCACCATTATTTTTCAATATCGTTATCAAAGTATTGATTTAATTGGCATTTAAGCACTTTATTTTTTTACACCATTTTATTAAATTCTTTTCGAAGCCTCTTAATAATCCTTTTTTCCAAACGTGAAATGTAAGATTGGGAAATCCCCAGCATATCGGCAACGTCCTTTTGCGTTTTTTCTTCTCCTCCTGCAAGTCCAAATCGAAGTTCCATAATCTGTTTTTCGCGATCGGATAGCTGTGTAAGTGCTTTCGTCAGCAGCTTTCGGTCCACGTTTGCCTCGAGGTCTTTCGTGATAATATCATCGTCAGTACCTAGGACATCCGACAATAGAAGCTCATTTCCATCCCAATCAATATTCAGAGGTTCATCAAAAGAAACTTCAGAACGGATTTTGTTATTTCTGCGTAAATACATTAAAATTTCATTCTCGATACATCTCGAGGCGTATGTAGCCAATTTTATTTTCTTCTCGGGATTGAATGTATTCACGGCCTTGATCAAACCTATGGTACCGATACTTATTAAATCTTCAATATTGATTCCCGTATTTTCAAATTTCCTGGCAATATAGACAACCAGCCTCAAATTCCGTTCAATTAAGATCGATCGTGCAGCTTCATCGCCCTTAGGCAATTTATTGATCAGTATTGCCTCTTCTTCCTTTGAAAGGGGCGGCGGAAGTGCCTCACTCCCTCCAATATAAAATATTTCGTCCGTTTTCAATCCGAGCTTGAACAATAGTTTGTACCAAAAATAAGTGAGCCGAAGAATGAATTTCTTCAAAATAATTCTCCCTTCTAATAAACGGATTATGGGTCAAGTTTTAGAGTGAATCAATAGTTCAGGAGGCATTTTGCACCGGAATCCCGGTTAACATTTTCGGGTGAACGATAGATTGATAGCTATTGTCGGGAGAGAGTTGCAAGAAGGTAAACGAAACGAGACCCTGCTTGACATGATATTCATTTTCCCCTTGAATGATTTTGATGTAATCCGGTTTGATTGCGGTTAACAATTGATGATCATGGCCCACGACTTTATAAGGAATGACCCGCATTCGTCCTGTCCATGAATACTCGGGTTGTTCTTCCTGCTTAATCAGGTTATCAGGGTTTTTAAAGAGCTCTAGCATATCGTGGGGAATCCCTGCTTCCCCACCTGAAAGCGAGATTATCATAACTGGTGAACGTGATATGGGATCATATAATTGATTGCCGCTATCCACAAGTCCATGAAACGTTCCTTCAAAGTCAGAAATTTTAACCGAGACCGTAACCATTTGTTCATGTGTAAGCTTTGTCATCTCCATCCCTTCGAGTGTTCGCTTGGAGAATTGCCAGGCGAGCGGGAACCCTATCATGACAAATATCCAGCTGACAGGATCGCCAAATCGATTGATTCCTGCATATTTAACAGGGTCCTTTGAAACGATTTGAAATTCAAATAGATAGTGAAGGCCCAGAAGGATTCCTCCCGATAAAAACGTTACAAAGTATAAAGTGGCCACCGATTTCATGAAGAGTTTTAGCCTAGTAAACCCGAATGTTGCCAAAACCATTACCAGGGATACTAAAATCTTCATGTACACTCGGTCGGCAAGAACATAAAAAGGAGTGAATGCCAATACGATAATGAAGGAACCAATCAACCCGCCGATACATACTCGCCAAAGCGCTACCCTTCGTTTGAGAATGATTGCGGTCCAATATAAAAGGAGGCAGTCAAATAACCAATTCAACAACCAGATAACATCTAAGTATAAGGTCAAACACCCTCCCCTCCTTATAGGAACTAACCTTCCACTAGCAAAAAGTATAGCGTACCTGCCCTAAGAAAGTGTGTCACTTTTTGTATTGAAAACTTAAGAGTTTTTCAGTCATTTTTACCCTTTTTGTAGAAAAACAGCTATTGATATTTTCAATACTTTCTTAGAGACTATCCTGCTCCCTTTTGCTTCTGTCGATTTATGTTATAAAAGTTTCAGAATTTCTTGACGCTCCTTTCTTTTTTCCTCATCGGAATGACAGCAAACAAGTGATGGAGACCTCGACCCCCTTACGCCCTCCAAACCATCTAATTATGAAAAAAGTTCAATAATGAGGCATTCTAACATATGGAATAAAAGGATTTTTCACTGAACCTTCAATCAACACTAAAAAGGTGTTCCAGATATCGATTATCAGGCCATTCGGTGATCAGCGAACGATCGGAAAAGCACCAATAAGATAAAGGCCATTGGACGCAAATATATAGCATCTCCTTCAAAAGGAATTCCTTTTTACACACAAAAAAAACCGTCCCCGAATGGGAACGGTATATGACGTCGATATTAACGGCGTCTATTGCGGTTACGGAGGAATGTTGGAATATCCAAGGCCTCTTCACCTTGATTAGTATTACGTGCGGGCTGTTCATTTACTTCTTCTCTCTTCACTTCACGCTTCACGTTTGACTGTGGCGTTTGTTGTGTCTGAGGTCTTGATTGCTGCTGCTGCCCAAGTGTTGGACGACCAGCAGGCCTTATTGTAGCTTCAACCTCGTTAAAGCCCGTTGCAATTACTGTAACGACGATTTCATCTTTTAGGTTTTCATTGATAACCGAACCGAAAATCATATTTACGTCCTGATCGGAGGCAGTAGCCACGATATCGGCTGCTTCCTGGACTTCAAAAAGACTTAGGTTCGTTCCGCCAGTAATATTCATCAGTACGCCTTGTGCACCATCAATCGATGTTTCGAGCAGGGGACTGGAGATGGCTTTCTTCGCCGCTTCTGCTGCACGGTTTTCACCGGAGGAAATCCCGATTCCCATTAGAGCGGAACCTTTGTTGGACATGATGGTCTTAACATCGGCAAAGTCCAAGTTAATAAGACCTGGAACAGCTATTAGATCTGAAATCCCTTGTACACCTTGACGAAGTACATTATCTGCTTCACGGAATGCTTCAAGCATTGGCGTGCTTTTATCGACGATTTCAAGGAGACGGTCATTTGGAATGACGATTAGTGTGTCAACCGATTCCTTCATGGATGAAATGCCGCCTTGTGCTTGTGTTGCACGTTTTCGGCCTTCGAAAGTAAATGGACGTGTAACTACACCCACTGTAAGCGCTCCTAAATCTTTAGCGATGCCAGCGATGACAGGAGCAGCCCCCGTTCCCGTTCCGCCGCCCATTCCAGCAGTTACGAAAACCATATCGGCACCTTTAAGCGCTTCTTCAATCTGCTCTTTGCTTTCTTCTGCTGCTTTTTTTCCTACTTCCGGGTTGGCACCCGCACCCAATCCGCGTGTAAGCTTCCCACCGATTTGCATTTTAATTTCAGCTTTTGATAGATTAAGAGCCTGTGCGTCAGTATTGACAGAAATAAACTCAACACCTTGTACGCCATGCTCGATCATTCTGTTTACCGCATTGTTTCCGCCGCCGCCAACACCTATTACTTTTATCGTTGCTAATTGTTCTAAATTAGAATCAAACTCCAACATGACAATCCTCCTATTTTGACGAAATTCCCGATTCTTTATGATTGTTATTCAAAAAAGTAACCCAGGATTTTTTTGAATTTAGATTCACCTTTTTCACCTTGTTTTTTAGCCAGGTTCTCTTTGCTTTTTTGAGAAACCTTTTGGCTGCGCTGGTCGTTATCTTCTTGTGCTTGTCCAGCTGCTACAGGAGTTTTATTGGCGGTGTTTTTTAGCATTCTCTCTTTCTTGCATGCGTGTTTAATCAGACCAACCGCTGTCGTATATTGGGGTTCCCTAACACCGATGTAATTCGGCTCGGCCGTCCTTACACGGTTTTGGAACACATACTGAGCAAGCTCCAGGACTCCCGGCATCTTGACGACACCCCCGGTCAACACGAAACCACCCGGTATATCCTGGAAGCCAAGTCTCCTCAAATCATCTTGAATCAACTCGAATATTTCGGTCACTCGCGCTTCAATGATATCCGAAAGCATTAACTGGTTGCAGGGCTGCTGCTGGTCGCTGCCGATGATTGGTATTTGGAATACTTCATCTTCAGAAGCGTCATCATAAAAGGCATGTCCATGCTTTACTTTTATTTTCTCAGCCTCTTCCATCGTTGTCCTTAGAACGATGGAAAGATCCTTCGTCAGTGTTTCCCCGCCTATAGGTATCACCGACGTGTATTGTAAATAGCCTTGTTCGAAAATTGCCAGAGTCGTTGAACCTCCGCCAATATCGACCAGAGCAACACCAAGTTCTTTTTCATCCTTGGATAAAACAAGGGAACCTGCGGCTAAGGGTTGAAGAGCGATATCGGTTATTTCTAACCCTGCCCTTTCCACACACCGCAGCGTATTATGTAAAATTGTCCGAAGACCTGTGATTAAAATCCCTCTCATTTCCAACCGAACACCTATCATGCCCCTTGGATCACTGATTTCATCAAGTTCATCAACCTTGTAATGGATTGGAACCACGTCGATAATTTCCCTGTCGGATGGTATCGTTATTAACTCCGCTGCTTCTCTAACACGAAAAACATCATGTTCGGTAATTTCTTTATTGTCACTGGATACCGCTACTACCCCATGACATGGCTGAAGCGTCACGTGATTTCCGCTTATACCGACGATTACCTTTTTTATCTCCATCCCTATCATCCGTTCTGCTTGCTCTACAGCCTTTTGAATGGATTGGACGGTTTCATCAATACCGACGATCGAACCTTTTTTAAGCCCCTCTGATTTAATATTTCCTACGCCAATTATATTTAATGTGTCATTGACCATTTCCCCAATGATAACTTTTACACTGGATGTACCGATGTCAAGACTTACGTAAATTTCGTTGCTGTTCATTCCATGGCACCTCCTTCAGTTTTATACATGTTTTAGTAGAATAACATTTTTATATCGAAGACCTATTCATTATAGAATGACAAAACTGATTACAACAACTCGCAAATTTCATAATAAGCGGTTCATTTCATATTTCCCAAACAATACTCGCAGATTTCTCACTTTATCGTGCCTTATTGTTCGCTTCTCAATGAAACTGCTATCATTTCTAAACTAGATACTGCCATAAACTATTCGTCATTTATCACGTAATTCCCTTTAAAATTATAGATTTTTTTTCTGCTTTTTCCGGGAAATGGACCATTTTTCAATTAGGATCCTTCTAATCAGGGCAATATTTTGAAAGAGTCTTACGCCGAACACAAAGATTGCGGCTAAATACAAGTCTACACCAAGATGTACACCTAGAAAAGCCAAACCTGCGGCCAAAACAATATTAAAGAAGAATCCGGTAACAAATACTACTTCATCATAAAGATTTTGCAGATGAGCCCGTATGCCTCCAAATAAGGTATCAAAAGCTGCAAGCACCGCAATGGAGAGATAATTTGAATATTCATGTGGAATATCGAAATCCACCAAAAAACCGAGGGTGATTCCAATCAGGAGTCCAAAAACTGGCAGCCACATTACGATTCCCCCCCATCCATAATGGGTTTCATATGCTCCACATTAATCTCATTTTGGTATGCCGGCAATGTCAACTCACCAGAAGGCGTCTTAATTTGCACTTCAAAATTATCTATAAAGAAATCATCCATTAGTTCAGAACCTTCTATACGCTGCTTCAGCTTCTTTGGATTAACGGTCAGTGCCTGCATTTCGACAGGGTAATCAACTAGGGGATATCCATCTATTTTCGGCTGACCATTAATATCACGAATCACCGAAGATGATATGTACCTTTGTCCTGAAATGGAAATTTCGTCAGCACCAAACCTATACATCTCATTAATGAGCCTTCTTAGCAATACAGGTGAAATGTACTCAATCCGCTCACCAAGAAGGATTTCTTCTTTGATCGGTTGTATGGACACGATTACCCCACTGCCTTTTATTTCGGTCAAACCTGCGTCAGTCTTTAATTCCGTCAGGGTGTCACGCAATACTTCTTCTTTACTCTCATTTTTCTTTGTTTCATAGGATGCAATCTTTCCCTCAAGCTTACTAATATCCTCTATTAAATCCACCTGGGTCTGCTGTTCTTTCAATAAATCATTTTTCAGCTCCCACATATCCCTTGTATCGGAAACGACAGGTTGATTCACCAAATTGAATTGAATAGCGAGCATGAAGCCAGCAATCAAAGTAACCAAACTAAAAGCAAGCTTTTTTTTCATTTCCAGTTTCTCACCAATCTTTCATCAAATCCGGCGATCTAATCAACCTCCAATAATTGGATCAAAAATGATATTCTTTTGCTTTTCCACTGTAAAGATAATATTTTCATTAACCAGCTGTTCCTTAATGCCACCAGGCAAGTCCAGGGAAGCACCAAGTACCTCAGGGTCCCCAATTGCAGAAATGATAAATGGAGCAGGATGCTGATGGCCATCGATTGTTATCACAGGTCCATTACAGATTATATAGGAATCATGATTTAACCGTTGACCATTAATCGCAATAGCCTCTGCACCTGATATGTATAGTTCATTGACAACCTTGAAGACATGCTGCTCATGAACCAGGTAGTTATTTACATTGGCTTCTGAGCCCATGTCTGTACCATCTTCAAGGGTCACCTGAAGGCCCGTTCCTTTTACTTTCACTTTTCCGAGATACATCCGGTATTTCTCCGTATCCTTTGCCAAATTGAAAAATAGCTGCTTTTCCTGCGCTAAGTCTTTTTCAATTTTGGATACATTTCCTTGCTTTTGAAGGAGTTCCCTCTGAAGTTCCCGGTTTCGTTCCTCTTGCTCGATCAGTTGCTGCCTGAGTTCATATTCTTGATCCCAGGCTTTGTCCTTCCTTACTCCTTTACCATCTTTAGTCAGATTGTAGGAGAAGGCAATCATAAATCCGAGAACCACGCAAACCAGGGGTAAAACCACCCGTTTGCCCTTAATTTTCATCATTCGTGTCTTCCTTTTGGTCAGCGTCTTTATATGCTTTGAAATAAGAACCCACTTCAAGATCGATGACTCCCTTTACCTTTGGATCCAACTGACTGACAATCGATGGATAGTGAATCATTTTCTCGTATAAAGTCCGGCTTGTCGCACTTACTTCAAACCCATCGTTCATAAACATGACAATATGGTAGACATCGGTTTTGGTTGGATCATAATGAATTTCCGAAATGGCATTCTGAATCTCAACAGGAAGCTTGTCCAGCTCTTCTAAAAGCAACTTTAATTCTTTACCCTCTTTGAAACCAATTAAAACTGGGGCAAATACTGGAATTTCGCCAGTTGCTAACTCATCCAAAACGGTCCCGTTTTCCAAAATGGGAGCAAACTTCCCATTATTGGACAGATATGCCATTCTGTTATGCTCCGAAACCGTAATTTTAATGGAATTAGGAAATACAGGAGTTACCTTAACGCTTTTTATTTCCTGATTTTTTTTAATATTAGCGGCTGCTGCCCCAGTATCAACCTTCCAAATGCTCCGATCCTTCTTCACTTTACTCAATTTAATGATTTGCTTGGAAGTGAAATAGCGATTCCCTTCTACCTGCACGGATTTCACATAGCTTAACGGGGATAAGAAATAAAGCACACAAGCAACCAGAATGAAGAAAAGGGAAAGCAAAAGAACAAGTCGTCTGTTTGCTTTGCTTTTTCTTAATTGTTTTAATTTCGGGATGCGGTCCTCAATGGAAACGATTTTCCCCTTTTCCATCCCTTTCACCTCTTCCTGAAAAAATGGATGGTTTTATGTCACAATACGAAAACTAGACAAGCTCAAAATTCGGTATTTCTAAACTTAAAAGGTAACACATTATACCACAAAATTTGGATATAAAGAATAAATCCTCTATTATTTCCGGCCGATGATTTCCACTTCTGTTTCCATTTCAATGCCAAACTTATCATACACTGTATCCTTCACATGCTGGATCAAGGCTTGAACATCCGCTGCACTTCCATTACCTGTGTTAACGATAAAGTTACCGTGCATCGGGGAAATCTGCGCTCCGCCAATCGAGTGGCCCTTCAGGCCGGCATTCTCCACCAATTTACCTGCATGATGGGGAAGCGGATTCCTAAATATGCTCCCGGCACATGGAAGATTATACGGTTGGGTATCTTTACGATAGTTTTTGTTATTCTGCATTCTTTCAACGATTTCGGTTTTATCGCCCTCAGTCAATTGAAAAATGGCTTCCAATACGATTCCGGGTCTTTTCTTTTGAAGTAAAGAAGTACGATAAGAAAACTCCATTTCTTCCTTAGAAAGCCAAGCCAAAGTTCCATCATCAAAAAGAACATGTGCCTCCTTAAGGATTTCACTCATATCGGAACCGTGTGCACCAGCGTTCATATAGACAGCGCCACCGACCGAACCGGGGATCCCACTGGCAAATTCCAATCCCGCATACCCTTTTTTACTGATTTGAACGGACAAGCTGACAAGTGACACACCTGCGCCAGCTTTAATCTCCGCGCCATTTATCTCAAGGTGGTCAAGTCCTTTCCCCAGTTTAAGCACGGCACCTTCAATTCCGCCATCACTGACAAGGAGGTTTGAGCCCCTGCCAATCGCCCTCCATGGTATGGCTGTTTCTTTGATGACCTGCATCGTCTTCTCTATATTTTCAATGGAAGATGGCACGATGAATAAATCAGCCGGCCCTCCAATTTTCATAGTTGTATGATTCGCAAGTGGTTCCTGTTCAAGAACTTTGCCGATTTTCATTTCAGTTAATTGCTTTATCACTTTATCCATGATAAACCTCCTCGTTGTTCCAAAAACTCCAAATAATGATTTTCATTTCCTCTTCCATGAGGTCACTTATTTTACAAGAATGATAACACCTTTTAAGCAGAAAAATGAACAGCAGCAAGCGCCAGTACGGCCTAACCCTCTTATACTATAGTCTAAACAAAGACGTATTGCCAATATTTATTGTGGATTCCCCAACATTCATTACTGGTAATATTTAAGCGTCATTTCATTTTTTTCTAAATTTCCGAAAGATGCCCTTCAATATCGTTTTCCTGCAAAGGTTTTCAATTTAAAAATAAAAAAAGGGAAGCCCCATGTTTAACAGGACTTCCCTTTTGCCATACCTTTTATTTTCTTGATGTCAGAACCTTGAATAGCGGCTAATATTCAATAGCACCCCGATTGCCATCAACATGAGTGTCAGCGATGAACCGCCATAACTTAAGAGGGGCAAGGTGATACCCGTAACTGGCATCAATCCCGTTACTACCCCTATATTGATCATCACTTGAATGGCCACCATTGCAATGATTCCGACCGCTACAAGGCTCCCATACAAATCAGGGGCTCCAAGAGCGATTCGAATGCCACGCCAAAGCATTAGCGCGAATAACAAGATGACCAGAGAGCCTCCGATGAACCCCAGTTCCTCGGAAAGTATGGCAAAAATGAAATCGGTCTGCGGTTCCGGTAAATAGAAAAACTTCTGACGGCTTTGCCCAAGCCCCAGCCCGAACAATCCCCCGGGGCCGATTGCATAAAACGATTGAATCATTTGAAAGCCGCTACCCAAAGGGTCTTCCCATGGATCCAGAAATGATGTGATCCTCTTTATCCGGTAGGGCGCTGACAAAATCAGACCGATAAAACCAGCTATCCCGATTAACCCCAAGCCTAAAAAATGGCTGACTTTTGCCCCGGAAATAAAAATCATAACGATGCATGTTCCTACCATTACCGTTCCCGTTCCAAGGTCGGGCTGTAACATGATTAATCCAAAAGCCAAAAATACTAACCCCAAGGACGGAAGCATTCCTTTTTTAAAGGAGGTGATCAGCTTTTGCCGTTCGGATAAAAACTTAGCTAAAAAAGCGATCATTGCCAGCTTCATAAACTCAGAAGGTTGGACAGAAAAGGCACCTACACCAATCCAGCTCCTCGATCCATTCCTCGCCATCCCTATACCTGGTACAAGCACTGCCAAGAGCATAATGAAACAAATGATGATCAAAATCTTGGCCCAAGTCCGCCACGTCCAATAATCCACATTCATGATGAAAAACATGGCTATGACCCCAACGCAGGCAAACAGCAACTGTCTTTTTGCAAAATAAAATGAATCATCAAATTTATATGTTGCCCAAATGGCACTCGCGCTGTAAACCATGATTAACCCAACGGTCAAAAGACTTAAGGTGACGATAATGAGAATGAGATCGGGATTCGATTTTTTTAATGGCACGGACATCCACCTCTAGGAAGTTTTTCGAGCCTGTACGAATATAAAACTCAATGGCTGATTGCTTGTCAGCACTTTAGTCAAAAAAAAAGCGATAACGGCTCATTATCGCTTTTTTCCAAGGTGTCAACGTAGAAGCAGGTTCACTTCTTTCTGCGAAAGCTGTTACTTAAGTTTATGCACGGCCTCCATAAACATGTCTCCTCTTTGCTCGAAAGTTTTATATTGATCCCAGCTTGCACAAGCTGGGGAGAGGAGAATACAGTCGCCTTCATTTGATAATTCAAATGCAGCCGGTACGGCCTTTTCTACATTATCGACACGTTTTATATTCGTTATTCCTATTTCTTTGGCTACCCGCTCTATTTTTTCAGCTGTTTCGCCAAAAGTTATCACCGCTTTGACATTTTTCATAGCCGGTTTTAACTCATCGAATTCATTTCCGCGATCCAAACCGCCAGCCAATAAGATGACTGGTTCCGTAAAGGATGTTAGCGCTTTGGAAGCTGCAAGAATGTTCGTCGCTTTTGAATCATTATAAAATTTGCGATTTTCGATCGTTGTTACGAACTGCAGACGGTGCTCCACACCATAAAATGTTTTCAGTACAGTCTGAATGGCTTCGTTTGCGACACCCTTCAGTTTGGCCGCTGAAATAGCTGCTAGCACATTTTCCAAATTATGTTTTCCAGGAAGGGCGATCTCGGAAACTTCAATGATTTTTTCTCCACGGAAGTAAACGGCTCCTTCTTCAACATAGGCTCCATTTTCATGTTTCACTTCCGTTGAAAATGGAACAAGTTCAGCCTTGGTCTTTTTCGCCATGGATATAACAGCATCTTGATCTGCATTATAAATCATGAAATCTGAAGCTAGTTGGTTTTTTGCAATCGCAGCTTTTGCTTCTGCATATTCCTGTTTGGAGCTGTGATAATCCAAGTGCGCATCATATAAATTTGTCAAGATAGAGATTTCTGGACGAAATTCTTCTATTCCCATTAGCTGAAACGATGATAATTCGATGACGATCGAATCATCGGATTTTGCTTTCTCGGCGACACCAGAAGCTACAGTCCCGATATTCCCAGCGATAAGCGGTGATTTCTCACCGGTCTTCAACATTTCGAAAACCAATGTAGTCGTAGTCGTTTTCCCATTTGTACCCGTGATGCCTATGAAAGGCGCCTCACTAATCTGATAAGCTAATTCAACTTCCGTAATAACCGGGATTCCTTTTTCCAATGCACCTTTTACTATAGGGTTCCGATAGGGGATTCCTGGGTTTTTCACGATCAATTCGAAGCCCTCATCAAGAAGTTCAATCGGATGACTACCGCAGATGACTTTGATTCCCTGTTCTAGAAGTCCTTGAGCCTCTGGATTTTCCGATAATGGCTTCATGTCATTAACCGTCACGAATGCACCTAATTTATGTAGAAGCGAAGCTGCCATCACTCCGCTTTTTGCCAATCCCAAAACCAATATTTTTTTCTCTGAATACTTGACTGTCTCTTTCAATTATATCCACACCTCTAAATAGATTCCGAGTACCGCACACAGCAGGCCTACTGTCCAGAAGGTCACGACGACGCGCCATTCAGACCAACCAGAAAGCTCGTAATGGTGGTGCAGCGGACTCATTTTAAAAATACGTTTACCAGTCGTTTTAAAAGATCCTACCTGTAAGATTACCGAGAGCGTCTCTATAACGAATACTCCGCCAATGATTACCAGGAGAATTTCAAGCTTCGTTAATAAAGCGATGGTAGCGATCGCCCCTCCAAGTGCCAAGGACCCTGTATCTCCCATGAATACCTTTGCGGGATGTGCATTGAATACTAAAAATCCGAGTACTGCACCGACAACAGCCACCGAAAATATAGCGACATCATATTGTGACTGACTCCAGGCCAAAATGGCAAAGGCACCAAATGCAATGGCTGACGTGCCTGAGACAAGTCCATCAAGCCCATCCGTTAAGTTGACGGCATTCGAAAAACCTACCAGCCAGAAAATAACGATAAAGAGATAGAACCAGCCAAAATCAACAGAAAAGTCAGTACCTGGAATCGTCAATTCCGGATTAAAACGGTCTGTCTGCTTAAAGACGAAGTAAAAGATGACCGAAATCACTATTTGACCAATCAGTTTTTGCTTAGATGTCAGTCCTAGGTTACGCTTCATGACCACTTTGATGAAATCGTCCAAGAAACCTAGTAAACCAAAGCCCAAAGTTACGAATAATAATAAATACGTTTCTGTTGAAGGTACCGAAAATTTAAAAGTCATAACCAATGTAGCGATGGTAACCGATAATAAAATGACCAAACCGCCCATGGTGGGTGTTCCCGTTTTCTTAAGATGCGATTGTGGGCCTTCTTCTCTGATACTTTGCCCGAATTTCAACCTTCTTAAAAACGGGATGAAAACCGGCGAAAGAAGTACGGTTACTAAAAACGCCACCAAAATCGTATAAAAAATTACTTGTTCCAACATTCCTTACTCCCTCATTCCTAACACAATTCAAATATAAAATTCTGCTTGTTGTCTTTTCTTGTTTGCAGCCGGGGCTAATTCAACGTTGATTCAAACTGAACCTAAACGTCTTTGAATCGCCTTTTCCGCTTCTTCACGGTCATCGAAGTGAAGCACTTCGTCACCGACCAATTGATATGTTTCATGCCCTTTTCCGGCTATTAAAATAACGTCGCCCTCTTCCGCCTTGGAAACAGCATAAGCGATAGCCTGCCTGCGGTCTTCAATAACCGTATATTCTTTACCCACTACACCAGCTTCCATATCCCTAAGGATTTGTGCTGCATCTTCACTTCGTGGATTATCCGAGGTGAAAATAGGGTCAGTAGCCAAGCTGCATGCAATTTCAGCCATGATAGGGCGCTTTGTCTTGTCTCGGTCCCCGCCGCAGCCCACTATCACAAAAATTTTCTTTTCTGCAAACTCACCCACAGTTTTCAGTACATTTTCTAAACTGTCCGGAGTATGGGCATAGTCAACTATGACTGGGAAGCCCTGATTTGCTGTAATGAGCTCAAAACGGCCCGCAACACCTTTTATTTCCTCGATGGACCTAATTGTCTCATCCAGATCGTTCCCAGCGCATAAAGCGCTTGTGATGGCTGAGAGTACATTATAAACACTGAATTTCCCAATGAGCTTCAGCTGAATGTAACGCTCTTCTTTACCTGCTGTCAAGGTGAAAGATGTGCCATTTGCATTGATTTTTATATCCCTGGCCCTAATATCGGCTTCTTTGTCTATGCCGTATGTGACGACAGTAGCAGCGGTCGCTTTAATGAAATCACCCGTTGCCTCATCATCAGCATTAAGTACAGCATATTTAGGACGATTTTCTATGTAAGCATTTCCGAGCTGTGAGAAAAACAAGGATTTTGCCTGTCGGTATCTGTCCATGGTTTTATGAAAATCCAAATGGTCCTGTGTGAGGTTCGTAAAAACAGCAATATCAAAATCACAGCCATGAACGCGCCCAAGTTCAAGTGCGTGCGAAGAAACTTCCATTATGGCCGTTGAGACAGACGCTTCGGTCATTTCATGAAAAGCCTTTTGCAGCGTAACGCTATCAGGCGTCGTATTCTTGGTTTCATATACCGTATCGGCAATTTTTGTATACATCGTGCCTATCAATCCTGTTTTTTCATGTCGATCCTCGAAAATCTTTTCAAGTAAATGACTGGTGGTCGTCTTTCCGTTCGTACCTGTAATTCCAATAAGACGCATCTTTTGGGTAGGATGACTATAATATGCATCGGCAAGTACCGCCATCGCCCTGTTTGAATCCCTGACAACGATCACGGGTACTTCCAAATCAAGCGGCCTTTCGGCAATGATTGCCGCAGCTCCATGTTCAACAGCAGATTGGGCAAAATCATGACCATCGACTGTATAACCTTTTATACAAACAAATAGACTTCCGTCTTTGACTTTACGGTTGTCATTTTCAATGGAGGTGATTTCAGGATTCTCTCCTTCATAGGTGAATAAGGAGTGTAAATAAGATAGTAATTTGTGAAGCTTCATTTTTCCATCCCTCTCAACTTAATTTGAGGATTCATTATATGTGATTAGCCTTGGCTTGTCGAGAAACCATTTTTAATTATACGGGGTTATCTCGACTCCGTAAACAAAGCGGCTGATGTTTCTTCAGCCGCTTTAACTATTCATCTATTATATTATACTTATTCTGTATTTTCGCCAAGATAAATTCTTATTGTAGAGCCTTCTTTTACTTTAACACCTGGATCTGGTGCTTGATTTATGACTTTATCCCCATTACCGGCAATATCCAGCTTAAGATCAATGAGCTGTGTTTGCAACTCTTTCTTGCTCAGGCCCACAACATCAGGTACCTCGACCATTACTGGATCTGTCCAGACCGCCTCTTTCTCAATCTGGTTTTTTCTAGGCTTGACACCCATGGCCCTAAGTGAATCCTCCATGATATTCCCAACGATCGGAGCGGCAACGACCCCACCGAATTGTACCGTACCCTTCGGATTATCCACCGCGATATAGACGACGATTTGTGGATCATCAGCTGGAGCGACACCAATAAATGAGAGAATATAATTATTTTCAAGATATCGGCCATTTTCAGCTTTTTGCGCTGTACCTGTCTTCCCGCCTACTCGGTACGACTCCACGAACGCTCCTTTACCGCTGCCTTGCGCTACAACAGATTCAAGTGCTTCACGGACTTTCTTTGAGGTCGCTTCCGAAATCACCTTTTTCTTGGCCTGTGGGGTCTTTCTCATTAATACTTCACCAGTTTTTGGATCAACCAGTTCCTTGGCGATATAAGGCGTATACAAAGTTCCACCATTCACTGCGGCCGATACCGCTGTCACCTGTTGAATGGGAGTTACTGCAACACCTTGTCCAAACGCAGTGGTTGCCTGTTCAACCGGGCCAACTCGATCCATATTGAACATGATTCCTTTTCCTTCTCCTGTTAAATCAATTCCCGTTTTTTGTCCAAACCCAAAATCATTGATATATTTAAACAGCTTGTCTTTACCAAGCCGGTTCCCTAATTCTACAAATCCAGGGTTACATGAGTTCTCGACAACTTCAAGAAACGTTTGGTCCCCATGTCCTCCGCTTTTCCAGCAATGAAGCGTTGCCCCCGCCACTTCTACATGCCCGGAGTCATAATAATGTTCCCTTTGTAAATCTACCTTCCCTTCCTCCAGCGCTGCAGCAAGGGTGATGATCTTAAAAGTCGAACCCGGTTCATATATACTCCAAACTGGTAAATTGCGATTATACACTTCGGAGGGGACATTTTGAAAATTGGCCGGGTCAAAGGTCGGCCTGCTGGACATCGCTAATATTTCGCCGGTATTCGGGTTCATAGCTATGGCAATTAGGCCATCCGGATTATACGTTGCCTCCGCATTATCGAGCTCCCTCTCCACGATTGTCTGGATTTTGCTATCGATTGTCAGCTTCAAGTTATCTCCATCAACTGGAGGCTTATAGTCATCGGCCATATTCTCAAGTCTTTTCCCTTTGGCATCCGAATAAAATTTAACAAATCCTTTCTCCCCACTTAGCTCCTTATCATAAGACAATTCTATTCCCATCAATCCTTGGTTATCAGAGCCCGTAAAACCAAGAACATGTGAAAGATATTCTCCAAATGGATAGTGACGCTTTGAGTCTTCAGCGATATATACACCTTTTATACCTAATGCCTTAATTTCCTTCGCCTTTTCATGAGATATCTTTCTGCCTTCCGGGATTCTGACACTCATCGCCTGTTTCGTTAACCATTGATAAGCCTTTTCCTTAGTCATATCCAATATTGAAGCAAGCTGTTCCGCCGTCTCCCCAGGATTTTCAATCTGTCTCGGGATGACATAGACGGTTGGTGCTGATATATTCGTTGCCAGCTCCACACCATTCCGATCCAAAATCTCTCCTCGCTTCGCTTCAAAAGGAATATTCCTGCTCCAGGAGTCTTTAGCCAGACCCGTCAACTTATCCCCAAGGTAAAATTGTACAATTCCCAAACGGATATCAATGATAAAAAAAACAACGATACCTACTGCCAATGCGATCGCCAGCCGTTTTCGGACAGTAACATTCGAAACACGCAAAAACAGGCACCTCCATTTCATACATGCTTCAATATATGCTTGTCTACTCCAAGCTAGACTAAGAACAATTCAAAAAAATAAAGAGGGTGATCCGTTTGGATCACCCCCTCCTCATTTTCACTCGGTTTTCTCTTTAGTCGGTATATCTTCAGAAGCCCCTTCAGGCTGGGATAATTCAATTTTGAAGGAGTCACCTTCCTTCATCTTTTTCCCTGCCTCAAGATTTTGTTTACTCACATACCCAGTTCCTGTAGTTTGCAGATCCAGCTTCGCAACCTTAGCTAATTTCATAACATCGCGTAAGGACCAACCTTCCATATCAGGAACTTTCATTTCACCTTCCGTTCTCAAGATTATTTTTTCACCCTGCAGGAGTGTACTCCCGGATTTCGGCGATTGATCGAGTACTTTCCGCCCACTTCCGATCGTGCTTACATCATAGCCAAGTTCCTTCAGCTCCCTGAGGGCTGAACTCTCCGTTTGATTCGTATAGTCAATGATTTTATTTGCTTTTTGTTTTTTCACATCAGAAGGCTTTATGTTTAAATATTGCAAGCTATTTTGCATAACAGGATTGAATATCTCTGACAATGGGTCTGCCCCAACATAAGATACACCTAGCTTTGGCTTCTTGACCGCCACATACATGACCAATTGCGGATCATCTTTTGGAGCCATACCTAAAAAGGAGAATACATAGTTATTTTTCCCTACTAAATATTTACCTGTCGGACCAGCTATTTGTGCTGTACCGGTTTTCCCTGCTACATCATATCCATCAATGGCATATTTCTTCCCTGTTCCATTTTTTGAAGAAATTACCGTTTCCAAATAGTCACGGACTTGTTTTGCACTTTCTGCCGAAATCGGTTCCCCGGTCACTTTTGGCTTTGTCGTTTTCAAAACCTTTCCAGTATCCTGATCCGAAATGCTTTTAATCACGTACGGCTGCATCATTTTTCCGTCATTAGCTATCGCGGAAGCTGCTTGGATCTGTTGTATCGGGGTAACGGTCGAACCTTGTCCAAAGGAAGTTGTCACTTTTTCAAGCTTATACTTATATTGAATTTTACCGGTTATCTCGTTTGGCAAATCTATCCCCGTTTTTTTATCGAAACCGAACTTGGTCAAATACTCACGGAAGGTATCAGCTCCGATCTTATCCATAGCAAGAGTAGCAAAAGCTACGTTGGAAGAACGTTGAACCCCTTCAAGAAAAGTCATGTTTTTTCCTCTTTTAATGCCACTATGATCATGAATTTCCCCTGAACCCGCTTTATAAGTTCCTGATACAAAACTATCATTTGGATTAAAGACCCCTTCCTCGACAGCCGCGGCAAGGGTGAATGTTTTCATGGTTGAACCTGGTTCGAAGGTTTCTTCAATTGCAAGGTTACGCCATGTATCCGTTAGCCCCTCTTTTGTTGTTGGATGGAAGGTAGGCCTTTGCCCCATCGCCACGATCTCCCCCGTTTTGGGATTGGACACAATTGCTATGATTTGTTCGGGATCATATTTTTCTTGCACTTTGCTCATCGAATCTTCCAAGAAAGTTTGGATCTTCTTGTCGATGGTCAATGTGACATCACTGCCATTATCCGGTGCAACCACCTTTTCTTTCGTATCCGGTAAGAGAAGACCCCATGAGTCACTGTCATATGTCAACTCCCCGTTCGTTTCCTTCAATTCTTTATTAAGGTACCTTTCAATTCCGAACTTACCAGCCATTTCTCCTGTTTTCTCATCTTTTTCTACATAGCCAATCAGATGGGATGCGAAGATACCATTTGGATAAAAGCGTTTATTGGTTCTTCCAAATGTAATTCCCGGCAGTTCCAATTTTTCTATTTTCTGTTTGACGACCTGGGTCAAATCCTTGCCGGCACTTCCGAACTCCACCTGGTATGCTTTTTCTTTCGTAAGGCGCTCATAGATTTCCTGTTCATCCATGTCGATATATTTAGCGAGCTTGGCCGCGGTCATTTCCGGATCTTTGACGTGCTCCGGTTCCTTTTCACTGAGCACAGCCCTTAAAATATAGGAAGAGGTATCCTCGGCGATGACTTCACCATTTGTATCGAGTATGCTGCCCCTTTTTGCCTCTATGACCTGTTTTTTTTCATATTTCTTCTCCATTTTCGATGCCAGTACTTCCCCACCAGCCGTACCTGTCACCTGAATATACAAAAAGCGGCAGATTAAAACAAAAAAGAGCAGGCCGAATAAGAAGAATAATCCGGCTGCCCCATGCTTCATATTTTTTTGTTTCTGCATTATCACTGCACACCCTTCACATTATTCTTATTTAACTTGAACCCTAGCGCTGCAGCTTTTTCCCAAATTCTCTCGTATGTACTAAGTTCAGCAACCTGCACCTTCAAATCATCATTCACCTTACTCTGTTCATCAATGGACTTTTCAACTTGCTGGATCTCTTTATTCGTTTCATAAATGGTCGCTTGATCGGAAACTATTTTCACACCCATAAAGGCAACCATAATAGCAAGGGCACATAGTAAGAAAACTTCACCAATGGATATCTTCGCTTTACGGATGACCACTGTTTGATGTGTCTGTTGCTGCTGTTGGTCTTCATATTGCTGTTCTTGTATTTTTTTGGCTATGGAACTCATTCATGTTCCCCCTTACTGTTTTTTTCTATAATTTTTGCTTTTCGGCGATTCTTAGCTTAGCGGATCGAGAACGATTATTCCCTTCCAATTCATCCTCTGAAGGTAAGATTGGTTTTCTCGTTATTATTTTCATGGATGGTTTGAATTCTTCCGGGATAACCGGTAGTCCAGGCGGAAGGTCTGGCAAGCTACTAGCTTTTTTGAATACCGTTTTACATATTCTATCTTCAAGCGAATGGAATGTAATGACAGATATTCTTCCTTCCAAATCCAGGAGTGAAATCGCCTGCTCCAAGGAATCTTCAAAGACGCCAAGTTCATCATTTACAGCAATTCTTATTGCTTGGAATACTCGTTTCGCAGGGTGTCCGCCTTTACGTCTTGCCGGGGCCGGTATCCCATCTTTAATAAGCTCAACTAGCTCAAATGTCGTTTCAATCGGTTTAATTTCACGTGCCGCTTCAATTTTCCTGGCAATTTGCTTGGAAAACTTTTCTTCTCCATATTGAAAGAAAATTCGCATCAATTCATGGAATGACCAAGTATTCACGACATCATAGGCAGAAATGGCAGCACTTTGGTTCATCCTCATATCCAAAGGGGCATCATGGTTATAACTGAATCCCCGCTCCGGTGTATCCAATTGTGGCGATGACACACCTAAATCATAAAGAATCCCATCCACTTTCTCGATTCCCCGGGCATTCAGCTCTTCTTTTAAGTATTTAAAATTATTAGGAACAAGAACAATACGTTCGCCATAGCTTTCCAATTTTTCCTTAGCATTCCGGATCGCCGTTTCGTCCTGATCAAAAGCATAAAGCCTGCCCTTGTCAGAGAGCTGTGAAAGCAAGTATTCGCTGTGACCGGCTCCTCCTAAAGTACAATCCACGTAAATTCCATCAGGTTTGATGTTCAATCCATCAACCGTTTCTTTTAATAACACTGTTGTATGTTGAAACATGCTAGACATCCTTCCAATCGGTTATTGAGTGACTCTATTTCTGAGGGCAGCCTTAAATATCAAAGCCAATCATATTTTCTGCTATCTCAGCGAAAGAATCCTCCGAAGCTGAAAAATAGTTTTCCCAAAGGGATTTGCTCCAAATCTCAATACGATTGGTAACACCAAGAATTACACATTCTTTTTCCAATTGGCCATATGAAGTAAGCGGCGTGGGAATATTAATTCGCCCTTGTTTATCTATTTCGCATTCTGTTGCTGCTGAAAAGAAAAACCGGGTAAAGGCTCGGGCATCTTTTTTTGTTAAAGGCAGGGCTTTAAGCTTTTCTTCAAGCTGCTTCCACTCTTCCATAGGGTAACCAAATAAACATTGATCGAGTCCACGGGTCAGGACAAATTGCTCCCCGAGATTATCCCTGAATTTCACTGGGACTATCAAACGACCCTTTATATCGATGTTATGATGGTACTCTCCCATGAACATACCCAATACCCCCACATTCTAATCTCAATGTACCACATTCCCCCACCTTTCTCCACTTGTTTTTACTTTCTCTTTCCAAGCAAAAATTCCCTTCTTTTCTAAATAAGTTTATTTAGTCAATTTATTTAAGAAAACCTGAAATTCGCTCGAACGAACTCATACGAAGGCGCAGACCCACTTTTACTGTCGAAGCACTACCTGCCCCGTGTTCTTGGAACAGAAAAAAGACAGGCTGGACGCCTGTCTCTTTTTCCATTTTTCATTTATCTCTCGTCAGGATAGGAATGTGGAAACTGTTAATCAAATGATCAGTTCCCCACTTTCCCCCAAAAACTCATGGTTCGTCATTCTACATGAAAATCAATTTATGCTGATTATTGAACCGGTATTCCAGTTTCATGATATCGCGAACGAAATCCGGTCCATATTGATTCAGGTAATAAAAAACATTCCAGATCCTCTCCTGGGGTGACTCCAGAGGATACAACGAATTTGCTATCCGTTCATATTTTTTCAATATAACCGAATGACGTTCCTTTGTCCGGTCACCGATCTTCCCATACATGAAATCCAATTGCTTTTGGATGAATTCAATGTTTTTATGTAACATCGGCTCAAGTCCTCTATCTAAAGAAACGGCGTGTTCGAAAAGCTTTTCATGGTTCTCTTCAAGCTGCGATTTCAGCGTACCGAATAGATGATCGATCGTCTCATCTTTCACGGAATCAAGGAAACTTTGTACAGCATTAGCGGTACCCTCAGTCAGAACAGTTTCCAAACCGAGTTCCATTTCTTCAAGATCCGTTTGGACACTTCGTTCTACAAGCGTGATGTTTAATCGAGGAATGATTGGCGGCATCTTCATTGCGAACAACTCAAATGCCTGTTTTAATTCTGCCCAATAGGCAATTTCCCCTGGCCCAGAAATGAAAGCCAATACAGGGAAAAGCATTTCCTGCATAAGTGGGCGTGTAATGACATTGTTGCTAAGTCGTTCTGGATTATTTTTGGCTATCTTCAGGAGTTCTTCCTTGGAAAATGATACCTCACCATTTTTCCCGCTGAAACCGCCTTCTACACGTTCGAGTAAACATCGATCCTTTTTTTCTGGATCATAATAAAATAAATTCGCGGCTTGTTTATCCATTTCTATCATTTTTGCGTACCCTTTGGCATGCATGTATGTTTGTTGTTCCTCGACCACTTCAGCAATCCGTTCACTTTTATTGATCATCAACTCAAAGTAGCCCTTCTCGATTTGCCTTAATTCCGAATCTCCGGCATCGACAAGTAAAAGGCCATATTCCTGAAACCACTCATGAATCAGCCGTGCAAAAAAGTCAACAAAGGTTTTCGATTGACTAATCGTTTCTTTCATATCAATCAGGAGTTTATTCGTAAAGGCAGTTTCTCCATAGGTTTCAATAATTTCTTCAAACCACTTCCCTGCCTTTTCCGTTTCAAGCTCCACATCTGAAACCATTGTTTTATACGGCTGATAGGAAGGATAGGTTTTTTTGTCCGGTTTACCGTTTTTCATAACATAAACATGATTGACTTCAGCCAAATCATGATCTTCTCCAGCTATCCAAAAAACTGGAATGACTGGCCGCCCCAGTTCTTTCTCTTGTTCTTCCGCAAGCTTAATGATCGATATCACTTTATGAATGGTATACAGCGGACCTGATAATAACCCAGCCTGCTGGCCTCCAATCACAACAACGGAATCATCCCTGCGCAATCTTTCAATATTTCCATCAACAGCTGCACTGCTTGGAAGATGAGACATGTATTGTTGTATGTAATCCGATAATTCACCACGTAAAAAAGAGCGATTCATCAATTCATTATATCTATTACGATAAATGTCCGGCTTAGACAAGTCATAGTGAAAATAATCCTCCGCTTCAAGACGGTTTTGTAAATAGTCCGATGCAAAACGGTTTAAAGATGGTAACGCGAGATCTTTCATCTCCATTTCTGTTCTCCCTTTCTCTGCAACTACAATTCTTTTTAGAGTATAACATTCCGGTTTAAGAAAACAAAAGAAGTTGCCCAGCAGCAGAAAATTGTTGCGATGTTCTATGTTATGTAGTCAATATCTTCGTAATACTTGATATTAATCCGATGGAGAATAGCAGAAGGTAAGCGACAAAAAAGAAGGCGAAGTTCACTCTCCAAAAACCCTTTAATACCTTATGGAAAATGATTTCTCCTTTCACCTTGTAATGGACAAGGACCACAACGAAGGCGTTGATGAGCATGATCAGCATGATCACCCAAAGAATATGCTTATCCCAAATTGTAATAATTAAATAATGGACGGATAATACGAAAAACAGCGTACTCATGTCCATCGCAAATTGAACGGAGCGCCTGTGGTTTCCGGTAAATTTTTTGGCACTTACAAAAAAAAGTATATACCCTACAAAAGGCAAGGTAATAAATATCGCGGCAAGACTTGAAACAACGTTCGGCACACTCTCATCCCCCCTGAGACTCTTTTCCTTTGACCATCATATATAGGGAAGACGTCAGGCAATCACTTTTCCCTTTACGCTTTGCCTCCGAGAGGATATGACCCAAAATAGCATCAATTTCCGTTTCACGGCCGTTTTCTAGATCTTTAAGCATAGACGATCGGTTTCCCGCTGTCGCCATACAAACGGATTTTACATGTTCAAATGACTCCGTTTTATTCCGCAATTCCAAAATACCGGAGATTTCTTCAAAAAGAGCTTGAAACAACCGATAATAAAAGGCGTTAGTGATTAAACCGCCATTTTCCACATTAAGTATCGCTGTTAATGGATTTATTACTGCATTAACGACAAGCTTACCAATCAGCATCGAGTGATAGTCCTCACTCTTAGTAAAAGGAAATTGAGCAATATCTTCATTCAATAACGTGAGTTGATCAAGATCCCCTTTAAAGGAAGCGATCCTTGTAATGCCAGGTCCCGTATGCTCCACGGTATTCCTGTCATGCCTCAATGCCCCATGCTCCACTACCCCCACATAGATGGCTGGAGATTGCAGCTGTTTCAAATAAGAAATATGCCCGTATCCGTTCTGCAAGAATAGCAATGGGACCTGAATACTCTTGATTGCAGGCAATAATTCTGGCAGATGATATTGTTTAACTGTCGTTATAAGTAGATCCTGATCCGTAATCCCCTCATCCAAGCCCTTCGAAATGATGCCGGAAAACACTCGGCTTTCACCATTCTCAATAAGACGGATACCAGCACTATTGATGATGGAGGCCTGTTTTGCAGTGCGAGTATAAAGCGTCACTCTATGTTTTCCACTCAAACGGGACGCAAACAGCAACCCGATGGCCCCTCCTCCAATGATTCCAATTCTCATAATACCCTTCCTTACTTTTCGAAATATATTTACTATTCTAACACATTATCTTTTTTATCCTGCATCATTTTTCACAGCCTCACTTTCATAAAACCGGCTAAATTAGCATAAATGAAACAGCCCAACAATAAAATTCAATGGAAAGTATTATAAATACGCCATTGAAGATATATTTCCTTCTTTAAGGTAAAATTTAATGGTATATTAGATACGAAAAGCTTAGCCATTTTTAGACTTTATAGGATCAAAAGATACCTCCAATCTCAACCGACGAGTAATCGAAGGAATAGGACGGAGGATAAAAGGCTGTAAGCATTTAGTCAGCAAGGGTGAATCGATCGATGTCATGCTAGATTTTGCCTTAAGCTGGGTTCCACATGGTAGCGATCAGTGGGATGGACTTTAGATGGGGACTATCACAAGAGGTTTATCAGAATTAAGGGGGAGCTTTTTTATGGAATACAAGGTGGAAAGATTACTTGTGAATTTTAAAACGCTTGAGGAATTCAAAAAATTCAAAGAATACGGGATCCAGGAACTTTCAATGCTAGATGATCTAGAGGGTAACATCATTGAAAATGACAGCCAATCACCTTTTTACGGAATCTTTTATGGCGACAAACTTGTAGCCCGGATGAGCCTGTATAAAAGAAGCGCTAAATTTGACCAGTATTTTGACAATTCGAGGGACTTCCTTGTTCTTTGGAAACTTGAAGTCCTGCCTAACTATCAGAAAAAAGGCTACGGAAAAGCATTAGTCGAATTCGCCAAAAGCCAAAAGATGCCTATCAAAACCAACCCAAGAGTTCATTCACAAGACTTTTGGAAAAAGATGGGGTTCTCTGCTGTATCCTACGATATGGAAAGGGACCTTGGAGAAAACCCGCTGATTTGGAGCCCATTTGACAAACAAGAAGATATAGAAATAGATACACAAGACTAAGAAATTAAAGAAAATGCGGGCGGATTTTTCCACCCGTATTTTTTATTTATTGACCCTCTCTAAATTACCATTCTTATCCATTTGGAAACTCACTTTCGGATTCGTCTTTTCGTCTTCTTGTACACTAAGCTTTCTCGCCCGCTCCATAATTTGCATTAACGCACGATAATCCTCCTCAACCGCTTTCAGGTTTTCTTTTAACAAGGCATTTTCTTCCTGCAATCGGACATTTTGCTGTTCTAGAAATAGGTACTGCTCAGAAATCCGTTCTTTTTCCTTATTATCAACCTGGAAGAACTCATCCATTTTAGTTAAATATAATATGACTTCCTGAAGGGTAATAGATTCTTTTTCTTCTTCCTGCGGCGCTTTTGGTTCAATAGTGTTATTTTCGACCACTGCAACGGATTCCCTTTCCATTTCAGCATCATTGACTACCTGTTCTTTCCTTTGTTTTTTTGCCAGCTCGATCCCTGATTTATATTGCTTTCTTACAAAAGAATTCCAACGAAATCCACAAGCAGCAGATGTTCTCGATAACTGCTTCCCTACTTCTTCAAAAGCCTTTAATTGTGTACTGCCCTCTCGTATATGCCTTAGCACCACTTCAGCCAACAACAAATCCTCATCCTGAGTCCATGCATCTTGTCTCGCAATCGACATCTCTCTACCTCCCAGCAAGTTTTAATTCATAATATGCACATGCTAGGAAAGATAGAAGAATATAGAGCGTGTAATATTTATTTTTTCTTAGTTAAAAAACGATTGACTGCGGCATGATGGGCATCACTCGCCCACAGTTTAGCACATTCCCTGATTTCCGCATCCATTCTTCCTTTAAGCCCGCTAGCCTGCCATTTATTGACCAACAATTTTTTGTAAGCGATCAATACCCCTGTCTCATGGCGAAGGAAATCTTCTGCGAACCTTTCCCATCCATCACTGCCCTCTCCGACTATCTCATCTACGAAACCAATTTCCACGGCTTCCTCTGCTTTATGTATTTTCGCATCCATTAATAGCTTTAGCGCTTTTTGCTCTGGTATTTTTTCAAGTAAAAGTGAAGCACCGCCCCAACCTGTCGTGATTCCTAGAGTTCCTTGTACAAAACCTAGCTTAACTCCGCTTTTCGCTAACCTGAAATCACAAGCTGTAGCTATTTCGCATCCCCCGCCGATTGCGCTTCCATTGATAAGCGCTAGTGTTGGTTTTGGAAAAACTGCTAGTGTATAAAGAATTTCGCCCATTTTCGATAACATACCAAAGGCCTCTTCTTCTGTATACAGATCATGAAATTCACTCAAATCCCCACCAGAGCAGAATGCCTCGGCCCCCACTCCTGTAAGGACTAGCAACTTCACTTCGTCATCGATTGCCGCTTCCGACAAAATCGTCTCAAGTTCGTCCATCAATTGATAATTCACAGCATTCCTTTTCTCCGGTCTATTAAATTGGACCTTCATGAAACCGCGTATATCCGTTTCAACCTTAATCATCTGATTCACGTAAGCACCTTCCCCGAAATTCTCATTAAACTTGAACAATTCCAAATATTGCGCCAAATTAACTTGTAAAAAAAGCACAGAGAAAAAATCTCTGCGCTTTGATTAGCGTGTTGCATCAAGAAAGCAAAGCTTTCAAGTAGGTCAAGAAATTATTTTGCGACAACTTCTTTTCCTTTATATGTTCCACATTCTTTACACACGTGATGTGAAAGAGTCATTCCACCACAGCTCGGGCATTCTACCATACCAGGTACTTGAAGCTTGAAGTGTGTACGACGTTTTCTTTTTACAGTTTTCGACGTTCTTCTAAAAGGTACAGCCATTATTCCCACCTCCTTAAAAAATATAAAAAAGCTGGAAAAATCGGATTAACGATTTTTCGTTCCAATCAAGATTCTTTATTGTTGTCAAAAAAGTCGGCAAGCTTTGCAAATCTCGGATCAACCTTATGCTCATTTTCTTCGACAGAAATAACAGCCCAGTCTTTCCCAGATCGAGGAGCAGCTTCGTTCGAATCGACATCCTCACAAAAAACCTGCATCGGAATTTCTAGCAATAAATTTTCTTTAATTACCGGTATAAGGTCTACAACGTCACCTTCCACAACAGTGACATCATCTCCGTAGAAATCAGTGCCATCTGCCTTTAAAAGAAAGGTTTCCTTTGTATCAATATCAATCGGATATTTAACGTCTACCAGTGTACGGGAGCAAGGTAATGTTAATTCACCAGTAAGATGCAAGTGAAAAGTAATCTCGGTCGAGTTGATATCAGCTCTTCCTGCTACTCTAATCGGAGAAACGTCGCGTATTTGCGGGTCTCTTTCTCTAATGTCCAAGACATCCACCAGCTCATCAAACCGTAAATCTTTGTCCCGAATTTTTTGAAGTTGACTAATCGTCCATTTCAAATGAAATCACCTCAAGGCAACAAAAATAATTATAGCTTTCAATTATAAGTTTGTCAATATTTTTTCTTTACACTATAATGTAGTCATCCTAACAGATTATTCAAGATTATGATTCATTTCAAACAAAAAATCACGACGAATCATTATAGTAATTTTACTTGAAATACTATTTTAGCACTAAGTTGGAAAAATACAAAGTTTTTCTCTGAGGTGATCGAATGAAGGCTTGCGGTTTAGTAGTCGAATATAACCCTTTTCATAATGGACATGTTTTACATGCAAGAGAAAGTAGAGAAAAAACGGGGGCGGATGTCGTGGTGGCGGTTATGAGCGGGCCCTTTTTACAGCGCGGCGAACCTGCTATCGTCAGCAAGTGGGCACGTACTGAAATGGCATTAAATGGCGGCATCGACCTTGTTATCGAGCTTCCTTATGCTTTTGCAACGCAGAAGGCGGAGATATTTGCAAATGGATCCATTTCTCTTTTGGAATCCCTTGGGTGTGACTCATTTTGCTTTGGAAGTGAGGATGGCAGAATTGAACCATTCATCACAGCCCATAAAACCCTTTCGGATAATTCGGCCGCATTCGATGCAGCCATTAAATCGGCGATGGACGCTGGGAATAGTTATCCGGCAAGTGCAGCCCAGGCCTATCAATCGATCATCAAAAGTGATCTGGCCCTGGATTTGACGAAGCCTAATAATATTCTTGGAAAGGAATATGTAAGTGCAGCCCTTTCAAATGGCTATTCCATTCGCCCTTACACGATTCAAAGGGTTTCTGCCGGATACCATGAAACAAAGTTATCCAATGATCGTATTGCCAGTGCAACGGGTATACGAAAAGCCATCCATGAACAAAACCAGGAATTAGATCCTGTTTCCAGTTATGTTCCTCAACCGACAATGAATGGACTAAAGCAATACTTAGCGCACTACCATTCCTTACATGACTGGGAAATGTATTGGCCTATGTTAAAATACCGAATTCTCTCGTCTTCTTTAAACGAATTGGCAGGGATATACGAAATCGAGGAGGGCATTGAGTATCGAATAAAGGAGATGGCCAAACAATCTTCGAACTTCACTGGATTCATGAACGCACTTAAAACAAAGCGCTACACATGGACCCGACTCCAGAGGATGTGTGTCCATATATTGTCCCATACATTAAAGGAACAAATGAAACATAATGAGCATCCAGCCTATATCAGGCTTCTTGGCATGACTCGCAGGGGGCAGGAATATCTTCGTACCGTCAAAAAAGGCTTACCGATCCCGCTCATCTCTAAGCTTTCTTCCTATCAGGAGCAGGACATTGAAAACGACTTACGAGCGGCACAGGTGTATGCATTGGGCTTATCCGAACCATATCAAGCAGCCTTGATGAAACGGGAATATGCAGCCCCCATCATTATTGAGTGAATCGCTTTCAGCCTGGCATATTGCTTATAAAAAAGAAATTTCATCAAAAAAAAAGCGCAAACAGATGACTGTCCGCGCTTTTTTTCATTTTTCTTTTCCTTTTAGTTTCGATAGATAGGCTAATGCATCCTCAAAGTTATCAACTGGAACGATCTTCATGTCCGTTTCAATGTCTTTTGCAGCTATGAGTGCGTCTTCATAATTGGAACCATCTGCTCCGTTTTCATTTGGGGCAAAGAAGATTTCGGCTCCAGATTTATCGGCTGCCACTATTTTCTGTTGAATCCCGCCAATTGGACCTACTGTCCCATCATCCGACATCGTTCCTGTACCCGCTATATCGTATCCTTTTGTAAGATCCCCTTTTGTCAACTGATTATATATTTCCAAAGAAAACATTAAACCAGCAGAAGGACCGCCTATTTGTTCTGAATCTATGGCAATCGCCGGTTTTGTAGTCACTTTTCGATTATCATCTAGTGAAATGCCTATCCCAACCCTATTTGGGTCTTCTTTAAAAGGCTGTAATGAAAGAACGGCTGTTTTCTCCGTCTCCTCCCGCTTATAGACTATTTTGACTTCATCTCCAGCTTTTTTTCCGTTAATGTAGTCCATGAATTCTTGTGCAGACTTGAATTTAACATCATCGACCTGAATGATTTGGTCGCCCGCTTTCAGCTCTTCGGCTGCCGGCATTCCTTTAAGCACGTCCAAAACATATACACCCAAGTATTCATATTCGACTTCTTTCCCTGCTTTTTCATAGGCTATCTGAATGGCATTATTTTTAGAACCATCCATTAAGTGCAGCTGCCTGACGTTATATTCTTCATCTGTTTCATCTTCGCTTCGAATGGAGGTTTCCGGATATAGCTCTTGATATTTGCTCCACTTCGCCAGCATATAGGAATAAATATTCGCCCGGCCCATCCTTACAGTGGTTAACATAAAGCTACCTTCAGCTTCATCACCTCCGGACACCTCTATGATTGGCTCTAATTCCTTAGCCATTCCTGGTTTTGATACATAAAAAGGTAGGGAATAAAGGGCTGATGCTATGAGAAGTATAGCGACCACCAGGAAAGTGCGTACATACATTTTACGGCTCATCTTCAAAGGACTCCTTCCAAGTAACAATGCTTTGCTTAATTTGATCTATCTTTCCCCTTGCTGCTTCTTCTCCAATACTAATTATTTCCTGTACATTTGTAAATGATTTCGAGCTGTATTTCTCAACCCTGGGACGTATCATGACGTCTGAAGCAAACTCCCGGCTTTTAACCAGCTCCATTTGCAGGATATCGAGGCTTTGCATGATAACATCATAGATGGAGTTTATCTCCATATCTTGTTTCACATGGGCGACATCCACACCAATAATGATGTCTGCTCCCATATCCTTCGCGACAGATACAGGAACCCTGTCAACGACTCCGCCATCAACCAGCATTCGATTTCCAATTTTTTCGGGAATGAAAATTCCGGGAATGGAAATGCTTGCCCTTACAGCTGGGGCGATGGGTCCTTCCTGAAAAATGACCTTTTCCCCCGTTTTTATATCAGTGGCGACAACTGCTACAGGAATATCTAGTTCTTCAAATGTCTTACCATATGTAAATACCCTGATTAATTCCTTAGTACGTTTACCTGAAATGAAGCCCATTTTAGGAATCGTAAAGTCTAAATAATACTTTCGTTTAAATGCACGGGACAACTTATATAGCCTTTCAATATCCGAACCCGCTCCATAAAAGGCAGCAACCATCGCCCCCATGCTGGTCCCAGCAATCATATCTATCGGAATTCCTTCTTGCTGCAATACCTTTATCACCCCAATATGTGCAAACCCCCTAGCTCCTCCTGACCCAAGTGCAAGCCCGACCTTTGGTTTCGACAAAGATATCCCCCCTCGCATACATGATAAAAATATTGAAATAACACTCATTCAAAGTTATGGTCTTAAACGGATTTATAGAAGCATATTATTTATATTGACAGTGATACAAGCATTGCGGAAAAAGTCTATGTACCTGTGTGCTTGTTTAAAAAAAATCGCATTGTACGATCATCCTCATTTATACATGTCATTACAATTCATATTCCATTACGCACCTTACTTTTTTAAGAAAAGGAAGTTCTTATCATATCTTTATTATATACGAAACGAACTGCCCTTATTTAGTAACCTTCAAGAGGAGGCTGAATTTTGCTTATATCAAAATCTAAAACAGTATTGTTAGCCACCTCCGTCACGATGATGGCAATTGGCTTGATCATCTTCCCCCAAGAATCTTTTGAAGCTTCCAAAGGTGGACTGAATATGTGGTGGAAAATTGTTTTTCCTTCACTTCTGCCATTCTTGATTTTCTCGGAGTTATTGATCAGTTTTGGGGTTGTCAGGTTCATCGGCGTCATGCTCGAACCATTTATGCGTCCATTATTTCGGGTACCTGGGG
>NZ_CAKKLV010000008.1 GCF_918698115.1 Peribacillus sp. Bi96
ATATCCATTACTACAATCATCAACGAATCAAGGTAAAATTAAAAGGCATGAGCCCGGTAGATTACCGGATTCATGCCCTCAAGGCTGCCTAATTAAATAAAGTGTCTAACTTTTTGGGTTCACTTCATAATCGGCACTCTTTTTCTCCATCTTCACCTATCCAAAAAAGCTTCCAATCTTTTTTTTACATCATTCCATTCGTTCTCGATTATGCTGAAAACCACTGTATTCCTTATCCTTCCATCTTTCAGCTTTTTCTCCATCCTTAAAATGCCTTCTTCATGGGCGCCGAGCCTGGTTATTGCTGCACGCGATCTTTTGTTCAATTCATCCGTCCTGAATTCAACCCGTTTCATATGCCACCTTTCAAAAGCGTGCTGCAATAGAAGGTACTTACATTCAGTGTTAACGGCTGTCCGCCATTTGTCGGGATGATACCAAGTTGCTCCGATTTCCAGGGATTGATTGTCAAACTGGATACTTCTTAGGCTCGTGCTCCCGATTACGGAAACATTTGTTTGATCGACAACGACAAATGGATGATGAAGTTCCTGTTCCCTTGCTCGAATGCCTTCCTTTACATAGGAAACGGCATCCTCATATGACAAAATCTTTGTGGCGCTCCATTCCCAGATTTCAGATGGCAGGGAAGCTGCATAAAGCGGTTCAATATGATGCTCCATCATTGGGGTGAGGATCACGTGTTTCCCGAATAGTTCAATATGCTCCATAGTCTCCTCCTCTTGATTGATATCTTCATTATAGAAACATTCTGATCCTGTAAAAAGGACCAAAGCTGATATAATTTATGGAACCAGTTTAAAAGGAGGGCCAAATGTTTGAAATCACGCTAACTTTAGATAAAAAGAATAGAGAAGCGTTATATCTCCAATTGTATAAATACTTTAAAGCGGAAATCCAGAATGGACAAATAAAAGCCGGAATGAAATTGCCTTCTAAACGAAAGCTAGCTGCTCATTTAGGGATAGGCCTGAATACTGTAGATACGGCATATCAGCAGTTGATGGCGGAAGGGTATGTGGAAAGTCAATTAAGGAAAGGTTTCTACGCAGCCGATTTAGAACCGATCTCACCTTTGAATGAACCGTTGCCTGTTAAAGCAGGGATGATAGGCCCACAAGATGAACGGAGTAAGATAGATTACAATCATGGCCGGGTGGACGTTGATTCTTTCCCGCATGCGGTATGGAAAAAATGCTTAAACAATACGTTGTATCTACAGGAAAGGGAAATGTTCATCAGCGGTGATCCTCAAGGGGAATGGGGACTCCGGGCTGAGATTTCTTCCTATCTTTTTCAATCTAGAGGAGTCCGCTGTGGTGCGGAACAGGTCATTATCGGGGCAGGTACACAGTATTTCATCCATTTACTGCGGTTACTTCTTGGAAATGAGCGGATTTTTGGGTTGGAGGATCCTGGCTTTCATCGAGTTAGGCAGGTACTGAGGTTGGAGGGAGCTGAAATGGCATTCATTCCATTAGATGAAAGCGGTATGAATGTTGACTCATTAAAAAATAGTGAGGCTGATGTTGCTTATGTCACCCCTTCTCATCAGTTTCCTTCCGGCATGATCATGCCGATAGCCAGAAGGGTGGAATTATTGAATTGGGCTGGGGAAAAAAAGGGTTATATTATTGAAGATGATTATGACGGTGAATTCCGTCATACAGGTAAACCGATTCCGTCCTTGCAGGGGTTGGACACAAATGGAAAGGTCATTTACCTAGGCACGTTTTCAAAGTCGTTCATTCCTACAATTAGGGTCGGCTATATGGTGTTACCCAAAGAGCTAGCTTGCCGCTATCAGGAGAACTTAATAGGATACAAACAGACCGTTTCCAGAATGATTCAGGAAACGCTCTGTCTTTTTATGAAAAATGGGCATTGGGAACGCCATCTGAATAAAATGCGTACGATTTATCGTAAAAAGAACAAGGTGTTGCTGAATGCAATTGAAGAGAACTTTCATGATCGTGTAGCCGTAATCGGTGAAAAGTCAGGATTACACGTTCTGTTAAAAGTAAAAAGCAGTAGCAGTGAATCAGAGCTTATTCAAAAGGCAGCCAGTGTTGGGGTTAAAGTCCATCCAACTTCAGTTTATCATTCAAAGAAGGTAAAAGAGCCGACTGTCTTGATAGGGTACGGTGGATTAACCGAAAAGGAAATCGAAGAAGGAATCCAACTTTTAAAAAAGGCATGGCCATATTTCGATGGAAACTAGGGTAGTGGCCAATGGAAGACCATGGCTCACACTAATTCAACAATCATATAAGACATTTAGTTTCTTATATTATTGAGGATTTTAAGGACCGTTTGGAAAAAAAAGTCCTGTTCTTCTTCTGTAATGCCTTCCAGGGCTTTTCCTTCGATCTTATCTGCTATCTTAAGGCATTTGGTATGTACTTCTTTGCCTCGGGGAGTCAGTTCGATTCGTTTTTCCTGTTCATCTTTTCCAGGGACCTGCTTAATCATATTATTCTGTTCCATGCTGTTGACCGAACGTGTGATGATAACACTATCTACGTCCAAGTAGCTGCATATATCGGGTATGGTGGAATATCCACAGTTTTTTAAATAATTCAAGATCGTCCACTGATTGTGGTAAATTTCAAGGGTTGTAATTTGTTCATTCATTTTGCTGACTAATGATCTGGATACTTGTAAATATTGATGAAATAATTGAGTAGGGTTCGTCATATGATTCTCCTTTATAATGGTCGACCAATCCATTATATTCTTTAATTCTTAAAAGTCTATTGTAAAGAATCATTCATTTCAGTCAATGTTTAATTTTGGAAGAGAAGGAGGTATGGGAAAGACGAGGGTGGAATATGAACGCGGGTAACCGAATCTTCTATATCATCAAATAACAATGCACCAGCATCCACTAACCTGAATGGATAACAAACAATCGATATGAAAAACAGATGCTCCGAAAAAAATCCAGTGGTGGCAACTGCGGAAATAAATCCTGATGGTATCATCAACTGCCCTCAACGAGAAACGAAAAGCTACCATTTGCATATGTGGGAAGCAAAAAAAGAGTTCAAATTGATCATCGAGTTAAAATCACTGGCACGAGTTGATCGAAAGTAATCATTTCAAGTTGATCTCGCTGAATAGAATCATGTTTAGAAAGCATCCTTATCATCTCAAGTTTTAGAACCTCTCGCTGGTGGAGCGTTGTTTCGTTTCCTTTTTATTTCGTTCTTCTTCTCGCTCATATTTAATTTCGTCAATTGGTAAATCTTCAATTGGCATGACTACTTGATCACGTTCCAGCTGTTTTTCTTGATTTTCTTTGAATGCCTTGGATTTATCATTACGCTCTTCAAGATACTTTTCTTTATCTTTATTATCCAATGTCAATCCCTCCATCTCTTTTTATCTCTTTTTCCCTTAATTGAGAAAATAAAACGTATAAGCGAAATATATGCGGCACCGTTTCATAAATATAAGGAGAACAAGAAGTGCAAGGAGGGTTTGTTCAGTGAATGGTGCTGTCTTTTTCCGCTGGTTTTGGAGGGGTATTTTCCTTTTAGTCCTATTTATCGTCATTCCCTATTCATGGGCGTTGATTTTAGCGTTACTCACTGCCATTCTTTTGGATGGATTAGTCCGCATAATTAGTGAAACGGCAAAGCTGCATCGTCTATGGGCAGTTTTGATTTCATTTGTTTTATATGTAGGCGGGGTTATGAGCATCACTTATTTTTCCCTATCGGTTTTAATCAAGAAAGTCATTGTCTATTCGGAGGAATTTCCTGGCGTCATTCGTGAAATGTATCTGACGGCGATATTGCCGGTCATAAGGCAATGGGAACAATATTCCCAAACGTTGCCGCCCAATCTCATACAGTCCATAGAACAAACGATGGAAAAGGGAGTCAAGGCTTTAGAAGGTTTCACAGAGGGCTTTGTTCAGGATATGGTCCAGCTCGTTACACTTATCCCAGGATTTTTCATTGATTTTTTAATTTATTTAATCGCTTTATTCCTAATTAGTCTGGAATTGCCTAAGTTAAGAAAAAAGGCAGTCCAGTATTTAAAGACATCCACCTATCAAAAGATATCGCTAGTTTATCAAGATTTAAGTATGGCAGCAGTGGGCTTCTTTAAGGCGCAAATCTTGTTAAGTTTAATTACGTTCATCATGGCTTATGGCGGACTAAGGTTGTTGGAGGTAAAATATACAATCCCATTGGCACTGTTAATAGTTGTTGTGGACATTCTTCCAATTTTGGGGACGGGATCTGTACTTGTTCCTTGGGCGGTTATTGTTTGGGCTCAAGGAAACCATCATCTTGGCATTGGTCTGATTATCCTGTTCCTGGTCATTACCATTATAAGAAGGACCATCGAACCAAAAATCTATTCAGCAAATATGGGATTGTCTCCATTGGCATCGTTGGTCAGTCTGTATTTAGGATTTAAAATGGTTGGTTTCCTTGGACTTTTCCTTGGACCTTCGATACTGATCGTTTATGAAACGTTAAAGAAGGCAGGTGTCATCAAATCAAACTTCAAAATATGAAAGATTATTAGAGGTTTTTTGCTTGGTTTCTTAGATTGGACATATCTCTTACTGCTTTACCTTGGCCGTTACAATGATGGCAGTTCCGGGAAAAGAATTGCAGATAACGAGTTTTCCCTTTCCCTTTGCAGTGCTGGCAGATGGTTATAAGTTTCATGATTCCACACTCCTTCATAAAGAATCGCTTTTCTAACAGTATGAAACAATAAAGGTTGAACTATACTACATGTTATCAATCAATCTAAATCGGTGTAATTTTATATGATATGTAGTTTTTTTATTTCATGTACCAACGGGGAAAAAACCCCCGCTCCTAATGTAAGGGGCGGGGGTTTTTTAATCATGAAACGATTTCGGTCTGTGAGATCATTGGAAATTCTTTTACTTCGCTTACGACTTTTGCTGGTTTATATATTTCAATATAACAAATATGGTGATCTTCCATTTCTTTTATCCTAAAGTTATAGGGACCATAAGTCAGGACATCACCTTGTTTGGCCTCGTAATTCTCTGTAAGGATCCAACCGCCCATCGTATCGATATCTTCATCGTTTATATCCAATCCAAGTAAATCATTCACTTCACTGACTAATACCTTAGCATCGATGATATAGTGATCTTCTTTTAATTTGCGGACATCCGGCACTTCATCCAGGTCGAACTCATCGCGGATATCGCCAACGATTTCTTCAAGGATATCTTCAACGGTCACCAAACCTGATGTACCGCCGTATTCATCCATGAGGATAGCCATGTGTATGCGTTCTTTCTGCATTTTTAAAAGTAAATCATGAATCGGGATACTATCAATGACACGTATGATGGGACGGACATATCTGCTGATCGTTGACGCCGTCTGATTGTTCTTGTCTATCATTTCAGTGAATAGCTCTTTGATATTGACCATACCGATAACATGGTCTTTATCACCATCGATGACAGGATAGCGGGTAAAGTTCTCCTCCGCCATAACGGTGAAAAATTGTTGAATCGTATCATCTTTGGATATGGTTGCAATTTCAGTACGCGGAACCATGATTTCTTTTGCAATCCGATCGTCGAATTCAAAAATTTTATTCACATATTTAAACTCTGATTGGTTAATTTCGCCACTTTTGTAGCTTTCTGAAACAATGATGCGAAGCTCTTCTTCTGTATGAGCCAGATCATGTTCGGAAACTGCTTTTAATCCTAGCATTTTTGTAAGCGACCTTGCAGAGCCATTAAGTACCCAGATGAAAGGATACATGACTTTGTTAAAGGCAATTAAAGGTTTCGAAACCAATAATGTTACTTGCTCCGCTTTTTGAATCGCCAATGTTTTCGGTGCCAATTCTCCAACAACGACATGTATGAACGTAATGAAAGAAAAGGCAATTGCAACTGAGAGTACATGTGAAGCCGACTCCGGAAGATTTAATTGATTTAAAAGTGGTCGCAAAATGTTTTCAACTGTCGGTTCCCCGAGGAATCCAAGACCTAAAGCAGTAATGGTAATTCCGAGCTGACAAGTTGAGAGGTATTCATCCAGGTTGGATATGACCTTCCTTGCTGAAAGAGCATTCGGCTTTCCTTCTTCAATTAATTGATCGACCCTCGTGCTTCTCACTTTAACAATCGCAAACTCCGTAGCTACAAAAAATGCTGTTAAAGCAATTAAAATGGCAATAAGAACCAAGTTTATTATGTCCAAATAGTCTCCCTTAACTCGCCTCTGAGACGAATAAGGAGTCCACCTCCTACATTTTTAAAATATACAAGTATATTTTTTTTTGCTTGCAAAATCTTTTCGGGATTCATTCAAATAAGCTGTTTACAAAGATGTTTGAACTCCCAATTTGTTAATAGCTGAAGAGAATAATAGTATATGCCGATTAGCGATGCGCAGACGGGAAAAAGAAGAATTTCTGTATGAAGGAGTACACCCATTTTTCAAAAGTATGCACATGTCCGTTACGCAAAGCAGCGTCCGTCCGTCAAAACGAACATTCTTTAATGTCCCATCAAATCACCTCAATTTAATAAATTTAAATACTTTCATTATAGAAAGAGTTAATGATTCAGTCAAACAGCTTACAGCTCCTTAAATCAGGTAAATAGCTTGTAAAGGATCAATTTGATCTAATAATTAGCGGTTTTTGACTGTTTTCTCTACTTTATTGTATCATGTGAAGGAATATTCAGAAAACTATTAGCTTGCTACATAAAAAATTGATTGTTTTCATTATTTTTTGGACTATATAAACATATTCTATAAAATCCGGACAGGTTTTTTATGAAGGTTAAAAGGGGGTGACAGCCATAAAAATTCTGGAAAGGATGGCGGCGATCATTGCCGGCAGCATGCTTGTTGGTGTGGGAATTAATTTTTTCCTGATACCTTATCATTTATTGGATGGGGGCATGATAGGGATTGGGCTGATTTTTCATTACTATATAGGACTTCCAACAGGGCTTGGTGTGATCTTAAGCAGCATTCCATTATATATATATGCTTGGTACTTTGAAAAAAAACTATTTCTGAACAGCTTGCATGGCTTGCTTTTTTCCTCCTTATGCATTGATATATTTTCCGACGCTGTCACAGGGTGGGATCTTCCCATTTTTGTTAGTGCGATAATGGGGGGAGGATTGATTGGACTTGGAATAGGCTTGATGCTTAGGTATGGAACCTCTACTGGCGGAACGGATATGCTCGCGCAGATCCTTTCCAGGAAGAGTGGGCTCAATGTGGGTTTGCTGATTTTTTTCATTGATGGATGCGTTCTGCTTGCCGGACTGAGTGTGGTGGGGACTTCGGTCTTTTTATATTCATTTTTAACGATCATCGCAGTAGCCATGCTGACTTCAGTCACCGTGATGCGAACTGCTTGATGTAATAGCATGTATAAAAATTTGAAAAAAGGGAAGGATGGGCAATATGAAAAGGACGGATTTTTAGTCTAATAAATAGTAAAGGGAAGTTTTTATGAAAAAATTCTATTTGTGTTCTGCGTTGTTATTCATGCTGGCTGGCTGTCAAGAGTCTGAAATGCCAGAGGATAAAGAAGTGAACAGTGCCGTTCCAGAATCCTTGGAAGCATCGATTGTCATTAAGGGAAAATTAAATCCTGGAAAAGAAGTCATTCTTGAAACGACAGTGAAACAAGGAAGCCAATTAGTGAACGAAGCTGATGAGGTACTGTTGGAAGTGAGAAAGTCCGGACAGGACAAACGGGAAATGCTAGAAGCAAAAAATACTGGAAGCGGCATGTATCAAGTGATGCATACTTTTGATGAACAAGGGAAGTATATTGTGGTTGCCCATGTAACGGCCAAAGGCCTTCATGTTATGCCGGAAAAAGAAGTTGTCATCCCAGATCATGAAAGTGAAGGTGCCTCGGCTCATCCGAGTACGGATTTATCAATTGAATTTCAAAGTAACCCTGTTAAGGCAGGAAACAGTTCGAGCTTTGAAGCAACCGTAGAATTGGATGGGAAGCCTCTGACAAATGCAGATGTGAATTTCGAAGTGTGGAAGGAAGGCAGCGAAGAAAGTCATTTCACCAAAGCAAAAGAAGATGGAAATGGCACATACCAAAATAAGGTATCGCTTGATGAATCGGGAACCTATAAGGTGCAGGTACATGTAGAAAAAGACGAAGTGCATGAACATCAACTGGAAACCATACAAGTAAATTGACAAGTGAACCTGTGCAACATGTTTTTTATAGCGGAATTGTGTAAGTAGGTTTTATCTTTACGTAAACTGGGAAGTAAAAGAATAACGATAACGCAGCAGCAGAAAGGGAGGGTAAGCATGAATAACCAAATAATCAACAAGTATAAGAATCTCGGGATTCATATTGAAAAAACGAAATCACGCCAGGAGATTTTCACTAATGTCTCCCAAAATGATTCATCCTTACTCACCATAGCTGCTTTTTCTCAATTCTCCCAAAAAAGGGAGCTAAAAGAATACTGACAAGAATGAGACCGGAGTACATACCAGCTGGTCTTTTTTTCTGTGCATTCGTAACAGGATATGAAGTGAAGAAGGATTTGAAAAATCGAATAGAACGTTATGAGCTGAAATAGGATAAAAGGACAAACATTTTGAAATTAGCGGTAAGGGGAGTCCGATTGCATGATATCACAGCTTATAATGACAATATTGAATTGGTTTGCAGGAATGGGGTATATGGGGATTTTATTGGGGCTGATGGTTGAAGTCATCCCTAGTGAGCTTGTTCTCGGATACGGTGGTTATTTGGTTGGCCTTGGGAAGATGAATTTTTGGGGAGCTGTCCTTGCAGGCGTAGCAGGAGGAACGATCGCACAATTATTTCTCTATTGGGCTGGTTATTATGGCGGACGGCCCTTCCTTTTGAAGTATGGAAAATATGTGTTCATTAAAGAAAATCATATCGTAATGGCTGAAGAATGGTTTCAACGTTATGGGGTAGGAGTGATTTTTACGGCTCGATTCATCCCCGTTGTTCGCCATGCCATTTCCATCCCAGCAGGTATAGCAAGGATGTCCGTATGGAAGTTTATCATTTATACGGTTGCCGCTGTGATACCTTGGACCATTGCGTTTCTAACCTTAGGACGGATCCTCGGAGAGAATTGGCAGCAAATCAAAGAAATTACTGCGCCATATCTAATTCCGGTGGCAGGTTTTTCGTTTGTCCTAATCATGCTTTATATCATATGGAAAAAAAAGAGTCCACCTCCAATCGTAACGGTCAAAAAAATGGGACGGTTTCCAGATTAATGAGAAGACAAAAAACAGCCTCGTAAAAGGACCTTTTACGAGGCTGTTTTTCATTATTATCCTTGGGAAAGGTCCTCTTCCAGAGGAAGCTGAATGACCTTTTTTGTTACCTCGATAGAACGAATGGCGTGATCTTCCATTTCAATCACTTTAAAGCAGAAGCCGTCTTTTTCCATGATGTCCCCAACACTTACATCATAATTTTCCGTAAGGACCCATCCACCTATAGTATCGACATCATCTTCTTCTAAGTGAATGCCAAGTAAATCATTGACTTCCTTTACAAGAAGTTTAGAGTCAAAAATATAGTGTCCATCCTTAACTTTCCTGATGGATGCGACTTCATCGACATCGAATTCATCACGAATTTCCCCAACGATCTCCTCCAGGATATCCTCAACGGTGACAAGGCCTGAAGTTCCGCCGTATTCATCCATCAAAATAGCCATATGAATGCGTTCCTTTTGCATTTTCAACAGCAAATCATGTATGGGTATATTCTCCATTACCCGAATGATCGGGCGAGTGTAGTTTTCAATCGCTTTAAAATGGATTTCCCGATTCTTAATAAGATCCGAGAAAATTTCCTTTAAGTTCACTAAGCCGATGACATGATCTTTATCACCTTCGACAACAGGATATCGAGTGTATTTCTCCAGTTTTGCCATGTCGACGAATTCCTGTACCGTTTCATCTTTAGATATGGTCATGATTTCTGTCCTTGGAACCATGATTTCTTTGGCAACACGGTCATCGAATTCAAAGATGTTGCTTACATATTTAAATTCCGATTGGTTAATCTCCCCGCTTTTATAGCTATCTGAGAGGATAAAGCGCAATTCTTCTTCCGTATGGGCAATTTCGCTTTCAGATGCAGGCTTGAAGCCAAATAATCCGACAACGAAACGAGAAGAGTGATTCAATATCCAGATGAAGGGAAAGGCAATCTTATGGAAAAAAATCAACGGGTTGGCTATAGCCAAGGCCACTTGCTCTGCTTTTTGGATGGCAACGGTCTTTGGAGCCAATTCACCTACAACCACATTCAGGAATGTTATCAGGGAAAATGAAATGACAAATGTAAGAATGCTTGTGAATTCCTGTGGGAAATGCAGGGCATTGAATAAAGGTCCCACCAATTTGAGGACGGTCGGTTGTCCTAGCCACCCCAATCCAAGGGCAGTTACGGTAATTCCAAGCTGTGTGGCGGATAGGTATTCATCAAGATTGGATGTAACCTTCTTGGCCGCAATGGCTTTTTTGTTTCCCTCTTCAATCAATTGATCGATCCTCGAGCTGCGAACCCTTATGATCGAAAATTCAGAAGCTACAAAAAAGGCAGTTAAAGCGATTAAAATAATGATAAATAGAAAACTTAATATGTCCAATTAGTGTGGGACTTAATTGAATCGCCTATTGTACCGAACGACTTAATTTTCCCAGTCACCTCCCAAAACCAATAATGAATGAAATGATGTTATCGTATTAAATGTTAGATGAAAAAATTATTTTGCAGGAAATATCATGATGGTTTTTATTTTCAATCTATAGGGTCATTCACCTCGATTAGTAGTGGAACCTAACTATTAGTATAAGTAAATAGACGTCAATCAGTCAAAAATTTCACACTGAATATCCAAGTAAATAAGGATATTTATCCATTATTTAGTTTTCAATTGAATCGAAAATGTCGTTAGGAAATCCGTTGAGTGACATGATAATGTTCCTTGATGTTTTAAAACGATTTCTTTACAGACGAATAGTCCCAATCCCGTTCCACTTTTTTTTGTGGTGATGAAAGGGTCAAATATATTCGGAAGGACCTCGTCGGGTATCTTCGGACCATTGTTGGAAATATTTAAGGTAAGGATGCCGGGCGGTGATTCAGAGCCAGATATATAGATGGACGGGGATGGCATCCCCCCAACTACATCAAGAGCATTTAAAATGATATTCAGTAAAACTTGGCGGAATTCTTCTTCAGAACCGGAAATTACCGCATCATCGGCAATATTACATGTAATGGAAGCATTTACTTCCAAAATGCTAGGATATAAAAACTCGATCACCTCGTTCACGAGTTTGGAAATGGAAAACAGATCCGGTGGTGATTCTGATGTTTCCTTTTTGGAAATATTAAGGAATTGTGTAATCCGGTAATTGAGCTGATCCAATTCCTTTGAAATGATATCAAGATATTTTATCTCGGGTTGCTCGGCCTGTAACAATTGAATGAATCCCATGATGGATGTAAGTGGATTACGGAATTCATGGACAAAACTTGAGGTCATTTGGCCTAGGAGCGTCAAACGGTCTTTATGGTTTGGGCTTATGAATTGATAGCGTTCTTCAAGTTCCTTCGTTTTCAATTCCGTATAATGGGATGATGCAAAATGAATGAGTTTATCGAAGTAAACGTTTATTTGCTTAATAAGATTAAATACTTCGTCTTTAGATGCCTCGGAATTCAAAACGTGATCAATGATGATGGATCTGCCGATGGTTGCAGTGGAAAAGAAATTTTCCATATTCAACTGCTTATGAACTCGATCAGACGCAATTTTTTCCCCTACGACCCTCAGTACATCTTCTATGCCAGTATCCGATTTTCCAAGCTGATCCATTAGCAGATTAAAAATATTTTCTACTTCTCCTTTGAAGTACCCCATATATTCATCCGGTAAATGCAGCAGCTCATCGTTCCATTTGGAAATGATACTGCTTTTTTGAGAAGATAAAAAGTGAATGGTCATTTCTCGATTAGATACCATTTTGCCCTCCATACTGTAGGAAAATGAATTTACTTATGATCCAGAAATATATTCATTTGAATAAAATTACAAAATATCAAAATAATTACATGATGCTTTTATGATAACAGATTAGTGTTCTTTACACATGTGTCAATTGGATAAATATTCGGCAATCAATCGATAAATCCCTTTTTTTGACACAGTTTTATTACACTTATTACAAGATTAAACATAATAAAAAGGTATCCGTAAAGTTAATGACGGTTACCTTTTGTATGAAATGCATATGGTTCAATGTGAACGATTACATGCTCGATATTATATTCCTTCAAAAGATTCTCCTCGATTTTAATCGTTATATCGTGACCTTGGATGACGGTCAAAAGCGGGTTAACATGAACGGTGGTTTCAAGCAGGATTTCACTCCCATGCATTCGTGCTTTAATTTCACTCATGTCTTTAACACCTTCTGTCAAGATAATGGTTTGTCCGATCTTTTGCAGAAGCTGTTCGTCAAAACCATCGGTTAAAGAGATGGAGGCGTCATGAAAAATGTCCCATGCAGTTTTGCAGATGATGATCCCAACAACTGCAGCAGCTATAGCATCTAACCAAGGGATTCCCAGCTTAGTACCGATAATTCCCATAAATGCACCAACACTGACAAGTGCATCGGAACGATTATCCTGTGCAACGGCGTTGATGGAAGCGCTGTTGATCTTTTTACTTAATGCGATGTTAAAACGATAGATTCCGTACATGAAGATTGCAGAGAAAAGAGCGACATAAGCGGTCAGCATATTGGGAACGGTTGTTGAATCTTGCGTGAAGAAGGATTCGATAGCACTGAATATTACCTGCAGGCCCACGGTTATCATGATGAAGGCAGCTACCAGCGAGGCTACGGTTTCCGCTCGCAAATGCCCATATGAATGATTATCATCAGGCGGTCTCTTTGAGATTTTCAAGCCAATCAATACGGCTACTGAAGCGATAATGTCGGTCGTATTATTTAAGCCATCCGCCCAAAGTCCTTTAGAATCGCCAAAATAACCAATAGACAATTTAAGGGCAGACAAGAATATGTAAGCGGCAATGCTTATGTAGGCGCCTTTTTCAGCTGAAATCGAATGTTTATCCATGTCTATTCCCTCCCAAGTGTAAAAAAGCTCAATAAGATACCAAAACAAACCTTAGTGAGTCTAAAGAAAAATTATCGTATTTAGCCATCTAACTTGATTATGATGGGTGTATTGAAGGCCTATAGAGAAGTTGATTAAAAGAGAAAATTTGGCAATAAGGTTCATTTATAGAAACTAGTAATATATTCTAACCGAGGATCGATTTTTAATACTTCCACAAGAGGAGCCAAAAAGTGAGCTTAGACCCCGTTAGTACGAGCACAGGGATGGGATGTGGTTTGGATGCGAGCATTACTGGACACAATATCGGGTGCCGCATTTTGTTTTGCGCTAATTGCGGAAGGGGAACTAATGGACACATTTTGGATTATTCCTTGGCCTTTTTATAGCGGTACAGCATCGATGAAGGTAAAGGTTCATTGATTATTATCTTGCCTTTTCGGTGGTGGGGCTATCCGAGTATTCATGAATATGTTTGGCAATGACTCTTAAAGAGGAAAAGCGTTTCAAAACAAAGCTGCATGGAATTGGCAAATTGGCAACATGTTTGTGGGGCGTTTTCTGAGGTTTCTTTGTCATGTCAACATATCTGGAATCGTGTCATTGGTTCTTCTGCTCCAACAGGCAGTCAGTAGCGCTTTATTCGTTCATTGTTAATGGGACTTTAATGCCGATCAGTTTAATTATTCGCGGTGTTGATATATACCGCTGTTTCAATGGAAGTAAAAAAAGCGTAAGAAAGACCGAATTCATAAAGGAATCCAGTCTTTTTCGAAGGATGATCATATAGAACATAAAGGTTGAACTGGCTCCATTTTCATTTTGCAATGAATACTGAGCAGTGGGCGTTTTTGGCAATGGAACTACTTGTACTGCCAAGAAAGAATTTTTCCAACCCGCTTTTAGCGCTATTACCAACAACGATGATGTCAGCCGCGTTTCTTTGAGCATAGTCACATATGCTATCAGGCGCATGACCTTCCAATATTTCGAATTTCCCCTTTACTTGACATTCACTTAGCAGTCTCAACGTATTGCTTTCTGCATTTTGAACACTATTCTCGACGGCGGAAAGGTGATCATTTACTTTTTGATGTTCTGGTTGTTCAACTTCTACGACAGGGTGTGTTTGGACGGGGGCTACATAAAATCCTGCGGAAGGTACGAATCCCGGAGCCGATGCGTTTCCAATGATATGCTGTTCCACCTTATTATTCAGGACATGAACTACGGTCAGCTCAGCACCAGGAAAGGCCTTTTTCAATGTTGCTCCGTATTCAACGGCACGCTTACTCTCTTCGTTTCCATCAAAAGCGACGACAATATGTTTTAAGTCCTTCATCAATATCATCTCTCCCCATTTTATAATGTCTTTAAATGTGTTATACCCACTTTTAAATGGCTTAACGCCTGTTTATCTGGAAAAGGCGAATTTAGCTATTGTCTTTTATACATTCGAGGAGTTTTCTTTAATAAAAAGGGTAAAATATTTTTAATGAAATATGTCGCAGATGGGAAAATGGGGGTACAAATGAGAGGGTTAATGAAATTAAGTCTAATTATAATATTGGCGGTGGTGGTTTTAGGCGCCGGTTTACTATTTTATTTCAGGCAGGGTGCCGACATAAGCCAGCTTCAAAATCATCTTCAGCAACCGACGGGAATCTATGATCTTGATGGGAATCTTGCCAGCACAGTAACAGCAAATAAATCCGAAGGTGTTACGATAGATGAAATACCGGAACATATGAAACAAGCGGTGGTTTCAATTGAGGATCACCGTTTTTATGAACATCATGGCATAGATTACCAAGGGATCTTGCGAGCTTTGGTTAAAAATGCGAAGGCCGGAAGTGTTGTTGAGGGAGGGAGCACGCTTACCCAGCAGCTTGTGAAAATTACGATGCTGGAATCTAATCGAACACTGAAAAGGAAGATAGAAGAGTTTTTTCTAGCCCAAGAAGTTGAAAATGAATATACAAAAGATGAAATTCTCGAAATGTATTTGAATCAAGTTTATTTCGGCCATGGAGCATGGGGCATCAAAAAGGCAGCAAATATTTATTTTTCCAAAGAGGTATCCGAATTGACAATTTCCGAGGGAGCCTTACTGGCGGGTGTCATTAACCTGCCATCCAAACTTGATCCTTACAAGAATTTGGATGGGGCATTGAAGCGACGTGATTTAGTGCTCTCAAGAATGGCTGAACATGGTTATTTGACGAAAGACGAAGAAGCTGCCGCCAAAAAAGATACGGTGACGCTCCTTATGGGAGAGAAGGAAACTGATCCATTAAAAGGAAAGTACCCTTATTTTGTCGATCATGTTTTATCGGAAGCATCCAGCAAATATGGAATAAAGCTTGAGGATCTTCTTACAAAGGGATATAAAATATATACGACACTGGACCAACCTATGCAGCAAGCTACAGAATCCGTGTATGCGAATCCTGCCAATTTTCCAGTTGGAACGAGTACAGAAGAAATCGTTCAAAGTGGGTCAGTCCTTCTTGATCCGAAAACAGGCGGAATAAAAGCGCTCGTCGGCGGGAGAGGGGAGCATCAATTCATGGGATATAATCGGGCAACCCAACTGACAAGATCTCCAGGTTCATCCATTAAACCGCTTGTCGTTTACACACCGGCGGTTGAGGAGGGGTACGATATCACAGCCCCATTAAAGGATGAAAAAATGAGCTTTGGGGAATATGAGCCAACAAACCTGAGCGGAGTGTATAAAGGGGAAGTTCCTATGTACGAAGCGGTGATGAATTCCCTGAATGTGCCAACTGTTTGGCTGTTGAATGAAATTGGCATCGATAAGGGGCTTGATTCACTAAAGCGGTTTGGGATCCCTTATGACAAGAATGACCGAAACCTGTCGGTTGCTTTAGGCGGGATGAGGAAAGGGGTGTCACCGCTGCAAATGGCAGGAGCCTTTTCAGCATTTGCCAACAGTGGCGAACGGATGCAGACGCATGCCATTGTAAAAATAGAAAATAACGATGGAAAAGAGGTAGCCTTCTTTAAAGAGAAACGCACCAAGGTAACCTCTAAAGGCGTTGTCGACAAAATGAATGCCATGCTGCTTGGAACTGTGGAATATGGCACAGGGGAAAATGCGGCTGTTTCCGGATACGAAGTAGCAGGTAAAACAGGGTCCACACAAGTTCCCATAGAAGGAATATCAGGGGTTAAAGATCAATGGTTCGTCGGTTATACACCTTCATTGGTCGGTGCTGTTTGGGCTGGGTATGATAAGACGGATGCAAAACATTATTTAACGACACATAGTAGTCAGGGAAGTGCACTCATCTTTCAAAAAATAATGGCGAGAGCTTTACAGAATCAAGCTTCTCAATCGTTTAATACACAAGACATCGGACAGCTTATAGCTGAACAAGAGGCACTTATAGCAAAACAACAGGCAAAAGAAGAAGGCGCGCAAAGTAAGCAATATTGGATTGATAAAGGAAATGAAATTCGAAAAGGGTTGCATAAATGGAAGGACTGGGAGTTACCGTGGTAGTTTAATTTAAAATGGAGAATGGATCAGATGCACTTCCCCATCCAATTCAGCACAAAAAAAGACTGTCAAGCCTTTGACAGTCTTTCCACATTCATTAAAAAATAAAATTTACGATTATGCCGATAACGACGATTGCGCCAATCACCATTAAAATGGTTCTCATTGTATACACCCTCTTTGTTTATTCGTAGTTGTCATCATTTAAATGTTAACGGTTTGATTTGTTTGATAACCAAATGCACCTTCATCATTTTCTTTACAAATATCCTGTACTTTTTCGAGCATGGCATGTACATTCTCGCCTTCAAGGATGACTTTCATGGTTGCACACTCTTGAAGAATGAGTACAAAAGATACAAATGTCGAAAGTTTCTTGGCATCCACCAATTTATGGTTGCAGATAAAATATATATTTCCTTTAAATTCTTTTGTAACTTGATATAAGTTCATGATTTGACGCATGGATAACGTTTTATTTGTTTTAATATCAGAAGAAATTACTTTATTCATGTCGTTAGCTCCTTTAGTTTTTATACTTTCGAAAAGCATAATCAAGATGTCAGTTCGGCTACAACTTGTAAATCGAACAAGTATGTTTTGTTTTATTTATGTAATTGTTAGCGAGTCATGTTGTATATTTACCCATGTAAAAGACTTTGAAACCTATTTGAACATTTCAATTCATGAAGGGAGAAGGAACAATGCTTACACTTATAAAAAATGGGGAGATTTATGGTCCGGAATATATGGGTCAAAAAGATATCCTCTTGGTTGGAAAGCAAATTGGGTTCATTAAGGACACGATTGATGTACCTGCCAACTTCGTTGAATTGGAAGTGATTGATGCGAGGGGGCAAATCGTAGTTCCGGGCTTTATAGATGCTCACGTACATATTATAGGCGGAGGTGGGGAAGGTGGCTTTAAAACGAGGACACCTGAAATCCAATTAACAGATGCCACTCTAGCAGGTATAACGACATTAGTCGGGGTCATCGGGACAGATGGAACGACAAGGACGATGCTAGCACTGTTAGCTAAAGCAAGATCGCTTGAAGAAGAAGGGATTAGCTGCTTCGTTCAGACTGGTTCATATCAAGTTCCAGTCAAGACGTTAACAGGAAAGATTGAAGATGATTTGATTCTTGTGGATAAAATTATCGGTGTGGGCGAAATTGCCATTGCCGATCATCGTTCATCGCAGCCGACAGCGGCTGAACTTGCTAAGCTAGCCTCACAGGCACGTAATGGAGGGCTGTTATCAGGAAAAAGCGGTGTCGTGAACATTCATGTGGGTGACAGTCAAAATCATTTGCAGGTAATTGAAGATGTAGTCGAAACAACGGAAATACCGATTACACAGTTTTACCCCACACATATAAATCGAAATCCTCATTTATTCAGTGCAGGGCTAGAATTTGCAAAAAAAGGGGGGTATATTGATTTTACGACGAGCACGATCAGAAAATTTCTTGAAGAAGGGGAAGTGAAAGCAAGTACAGCAATCAAAAGGGCACTTGAAGAAGGTGTTGATATCAGGCAGATCACTTTAACTTCAGATGGACAAGCCAGCTTGCCTGATTTCGATGGCAACGGGAACCTGCGCGGTTTGAACATTGGTACATGCATGTCTTTATATGATTCTGTTGTAGATGCGATTCTCGAGGATGGAGTGACAATTGCCGATGCCATACGAGTTGTGACGGAAAATCCTGCGAGTATTTTAAAACTTGAAAAAAAGGGACGGCTAGAGGTAGGAAGGGACGCCGATATCATCATAATGAAGCAGCCAACGTTAGAAATAGATTGCGTAATCGCGATGGGCCAAATCATGGTCAAAGGTGGTGAAGCGGTTGTGAAAGGAACATTTGAAAAATAGATTTTTCTCATATTGTAAGTGGAAAAAAGGTAATGAAGTTCTTTTAGTAAGATAAGACCATGATGCGGAATATGGTCGGTGCCGTTTCAGAGTCCCGTAATTCTCAATAAGAAATAAAAAAAGACTCATTATTATAATATCGAATTCCCTTCTGGGGAATAAATCAATCAAAGTCACAATAATTTAACACCTAAAAAGCATCGGTTCCATCACCGATGCTTTACTGTTTTTATTTGTTTTTAATCAATTTAAATAGCAAAGTTTTAACTATTTCTTTTTTAAGTTAAATCGAGTTATTTCTTTACCATCTATAATTACTATTAGCGAAGCATCTAAAGCATTATCCTTAAGTTTTTTTAACTTCTCGTTTGATGGAACTCTTAGAGGAACTTGAGGGTTTTCTTCACTTACACCCAAATCGAAAGTGAAAATGTATTTCCCATTTTTATTGGGCTGGATTTCCCCATAAAAAGAATTTCCATAGCCTACACCCGTTCCAACATATGAAGAGGGTTTAAAAATATTAAAACCCACTGTTTCTTTGGAGATAGCCACTAATTTATCATTTGGTTCCATTTTTACTTGTAATCCCTTATCACCCATTCCCCCCCTTTTTTTATTGCCGTTATTTTTAATTTCAAATTCATAATATAACGTCGTCGGTACAAGCTCCTGCCCCTTTTTATCACCTTCCGTTATACCAATTGCACCAACCTTGCTCTTATCATTGACAATATCAACTCTTGAACTTACTAGTTCTAAAGATGGTTTAGTCGAGCAAGCCGTTAAAAGAGCAAAAAATAAAAGTAAGCCCATAAGCATAAAAAACCGTTTCATTTTGAATTCCCCTTTTAATCCAACTATCCTTATATTTTATCATAATATTTCCATATTTTAGAAAATATCCTAATTACAATAGATCCCCAATTTCCTTTGGCTGCATTTTTTAGCATATATTTCAGATATGCTTAAGTAAGAACAGCATATCTATAAAATCATAAACAAACACGCACAGAATACCTGTGTACAATATCTATTGTAAGAGTATATTTTTATCCGAAAATTAATCCTATTTTTGATGCTTTTATTGTGAAATTGGCTCTAAATCAATAAAAAATGACCTATCTGATTTTGTGATTCATATGCATTTTGATTGTTGTGTCCCTATCAAGGGAACCGGTTATTTTTTGGTTCGATCCAGGTTTCGGATGATGAAAGGGAGATACTTATTTCATTCATTGGGGCACCCCCAGGGTAAATGTGATTAGCAGCAATCAAACTATATCCAATATTTTTTAGTCAATTATATGATTTTATTTAAAATTTTCCTATTGATGGGGCCTGTTTTCAAAATGAAGGCGAAGTATAAGGAAACATATTCAAAATAAAGGAAATATGCAAAAAATTCATTCTAATTAACATATTATTAAAATCTTGGATGTATTATCCTTTTATATAAGGAAATGTAGTTTATGAAACAGCATTCATTCACAGACATAATAGACCAACGAAAAATTTTTGGGCTGTTATTTCATGACTGTTAAAATCCTCGGTAAGTTTGCGAAACAAATCTATCTTAAGGGGAGAAATGAAATGGAAAAGACGGGAAACCCAATAATGAAAGCGCATTCAAGTGGAGTTGAACCGGAAATGTTTCAAGTATTGACTCCTGAAGGAGAAATCGTTGAAACGATTGATCCGAAAATCGATAAATCACTGATGTTAAAAATGTATGAGAGCATGCTTTTGCTCAGAACATTTGACCGTAAATCAATTAATCTTCAGCGTCAGGGGAGAATGGGAACTTATGCACCTTTCGAAGGACAGGAAGCATCACAAGTAGGTAGCGCTTTAGCTTTGTCGGCAGGAGATTGGATGTTTCCCACATACCGTGATCATGGAGCGGCAATCATTCATGGGCAGGAGCTGTATCGTGTTTTCCTATACTGGATGGCGCATTTTGAGGGTTCAATATGTCCTGAAGGAAAAAGAATAATGCCACCTAGTGTTCCCATTGCCACACAAATGGTTCATGCGGTAGGAACGGCTTGGGCAAGTAAGTTAAAAGGGGAAAAGAATGTAAGCATTGCTTATTTTGGCGATGGTGCCACTTCAGAAGGGGACTTTCATGAGGCTCTGAATTTTGCAGGCGTTTATAAAACCCCAACTATCTTTTTCTGTCAAAATAATGGCTACGCGATCAGTGTGCCTTTTAATAAACAATCAGCATCCAAAACGATATCCCAGCGGGCGGCTGCTTATGACATCCCTGGGGTTCGAGTGGATGGAAATGATATCTTCGCAGTTTGGCTGACTGTAAAGGAAGCTGTCGAAAGAGCGCTAAAAGGTGAAGGACCTACTTTAATTGAAGCCATTACCTTTCGATATGGTGCCCACACTACTGCTGACAATCCGGCCATATATCGTGAGCAGGACGAAATATCAACATTCTGGAGGGAAAACCGCGATCCGATTACCCGACTTAAAAAGTTTTTGATAAAAGAGGGTTACTGGAATGATGAGCAGGAAGAAATGGTGTTAAAACAGTTCAACGAACAGATTGATGCTCACCTCCAAAAAGCGGAAGCTTATCCGAAATCCAACCCGCTCGAAATGTTTAACCATGTATATGCAAATGAGTCGTGGCATCTAAAGGAACAACAGCAGGAGTTGGAACAAATCTTAAAGAAAGGTGTGAATAAATAATGGGCAAAAGTTTAACGATGCTCCAGGCTATTACGGAAGCGATGGACCAGAAGCTTGGTCAGGATGATCGCGTGATGATCATGGGCGAGGATATTGGAGTGAATGGCGGAGTTTTCCGAGCGACGGAAGGACTTTATGAAAAGCATGGGAAAGATCGAGTTGTGGATACACCATTGGCTGAGTCTGGAATCATCGGATCTGCCATTGGTTTAGCCCTTAATGGAATGTTACCGATAGTGGAAATTCAATTTCTCGCCTTTATTTACCCAGGATTCGAGCAGCTCGTATCCCATGCTGCCCGTATGAGATACCGAACGCGTGGGCAATTTGGGGTGCCCCTCGTAATCCGTACGCCATATGGTGCCGGGATCAGAGGTCCTGAGCTACACTCCGAAAGTGTTGAAACCTTTTTTGCCCATACTCCAGGATTAAAGGTGGTTGCGCCTAGTAATCCATATGACGCAAAAGGGCTCCTCATTTCTGCGATTGAAGATCCTGATCCGGTAGTCTTTTTGGAACCTACTAAATTGTATCGGGCTTTTAAGGAAGAAGTTCCCGAAGAAATGTACCGAATACCGATTGGTCAGGCAAAAGTGGTCCAGGAGGGAAGCGACCTGACCATTTTTGCCTGGGGGGCTATGTTAAGGGAGGCGTTGAACGCCGCGAAAAAGATCGAAAACGAAAAAGGCTGGAAGTGTGAAGTGGTCGATCTTCGAACTTTATACCCTCTAGATCGGGATACGATCGTACAATCCATTAAAAAGACCGGGCGTGCATTAATCGTCCATGAAGCCCATAAGACTGCTGGATTAGGTGCGGAGATTATCTCCATCATTAATGATGAAGCTCTTATTTACCTGAAAGCGCCGATTAAGCGTGTCACTGGATTTGATGTTCCGGTACCGCCGTTTTCTATAGAAGATCATTATCTACCGACTGTTGAACGTGTAAAACAAGGGATAACGGACACGATTACATTCTAAATGATGATATTAAGGGAGAAGGAGGAAGACGCATGATCGAATTTAAACTTCCTGATGTAGGGGAAGGAATGCATGAAGGAGAAATCATCCAATGGCTCATCAAAGAAGGGGATGCAGTAGCGCAGGACCAACCCATCGTTGAAGTGCAAACGGATAAAGTCAATGCGGAATTGACTGCCCCAACAACGGGAGTGGTCAAGAAAATACTTTTTTCCGAAGGGGATATTGTGGAAGTGGGGACCACTATTTTCACCATTCAAGAAGAGAATGAAATGTATGTACCGGAAAATGACAGTATGGAAGAGGATATCCCGGACGGGCAATCTGGAAATGTAAAAGGAATGGCAGAGCATATTACAAGCAAACCGGTTTTTGAAGCAGGGCGCGTTTTGGCTACCCCATTCGTTCGTCAAATGGCGAGGGAAATGAAGGTTGATATCCAGCAGGTAAAAGGTTCTGGGCCTGCAGGACGAATAATTGAAAGCGACTTGCAAAAGTTTAAAGAAAATAATTCGATTACACGCGAAAATGCCCATCACAAAGATGACAGGATTCTTCAGGAGAAGGATCCTATGAAGAATGCCGATCAGGCAAAAGGAACGGAAAATGAGTGGGAAGAGCGCATTCTGCTTAAGGGAATTCGTAAAAAAATAGCTGAACATATGGTAAAGTCTGTTTCGACCATTCCTCATGTAACCCATGTTGATGAATTGGAAATGGATCGATTGAAGGAATTGAAAGATCAATTAAAGGCATATTCCGATGACAAGGATATTAAATTGACCTTTTTACCGTTTTTTGTTAAAGCCATTGTCATCGCCTTAAAGGAGTTTAAAACATTAAACGCTTCAATTGATGAAAAGACAAATGAAATCATCTTGAAGAATTATTATCATATTGGAATTGCGACGAATACAAACGAGGGGCTCATTGTTCCTGTCATAAAACATGCAGATCAAAAAACGATTTTCCAACTAGCAGATGAAATCAGGCAGTTGGCCACCCAAGCCCGTGAAGGGAAATTGAGCATAAATCAAATTACAGGCAGTACATTTACCATAAGCAATGTTGGACCGATTGGAGGGATGCATGCGACCCCGATCATTAATTATCCCGAAGCGGCCATATTAGCGTTGCATAAAATGGAACCGCGCATGGTCGTTCGCGATTTGGAAGGTGTTATTCGTTTAATGATGAATATGTCTTTATCTTTCGATCATCGTTTAATTGATGGTGTAACAGCGGTGCATTTTACAAATCGGATCAAGGAACTACTGGAAAATCCAATTCGTTTAGTTGTGGAGATGAGATAAATGGTAGTAGGGGAAGTTGCTGTAGAAACGGATGTTATCATCATTGGAGGTGGTCCGGGAGGATATGCTGCGGCTATCCGCCTCGGACAGTTAGGGAAATCAGTCGTTCTAGTTGAAAAGGATAAGCTGGGTGGTGTTTGCCTCAATAGGGGCTGTATACCTTCTAAGGCTTTAATACACACAGCTGACCAATTCCATCGGCTTAATGATTTGGGAAAAATGGGAATCAGGCTATCTCAAGAAAGAACCACTATGGACTTTAAAATTTGGCAGGATTGGAAAGAGGGCATCATTTCTCAGTTGAACCAAGGCATTGCCCATTTGTGTAAAGAAAATGGAGTGACAGTTGTTAAAGGTCAAGCAACCTTTTTATCTGACGACCGTATCGGGGTCGAAACCGATGGGGATTTTGAAACCTACAAGTTTGAACAGGCAATTATTGCGACGGGTTCCAGACCATTCGTTCCATCATTCATTAAAGTGGATGGAGAATATATTTTGGATTCAACAACATCTTTGCAGCTTCAGGAAGTCCCATCCAGCTTGTCGATCATTGGCGGAGGTTATATCGGTATCGAATTGGGTATGGCATTTGCAAAGTTAGGAGCTAAAGTGACCATCATTGAAATGGCCGACCGCATTCTTCCACAAGTTGCCGAAAATCTTGTCAAGGAAGTATCCCGTAATGCCAAGAAACTTGGGATGATTATTAAAACATCCGCTAAGGTAGAAAAGGCGAGTGTAGTGGATGGTCAAGTGCATCTGCATGTTTCCTCCGAAAAACATGGGGCGGAAGTGGTCGTGAGCGAAAAGGCGATGGTAACAATCGGCAGGATTCCTAACACAGAAGAGATTGGTCTGAGCAGGGCTGGCGTTACTGTGGACGAAAAAGGCCATATAGTAGTAGATATGGAATGCCGTACAAATGTGCCGCACATCTTCGCCATCGGCGACATTACGCCTGGTCCCGCTCTTGCTCATCGAGCGTCTAAGCAGGGAATTGTTGCAGCGGAAGTAATAGGGGGGCTGCCAAGTGCCATGGACTCAGCTTTTGTACCTTATGTAATCTTCTCGGAACCGCAAATAGCAGGAGTTGGTTTAAGCCGTGAAGAAGCTGAGCAGCAGGGATACGGCGTCAAGTCGGGAAAATTCCCGTTCAGTGCCAACGGAAGGGCGCTTGCAACGAATGAAACAGAAGGATTTGCTGAAGTGATCGTAGATGCCAAAAGCCACATATTGCTGGGCATGCATATGGTAGGTGCTGATGCTTCCAACCTTATCGGTGAAGGCATTCTCGCCCTTGAGCTGTCAGCACGGGTTGAAGATATAGCCCTCAGTATGCATCCTCATCCAACTTTGACGGAGGGGTGGATGGAAGCGGCGGAGGCAGTTTTGGGACATGCGATCCACATCGTTAATAAGTAAGATCACGGGGAAGAAGTAAACTCATGGGGATTACAAATGTAGTCCCCAATTGGAATGTTCTATTTTAATAGATAGAGATGAAAATAATGGTCATGGGTCCCCGTAAGGAAAGGCCCCGTTTATTCCACCCAGGAACTGTACAAGCTTGCAATGTCCTTTTGTAAAACTAATGGCATATTGTTCTAATTTTATCTTGTTGAAGAATGCCATGCAACTTCAACTTCTATAGCTTAACGGTTGATGAAAATCTAACTATCAAGTCGCCATTCAACCATTGGTTTGGAGTGATGGATTTTTCAATTAAAAATTATGGAATGAAGGAGGCGGATGTAATGGAATCAAATGGGGGGGCACTGCAAAAAAGATTGTTGCCGCGACATATTAGCATGATGGCAATGGGCGGGGCAATAGGCACTGGGATTTTTAAAGGAAGTGCCGAAACCATATCATTAGCAGGACCAGGAGTCATTTTCACTTATTTGTTTGCAGGACTATTACTTCTTGTAGTGATGGGAGCTATAGCAGAGATGGCGATCGTCTATCCAAATACGAATATGAAGGGTTTCGTTCAGAAAGCATTCGGTAAGCGCAGTTCCTTCATTATAGGCTGGATGTATTGTTTCATGTGGCTGTCCGTATGTGTCATTGAGATAGTGGTGGCTGGAAGCTTCTTGCAGTATTGGTTCCCAGCGATTCCACTATGGATATTAAGTTTAGGGTGCGCTGCCTTGATCATTGGGGTTAACATGATGAATGTTAAAAATTATGGGGAATTCGAATTTTGGTTTGCTGGCATTAAGATTACAATGATCATCTTATTCATTATCTTGGGAGCCTGCATCTTATTTGGGGCCATCCCAAGCGGCGGAACTAATTATCTGGAAAACTTCACAGGGCACGGAGGGTTTTTCCCTAATGGGTGGATGTCCATCTTTTCGGCATTACTGATCGTTATGTTCTCATATGGAGGTTCTGAGTTAATAGGTCTGACGGTAACGGAAGCAAAGGATGCAGAACGCATTTTACCGAAGGTCATTAAAAGCTATATTTGGAGAGTCGTATTATTTTTCACCTTACCGATACTTGTAATCTGTGGTTTGATTCCTTGGAACGAGATCACCGACCAGGCAAGCCCCTTCGTCCAAGTTTTGTCAATGTCCGGCTTTCAGGGATCGGCACACATCATGAACTTCATTTTAATTACGGCCGTCTTATCTGCCGCTAACTCTGGAATATATGGGTGTACTCGGATGTTGCATTCTTTAGCGGCAGAAGGAGAAGCTCCCAAGTCGTTCGCTTATGTGTCAAAAAATGGCGTTCCGTTATATAGTTTAATGCTAAGTGCCATTGCATTGGTCGTCGGCTCCATGATTACATACGTTGCACAGGACAAGGCATTTACTTTATTAATGGCGTTTCCAGGTTTTGTGGTATCGCTTGTATGGATCAGCATTTGTTTAGCGCAGTTAAAACTTCGCCGTTCATATCCTAAAGCTCCGAGTTTTAAATTGTGGGGCTTTCCATATGTAACCTTCTTTGCAGTCATCACCTTAATCATCATTTGTGTCACGTTCGTATTTAGTGAACAGAATCGGATCAGCATCATTGCCTGCCTTCTTGTGTTGGCTACATTGATCTCGATTTCGATCATTAAATTCAAAAGCGTGGATGAACAGGAAACAACGATCATAGAAAAAGAATCTTGTTGAATAAATCCACGTAAAAGATACGACATGGGCAAAGGCGTCCATGTCGTATCTTTTATCTATTAATAATCATCGTCATACTGCAACTTCGTTTCGATCGTTCATGTACTGGAGGTTTTATTGATTGCATGTTGTAACGCTGTTATGAATCTCTCATTTTCAAGAGGAGTGCCGATCGTCACGCGGATCGTATTATCATAGCCTAGCAAATGACCAGAACGGATGATGACACCAGAAATCAATAGCTTCTCGAAAATCTCCTTACCTGGATGGTTCAGTTTGACCATCAAGAAGTTGGCATGTGAAGGGAAGCATGTTAATCCCATCTCGCTTAGTTCGTTTTCTAAATATCTTCTTCCTTCCTCATTCTTACGGGCACATTGTTCTACAAATAGATGGTCGTCGAGGGAAGCGAAGGCAGCAGCCTGTGCTAAACGATTGGTATTGAAGGGTTCCTTCACTTTAACTAGCTCTTGTATGATGGAAGCATCCATTAAACCGTATCCAATCCTTAATGCAGCCAATCCATAAATCTTTGAAAAAGTGCGTAAGATGACCAGATTAGAATGGGTATTTAGAAGTGGCAAAGTTTCTAAATATTCTTCATCATCGACATACTCATAGTATGCTTCATCAACGATCAGTAATATATGTTTCGGCACCTTCTCGATAAAAGATCTTAACTTTTCTTTTTGAACGATCGTTCCTGTCGGATTATTGGGATTACAGACAAATATCATTCTTGTTTTTTCAGTTATGGCATCATACATACCCTCCAGGTCATGTACACCATCTATAAGAGGGATCTTTACAGGTGTGCCGCCATCAATCAATACATTCGTTTCATAGCGTGGAAATGTAACATCAGCCATGATGACTTCATCATTTTGTTGGATGTAGGTTCTTGTTAACAAACGTATCACTTCATCAGATCCATTTCCCAGGATGATATGATCTTGTTTGATATTCAATTTCCTTGCCAGCTTTTCAGCTAATGACGGTGCCATTCCTTCAGGATAAAAGGAGGTTTGCTCCATTTCGATAAGCATGGCTTCCTTTGCTAGAGCTGAGTAACCGAATGGATTCTCATTGGAGGCCAATTTAACGATCGTTTCAAGTCCCAGTTCGCGTTGGACTTCTTCAATTGGCTTACCGGAAACATATGGGCTGATGTCTTCAATGTTTTTTCGAACCGGGATTTTCGTAAAGGTCAATGCAGGTTCCTCCCTTTGGTAAATTCTGAATTTTCTTTTTCTATTTGCTAATTTTAATGATAGAATATTAACTGGTAAATTTACATACAAAAAAGAATGTTTTTTCACTTTCCATACAACATTTTTAAGAAAGATAAGCTTATATTCCTTCATTATGAAAGGTGGGTGCTTCATGGATGAAATAGATGTCAGTTTACTGGAACTTTTACAGATGAATGGACGCATTACGATAAGTGAACTATCAAAGAAATTGGCTCTCAGTCGGCCCAGCATTTCGGAACGTATGTATCGCCTGCAAGAAAAGGGGATCATTGAGGGGTTCAGTGCAAGGGTTTCGCCGCTGGCGATAGGAAGAGGTGTACTTGTGTTCATTCAGGTCAGTGAACTTAAGGTTTCTGTTTCCGATTTCGAGCAGTTAGTTAAAAATGATTTAGACATTATCGAATGCCATCGTGTAACAGGAACTGTTGGATATTTTTTGAAAGCGGCTTTAGCTGATATGGACAGCATGAGATTACTTATAGATCGATTAATACCCTATGGACATCTGAACACTTCCATAGTTTTGACATCCCCGGTACCTTCCCGCTCCATTCTTCCAAAGATCAATGAAATGGAGGATCATGGCGCGAAATCCTAGCTGAAAGGGTTAGAATGAAGGGTTTTTACAAAAAGGAACGAGGCGAGGCCTGTTCCTTTTTGGCGTTATTTCAAATCCATCAAAGCCCCGAAATATTGCTGGGCAGTTGTAAAACAAATGAAGGCCAATAGTTCTGAGACCTCTTCATCAGTGAATACCTCCTTTAATACTTGGAAAAACTTTTCCTCCGTTTTTTCACGGTGAATGAGAAATAATTCTGCAAAGGCGATTGCATAGCTTTCTTTCGTATCTTCTGCCCATTTATGCGAAATCTCTTCTGAGTGAAACAATCGTTGAAATGGACTGGACCCAAGCCCCGAATTTTTTATTCTTGTCATGAACATCTCTCCTTTGAGATAATCTTAATATAAAAGACTAGGGATTTTCATTGCGTTTGTAAGGTATTTCAGTTTAATAATGAATGAATGTAAAGAAAAGAAGGGAAATTATATTTAAATGAAAATAGATGAAAAAGACCGTAGCATCCTTGCCGAATTAACGATGAATAGCCGAATTTCCATGAGGGAATTGGCAAAGAAAGTCAACCTCTCTGCTCCCACTGTTACAGAACGAGTACGGCAAATGGAGTCATTCGGAATCATTAAAGGGTATGTTGCCGAGATTGACCATAAAAAGATTGGTTTTCCTATTGAGTGTATCGTGGAAGCAACGATACAAAATGGGGAATATGAAAAATTCAAAAAGTATATCTCCAAGTTACCGAATGTAGATTTTTGCTATCGAATTGCTGGACAGGCTTGTTTTATGCTAAAAATTCATAGTGAGAGCCTTGAAGAAGTGGAGGCATTCATCAACCGGACAATTCCTTTTGCGGCAACTGTCACCCATGTGATCCTTTCAGAAGTGGAGCGGAATCAAGAATGAAAAATATTATGTATTTCTCGTGAACGAATTCTTCGTCCCAAACGTCATATAACTATAACGGATAGGGACGAGAGTAGGTGATCATAGATGGAAGAAAAAAAGCTGGTCAAAGCGGCGAAAAAGGGTGACGATGAAGCATTAGCCGAATTGTTTCAAGTTACCTATCCTTTCCTGCTTAAATATTTATTGAAATTGACTTTCAGTCTTCAAAATGCTGAAGACTTAGCTCAGGAGACCTTTTCGAAAGCGATTGAGAATCTTCCTAAGTTCAAGGGAACTTCAAAGTTTTCTACATGGCTGATTTCCATTGCAACACGCTTATATCTGGATCAAAAGCGAAAGCAGAAACGAGAAATCAACTGGTTAAAACAAGAGCAGTCAGTCCGCAAACTGAAATGGGAGACACAAAGCAATAACCAAGCATGGGATGATGTCATGGAAGCACTAGATCACCTGAATGATGATTTACGGGTTCCGATCATCCTGAAGCATTACTATGGTTTTTCTTATGAAGAAATAGCGGGAATAATCAAGATTCCAGAAGGGACAGTAAAATCCCGTGTCCATAAAGGCATTAAAACTATAAGAAAGGAGCTGAAACCGATTGATGAAGGATCAACAAGCTTATCCAAACCGCTCATCTAGGGATGATCAAGATATAGTCGACCAAATAAATAAGAGCCTGGAAAATTTTGATGAGGCTTTTTCGATTGAAATCCCCCAACCGTCCTATTTTGAACAAAAAATCAAAATGCAGCGAGCGGAGACCAAAAAAAAGTGGTTGAAAGAACTGCTTATATTTACTGTAACCGCTGCAATCATTCTAGGTTTCCTGTTTCTAGCCCTATTCCATCAACCCGAAGTCTTTCTGGCGCTCCAGGTGCTGACCGTTGTGTTCATTTGTTTTTATACGATGCTTGTAAAAAGAAAGGTGAAGATGGGTCATGAGTAACCTTAAAATATTTGCTTTGATTGTGTGTGGGCTGATTTTATTGGCCCAAAGTATTTTTCTCTTCATCGATGCCAGGAAGAATGGCTTTAACCATTGGATGTGGGGGATTCTAGGTTTGATTCAAGCTCCATTTCCGTTGATTTTTTATTTGATCGTAAAAAAAATTAGAAAAAAGGAAGAGGATGAACTATATGATTATCGTGACTACTAATACCGTACCTGGTAAAGAAATCAAAGAACTGAAGGGGCTTGTTAAGGGGAACAGTGTTCAATCCAAGCATATCGGAAAAGATATACTCGCTGGATTAAGGACCATTGTCGGGGGCGAAATCACTGAGTATACAGAAATGATGAAAGAAGCAAGACAGAAAGCAATTGGCAGGATGGTGGATGAAGCGAAAGAAAAAGGGGCGAACGCCATCGTTGCCATGCGCCTGGAAACTTCAGCTATCATGCAAAATGCTTGTGAAATCATTGCTTATGGCACTGCCGTTCATGTTGAATGAAATAAAGTGGGGTCTGTAATCCTTTAAGCGTATTTTTCTTGTTCTTCTTACCATTTAAACAATTAAAGAGCCATATATGATTTTTCAGCAGAGGGTTCCTTATTGTTGTCCATACGGCAAGTGAATGAAGTCCTTCTAAAACTTTATAACAAATATAAAGATAAGGTCTGAATCAAGAGCCCGGCCAAAATGAAGAAGTGAAGACGTTTTTCCAGTTGAATTATGGCGTTACCTTCCCAATTCTCAGTAAAATTGATGTAAGGGGAAGTCTAGCACCCCCCTTCTATATAATGGATTCGAAGATATAATGAAGCGCCTGGATTTTTCCAGGCGCATTTTTAGCGATCATTGCTTTCCAATAATTATATGAAATCAAAGTATCTTGAATAAGCTAATGAAATAAGGGGTACAGGTAATAGCGAAAGAACTTTAATAAAAATTTGAAAAGAGGGGTGACATATGGAGGGAAATGCCAATGTTAAACCTGAATTAGCGAGTGAAGCGGTGAATGTAATTGAAAATGTAGCTGGAACATATCCTGGTTATCGACGGGCGCATGCAAGGGGATATATGTATGAGGGGATTTTCACCCCAAACGGAAACGCGTCCCCATTAACGGTGGCAGCCCATCTTCAGGATGAATCCGTGCCGGCGATCATCCGGTTTTCAAATAGCTCGCCGATTCCAAGCCATCCTGATGCCATTTCACCTGTAAAGGGCATGGCAGTCAAGTTTCAATTGCCTAATGGAGAGGCATCAGACCTTATTGCTGTGACCATCCCGCTATTCTTTGCGAAAACACCTGAAGCATTTGTTGATATTGCTGACTTTTTCAAGTCTGCAAAAGATGGTTTTCCCAATCTGAAAGAGCTTGCAAAAATCCTGTTGAAGTATCCTGAAAGCAAGGCAAGCTTACAAATGCTGAAAGAAATGCGTTCTCCAGCCAGTTTCTCAACGTGTCAATATTACTCCATTCATGCCTTCTATTTCGTTAATGCGGAAGGGAGGCGTCAGGCCATTAAGTATGAGTGGGTACCTGATGCAGGCCTTAGTATGCTAGCAAAAGAGGAGGTAGCCAAGCGTCATCCCGAATATCTAAATGAAGAAATGGAAGAGAGGCTCAAGCAAGGTCCAGTGGGCTTTAAATTGAACATTCAAATAGGAGGGGTAAATGACCCGACTGACGATTCAACCATTGCTTGGTCGGAAGATAAACAAGTAATCACGGTCGGTCATTTAATGATATCAAATAAAATCGAATCTTTTGCAGATCATTTACTGTTTGATCCAACCAATATCCCTGCGGGAATTGAGTGCTCGGAAGACCCAATCTTACATTTCCGACATCATGCGTATGCGATTTCATATGATCGTCGCACACATAACCAATGAATGAAATCATGAAAAAAGAGAAAAACCTTATTGATTGGTTTTTCTCTTTTTTCGTAAGTTTACATTTTTCCGGATCTAAAAATGGTGTAAAGCATGAATAAGAACATCAGGGTTGCAACCACAAAACCTATCTCGATAACTGGTATTTTCCATAGAAGAAGGGTTTCCCCACCAATTGCCGAGCCGATAATGAGACCGACCATGATTATGCTAAAGGCAAGCAGGATAATACTAAAAGACAAACGGTTGGAGATTTGATCTAGCTTATGTAAAAATACTTGAAGTTCGGGAATATTGATATCCAATCGCAATTTCCCTTTTTTTATGATACCTGTTACTTCCCTGATGTCCTTCGGAAGTTCAGCAAGAGCTTCAGCAGACTCTATGAATTGATTCCATGTGTTCTTTGCAATGTTTTTTGGATTGTAGCGTTCCTTAAAAAGCCTTTCCCCAAAAGGTTCAGCTGCCTTCATAATGCTGAAATGTGGATCTAATTCCTCGATAATGGCTTCCATGGTAAGCAGTGCCTTGCCGAGCATCGTGAATTCAGGTGGGATTTGGACATGGTGCCGATTGGCAACTGTGAACAGGTCATTCACTGCTCCACCTAGGCTGATTTGGCTCAATGGGATATCATAATATTTATTTCGCAGTTCATCAATATCTCCCCTTAATGAAGCCATATCCGTTTCGTCTGTCAGGAGGCCCATATCGGAAAGCGTCTTGATCAGTCCATTAGTACTTCCGCGTTTCAGATTGATGACAAGCGAGGCGAATTGATATTTCGTTTCATCCTCCAGACGTCCCACCATTCCAAAATCCATGAGTGCGACGACATTACCTGGCAAAATGATGATATTGCCAGGGTGGGGATCGCCGTGGTAAAAGCCATCGATCAATATTTGTTGTAGCATGGCATTTGCTAATCTTTCCGCGATTTTTCGGCGATCATACCCTTCGTCATCAAGCTGCTTATAATGATTGATCTTAATTCCTTGAATAAAATCCATCGATAGTACCCTTTTTGTAGAATATTCCCAATGGATCCTTGGTATCTTTAACCCTTGATCATTGATGAACTGCTTGGCTATTCTTTCCCCGTTGCGCCCCTCGGAGTTATAATCGAGTTCTGCGCGAAGTGATTTAGCGAATTCATCAATCATTTTTCTGACTTGGTAGCGTCTTGCCCAAGATATGCGTGCTTCCATCAGTCTTGCCAAATCATCGAGAATTTCCAAATCCGTTTCCACGGTTGGCAGAATATCGGGCCGCTGCACTTTGATTGCTACTATTTCCTGCGATGGCAGCCGTGCAGCATGGACCTGCCCAATCGAAGCGGTTGCCAGTGGGATTTCATCAAATTCAAGAAAAAGATTTTCCAATGAATCCCCCAATTCAGCTTCAACAATCTTGCGAACTTTATCAAATGGAAAGGGAGTGACCTGGTCCTGTAACTTTTCAAGTTCGCGGACGATTTCTTCCGGAACGAAATCACGCCTCGTACTTGCAATCTGACCAAGTTTAATGAAAGTGGGTCCCAAGCTTTGTAATATCTTATGCAGCCTCTCACCTATTGAGCGGAGGTTCAGATTTTCGTCTGGTTGGAGTTTCGATGCCGCTTTGCTCTCGGATAACCCGAGGCGATAGATGAAGTAACCAAAACCATTTTTCAAAAAGGCATTAATGATTTCTTGGTAACGATGTGCGTGTTTCAGTCGCTTGCCAAACATTCAAGTACCTCCAGATTACGGTTGTATGTTTTTGTTTTGCTGCTCTAAAATTGCGATACGACGCTCTAATTCCCGAACTTCTTCTTTGGTTGCCAAGTTTAGGCCGTTGAGTGCTTGATTGACTTTGAGCTTGACGGATTCATCCAGTTGCTTTTGGGCCTGTTCCCCTTTTTCGACCCATTGCTTAATAAGAACCTTGGAGTCTTCCTTTGAGATATCGCCTTTTTTCACAAGAGAGTCCACTGCTTTTTCAATTTGTTCCTTTGTAGCAGCGGCAGCACCTAATCCTAAAGAAAACACATTTTTTAATAAGTCCATTTTTACATTCCTCCAATATAAATTTTTTTACACTGTAGAAAGATAATAGCAGGTTTCCTTCACCCTGGTTTATTCTTGTTGTTTCTATTATCATACATCATTGAAGGCCACTACAAAAATATAATGGGTCCTGCTGATTATTGAAAACTCAAGGAAAGTGTTTAAAGTGAAGTGTTTGAAGTGGAGCGAATTGGAGATTATGATAGGGAAAGCAAGCTAGTGAAAGTGAGGATGAAAATATGGGATTCACAAATAAAACGGTGATTGTAACAGGCGCTTCTAATGGTATAGGGAGAGGCGTGGCAAAGGGATATGCTGAAAGTGGTGCATCGGTCGTACTTGCAGATATGGACGAGCAGGAGGGCCTTCAGTATGTAGAGGAGCTCAAAAGTAATGGGCATGAAGCCATGTTCGTTAAAACGGATGTTCGGAAGGAAGCTGACATCCTGCATTTGATGGATGTCACTCTAGAAACATATAAAACCATTGATATATTAATTAATAATGCCGGAAAGACATTATTCAAATCGCTATATGATCTGACGATTGAGGAATGGGACGATATGATGAATACGAACTTGCGCAGTGTTTTCCTTTGTTCCCGGGCAGCGGCAACATCGATGCGGAATAATGAAACGGGCGGGGCAATCATCAATTTAGCATCAACAAGAGCGATTATGTCAGAGCCGGATTCGGAATCCTATGCAGCGACAAAAGGGGGGATCGTTGCCTTGACCCATGCACTCGCCGCTTCATTCAGCGAAGAGAAAATTACGGTTAATTCGATTTCACCGGGTTGGATTGAAACAGGTGATTATGGAGCGTTAAGGGAAAAGGATCATCAACAGCATTTATCCAATCGGGTTGGCAAACCGGAAGATATTGCAAGGGCCTGCCTTTATTTAACGGCATCGGAGAATGACTTCGTTACGGGAGTTGACCTTATCGTCGATGGAGGGATGACAAGAAAAATGATATACGAGGAGTGACCTCATTTTCTCCGATAGAGATATTGCAGTTCAGTTCCGAGCTCCCGGTTGAGCAGCTGTTCCATTTTTTCAAGCTCATTAATGCCGATGGGAGCATCGGCTGCTGTCCAGTGAATGGTATAAACAAAATAGTAATCTCTTATTTTTCGGAAAATAACAGGCGAGTTCGGGAATTCATCAAAAATTGCCTTGATATTATAACGTCTCATGTAGGACCATTTAACAAGCTGCATATAGCTATCCATCCTTTTCAAAAGAGATCAATGACTGCCATGATGGCATGGCAGCCATTGGTCCGGTTCTTATTTATCGTTGAATAAATTGAACAACCCTTTTGCTACACTGCCTTCCTCAGAAGATCCCCCATTTTGCGGCATTGCAGCAAATACACGGCTGGCAAGTCGGCTGAAAGGCAAAGATTGCACCCAGACGGTTCCGGGTCCTTTTAATGTGGCGAAGAATAAACCTTCGCCTCCGAATAAGGCGGTTTTTACGCCTTTTACAAATTCAATATTATAATCTACCCCACCTGTCATTGCTACCAGACATCCAGTATCGACGCGTAAAATCTCGCCTGCAGCCAATTCTTTTTTATGGATCGTTCCACCGGCGTGAACGAAGGTCATTCCGTCTCCTTCAAGCTTTTGCATGATGAAACCTTCACCGCCAAAGAAGCCAGCTCCTATTTTTCTCTGAAACTCAATTCCGACTGAAACCCCTTTTGCCGCTGCCAAGAAAGCATCTTTTTGACAAATGATTTTCCCGCCGAGCTCGCTTAAATCCATGGGAATGATTTTACCTGGATAAGGGGAAGCGAAGGAGGCATGTCTTTTTTCTCGTCCTTCATTCGTAAAAGCCGTCATGAAAAGACTCTCACCCGTAAGAAGCCTTTTCCCAGCACCAAATAGCTTACCGATCATTCCGCCGTCACTATTCGAAGCCCCATCACCAAAGATGGTTTCCATCTTGATTTGGTCCTCCATCATCATTAAACTTCCAGCTTCGGCAATCACGGTTTCATGCGGATCCAATTCCACTTCAACAAACTGCATGTCGTCACCATAAATTTTAAAATCTATATCATGATTATTCATTTACCATTTCCTCCTATCCGTCTTTTTTCATTGTAAAAGATTAGCTATCAATCTGCCAATAATTTTCAACCTTCCATCTAACTTTCTATATTTTTTGTTTTCAGGGGTATATCTAGTAAAATGAAGATAGAGAAAACAGCAAGACACTTAAGTTGAAATGTATCTTAGGTGTAGGAGGAGACAACTATGGAGACTTACATATTATCATTGGATCAAGGAACGACAAGTTCCCGCGCCATTTTGTTTAATAAGAGCGGGGAAGTTTTGCATATTGCCCAAAAGGAGTTCACCCAATATTTCCCGAATCCTGGATGGGTGGAGCATAATGCCAATGAAATTTGGGGCTCCATTTTATCGGTCATCGCTTCGTGTCTATCGGAAATGAATGTAAAACCTGAACAGATTGCGGGAATTGGCATAACGAATCAACGGGAGACGACCGTGGTATGGAATAAGGAAACAGGTCAGCCGATTCATCATGCCATCGTCTGGCAATCCCGACAGACGAGTGAGATTTGCGAGCAATTGAAGAATGATGGTCTTGATGACTTATTTTTCGGGAAAACGGGTTTGTTGATTGATGCTTATTTTTCCGGTACAAAGGTGAAATGGATTCTCGACCATGTAGAAGGGGCGCGGGAAAAAGCAGAAAACGGTGAATTATTGTTTGGTACGATCGATACGTGGCTGATATGGAAGCTTTCAGGTGGTAAAGCCCATGTAACTGATTATTCGAATGCTTCAAGGACACTGATGTATAACATTCATGATTTAAAGTGGGACGAAGAGCTTCTGGAAATTCTGCAAGTGCCGCATTCAATGCTGCCGGATGTTCGTTCCTCATCGGAGGTCTATGGGAAAACAGCCCCACATCATTTCTTTGGCCACGAAATTCCGATTGCCGGAGCTGCAGGAGATCAACAGGCCGCTCTGTTCGGCCAAGCATGCTTTGAAAAAGGAATGGCTAAAAATACGTACGGCACCGGTTGCTTTATGCTGATGAATACAGGAGGACAGGCAGTAAAATCCGAGCATGGCCTGTTGACTACGATTGCATGGGGGCTGAACGGAAAAGTCGAGTACGCATTGGAAGGCAGTATTTTTGTCGCAGGTTCGGCCATACAATGGTTAAGGGACGGATTGAAACTCTTGCAGGATTCGAAAGACAGTGAAAAGTATGCAATGCGTGTCACTTCAGCCGATGGCGTCTATGTAGTCCCTGCATTTGTTGGATTAGGTACCCCTTATTGGGATAGTGATGTCAGGGGAGCGGTATTCGGATTATCAAGGGGGACATCGAAGGAGCATTTTGTCCGGGCAACATTGGAAGCATTGGCCTATCAGACAAAAGATGTCCTCAGTGCGATGGAAGGCGATTCAGGGATTAGTCTAAAGGCATTGCGGGTCGATGGCGGGGTTGTCAAAAATGACTTCTTGATGCAATTTCAAAGCGGCCTCTTGAATGTACCAGTCGAAAGGCCGGTAATTAGTGAAACGACTGCATTAGGGGCAGCGTATTTAGCCGGGCTCGCTGTCGGATATTGGGAAAGCAAAGAAGAGATTTCAAAGCAATGGGCCGTCGATAAAAAATTCGAACCCGTTATGGAAGAACAGGAACGGAAGGGTTTATATGATGGCTGGAAAAAGGCCGTTCAGGCGGCAAGGGTTTTTAAATAGAGTAAGTAAGGGTATTAGTAAAAAGAGAGATGAAATCGGAACGTCAAACTTATAAAAAGGGGTGTTTTTATATGTTAGTTAAGGATTTCATGATAAGGGAAGTCTATGTGGCCCGTCCTGATTTTACATTAAAGGAAATCCTGCGAACCTTTATCGAAAATAAAGTGGGCGGGGTTCCGGTCGTGGATGAACACGATAAGCTATTGGGGATGGTAACGGACGGGGATATCCTTCGTTATTTGACACCTGCAGAGGAAGCGATCATGGGGTATTTCACCTACATTACCATCCTTCCTGGTGAAGAATTGGATGAAAAGGTCACATCCAAAATGAATGACAAAGTCTCACAGATCATTAAAAATAAAAAAATCACGAAGCTGTCCCCCGAAGATCCGTTAGAGGATTTGATAAAGGTACTGTCCAAGCATCATTTCAAGAAAATCCCCGTAGTGGACAAAAATGATAAAGTCATCGGCATCATCAGCAGGGGAGATGCACTAAGGGCTCTTTATAAGGAATTCGTTCAAAAGCTGGAATAGGGGAAGCAGTAATAAAAAGGCCTGTTCGTAATCGAGCAGGCCTTTTGTAATCAATCACTGAGTGCTTTCTACTGCTTTGTCTGCATTAGATTCACCTTTTGCTCTTTTTTCCTTCAATTTAAAGTAGGCATCCATTGTTAATTCGCCGATCCGTTTGTTAATATCGTCTGCAGGCTTACCTTGATAAACCCATGGGACGACGACAGAGAATGCCACTTCAGGGTTATTGTGAGGTGCATATCCTACAAGTGTCAGATTTATTGTCGGGACTGGCTCACTGTATTGATTTCTCCGCGGTCCATCGTAAAAGGCTTCAGCCGTCCCCGTTTTCGCTGCTGCACGGTAGGATTTACCGCCGAAATATTTATAGGCCGTCCCGCCTGGCTCCTGTGCTACCTGTCTGAATCCTTCCTGGACACGTTGAATCCAAACATCTTTCCCACCTAAATCGTTTAACACTTTGGGGCTCATTGTTTTAAAAACACTCCCCAATTCATTGTGTTCGTTGGAAGGATTCCTTATTTCCCTGACCATACGGGGCTCCAGCCTTTTTCCGCCATTTGCAATCGTCGATACATACTGTGCCAATTGCATTGGAGTATATGTATCATATTGTCCAATCGATAAATCCAGCAACAATCCGTCTTTTGTATCGACTCCTTTAAATCCGACTGATTCATTTGGCAGGTCGATGCCTGTACGGACACCCAATCCGAATTGGGCATAATGATTCCGCATGACGGAAAAAGCTTCCTTGTTGATTCCTAACGGTCGATGTGGAATATAATGACCGCCGCCAATTCTGATAGCCGTCATGAACATATAGACATTCGACGATTTTTTTAACGCGGTGACATCCGTAACATACCCTAAAGGGCTATATGATTTTTTTGGCTTAGCACCAGCCAATAAAAGTGGATGATCATGAAACGCCGTTCCTGGAGAAATGGCTCCCGTCTGAAAGCCCGTGTAGACCGTAGCTCCCTTGACAGATGATCCCATCGTATAGGAGGTCGTGATGTTCCCAAGGGCGAAATCTTTCATTTCGGTTAAGCCGGTTTCACTGTTACGGCCGTATTGCCTACCGGCCATCGTAAGCACCTCGCCTGTGTTCGGATCCATCAAAACGACGAAGGCACGATCTAATAAGTAGGTATTTCCCCTAGCCTTCGCCCTCCGCAATTCGCTCTCGATGATAGCTTCAACCTTTTGCTGCAGCTCCATATCAATTGTCAGGACCAAGTCTTTTCCGCTTTGCCCTTCAGTGAGGGTATTCGTTTTGATGACTTCCCCTTTGCTCAGCACATTTTCAACCCGCGTCTTTTGACCGCGCAGGACATCTTCATATTGTTTTTCGATATAACTTTTTCCGACCCGATCATTCCTGGTATAGTCGCGTGCTAGATAAAAGTCAATATTTTCACTGGGAATTCCTTCTTCTGAAGAAGAGACTTTGCCCAGAACCGAGCGCAGGGTCTCGTCATACTTATAGGTCCTTTCCCAATCCGTCGTTACGTCCACGCCTGGCATTTCATCCAAATGCTCACTAACCCTGGCGTATTCTTTTGTAGTGACGTCTTTATTCTTCACGATGGACGGAGTGAGGGCATAGCCACTATTGAATTCCCTGAATATGGCGATCACTTCCAATTCATCCTTGGTGAATTCCTGGATATTCTCTTCGGTGACCCGATCCATTTGAAGTTTGTATAAATCTTTTTGCTCCAGTTTCGTTTCTACTATTTTCTTTCTCTCTGCCTTGGTGATCAAAGCTTCGGCTTCTTTCGGGTGTTTTAAAATCCAAAAGTCCTTTTTATCCGGCAATGTTACCTTTTTCGTATCTTTTTCTATCAAGGTAGCAAGGACCTGGGCCGTTTTTACCATATCGGCCATTTTCGTATTTGGATATTTCGTATAAGTAATGGCGTTACGTGGCTCATTATCAACGACCGGGTTCAAGTTGCGGTCATACATCTTACCACGCGGAACTGGGGTATTGGCCACATCGTTTTCCGTTCTGTCGACTTCACGAAGATAATCATCCCCATACACGATTTGGACGATACCAAGCCTGATTATTAAGCTTGAAAATAAAATGAATATTAAAAAGAACATAATGTTCAATCGGAAAGGAATTGGATTTTTTTTCTTTTTTCCCTTGGCCATCATTTTCATTCCTTTCTAGTAAAAGTAAAAAATAAGAAAATTCCTATCTCCAATGATATATAAAATTAACTTATTTTTCTATGCTTTATCCGTAAATTTATCTATAAAGCCAAAAGAATGTTATTAATCTATAAAATTACTGGTATTCATAAAATTAGGTAAATTTAAATAATTTGAATGCTAATGATTTGAGAAAGATTTTAATAGATAAAGAGAGGGTCAAGCCAAGCAGGGGGGTAATCAAGAGGGGGATGGATTATGATTCGCTCATGTGAAAAAGGGGAAGTTCAAATCAAGAAGAGGTCGTGGTAAAAGATCGATGATTGACATACATCTCCGTAGAGAATCCATTCACAAGGTCTTTTTGTACCATGACTTTTTAAATAGTCCATTAGTTTGCTTCATATTTCCAAACGGGAGTTTCAGTCGCCACACAGATTATCTCTTTGAAATATCCGCAAAGCTCGAGCCACTTTTCAGGGTAAATATAGATAAAACGCTCCAGCGTTTCTAAAGAGTGCAACACCAGGCAATCGATTTGATCCGTTTTTTTATTTTGTAAATTGAATAGAAGTTCATGTGGGATCGTGTAATAAGGATGGAGCTGATACGGATTCAGTATGACCGGGGAAATCTTTTTTTCTTCTATATACTTGTCCGTTACAATCTTTTGGATCGCAAAGCTTTCATTTGTATGTAAATCCCCAATCTTGCTGTTTGGATTCAATAGTACAATGCCTCTCATTTGATTCACCCATTCTTTTTTGCTAACCATTCTTGCCAAATGGAGGATGGGATATTCAAAGTAAGAGGCTTGATGCTAGAAAAAGGCTTTCAGTTCGTTTATGGTTTTGAGATGTTTGACATTTTCGAGCACCTTGTTGGTCAGGTCCACCTTTTTAATAATAGGAGAGCTTTGTAAATCTTCAACCTGGCTTTCCTTTGTAAACCAATCAATGGAAGGGGGAGGAAAGAAAATTTGATCTGACCATGCATCATGTAGGGTGGGACTGTAAATTTTATCATCTTTGGATGCGGATGCATCGGAGGTATATATGGTTTGCCAATAATCCTTTCTCGAACCAGTATGCGTAACCTCTTTTATAAACTGGCTAACACCGCGAAAAACAGCGGGCTGAAAAAGAAGCTCATATAAGAATTTTCCCGTTTCTATACGCTGTTTCGGATCGGCAAAGCGTTCAACGGTAAGTCCGGTCAAGGAATGGAGTCCGTCCTTCTTATTTGCATAAGGAAAGATCACGTTGGTGAAGCCTAAGAATTCCTGTAGTTGAAAATCAAGCCTCCGGAGGATTTCACCATGATGGGTGCGTTTTATTACCCTTTCCTGAAGCATTCTTTGTTCATTGATGATAAGCGACGTTGTTAAAAGGGATGACTGGGGTTCCTTGATGAAAGATTCCCAAATCGGGGCCATGAATCTTGAAATATGGAAGAGGGGTAAATACTTTCTTAATGGAAGCTCTTTTTGTTTAGAATGTTCATATAAAAGGAGTTGAGGGAAGGCATCGGCAAATATGGCTGAATTGGCGCGCTCAAGGAACAGGAAAAATTTCTGCCGTTCCGCGCTGTCAAGGAGATGGGTCATGGATGAACTTTTCAAGTCAGTCATATGGTATCCTCCATTCCTTGAAACCATATGTGCTAAAAAGGCCCAATGTACCTCGGGGTTACGATTATAATAAGCAAGATATGCTTGTGTTCTTGTGATATTATTGCGATTCAAGGCAGCCGTCTTGGATCGAATGCTTTTAACAAGCGCGGTTTCCTCGGGGAAAAAAGCTTTTGACCCGTCCGTAGGCTGAAAAAGCTCTTTTTGTAAATGGGATTTTAACGTGTCATAACTTTCCGCATCGATGATGGGTTTCGTTTTAACAAAGCTTTTGCCTAACAGCTTCTGCACATATTGGGAGAACATACAATCACCACGAATGTTTTTCAATCATTATATGCAGAGCGGTCAAGAAAGGGGCTTTGCATTTGCAACGCCCTCAAGTTCATCGTTGAATTTTGTTATCGGTTATTTTTCTTCTTCTTTTCCAGGTGCAATAAAATATAATAAACGATCCAGAAAAGTAACACGGGAATAAAGGATAATGGTGTATATTTGGCCGGTACGGCAAATAAGATGAAAATGGATAAAAATAAAAAGGGAACCGCTAGGAGTATATATTTTCTCCATTGCATATGCTGAACCTCCTTAGGTTACGTCATTCTTATTAAGAATAAAGGATTATCCATCAATAATCTAGAAAACTGACAATTGACAAAAATATACACACGTAGTAATCTTTAAACACGAGTTAAATATTACCATTATTCAATGAGAAAGGAGACGAACGTCATGACTAAATCAGTTAAGCACATAGATGCCATAACCGAATATTATCATACGTCCTCCTGCCTTGAGACATTGTCTTTCTAGATAAAGTCTCGAATGTGCTCATTGATCGTTTAAAGCGCAGGTTGTGGATTTTCGCGGCCTGCGCCTTTATATGTGTTCTTACACATCTAAAAGCTTCCGCTAATTGGCGGAGGCTTTTTGGTCTTTGGGGATTAAGGTGCAATAGCATCCTTTCCATATAAAAGATAGGAGGAATTATAAATGAGACAAAAAACATTGGGAGTTTTACTGCAGCCAGGAGATCCAGAAAGCGGTTAGCGCAGGGGCAGTTTGGAACTAAAGGGAGGGGAATTCATGTTTGCGATTTTTAAAAAGCTGTCTTGGTTCTTTAAGGAACAATGGCAGCGTTATACCTGGGCCATTTTATTTTTATGTCTTGTGAATATTTTGGAGGTTATCCCGCCGAAGCTCGTCGGGAATGCCATCGATGATATGAACAATGGCAACATGACGCAGGAAGGAGTCATGAAATACGTTATTTATTTGCTTATGGTGCTGTGTGGCAGCTACTTATTTGGGTATTTATGGAGTTATCTGTTATTTGGCGGCGGAAACTTGGTCGAACGAAAACTAAGGTCAGGGTTTATGGGGCATTTGATGAAAATGTCGCCGGCTTTTTATGAAAAAAACCGGACAGGGGACTTAATGGCAAGGGCCACCAATGATTTAAAGGCAATTTCACTCACTGCTGGCTTCGGGATATTGACGCTCGTTGACTCGGTGCTGTTCACCATTACGGTCGTTGTCATGATGGGTGCAACCATCAGCTGGCAGTTGACGATTGCGGCGGTGCTGCCCCTTCCAATCATGGCAGTGATGATGCAAATCTATGTGAAGAAAATTTATAAACGATTTACGGATGCACAAGCTGCCTTTGGTACTTTAAATGACAAGGTTCTGGAATCCATTTCAGGTGTCCGTGTAATTCGGGCCTATGTTCAGGAACGGGAGGACGAAAAGCAATTTGATGAAATGACAGAGGATGTATATCGTAAAAACCTTGCAGTGGCAAGAATCGATGCCCTCTTTGATCCGACGATCAGCATTATTATCGGCATCAGTTATTTAATCGGTTTGGGCTATGGTGCTTATCTGGTTTTTCAACAGACCATAACGCTAGGCGGACTTGTTTCGTTCAATGTGTACCTAGGCATGTTAATCTGGCCGATGATCGCGGTGGGTGAACTGATCAATGTCATGCAAAGGGGAAATGCTTCACTTGATCGTGTTCAAGATACCCTTTCATATGAAGCGGATGTGAAAAACTCAATGGGGCTGGAGCGTATTCCAAATCCGGAAAATATGGGATTCAATCAAGTGTTTTTTACATACCCATCCTCATCTGTAGTGAATCTATCCAATATTTCCGTTCGACTTGAACGTGGTCAAACATTAGGGATAGTCGGAAAAACAGGAAGTGGAAAAACGACATTCGTGAAGCAATTGCTGCGGGAATATCCTTTAGGAAAAGGGGAAATATCTTTTGCCGGCATGCCGTTGGAGCAACTGGATCTTGAAGATATACGCAAATGGATCGGCTACGTTCCACAGGACCATTTTTTATTTTCAAAATCTGTGAGGGAAAATATCTTATTCGGTAAAATGGATGCAACGGAAGATGAACTGGCTGAAGCTATCCGCCTTGCTGATTTTGAGAAGGATTTAATGATGCTGCCCAATCGTCTTGAGACACTCGTCGGTGAGAAGGGTGTCGCTCTTTCTGGAGGGCAAAAGCAGAGGATCTCGATTGCGAGGGCACTGATCAAAAATCCGGAAATCCTTATATTGGATGATTCCTTATCTGCTGTAGATGCGAAAACGGAAACGACAATCATTGAAAATATCCAAAATGAACGGGCAGGGAAAACGACCATCATCACAACCCATCGCTTATCAGCCGTTCAACATGCGGATAGGATCATCGTGTTGGACAGTGGAGAGATCATCGAAGAGGGAACTCATGAGGATTTACTGCAACATAATGGCTGGTATAGGGAGCAATACGAGCGACAGCAGGTTGACGAAGGGACGGAGATGAAGGCATGAAGGTCGTAAAGAAACTGTTTGATTATGCTGCCCTTTATAAAAAATTGATCATTGGCGCATTGATCATGCTGACACTTTCAGTAGCGGCCGATTTAACGGGCCCATTCGTTGCCAAGAAAATCATCGACTCACATATACTTGGCATCGAATCTTCTTGGTATGAATCGGAAAAAGGAAAAGATGCTGTTAAGTATGATGAAAATTGGTATAAACGGGCGGATTACTTTACTGAAGGTGAGAAGAAAGGCAGAGAAGTCCATGTTTTGCAGGTTGGCAATCAATTTGTCTTCTTAAACGAAGGTATACCCATGGATGGCCGCAGAACCTTGGAGAACCAAACGTTAATCATCAAGAAAGACGGGAAAGAGCAAAGGGCGCAAGTAGAGAAATTGACGAGTCAGGAAGTGATGGGGTTTTACCAACCGGAAATCCCGCGAATCTTGAAGCTTGTGGCTTTTTACTTTGGCCTTGTCATCATCTCATCCATTTTTCAATATGGGCAAAGCTTTTATCTACAGAAAGCGGCTAACCGAATCATTCAGAGGATGCGAAATGATATTTTCACACATATTTCCCGGTTGCCGATTCGTTATTTCGATAATATGCCAGCGGGGAAAGTTGTAGCAAGGGTCACAAATGATACCGAGGCGATCAGGGAATTATATGTAACCGTGCTCGCCAACTTCTTTTCGAGCACGATTAATATCTTCGGAGTACTCATCGCTCTATATATTCTGGATGCACGTGCTGGTACTATGGGCCTTTTACTTATTCCAATCATCGTTATCTGGACGAAGGTATACCGTAAATTCGCCTCGAAATATAATCACATCATTCGGGAGCGGGTCAGTGATATTAATGGGATGATCAATGAATCCATTTCTGGAATGAACATCATTCAGGCATTTGGACGTGAAAAGGAGACGAAGCAATCTTTTGAAAGTTTAAACCGGGAGCATTATTCCTATCAAAATAAAATGCTCCATTTAAATTCGTTGACGGGTGGGAACTTGATTGGTGTCATTAAGGTTTTGGCGCTGATAGCATTCGTCTGGTATTTCGGTGGAATTTCACTTACAGCTAGTTCAGCGATTTCTTTAGGGATGATGTATGCAATTGTTGATTTAATCAGCCGCCTGCTTCATCCGCTTCACGGAATCGTCAATCAGTTCGCCAACCTGGAACAGGCACTCGTTGCAGGGGAGCGGGCATTCAGTTTATTGGATGAGCAGGGATTGGCAGTCAGTGATGAAAACATATCCAGATACAAAGGAAATGTGCAATTTGACCATGTTTCTTTTGGCTATAAGGATAATGAATATGTGTTAAAAGACATTTCCTTCTCAGCAAAACAAGGGGAAACGGTCGCCTTGGTTGGCCATACTGGTTCGGGAAAAAGTTCTATAATGAATTTATTGTTCCGTTTTTATGACAGCAGTGAAGGGCAAATCAAAATTGACGGAAGGGATATTCTGGATATACCCCATCAAACGCTTAGGGAGCATATGGGAATTGTCCTTCAAGATCCCTATTTATTTACTGGCACCATCGCATCCAATATCTCCCTGAACCATAAAGGAATCACAAGGGAAATGGTTGAAAAGGCATTAAAGGATGTAGGAGGGGACAAAGTGCTGAAGCATCTTCCTTTAGGGCTGGATGAACCCGTGATAGAAAAAGGTGGAACCTTATCTTCTGGACAGCGCCAGCTAATCTCTTTTGCACGTGCTCTTGCATTCAATCCGGCGATATTGATTTTGGATGAAGCGACAGCAAGCATCGATACGGAAACAGAGGCAATTATCCAGGAGGGAATGGAGGTGCTGAAAAAAGGGAGAACGACCTTCATCATTGCCCATAGACTTTCCACGATTAAAAATGCCGACCAAATTCTGGTGTTGGATAAAGGGCGAATTACGGAGAAGGGTACACATGAAGAATTAATGGGATTGAAAGGGAAGTACTATCAAATGTATGAACTGCAGGCTGGTCCACATAAAGGGATGGCCGGGTGAAATACAATTGAATAAGGATGGATAGACAAGATTACACTATATTGTGGGTGCCTCTATTGGCACTCTCAAGCATAATTGTTGATAATAGTTATCATTACGGTTAACATATATCTATACTAACAATGAGGTGATAATAGTGAAACATGAAATTCATCCTGATTATCAACAAGTAGTATTTATGGATACCAACAGTGGTTATAAATTTTTGACGGGGTCCACAAAAACGTCCAATGAAACGATCGAGTGGGAGGACGGTCAAACGTACCCATTATTAAAAGTCGAGATCAGTTCAAATACGCACCCATTTTATACAGGCAAACAGAAATTCGCTGAAAAAGGGGGACGCGTGGATCGCTTCCTTGATAAATATAATATGAAGAAATGATAGTGAGGCCATCGAGAAATCGTTGGCCTTTTTTTTGGCTGGGTTGAGAAAGAAGCGATATTTGTGCAAAAAAAGGGTGCCCATTATATATGAGGCACCCATCTTTTCATCATTTTGCAGCAATAGCTTCCCCTTTTGCAATACGTACAAGGGCGGCATCAAAGTCCTTGATTAAATCGTCCGGATTTTCAAGTCCGACTGAGAGACGAAGCAGGCTGTTGGTGATGCCTCGCTTTTCCCTTTCATCAGCAGGCATGGCAGCATGTGACATTTTAGCCGGGTAGGATAATATCGATTCGACCGCTCCAAGACTCACAGCAAAAACAGGGAGTTCAACAGTGTTCACGAATGAGCGGAAAATTTCCTCGCTTTCCAATTCAAATGATAAGACCGCTCCTGCACCAAGGGACTGTCCCTCCTGGATGGCATACTGTGGATGATCGGCAAGACCAGGATAATAAACTTTTTTCACTAATGGCTGCTCCTTTAAGTAGGAGGCAATCTTTTCAGCTCCTCTTTGGGAGTGTTCCATTCTGACCGACAATGTTTTCAGACCCCTCATTACTAGCCAGGCATCCTGAACACCAAGTACAGCTCCAAAGGAGTTTTGGAGGGAACCGAGTCTGTCTGCCAATTCCGGATCCTTCACTACGGCAAGTCCAGCTACTACATCACTATGTCCGGATAAAAACTTCGTCGCACTATGAAGGACAACATCAGCGCCCAGGTTCAACGGCTTTTGTAACGCTGGTGTCAAGAATGTATTATCAACAAAGCTTAAGGCACCTGCTTTTTTTGCGATATCACATACGGCTTGAATATCGGTCACTTTAAGTAAAGGATTTGAAGGCGTTTCAATGTATATGGCTCTCGTATTTGGCTGAATGGCCGCTTTGACGCTTTCCAGATCCGTCATGTCAACAAAGGTATGCTCAATATTGAAACGCGTCAGTACGCTTGTGACCATCCTGAACGTTCCGCCATACACATCTTCGGAAATGACGATATGGTCACCGGCAGACAACAAAAGAAAGGCGGTTGAGATGGCTGCCATACCCGATGAAAAGGCAAAGCCGTGAGTGCCTTCCTCAAGTTCGGCTATGATATCTTCAAGTGCCTCGCGAGTTGGGTTCCCGCTTCTGCTGTAATCATATTTGCCGAAAGAATCGATATCGGATTGATGGAAAGTGGATGCGTGCTGAATGGGGACGCTCACACCGCCTGTTGTTGGATCGAATTTATGTTGATTATGAAGTAATTTGGTTTCAAAACTAAAATCATGATCTGTCATCGTAGTGCCTCCCTTTTTACATGTGCGAATGCTTGCTGTAAGTCCCCAATCAAATCATCGCTATCCTCGATGCCAACGGAGAAGCGGAGCAGGCGATTACAAACCCCATTTGCCGTTCTGACTTCAAGCGGTATATCGGCATGTGTTTGTGTAGCGGGATAGGTGATGAAGCTTTCAACCCCTCCAAGGCTTTCTGCAAACGAAATTAATGAGAGCGATTGTAAAAATGGGTTGACCGCTGATTCATCAATGATACGGAATGAAATCATGCCGCCTCTTCCGGGATACAATACGTCCGTTACACAATCATGTTCCGATAAGTAATCTACAAGTATCTTGGCATTCTTTTCATGACGTTCCATCCGCAATGCCAGGGTTTTCATTCCGCGCATCAGCAGCCAAGAATCAAAGGGGCTCAAGACCGCGCCGGTACCATTATGATGGAAGGCAAGTGCCTCACATAAATCCGCGCCGCTAGCCACGATCAGTCCGGCAAGTACATCATTATGACCACCTAGATACTTGGTGGCACTGTGAATGACAATATCCGCGCCAAGCAGGATGGGTTGCTGAATAAGAGGCGTATAAAAAGTGTTATCAACGATTAACAATAGATTAAATTGTTTTGCCAGTGCGGCAACGGCGCTAATGTCCGTTTGCTGCATAAGGGGGTTAGTGGGAGTTTCGATGAAGATGGCTTTCGTGTGAGGAGTGATGGCTTTCTCGATATCCTCCAAACAACAAGTGTTTACATAGTCACACTGCAACCCCCATTTTTTAAAACCTTGTTCTAACAGTCGATATGTACCGCCATAAAGATCCTCGCTGACAATCCATGCATCGCCTGATTTAAATAAAGCCAGTATCGTGGAAATGGCAGCCATTCCTGAACTGCAGGCATATCCTTGGTCGCCTTTTTCCAAATCGGCAATGGATCGTTCCAATAGCTGTCGTGTGGGATTACCTGTCCTTGTGTAATCGAATCCTGTCGATTGGCCAATTCCTTCGTGGCGGAAAGCTGTTGAAAAGTATACCGGCGGATTGACTGTTCCCGTCGCCGTTTCACTGCGATTTCCTAATTGAGCAAGATATGTTTCGGTTTTGTACATAGTTTTCACTGCTCCTTTGAGTTATATAAAATAAAAAAAAGTCTTCTTTAAGAAGAAGACTTTGATTAAATGGGGATGAGTCATTCTTCTTATCTTCCAAGTTCACAAACTTGTGGAATTAGCACCTTTTCATTGGTTTGAAACAAATGAAGGTTGCTGAGGTGTCATCGGGCCATTCCCTCTACCTCTCTCGATAAGAGTTTAGATTATTCAATTTCTTTTGAATTTACTATATATATAAATTACTGTCAAGAACATTTTGGAAGGAAATTGCTTAGATGTGCAGGGTTGGGTCGGTTGGGGCCAAGCGGTATCGACACTTTACGTATTTTAAAAAAACATCAAAAATCTGCAGGGGGGCAGGGATAATCGCAATATTAAATGGATTATTTAGAAAAAGGGGAGGGGAAGCTGGACGGTTTTTTTGCTTTAAAATAATAAAATTTGTACAATGTATAGAGAGAAAAATAATACGACATTATTCATTTCATATACATAAGGTCTTCGATGAATAGTGCAAACTTAGGAGGAGAACACATGGAATACAGAATCGAACGAGATACGATGGGTGAAGTGAAAGTTCCTGCTGATAAATATTGGGGAGCACAAACTGAGAGAAGCCGCAATAATTTCAAAATCGGTAATGAAAAAATGCCAATTGAATTAGTACGTGCATTTGCATATGTTAAACAAGCTGCGGCAAAGGTGAACTATGATCTTGGTGATATTTCGGAAGTGAAAAAAAATGCCATCATTAAGATTTGCGGCGAAATTCTTGAAGGTACGCTTGATGAACATTTCCCGCTTGTGGTCTGGCAAACGGGAAGCGGCACACAAAGTAATATGAACCTGAACGAAGTGGTCGCTAACAAAGGGAATGAATGGTTAAAAGAAAATGGTGAATCTGAAACTCTTCACCCGAATGATGATGTTAACAAGGCACAAAGCTCCAATGATACATTCCCGACCGCCATGCACATTGCAGCCTTCATGGAAGTCGCTGAAAAATTGGTTCCTGCCATCAAAGCACTTCGTGATACATTCGATTCAAAAGAAAAAGAATTTTGGGATGTCGTGAAAATTGGCCGGACACACCTTCAAGATGCAACTCCACTAACTTTAGGACAAGAAATTTCCGGTTGGAAGGCGATGCTTGAAAAAGACTTGGCGATGATTGAGGAGAGCAGCCAAAAATTATTGAACCTTGCACTTGGAGGAACGGCTGTAGGAACGGGAATCAATACAAAAAAAGAATTCCCGGGACTTTCTGCTAAACAAATCGCAGCGGATACAGGACATCCTTTTGTCACTTCGGATAATAAATTCCATGCATTGACAAGCCATAACGAAATCGTTTATGCACATGGTGCATTGAAAGCACTGGCAGCAGATTTAATGAAAATTGCGAACGATGTCAGATGGTTGGCAAGTGGTCCTAGAAGCGGAATCGGTGAAATTGCCATTCCAGAAAATGAGCCAGGCAGCTCCATCATGCCAGGTAAAGTCAATCCAACACAAAGTGAAGCGCTTACGATGATTGCGACACAAATCGTGGGTAACGATGCGACAATTGGCTTTGCAGCAAGCCAAGGTAACTTCGAATTGAACGTTTTTAAACCTGTCATCATCTATAACTTCCTGCAAACGGTTAAATTATTGACGGAAGGCATTCACTCTTTCAACAATAATTGTGCGGTTGGCATCACTGCAAATGAAGATAAAATCAAAGAAAATGTAGAACGTTCCCTTATGTTGGTTACGGCATTGAACCCTCATATTGGTTATGAAAAAGCAGCCAAGATCGCCAAAACTGCATTCAAGGACAATTCTACGTTAAAAGAAGCAGCGTTGAAATTGGAATTCCTGACGGAAGATGAATTCAAAGCGTGGGTCGACCCAGCTAACATGGTTAATAAATAATGCCTAGGAATGCCCTCCCACTGTTTTTAGGGAGGGTGTTTCAATATTTGAATCATGGAATGAAAAAACTTAAGATCAAAACGTTATCTGAAACAGGAGGAAAAACAATGTCTTTATGCCCGCTTTGTAACGGTCTAAGAAAAATTCATGTGAATTGCCCGGAATGCGGCAGTGATCTTGACGATAAAGGGAAATTCATGGATTACGCTGATGAATACAGCGCCTATATGGACATAGACACACTCAAGCTAAACGACGGGTACCCTCAATCCCTTCAGAAAGGCCAATGCCCGCATATCATGAAATGCTCAGAATGCGGACATGATGAAGTGCTATTGGTGCAGGAATAGTTGTCAGAAAACACAAAAAGACCCGTTCATGAACGGGTCTTTTGTTTATTTAATTAGCAGGCAACTTCATGCCTTCAGCAATCTGTTCATCTTCTTCAACCAGAATGCGATGTTCGGTCCCTTTATCAAAAAAGTGGGCTTTATTCATGTCGAGGGCAAGCTCGATGTTTTCGCCTGCATGGATAATATTTTTCGCATCCACCCGGGCAACGAAGTCCTGCCCCTCGAATGTGGAGTAAAGCATAATTTCCGCACCCATGAGTTCAGCTACATCAATTTGGGTCGTGAATGTAGTGTTAGTGGACTCCGTGAAGTAAGCTCCTTCATTATGGAAATCCTCTGGTCGGATGCCGAGGATGATTTCTTTTCCGACATATCCTTGATCACGCAGCATCTTCATCTTAAATACAGGTATTTCGAGCGATTGCTCACCAATTTTAAAGATACCTTCTTTTAATGTTCCGGTAAAGAAGTTCATCGCAGGTGATCCTATAAAGCCACCGACAAAAACATTTATCGGTTTCTCGTAAACTTCTTTTGGCGCACCGACCTGTTGGATGATACCGTCCTTCATAACGACAAGGCGTGTCGCCATGGTCATTGCCTCTGTTTGGTCATGTGTGACATATATCGTTGTGGTGTCCAGTCGTTTATGTAGTTTAGCGATTTCCGCCCGCATTTGAACCCGTAGCTTTGCGTCGAGATTGGATAATGGCTCATCCATCAAAAAAACTTTTGCGTCACGTACAATTGCACGGCCAAGTGCCACACGCTGGCGCTGACCACCTGAAAGGGCTTTGGGTTTCCTATTTAGAAACTCTTCCAGTCCGAGGATCTTTGCCGCTTCATTGACTCTTTGCTTGATTTCCGCTTTCGGCGTTTTCCTGAGCTTTAATCCAAAAGCCATATTGTCAAAGACGGACATATGTGGATATAAAGCGTAGTTCTGGAAAACCATCGCAATATCACGATCTTTAGGAGGGACATCATTGACTCGCTTGCCGTCTATATATAAATCCCCTTGTGAAATGTCTTCCAAACCGGCAATCATCCGTAAAGTAGTAGACTTCCCGCACCCGGAAGGTCCCACAAAAACAATGAATTCCTTATCTGCAACACGAAGGTTAAAATCTTTAACAGCCGTCACCTTTTTATCATAAATCTTGAATATATGATCTAATACCAACTCTGCCATGAAAAATCCCCCTTTTAAACTACTGATTACTTGTACAATTAACTATAGTCTAAGCTATCAGTTTGGAAATAAGTATAGGCACATTGCACAAAAAAGGATAATTATCCTTTTTTGTGCAATGTTATTCATTCAGTAAAAGAATCAAATAAGCAGTCAAGGCGTGACGAAAGTTTCTAATATCGAGTCCCGTTCTTTCAGTGAATTTATCTATTCGGTATTGTAAGCTGTTCCTGTGGATATAAAGCTGTTTGGCGGCATAGGTGGCATTGGAATTACACTCGATATACGTTTTAATCGTTTTGATAAGTTCAATATCCTGCTGAGTCTTGCCGAGAATTTCATTGATATACCACTTGGTATTCGTAACGGATTGCTCCTTTAATAGTGAGTGAGGGATGATGTCTGCCAAATCAGCCACCTTTAAATCCGGTAAATGCACTTGGGCCAAATCAAAACATTTTTTTTCCTGATTCCTGTGATGACGAAGTTCTTGATTGACAGGGTGAAAGCGCCCGGTGAACATCCGGGTCTTTACATAAAAATCACTTTCAAGCGTCGATGTAATGGCAATTAGTTCATTTTTGGATAAGGATTCATCCTTGTCCGTTTCTATTAAAATTCCTGAGGTTTCATTTTCCCAGACGAAGGCTGCGTCAGATGGAACGAAAGCGAGAAAGGCGTCTTCAAAATCAGTGTTGGAAAAATCAGCATGTGTCAGTTTAAAATGAATGAATCGAACATTCTCCCAGTTAGTTAAAGGCAAGGGTGCATTCGGTTCGGATAAAAAAGAGTTCCATGATGCGTTTGGAAACGTGGTGAGATCATTTTGGCTTAAGGAAGGAGCGAATAGTAATTCCAGTAAACGGATTTCTTCGGCCGTGATTTCTGAATGGGGAATGCCAAGTATACTTCCTATTGAGTCTTCGAACCAAACATATTCAGAAACGCTATCAGTATCCAATTTATTGGAAAGAGCGTTCGGGAATTTTTGTTTAAGATTTTCAAGCATTTTCTTCACCGTCTTTCTCCCTATTTATCTCATTATAGCGAAAAGCCAAATCATAAGAAAACTAGTTTTGTATTCCGCCAAATGAAATTCATAGTTAAATAAGAGATTTTAAATATTTATAAATATTATAAATTTTAGGGGAGGTTATTGCGTATGCTTTAAGGAATATCGTTAAAGGGGAGGAGATCGTATGAACATTTTAATATTGGGAGGTACACGGTTTTTAGGCAGATATTTAGTTAAGGCTGGCCTGGAGAAAGGGCATGATGTCACACTTTTTAATCGTGGAAGCAACCCTGATGTTTTTCGCGAAATAGAACAGGTAAGAGGGGACCGCGATGGGGATCTCGAGATGTTAAAGGGAAAACAATGGGATGCAGTCATTGACACATCTGGTTTCATCCCTAGAACTGTATCGAGATCTTGCAGATTACTTAATCATGTTAAACATTATACATATATTTCAAGTATCTCAGCTTATAAGGATCCTAGCAAACCTGGCATAGATGAAAATGGAGAGGTTCATACACTAAATGAAAAAAAAGTAGAAGAAATCACCCACGGTACAGCTGGACCAATATATGGTGAATATTATGGTCCGCTAAAATCATTGAGCGAAAAAGCAGCTGAAAAAGAGCTACCGGGGAAAGTCTTGTCAATTCGTGCTGGCCAAATAGTAGGTCCATACGATTACACCGACCGATTACCATATTGGCTTAAAAGAATAGCGGAAGGGGGAGAAATTTTATCCCCGGGACGCCCAGGTCGTCCAATCCAAATTATCGATGTAAGGGATTTAGCTCAGTGGATCATTCAAATGATAGAAAAAAGTATAACAGGTACATTTAACGCCGTTGGACCAGATTATACTCTCACTATGGGACAATTACTTGAAGAATGCAAAAAGGTAACAAGAAGTGGTGCTACCTTTACATGGGTATCTGAAAAGTTTTTATTGGACAATAAAGTAGAGCCGTGGGGAGAAATGCCTTTATGGATACCAGAGGAATTCCCTTTACCAGGAGCTAAGGAACCCTTGAATGGATTTTTGGCTGTCGATAACAAAAAGGCAATCAATAATGGACTATCCTTCCGTCCTCTTTCAGAAACCCTCGAAGATATTTGGGATTGGGAAAAGAATCGTTCAGGATCTGCTGAAAGAAAAGCAGGTATTCATAGACAACTTGAAAGTGACCTCCTTCGATTATGGAAACAGACAGTTGGTTAAAACCTTCTTTATATTCCAGATTATGAAGGAATAACATTTGAAAGTAACCCTATAAAAGAGGGTGAACATTATTTGTAAAAACGAATGGTAATAATTATTTTCCAGAATACTTAAAACATCCTATAACTTCGGAAGTCTTATACAAAAGGGCACGTTTCTGCAGCATGAGTTGTGCTTTTTCTTAGTAAAATTGTAAATGTACATTGGAGGTGTATTAATGAAAATAAGATTAGTTAATAAAGAAGAATATAGTTTTATTGAAGGCTTTGTATATGAGATATTCAAAAATACCAATTATTCGGACGGAGTAGCTGAAAAAGCTTTAGTATGAGAAATCCGAGAAAAACACTATTACATTCCCCAGCTTGACTTAGTTGTTGAAGAAGATGGTGTGATTATAGGACATTTTATCCTTTCAAAACTTCCGATTAGTAATAAGTATGAAAATGAGATATTGATGCTATCACCAGTTTCAGTAGCAATTAATCATCAACGTCAGGGTGTTGGTAAGTATATGTTACAGGAAGGAATTAAATTTGCTGCTAAAATGGGATATAAGGGAATAATTGTTGAAGGAGATTATCGTTACTATCAACGCTTTGGATTTAGAACATCAACTGAATTCGGAATATATGCGTCCAAGAAAAATCTTCCACCTTCTGAGGAGAATCTGATGGCTATGGAGTTGTGTGAAAATAGTATGGAAAATATTTCAGGTGAAGTGGATTATTCGATTTATGATGCCTTGAGACATTGACAGGCAGTACGGATGTTACTCTTTAATTTTTAGTATCCCTTATTTTCAACTAAAGGATGTTTTCTTTCAATAATGATCTTCCGCACTAGGGCACGATTGTTAAACAAGTAAAAAGGATGATACATATTAGTCATGTTTAATATGTATCATCCCTTATTTTTTATGATTTTTTACGATTTAGGTCTTGATAAGAATCTCCCCATCGTTTTAGACTGTGATTTCCACTCCAGGCACTCGCTTTCCGCGGGCAGTCCGCCCTCGGCGCCTTTGCGCCTGCGGGGTCTCTCCCTTGGACGCGTATTCTAAGCAGGAGTCTCGTACACCTGCTCCAATCAACTTTGTTTTAACATTGATGGAACCTCTTTTGTCTACAAACTGAGGCGATGGGGTAAAACCCCATCGTTTTTTTAGTTTATGGATTTGCTTGCATGGTTTGTAAGGATTTCAAGGTTTTCCATGGTTGCTGTCACTTTTTCCTGGCTAATATCAGGGAATAGAAGATGAATGCCTTCCCCTTCTTGGACAGAGATGGCTGCAATTTGTTGAAGTTCCGCTTTGTCTTCAATCTTCAGACCAATATCAGATAATGTCATCGGCAGTTTAAGTGCCTTGTATAATGGCAGTAAATGTTGGATTTCTGAGAATTTCCCTTCTAACAATAGCTGGACTAAAATGCCATATGCCACTTTTTCCCCGTGAAGCAAATGATGTGTTTGCGTGATGGAAGTCATTCCATTATGAATGGAGTGGGCACCTGCAATGCGCAGGTACTGGTCACCAAAGCCACCAACTAGACCGCTTGTGACGATATTCGTTTCAATCACATGCTTTAGTGCATCTGTCCATTTACCCTTTTTTAAATCTTCTAGGGCTTCCTCGCCATGTGTCAATAAAATTTCCTGGCATTGCCTTGCGGCTATGTGCGCCAATTCAATACAGACGGACTTGGTTGCTAGTCTTTCCACGAGTGCATTGCCTTCATACCATTTCGCCAATGTATCACCGATTCCAGCCCGTAAATAGGCAATGGGGGAATCCAATAGTATTTCTGGCTCGATAAGTAACATCCATGCGCTTCTTTCATGAATGTCATAACGAACATATGAACCATCATTATCATATATGACACTTAGAGGTGTCCATGCAGCACAGGTGGAAGCCAGAGTTGGAATGAGGATGATATCCTTATGAATCGAGTTTCCAGCCGATTTGGTGAGGTCGAGCAGCTTACCGCCGCCGATGCCGATTAATGCATCCACACCTAATTCAAGAGCGGCCTTCTGGACGCGTTCAATTTCTGAGTCACTGCATTCCCCGCTGTATGTGAAGAATGTGGTTTCAATATTTTTTAATGAAGGAAAAAAGGGTTGAGCAGCCTTCCATGATTTTTCTCCATGAATAATGAGTACTTTGCCTATGTTCCCTTTACTCAGTTTTGCGTCCAGCGTGTCAAGAACATTTGCCCTGCAGGCATAATAGGCGGGGCCGCTGCGGACTTCCAGTAGGGAATTCATATTTATTCTCCTTAATGTTTAGGCCTGTTCCCAGAAAAGGGAAACAGGCCTCGATTATTGTGGTTGGTCGATCACTTCATCCAATTTGGTTTTCCGAAGCCGGCAAATTTGCTATCGATCACTTTTTCAAATTCGTCGGATTCTACTACGGATTTTATATCCTTGGCAAATTGAGCGTCAACATCCTTTGTATTCACTGCGACAACGTTTCGATACATATCCGGCATATTTTCTAAAACAAGGGCATCCTGGAGTTCCATTTTCGCTGCAAGAGCGAAGTTGCCTGGTACCGCAGATAGGTCAACACTGTCTGTTGCCCGTGGCAATTGAGCGGATTCCAATGGTTTGAATTGGATGTTTTTTGGATTTTTCGTTACATCTTTTTCAGATATTTTTAAAGGATCGACATTTGGATCGACTTCAATCAGCTTTTCATCAACCAGTACTTTTAATGCACGTGCAAGGTTTACTGGATCATTAGGCACTGCCAGGGATGCACCGTCTTTAATTTCTTTCAGTGATTTATATTTGTTAGAGTATATACCCATTGGTGCTGTAGGAACTATGATAAGGTCAGAAAGCTTTAAATCATTTTCTTTAGCGAAGTTATCCATATACACTTTATGCTGGAATAGGTTGGCATCGATCGAGTTGTTGCCAAGCGATTTATTCGGCTGGATATAGTCGGTGAATTCAACGATTTCTATTTTGTACCCGAGATCTTCCAAACCTGGTTTGATGGCTTCTTTAACCATGTCGGCGTAGGGCCCGGTAGTCGCCCCAATCTTCAATTCTTTTTTGTCTTCCGTTTTTGGTGATGCATCATCGCTTCCGCAAGCTGCCAAGCCAAGAGCGAGTGCACAGACTGATAATAATGAAGCTATTTTCTTCATATGAAATTCCTCCTGAAATGTATTGAATCATTGGAAAAATGAGTGATTCTATCGTTTGTTCACTAAGTATGAAACTTTGTCACCGACCATTTGAATGATTTGTACAAGGCAGATCAACACGACGATCGTCGTGATCATGACCGTGTTGTCATAACGGTAATACCCGTACCGGATGGCCAGGTCCCCAATTCCCCCTCCGCCGATTGTCCCTGCCATTGCTGAGTAACCGATAAGTGAAATGGTCGTTAATGTAAGCCCTTGAATGATTCCCGGTCTTGCCTCTGGAAGAAGTACATCCTTAATGATCATCCATGGAGTGGCACCCACGGCAATGGCAGCTTCGATCACTCCTTTGTCTATTTCACGCAATGCCGATTCAACGATCCTTGCAAAAAAAGGTATCGCGGATACGGATAGGGAAACAGAAGCCGCTTTTGGCCCTATCGTTGATCCAGTTAGCAGATTCGTTAAAGGAAGGAGAGCCACCAAGAGAATGATGAAAGGGATGGAACGGACTATATTGACTGCAAAACCGAGAGATCGATTCACGACGCTATTTTCAAAAAATAAATTCCTGGTCGTCGTAAACAGTAACACGCCAAGTGGTAAACCGATAAGAAGGGCTATCGCAAGGGAAATCCCGACCATATAAATCGTTTCAATAAAGGCTTTATTAAGATCCGGTAAAATATTGACGATGGATTCAATCAGTGACATGTTTTAACACCTCCACAGAGCTGGAACGACTCTTTATATATTCCAATGCCGAATGAATTTGTTCGGCTTCACCAATTAATTCAATGATCAAGATCCCAAATGGGATATCCTGAATATACTCAATTTTACCGTGCAAGATATTACCCTTTACTGAATGGGATTGGAGAGTATCCGAAAGAATCGATTCACCGGCTGTTTGCCCTTCGAATTGAATTTTGATGATCGTCCCTTTACTCTCTTCAACCAAATGTGTGGGAAGTTCGAAATCCAGTACACTGCTAATGAATTGCTTCGTTAACTCCTTTTTAGGCTGTGAAAAGATCTCATAAACGGAACCCTCTTCTATTACTCGGCCATCCTGCATGACGGCTACTCGGTGACATAGTTCTTTGACCACTTCCATTTCATGTGTAATCAGCACGATGGTGATCCCAAGCTCCCGACTTATCTTTTTTAATAACTGTAAAATCGCTTTAGTCGTTGTAGGATCTAGGGCTGAAGTCGCTTCATCACATAATAGTACAGTAGGGTCATTTGCTAAGGCGCGTGCGATGCCTACCCGTTGCTTCTGGCCACCGCTAAGCTGGGCCGGATAGGCATCTTTTTTATCACTGAGCCCTACGATCTCCAATAGTTCCAATACACGTGACCTGATGGCAGCCTTCGATTGGTGCGCGGCCTTCAAGGCGAAAGCAACATTTTCAAAAACGGTTTTGGAACTGACCAAAGAAAAGTGTTGAAATATCATTCCGATTTTTTGACGTTGTTTACGGAGCTCTTTGCTTGATAAAGTTGTTAAGTCAATCCCGTCAATGATGATATTTCCTCCTGTCGGACGTTCAAGCAAATTCAAGCAGCGGAGTAATGAGCTTTTTCCGGCTCCACTGTAGCCGACAATTCCGTACACTTCCCCTTTTTGAATGGTCAAAGATACGTTATCCACTCCGATAACTCGGTTTTTTTTCGAGATGTATTCCTTTCGGACCGAACGGATTTCAATCATGAACCTTCCCCCTTAAACATAAAAAAACTGTCTCCATCATTCAGAAAGAGGCAGCGAAATTATATCTCGTCTTATCTTTCAGAATGCAATCATTCTGCAGGAAGTGGCACCGTTCCCAATTGGGGCGGTTGCCGGACATCACAGGGCCTGATCCCTCCGTCACTCTTGATAAGTAAATTATTATTTTGGAATATTTCAAGTTTTTTAATATAATCTATATTATTTGTTAATTGTTCCATTGTCAATCGATTCTGTAATTTTAGAATAATTTTTTTGCCTGTCTAAATGGTTACGATGCCATTTTCATGTCTTTACTTCCAGGTGGATAATTCCATTATTTCCTTGTCAAAAGTGTAAAGAGATAATACATTTATTGTAATAATGTGAAAAAGATAAACTATTTTTTACAATGATGGGGAGGCAATGCATGATAGAGATCAAGACGGTAAATGATGTGGTTTGTGTGCACGGGACTCCAAGTGGGGTCAAATCGGGGATGAGTGTCTATGTCTTTGTAACGGATGGTCTATTGATTGATACGGGCGCACAGATTTTGTTGGAGGAACTTATTCCATTCTATGAGACTGCCGATTTCGATTTAGTGGCCCTTACACATTATCATGAGGACCATACGGGGGGAGCAGCCTGGATAAAGGAACATAAGCAGGTCCCGATATTCATTCATCCGATGTCGGTCGATGTTTGTGCGAGGGATGCTGAATATCCTGAATATCGCAAAAAATTTTGGGGGAAGAGAGATGCCTTTAAAGCTGAGCCGCTAGGGAAGACCATTCATTCCCGTACCCAAACGTGGGAGCCGATTTTTACTCCTGGTCATGCGAAAGACCATATGGTGTTTTTGAATCACAGTAATGGCATGCTCTTTTCAGGAGATCTTTTCGTAACACCAAAAACAAAGCTTGTCCTAAGGGAAGAGTCAGTCCCGGTCATCATCGATTCCATAAAAAGATTACTCCAATATGACTTTAAGGATGTTTTTTGCTGTCATGCGGGGCATGTTCCCGATGGAAAGGAAATGTTTCGAAAAAAACTTGATTATTTGGAAGACCTACGTGGTGAAATTTTGCGTTTACATGATCAAGGACTGACCGTTCATGAAATACAGCAAGTCGTTTTACCTAATCGCTATCCCCTTATCGAGATATCTGATCATGAATGGGATTCAGAGCATATCATTACATCGATATTAAACGAAAATGTTTTGAGTGCGAGGGAGAATGGGATAATTTGAATGAAATCCGTTTAATTGTCTGACTGCATGTTTTCTATTTGTCATTCAAGAATTTGAATGATTTATAAAAGAAGGACTTTATGAAGGGGGAATGCAGTGCAAGCAGATTTTCTCGATATGGAGATGAAGATAAAGGAGTGGGCTCTCCAAAAGAGAACCCACCATCGTTAGTTGTTGACATTGGGATCGGTTTCATCATGAAAATCATGTGCTTCTTCAATATTTTGAAGGTCAGCAGCTGAATAAACATTTCCACCAGCCAGTCCTTCATTGATGTAACGGTCGATGTCTAAGAAAGCGGAGTTCTTGCCTTCATATTCGGTATCCTTCAAAAATGTCATTTTTTCTTTATCCACAATAAATCCCTCCTAGCCTTTTCATTAGTTTAGGCAAAGGAGGTTTTTTTATTCTGTTTAGGGATTTCATGAATGTAAAAGGGTGGGTTCATTCATATACATGGAAGACCATTAAGTCATGGATCATGCTTTTGAGTTTGGTTTCATCTGTTTCGGAAGGCTTGTTTACTGTCCACTCGATGGATCCATCTTTATGATACAAAGCTTGGACTGCCTGCTTGTTGAAGTAAAAGGAAATTTTCCATCCTGGGAGATTCTTATGCAGTGGTGCCCATTGAAAATGAGTGATCATATGTATTACCTCCATATATGCTGTCTCTCATTTAATTATAATGGAAAACGACAGCTGGAGGTGTTATTTTATTGTCAGGTTGGAAAAAGTTAATTCAATGAAAAGATTTTTTAAATGTAAAAGCCGGTTGGCTTCAATTTCCTCTTCATCGAATTGCATGGGCTTTGAGTTCACTTCGTATATGAAGAGTAAGCCTGATTCATCTTCGCCTATATCCATGGAAAACTCTCCAAGAAATCCGATTTTTTTTGAAAGAATCTCTCCGCATTTTTGAGCAATATTCGCCAAGTTTAAATCCAAACTTCTTGATTGCAGGCTTTGATAGGGGAAAAGCTTACCCCCTCTCGGAGTGTGGGTAGTGATTTCCTGTGTTTGTGACATCCTTACAGCTTTGCCAGTCACTTTATAAAATCCCTTTTCATAATGGACGAGAATCCGGTAATCGTAACGATGACCAAGAAGTTTTTTTGGTATGATCGCCCGTTGAGCAAGGTAGCTTCTTTTTAATAAATCCCTTTTTTGAGTTTCCCAGAATGAAGTGAAATCCGGAAAGGATTCACCATGTTTTAAGCTATTGAACAAAAGTGTACCATCAGGATTTTTGATGATGGTATAAATGCCCTTCCCTTGGCTTCCTTTGCAAGGTTTTAGGTATATATGCTTGTGGGTATCCAGGAAAGCATTGAGGCATTCGCCGTTTCGCAGCACTGTCGTGGGCGGAAGGTGATTGGAAAGGAATTCATCTTCTCTTAATGCTTCAAACATTACATATTTATCTAAAAAACAGGGGTTGAATAGAAACATTCGGTGCTCTTTGATGTGGTTGATGATTCGTTCGAATTCACCGGATGACTCATAGCGCCTCGATGGGATCCGGTTATAGATAATGTCAGGGAGCGGCATCTTGCACTCGATCCACTTGTTTGTTTCGGAGGAAAAGACATATCCTCTCAATGGCTCCGAATGAAGGGCATTTCCTGTGAATGCATAGGTCAAAATTCCGTGTTTCAATAAATATAACGATAAATCCCGAAAAAGGGTCAAGTTTCCTCCTAAACCTGATTCCCTTTTGGGATTGAAAGAAGTCAATATTCCAACGACGAGCATCCTGGCAACGGGAAATACCGTGATTGGAAATAGTGTTTGATTCAAATGGTCCTTTTTATAGCCGATTTCTTCTGCGGCAGCGCCGGCGAATAGTTCTACATTCTCTTGGGTGTGGTACCAAGATTCAGAGGGGATATCGTAAAAAATATTCATCGCTGCACACTGATGGCATTTGTAATCGTCTGTTCCGTAAGATAAATGGCGTAATCCAGGCTTAGCTTTCGTGTTAACAATTCAAAATCCTTGAGTTTTGGATGCGAGAATATGGAACGTCCCGGTTTCGAATTTGCTTCAAACATCCAAACCTGCCCCTTTTTATCCAATCCAAAATCAAATCCAATTTCTGCGATGATTCCGTCCATGTGCTTTTCAATACTGTCACTTAAAACAAGTGCGGCTTCCGAGAGCTTTCTCTCGACTTCTTTTGCTTCAGCGTCATCTCCGAAAAGTTCAGCAATCGTTTTGATGACCCCGCCGCTTTTAATATGGGTCGTGACGCTGCCGGTACCGGCTATTTTAGCGGCGATGGCGGTTACCTGCCATATTCCATTACTGTCCTTGTTCGTATGAACGCGGAAATCCACTGGGCGCTTTTCGGATCGTATTAACGGAATGCCCTGCTGCACGATAAGATTTTCAAGCGGTCGGTCATGAAAGATATGTTTAACGATGGATTCAAGTGTGGAAAACTTTTGCAATTTATTTTCCTTTGCTTCATTTGTATAGCGGCAATAATAAACATCATCATGCTTATCGTAAAGAATTTGGTGAATGCCTAGACCCAAGCTGCCATGAATGGGCTTTATATAAACTTGGCGGTAGTGGGAAAGAAGGGTTTCTATCACAGATATGGATTGAAATGGATATGTTTCCGGTAAATAAGGCAGGGCCCGATCATCCGCACATAACCTTTCATTTACATCCCATTTATTGAAAAAACCTGGATTGTACCATGGAATGGTATATTCTTTTTGGAATTTTTGCTTCACTTCTTTAGGTCCGTCCCGGTTCTCCGTTAAACGATTGGGAAGACGGTCATAAATGACATTTGGAAAAGGGAATTCATCAATTTGCCAGTTATCGTTCTCAAACACATATCCCTTGATTGTCTCCTCATCCCAATTGATTACATTCTCTCCGAAAACAAAGGGGATACAGCCAGTTGTTTTGCTCAGGGAAAGGAGCTTTGAGAAAAAATCCGATCTTTCCCCTAGCGGTTTGTTGGACAGGCCGGTGAAGCCTGAAGAAAAAATTCCGACCAGCGGTCCGATATGGATGCTTTTGCCGTAAATGAATAAATGAAGAGGAATATCGGTGTGATCGAATTTAAGCGATTCCGCGAGACTTTCCGATAGGACGATTGATTGATTGATGGCCGGGTTTTGTTTCACTGTGGCAGGACATGAATGTTGTCCGAAATAGATTAATTCAATCTCTGCCAAATCTCCAAGTTCTGAAGGGTAGAAGAGGACATTTCCAGGGCTAGCGGCAATTTCTGCAGGATAAGTCTTTCTCACTTTTTATTCACCTGCTTTCTGAAGATGTTCGGCTAAGTACTGGCTATATTGTAAAGGTGCGCGATGAATATCTTTCATGGTCTCCGGCTGTAGTATCTGAATGATTTTCCTGCCAGGTTTCGAGTTAATGTCCATTATCCATATTTGCCCTTTTTTATCGATGCCTAGATCAATTCCCAACTCGAATAGTCTTTTAGAGACAGCTTCGGTTTCTGCAGGCAGTGTACGAAGGATATGCTGGATCTTTTGTTCGACAGCAATCGTAATGGCTTCCGGATTATTTTTGTTGAAAATATCCAATGAAATGGCTTCCCCGCCAGTGGCCAAATTTGAAGTTATACTATCTTTTTGTCCCGTGCGAATGCCGCGGCCCCGTTCCATCCATTGATTTTTTTCGTTTTTTTGAAGTAAAATCCGCAAATCGAATGGTTCGTTTTTTTGATTGCGAAGTTCCAAATATGGCTGGCAAAGGTAACGGTATCGATTTAATAAATGCTGAAGCCATTTGTTCAGCTGAGATGTAGAGGTGAATGGGCGGTCGTATTTGGTGCCTTTCTTCGTCATGGATACCAAAGTGCCTTCTTCGGTTTTTGTAAGTAGATAGATTCCTGTACCGCCCGCACCGAATTCAGGTTTGATAATGACTTTATCCAAGCGTTCCAAATGACCGATAATATCTTCAGATGTCGTTACTTGAAAGGTCTCTGGAAAAAATGCTTGTAGCAGGGGATGTTTTTTTAGGATTTGGTAAACTTCCCACTTTCCAGGAAGGCCGAGCCCCAAGAAATTAGAATGATCTTTTAACCAATCGATTTTATCCCGCGTTTCGGTTGTCTCGCGCGATAATCCATGGAAACAGCGGTCATATACAAAATCGGGTAAATCAAAAGATGTAGGAATCCACGTTTCATTCTCAGCATCAAAACGCTCGCCACGCACTTTCTTTAATTCCATATCAATATTTTCCGGTGTGAATTTACAAACTTTCATATTGAAGGATTTAGCCGTTTTGGCTATTTCGGTGAAGTAGTTATTTTCATGTGTATCCGACGTGACCATTAATCCAATTAACACGTGCTAGCAACTCCTTTATGGATGGTTTTCGCGGTTAAGGGTAAGCATGAAGTCTATGATGGATTTTACTGATGGACGAAAAGTTTCATAGTTGCCTTGAAATTTTTTCGATGGTTTCGAATTCACTTCGATGATCCATGGGTGGGTGTCGGAATCTAGAGCTAAATCAATCCCTAACTCCCCGAATAGATCGTCATGGTTTTCAACCAAAGCCTGGGCAGTGTTTTTAGCCAACTTTATCAGCTTTTGATACATACGGATAGCTTCCTGATGGTCAAAAACTTCCTTTAGAAAATCCGAGCCGTTTTTCATTAAACCCCCTTGTGCTAGATTGGAAACGATGGTACCAGGATCTCCAATCCGGGCAACCATCGATGAAACTTTCCATTGAAATTCATCATTCTGATGGAGGAGTATGCGGAAATCAACCTTTCTTTGATCTGTTTCGAATAGGGAAATCCCTTTTTGAAGGATGTAGGCTTGTTTTCTGGAAAAAATTTTTAAGGTTGTAAACAACTTTTCATCCGTGTCTGCAAAATGCACATCCTCTATATTTCCAGAGTGTTCGATTTTCCATTTTCCAGAAACTTGCGTTAATCTGTATATATTCCTGCCTTGACTGCCTGACGCCGGTTTGAAATAGATGACCGAATGCTTTTCTATAAATGTCAAGAAGGGTTCCTTCTCGTTAAAAAGAATCGTATCAGGCAAATTGGGGAGCAACGCATTTTCTAATAGCAGCAGTTCATGTACATCATATTTGGAAAGGAACCTTCCGTTGAACATTGGTATCGACCGTGCCTCGAGTTCAGTTTTAAACAGCTCGAATGAATGTGATACTTCAAGTTTGCGTGAATGTATCCGATTATAAAGTACATCTGGAATGGGAAGTGTTAGCGGTTGCCAACCATTTTGCTCTGACAAATATCCCTCTACTACTCCTTCTTCAAGAGGCTGTAATTTAACTAAATAGAAGGGGATCCCCTGTTGAATACAGTACGAATTCATTTCCTGATAAAATTTCTCCATCTCGCCTAATGTCCCGTCTTGCAAGGCGGGCTGGTTCATAAGTGTCGCCAAGAAAGGACCAATTGTAATTGACCTTCTTTCCGCATGAAATGAGACGGAGATTGGATCCGAAAAAGCAGGCAGGGACAACATTTGATTCATATCATAAGAAAGTTTCAGTGTCGGCTGGGATGAAGGGAATGGTTGGACAAGAACAGGAACGGAACGGCATCCAGCCTGGATCGTAACGGGTTCTCCAAATTGAAGGCCCCATTCCTCAAATAGTTTTTCTTCGATAAACAGTAGCGCCTTCTTTCTAGTCACCGCAGGATTTACCGTTATGAAAACTTTCTGATGGTTAAGGTTCATATTAATTCCCCGTTTGCACTAAGTTTGAAGTCCTTTAATAATAAAATGATGGGCAAAAGTGGATATCACATTCTATGTTTTTTTAATTAGAAGGTGTCATTAAGCCCTTTATTTCAAGCGATAAAATGAAAAAGTTCATGGATGAGTTTTGAATAAAGATCCCGTTTATGGATGTTAGCTTAATGGGAGGCTTCATATATTGCCTTGCAGATGCTGATTTGAGCTAGCAATCCATCTATATTTTTGGGAAGCAGTGCCGTTAACACCAGGGCTGATGAGCAAGTAACAGAATAAGGTAGCATAATCGGTTAGGCAAGTTGGTCGTTGATCATTTAATCACGCAAAGAGGTCATTCAACATAAAGTCGTAAATGATGCTCTATACAGAATATGAAAATTTTCGTTCAGGCAGAAGTAAAGAAAGCGTTGTCCATGGAAAAAAGTACAGCTCAAGTGCTTGAGTAATTAGGATTGAAGCATTCTTCTACAAGCAAAACGGAGATTACAAGGAGTCGTTCTTTAAACGAATTGTCGAAAATTCCATACCTAGGGGCGTTGCTTGGTGGGAATATCGGATTATTTCAACTGTTTTATTAGGATGACGTGTAATTCGCAATCGGATTTGTTATAGTGGAAAAGGTGTAGGAATACAATGATTACCGGGAGGGGAAATAAATGAGTAACGTATATGATGCAGCGTATGAAATGGAAAAGGCGATTCGGGCAAGTAATGAATATGCTGACTTGAATCGTTTATATGATCTTGTCAATTCTGATGAAGCAACAAAAGGAATGTTTGAAAACTTCCGTAATCTGCAGATGGCATTGCAGCAAAAGCAAATGATGGGACAGGAGATTGCACCTGAAGAGGTTGAGCAAGCACAAAAGACGGTACAGCTTGTCCAACAAAACCCAACCATTTCACAATTGATGGAAGCTGAACAACGGATGAGTATGGTCATCGCAGATCTTAATAAAATTATCATGAAGCCGCTTGAAGATTTATACGGCTTGCCTGAGCAACAGCAATAAGCTGTTGAAGACTCCCTGCCTCTATATGGTTGGGAGTTTTTTTCTGTCCGAAAAGCATCGTATGCAAGGGTCGTGAACTACTATTTGTTCTACTCTCTAAATTTTAGTCATAAATTTTAAAGAGGATATTACAGATGGGGGAGATCAGCATGGTATATCGTCTACTTGCGGTCAATATCGACGGGACATTGCTCCAGTCGAATGGCCGATTAAATAAATCGACTAAAGAAGCAATCGATTATGTGCACCAAAAAGGTGTCCATGTTGCACTTGTGACGTCAAGGAACTATCACTCCGCAAAAAAAGTGGCCAAAGCCTTAAAAATAAATCCAATGATCGTCGCCCAGCAAGGAGCATTTGTCGGAGCTTCCATTGAAAAACCCATAATGGTAAAAAGAATATCAGAAGAACTGACTGCGGAGCTCGTGCAAATGCTAGAAAAGACAACGTGCCAAATTTTGCTCATTCATGAAAAATACTCGCTTGGCAATCGAGTGAACCTTCCGGAGAATTTACTTGGCAAAACGGTGATGTATTTGAATGATCAAAATATTTATGCTCAAAATTATGTGGATGATATCAGTGAAGAGCTTATTGACCAACCGATGGCACCGACGAAAATAGATATAATATTTTCAGAACAAAGTGACCAAAATGATATGTCGAAGTTAATAAAGGAAATGTTCCCGGAGGTAGACGCGATCTTACATCCAGGCCATAAGATGACAGTTGTTCCAAAGGGAGTTTCAAAATGGAGTGGTGTATTGTATTTAGCCGACCACTTAGAGGTGAAAAGAACGGAGATCGTCTCGATTGGAGATGGATTGGATGATATGGAAATGATAGCTGGTTCTGGTCTCGGTGTGGCCATGGGGAACGCGGATGAAGAAGTAAGGCGAGTGGCAAAATGGGTGACGCGCTCCAATGATCAAGATGGTGTTGCTTACATGCTGAGGGAATTTTTCCGGAAACAGCATCCTATCGATTTTTTGCAGAAGATGAATATGCTTAAGTGAATGATGAGACTCCTTCATATAGAAGGAGTCTCTTTTGCATAATTCCGATTCCCTTGGACTAGTAATTTTCCATAAATAATTCTAACCACCTTTCCATAAACTAAAGAAAATTTAGTAAAGGAAAGGAAGAATTCCAAATGGGTGTAATCAATGCAAAAGAGGTACAAGTCGGTGACGAGGTGTTTGTGATTTATAACAACCCACATGTTCCAACCGTTTCGAATATAAGGGCCGCGGAGATTGTCCCACATCCCAAAAATCCCAATGCAGTCGCGTTGTTCCTGAACGATACATTCCATACGATTGAAGATGATGATGCTTTGTTCACTTCCGAAGCCGCTGCCGAAAAAGCGTATAGCGACTACATGGATAACCATGACCAGATGACTTGAAGGTTCGTTTTCTTGGAGAAGGAACAAAAGAAAGCCCTCGCTTTAGAAGCGGGGGCTCCTGTTAGTTTATGGGGCGGAGCACATAGGGAATGCTCAAAACTCATGGGTAAAGCACAAATTCACGAGTATTTGCTCCGAATTCACGAGTAAAAGCATGGAACTCACGAGTAAACGCTCCAAACTCACGAGTAAAAGCATGAAACTCACGAGTAAACGCTCCAAATTCACGAGTAAAAGCATGAAACTCACGAGTAAACGCTCCAAATTCACGAGTAAAAGCATGAAATTCACGAGTAAACGCTCCAAATTCACGAGTAAAAGCATGAAACTCACGAGTAATCGCTCCGAATTCACGAGTAAAAGCATGAAACTCACGAATAAACGCTCCAAATACACGTGAAAAAGCATGAAACTTTTGTGTGAACGCACAATCTCACATGGCTAGTGCCTGGAGGGAATAAAACAGTGTATTTGACTGGTGAATTTGAGGATGGTCAAGTTAGAACTTTCCCCGGTAAAAGCAAGGTGCCATCCATTCGAATAAGTTGCCTCTAAATGTGAAAAGCACTTCTATGAGGAATTCACATCAGTAACTTCTCCTTTTAAATCCGGTCCTTATTAATAAAAAACTGCCACTCATTTAGGATGCAAAATGAGCGGCAGCTTGTGGCTTTATCAGTTAGTAGATTGAATGAAAAGTTTCATTGCGTGAATTTGTCCAATATGATTCGTTTCGTGCAGGACTGCGAAATTAATGAATTCCCCCACTGTTTCCATTCCTTGGAAAGGTTGTGCTACTTTTTCCGTCAAGCTCTCTTCTGGAATTTCAAGAAGTCGAACAAGCTGTTCTTGCAACTGTTGCTTTAATACTTCTACGGAAGGTACATCCCCGGTCCATTTGGCTGGTTTTGAACCATATCCGAATAGCTGGCTGTAATTAGCAGGCAAATTACTGTTGGAGTTCAATAAAAATTTTTCCGCTGCAGTCAGAACATGTCCAAGATGCCAGTGGATCGTATTATTAAAACCTTCAGGCTGCACATCCATAAACTCAGGATTGACTCCCTCGATTTCTCTTAAAAGACTTCGGCGCATGACTGTCAGCTGATTTTTTACATAATTCATTATACATTCCCCTTTCAATCTATTATTTAAAAAAAGTATCTCCTGGAATTATAGCAAGGGCGTTTCAATATTATCAAATTTAAGCCTTTTCAAAAGAGGGACAATTAAGTTTATTTTAAGGGTTGTAATTGTCAGATAATTCATTATAATTAAAGTGATGTTATGTAATCTTACGTAGTTATGTAAATATAATGAGCATATAGAGGCGAATTATAATAACCGTAATTAAATCTGTGTGAGATGCATCTGGACTTAGTGGGGGGTACCTGGAATATTAGGTGGTTTAGATTGTTAAAAGGAGAGAGGGCATGCGTTTAACAGCAAGGGAACAGGAAAAGTTAATGATTGTAGTGGCGGCAGATTTGGCAAGAAGGCGAAAAGATCGCGGCTTGAAATTAAACTATCCGGAATCCATTGCCTTGATTACCTATGAAATTGTGGAAGGGGCAAGGGATGGTAAATCAGTTTCGGAATTGATGCAATTTGGAAGGACGATTCTTTCAAGTGAAGATGTAATGGAAGGTATCCCTGAGATTATCCATGATATTCAAGTCGAGGCGACGTTTCCGGACGGTACAAAGCTTGTGACTGTTCACGATCCGATTCAGTGAGGGGGGGGGCGAGGCCATGATACCAGGTGAATATATTTTGAAAAAAGAACCAATCGTATGTAACGAAGGTAAGATTTCAACGGTCATAACCGTTATCAACAGGGGAGACCGTCCGATACAGGTTGGCTCACATTTTCACTTTTATGAAGTGAACCTCGGTTTGGAATTTACTCGTGAGGATGCTTTTGGGAAAAGGTTGAACATTCCTGCTGGTACAGCCGTCCGTTTTGAGCCGGGGGATGCCAAGGAAATCGAACTGGTTCCATTCAGTGGGATGAGGGAAGTTTATGGATTAAGCAATAAAACGAATGGTCCGCTTGATAGGGAGTGAAAATATGAGTCATGAAATGTCACGTAAGCAATATGCCGACATGTTTGGTCCGACAACAGGAGATTTAATTAGATTGGCAGATACCGAGCTTTTCATAGAAGTGGAAAAGGATTTTACCAAGTACGGAGATGAAGTGAAGTTTGGCGGGGGTAAGGTGATCCGTGATGGTATGGGCCAACATCCGACCGCTTCAAGAGATGAGGTGATGGATCTTGTATTCACAAACGCGATCATCATCGATTATACCGGCATTTATAAAGCGGATATTGGCGTGAAGGATGGAAATATCGCAGCGATCGGAAAAGCGGGAAACCCCCTATTGATGGATGGGGTGACAATGGTGATAGGGGCCGCTACCGAAATAATTGCAGCTGAAGGAAAGATCGTCACCGCTGGAGGTATTGATGCCCACATCCATTTCATTGCCCCGCAGCAAATCGAGACTGCGCTGTCAAGCGGAATCACGACGATGATCGGCGGGGGAACCGGACCTGCAACGGGAACGAACGCCACGACGTGTACACCGGGTGCTTGGAATATACATAAAATGCTCGAGGCTGCAGATCATTTCCCCATGAACCTCGGTTTTTTAGGCAAAGGCAATTCCTCGGCAAAAGAACCGCTTGCTGAGCAGATAGAGGCTGGTGCGATCGGGCTGAAGTTACATGAAGATTGGGGCACGACGGCTGCAGCGATCGATACAAGTTTAATGGTGGCTGAGGAATACGATGTTCAAGTGGCGATTCATTCAGACACGCTTAATGAAGGTGGTTTCGTCGAGGATACGATCAGAGCGATCGACGGCCGTGTCATTCATACCTATCATACTGAGGGAGCGGGCGGGGGGCATGCCCCTGATATCATCAAGGCGGCTAGCTATCCGAATATACTCCCGTCCTCGACGAACCCAACCCGTCCATACACCATCAATACGTTGGAAGAGCATTTGGATATGCTGATGGTATGCCATCATTTGGATCCATCCGTTCCGGAAGATATCGCTTTTGCCGATTCCCGGATAAGAAAAGAGACGATTGCCGCTGAAGACATTCTGCATGACCTGGGTGTCTTCAGCATGATCAGCTCTGATTCCCAAGCGATGGGGCGTGTAGGGGAAGTCATACTGCGAACATGGCAGACAGCCGATAAGATGAAAAAGCAGCGTGGGAAAATGATGGAGGAGGCAGGGGAAGGGGACAATTTCCGCGTTAAGCGTTATATTGCCAAATATACGATAAATCCTGCAATTACACATGGGATTTCTGAAGTCGTCGGATCTGTGGAAGAAGGGAAATTCGCAGATCTGGTGCTATGGGATCCTGCCTTTTTCGGGGTTAAACCGGACATGATCCTAAAAGGGGGCATGATCGCGCACAGTATGATGGGGGATCCAAATGCTTCGATTCCGACGCCTCAACCCGTGTTATACCGCCCGATGTTTGCAAGTTTTGGAAAGGCAGTTACGAGTACGTCGATTACGTTCCTATCAAAAGCGTCATATGAAGCGGGAATTCATGAAGACCTGGGTTTGAAAAAAATAGTGAAGACTGTCTCGAATATTCGCAATCTTACAAAAAAAGATATGAAGTTAAACGGGGAGACCCCCGTCATAGAAGTTGATCCGCAAACATATGAAGTGACGGTGGATGGGGATTTAATTACGTGTGAGCCTGCGGATATCCTGCCTATGGCGCAACGATACTTTTTATTCTGAGGTGATAGCATGATAGTTGAAGAGATTTTGGGGAATATAGAGTTTGTTGAAAAAAAGGCAAAACATATGGAAAAGGTTTATCTGGAAAGCGATGCATTAAGAAAACGGATTCTAAGGGTTAAAACGGATCATGGCAATGAAATTGGGATACGCCTTAAAGAAAATAAGGGTTTGATGGATGGAGACATCCTTTATATGGATGATAAAAATATGATTGTGATCCAAACGCTAGATGACGATATTTTAACGATCTCGCCTACGACTCTAGGGCAGATGGGTGATATAGCGCATCAATTGGGAAATCGCCACTTACCAGCCCAATTCGATGGTGATGAAATGCTTGTTCAATATGATTATTTAGTTGAAGAGCTTTTGATGGAACTGGAAATACCGTTTCGCCGTGAAAAGAGAAAGGTGAAGCAGGCATTCCGCCATATCGGCCATTCACATGATTGAACGTTTGTTTCCGTTGATCCAGCTTTGTGATTCCAATTTTCCATCTGGGTCGTTCTCCCATTCATTCGGGATGGAAACTTACATTCAAGAGGGGAAGATTCATGATGCAGCTTCATTAAAGGAGTTTTTGAAGGTATACATTTCAAAATCATTAACCTATACAGATGGACTGGGCTGTCGACTTGCTTATGAATTCATAAAAAGTCATAGGGCTGAAAGCGTATGGGATTTGGATGAGTTGCTTTATGCTGCATGTTCCGCCCGGGAATCCAGAGAAGCTTCCAAAAGAATTGGGCAGCAGATGGCTAAACTATGCTCGAATTTATATCCATCTGAAGAATTATCGGCATACTTGAAGAAAATCCATGGAAAACAATGCTATGGACATCCGGCCATTGTATTTGCGCTTGTTTGTACCGAACTGAATCTTTCTGTGGAAATGGCCATTCATGCCTGCTTGTATGCAGCCGTTTCCTCACTAATCCAAAATGCAGTAAGGGGAATCCCTTTGGGTCAGACAGCGGGACAATCCTTGTTGTTATGGACGCATGAGGAAATCCAGACTGCCGTAGGATTTATTAAAGGACTTCCGGAGGATGAACTCGGGAGGACATTGCCGGGGTTGGAAATCGCGCAAATGAGGCATGAACAATTACATGTAAGACTATTTATGAGTTAACTAGAAAAGAGGTGAAAGGTTTGCTTCCTATGGAGGTAAATCGTTTATAGATGAAACAAGTTGTGAAAATTGGTGTAGGCGGACCGGTTGGTGCTGGAAAAACGATGCTTGTCGAGAAGTTGACGCGGGTAATGAAAAATGACTTCAGCATGGCAGTCGTAACGAATGATATATATACAAAGGAAGATGCGTTGTTTTTAATGAAAAATGGTGTACTTCCTGAAAATCGGATTATTGGTGTGGAAACCGGCGGCTGTCCGCATACAGCGATACGTGAGGACGCTTCGATGAATTTTGCGGCCATTGATGAATTGATGGAACTCCATCCGGAACTGGATTTGATTTTTGTGGAAAGCGGCGGTGATAATTTGGCTGCCACCTTCAGTCCTGAACTCGTTGACTTTTCAATCTATATCATTGATGTTGCACAAGGGGAGAAAATCCCCCGAAAAGGTGGCCAGGGAATGATTAAATCGGATTTATTCATCATTAATAAGACGGACTTGGCCCCTTATGTAGGAGCAAGCCTGGAAGTGATGAAACGGGATACATTAAGGACAAGAGGGGACAAACCTTTCTTTTTTACTAATTTAAAAGACGAAAAGGGATTGATTGATGTCGTGAACTGGATAAAGTCAGAGGCGTTTTTTGTAGGTCTTCAGCAGTGAGTTGGACAGGCAGCATCCGCTTAAGGGCGATACTGAAAAATGAACGTACAATAGTGAAGGATAGTTATTCCGACGGGGCATTCAAGTTGTCCCGTCCAGTGTTTCTTGATGAACTTGCACCCACTTATTTTCTCATTCATGTTGGGGGCGGATATGTCGGTGGTGACAAGTACCATCAGCTTTTTTGTTTGGAAGAAGGATCTACAATGACCTTGACAACACAGTCGGCGACAAAGGTATACAAAACGATGGGCGAGCCGGCAAGGCAGGAAACCGATATGGTATTAAAAAAGGGGAGTTTCTTAACCTATGTGCAGGACCCCATAATTGCTTATGAGTCAGCTCGATATATTCAGGATACGACGATACATATGGACAGCGGAGCAGGGGTGCTGCTGACGGATATTTTTACACCGGGCTGGTCAAAGAGTAAGACAGAATTTACATATGATTGGATCCGCTCCAAAATGAACGTGTTCCTTGATGGGAAAAGACTGATCATGGACAACTTGCTTCTGAATCCTTCCGACGAGATGGACTCTGTTCTACTATTGGAGGGATATAGCCATTTCGGCTCATTATTATTGATACATGAAGGGGTGGATGGGGAAATCATGGCCGAACTCGATGAAATGCTTTCCCCGTTAAGATGCAATGTTAGAATAGGTTATTCCCGGCTGCCAATACGCGGTTTGATGCTGCGGGTATTGGCCAATCAAACCCAGCAGATTGAAAAAGTATTTTCTGTTTGTGAGGAACTCTTCCGAAGGAGGGTCCTGCGCGAGGATGCCATTTTTTATCGTAAATATTAGAAAAGAGGGGGTTCATGGAAATGAATATATTGTTGGTTTTAGCGTTTGGATTTGTATTAGGGATCAAGCATGCCCTTGAACCCGATCATATCATTGCCGTTTCTACAATTGCGAGCCAAAGCAAGAAAATATGGAAATCATCACTTGCGGGCGTATTTTGGGGAATTGGCCACACACTTACTTTATTGGTGTTCGGTGTCATCCTGATCCTTTTGAAAAATGAAATTCCGCAAGCCTGGGCAATGTCATTGGAATTTCTTGTGGGAATCATGTTGGTATATTTAGGTGTCACGACGATTTTTTCTTGGAATAATACGCAACATGATCATACAGGGCGGGCTACCTATCTGAAATCCATGTTTGTAGGAATTGTCCACGGACTTGCCGGCAGTGCCGCAATGGTCCTTCTTACAATGGGTACGATAGATGCAGCGTGGCAGGGCGCGATCTACATTATCATATTTGGTGTTGGTACATGCATAGGCATGCTTCTGTTCACGACGATTTTAAGCATCCCCTTTGTCACAAGTACTTTTTCTAAAAAAGTGAATCGTTCACTTATCCGGTTGACAGGTGTGATAAGCATGGTTTTCGGAATCTATTATATGTACAATTTGGGTATCAATGAGAAACTATTTTCAGTTTGGTTTAGTTGAATCCAGGCTGAATGCACAAGGGATATGGAATCATGGACTTTCAAGTCAAAGGCTTGAGGGTTTTTTTTGTTGCTAAAACGATTTTGCGATTTTCTTAATAATAAATAAACAATCCTATTACTCATTTAAGTTGACTAGTATAATGAAATAAATTGGATAATTAATCCATCCAGGTATAAGGAGATGACATGTATTGAAAAGGAAATCATTTCTACTAGCACTTTTCCTATTATCAATATCGTTAACTGCAGGTTGTTCAACTAAGCAAGAACATATCTCCATTCAAAAATATATAGGTAAAACCTATATATTCGAAGCATATAAAGAAAAGATAGAAGTTGAAAGAACAGAAAAAACAAAAGAAATAATAGAGAAGGCTGATTGGACCGAATTCAAGTGGGAGAAGGGCCGTCCCAAGGCGGATTTCATCTTTTATTTTAATGATGATAAAAATGAAGGTAAAATAGCCGTTTATTATGTTTGGGTTAATCCCGATAATCATTTGGTTGAATTGACGCGCGATGAACATAACCGGTATGTACAGTTAAACAGAAAGGATTCTGAAACTTTATTAAGACTGCTGCATTAATGAAAAGGAGAAGATCCGTACTTTCAAAATTCCAGACAAGCATCTTTTTATTGTATTTAGAACTCTCATGTGCCCGAATATCAACAGAGTTAGAGTTATTTAACGTAGCCGGCTTTTTAAGGTGTAATCTTTAGGGGGACTTATGAGGGAAATTACTTTATCTAATGGAAAAACGGTGGAAGTTGAATGTTTAAGCTGTGCTTTGACAAGTGGGGAAGTAGAAGTCGAGGGTGGTGTAATAGTCGAATCTGAATATTTTCATGCTCACCAAGACGTCGCATATCCCATTGTAGGTTTAGTTATTTTAGCATCTAAACGACATATTAAGTGCTTTGATGAACTAAATGAACCAGAAAAGATTGATTACATAAACTTATTATCCAAGATTAGAAAAGCTCAAAGGGAAATATTGGGGATAAAACATGTTTATTATTTTTACAATGAGGATACTACCCACCATTTTCATATTTGGATGGTTCCTCGATATGAATGGATGTACGAGTTTGGACGTTCGGTGGAATCAGTTAGACCGGTTTTGCTGCATGCAAGAAACAGATTGAATGATGTTGAAAATGTAAAAAGTGTAATGGATGGTATCGAGGCATTAAAAAAAGAACTAAACCCTTAATCCTTCCTGTTCCAAAGATGTGTGATTTCCCATAAAAAAATCTATATGAAAGTTTGATAACACCTTATTTAAAAAAGGAGAAAGAAACCGGACTTTCATACAGCAGTCCGGTGAAATCTTCCCTTCAGCTCTAGGCTAGTCCAGTCGTTTTAGTCTTTGTCCTCAATAAAGGCATGGTGCAACAACGGAACGAGCCTCCGGACTTGATGATTTCGCTTATATCGACTTCAATGATTTCATATCCACGTTCACGAAGTTGGCGATTTACTTGTTCATTACATGGGAGACTGAATAATTTTTTATTTCCAATGGAAAGCACGTTGGTTCCTAATGTGAATTGTTCTTCTTTAGTCACTTCAATGACCTCATAACGAGAAGATAATAAATCCAACTCTTTTTTTGTAAAGGACTCTGGAAAAATAAGCGCTTCTGTTGGCGATATAACATTGAAAACGCAGTCTAAATGAAGGAATTTTTCAATGAAAGGAACCGCAATGATATCGTATTCAGGTAATAACGTTTGGAGATGCTTGATGGATGGTTCATCCGTTCTATTACTGATTCCGATATAGATGGTTTTACCATCAATGATGACATCCCCGCCCTCTATATGATTTTTTTGGAGGTTGAAAAATGGGATATCATTCGTTTCGAGCCAAGATTTCAATATAAGTTCTTCACCCTGCCGGATATCTGTAGCCATCTCAGCGACATATACGGTATTGCCAAGAGTGAAACCGATATCTCTAGTAAAGACTTGTTCTGGATATGTAGATTGAGGCGGTAGTTTAATGACTTCAATGCCTTCATGTTCAAGTGCTTTTGTAAAGCGGGCGTGTTGCTCCAAGGCAAGTGCTTGATCGATGTTCTCTTCCTTAAACTCTTTTTGTGTTTCGTTAATGATATCGCGAATCTCCATATAACGAGGTTCGCAGACGATCACCCGTGATAGCTTTGAATATTCACTCGAACAATAAGCCTCTAGTTCATCGTTTATCTGGTTTACCATACATGAGCTCCCTCTAAATATTATTGTATCTTTACTATTACCTCTTTTTTCTAGAAAGAAACATAAAAAATTGCACGTTTAAAAAGAATGGTCTTGTTAATCTTCATTTAACTGTCGGATGCAAGAAAGTTTGATTGAGCTCCCCTTTCTTATGTGAAAATATCTATAATATAAAGCTGGATTCAAAATAATTGTAAAACGTTCCTAGGGAAAAAGGATTATTTTTTTTCTGGTCGAATATATAATGAAGACGTTTTCATTATAAGGGGGAGATTGTAATGATGGATACTCCATTGATCATGACTCAAATCATTGAGAGAGCTGAAAAATATTTTCCGAAGAAAGAGGTAGTTTCGCGTACGGATGGTGGTATTCACACTTTTACATATGCCGAGATTGCTGAGCGTACAAGAAGGCTAACAAGCAATCTTGAAAAATTCGGTATTAAAACAGGTGACCGTATTGGAACACTTGCCTGGAACCATCATCGGCATTTAGAAGCCTATTTTGCGATTCCTTGTCATGGTGCTGTCCTACATACGATTAATATGCGTCTGTCCCCACAACATGTCTCTTATATCGTCAATAGTGCGGAAGATCGATTATTACTGATAGATCCCGATGTCATCCCCCTGCTGGAATCGATTAAAGATGAGTTAACGACGGTGGAAGGATATATTATAATGACGGATAAAGAGGAGCTGCCTGAAACGTCCCTTTCACCTATTTATCATTATGAAAAATTATTAGCGGAAGGGAATCCAAAACAGCCATTCATCCAAGAATTAGATGAAAATGCTCCAGCTGGCATATGTTATACTTCCGCCACGACCGGCAATCCAAAAGGTGTGGTTTACTCACACCGCGGGATTTTGCTGCATGCGATTGCACTGGGGCTTGCCGATTCTACGGCAGTAAGCGAACGGGATGTGGCACTTCCAGTCGTGCCAATGTTCCATGTAAATGCTTGGGGCATGCCTTTTGCCAGCGTTTGGTTTGGAACTAAAATGGTTTTGCCGGGACCCTATTTCACCCCGAAAATTTTGGCCGAGCTTATTGAAACGGAGAAGGTCACAATTGCAGCAGGAGTCCCGACGATTTGGCTGGGATTATTGAAGGAGCTGGAAGAAGGCAGCTATGATACGAGCAGCATTCGCGCTGTTTTATGCGGAGGGTCGGCTGCTCCAAAAAGCATGATTAAAACGTTTGAACAAAAGTATGGGATTCCATTCCTTCATACATATGTTTCTTATTACAGAAAAAAGTATACAGCAAAATAGCCCCAATTGGCAAGATATTAAATGAGCTTTGGAAAGCAATAAAAGTTAATCCAAAAATAAATAAGATTAGTATTCAAGTCTGTGAGCTAATGCTTAGAGATTTTTTGTTGTTTCTTCATTAAAAAAGGGTTGTTATTTTGATTATACTTTTGAGACAGTTGTAGGAGGACTACAGAATGAGCAGGTTAAGAACAAAGTAACTTATGCAATTGAGCTGTACAATACAAGACAGTATACTGTTAAGGGGATTACTGATATTACAGGGATAAGTAAGGCTACATAATATAGAAAGATTAAGGAGCAGGTATGACAGCCTAGCTCTTTATTTATTGTATAATACTGTTGGAAAAAAGAGGATTTGGTTAATTTTTGTAGAATAATTTATAGATTGTACTGTAGTTATAAAGGTGGTGTGATGATTTATATGCCTGATAGAAAGAAGCTTACTCCAAATGAGAATGCAATACTACTAGCAGAAGTTGAAAATATGTGTCCTTTATGCACAAAACCTCTTATGTATGAAAAAGGTGGAAAAAAACATAAATTATTTGAAGGTGCACATATATATCCACTTAATCCCTCAAAAGATGAAAAAGAATTATTAAAGAATGAGGAAAAAATACATGAGGATGTAAATAACCTAACAAATTATATTGCATTATGTACTGATTGCCATACAAAATTTGATACTCCTAGAACAGTTGGGGAGTATAGGTTGTTATTAAGCATCAAGAAAAACATATTGTCTAAGAGTGAGACAAGAGCAAAATATGTTGATTATCAAATTGAATCAGAAATAAAAGATGTCATTACAATGCTTGTAGAGGAATTTAATGAGGCTGAACTTAAACCATTAGAAATGCATGCTCTAAAGTTGGAAGAAAAAGCAAATGAGACATTGGCAAGAATAACAAAAATGAGGATAAGAAATGAAATAACTGAATACTATTATTATATTAAAGAGCAATTTGCTCAACTAGATAGCCAATACCCTAGGTCATTTAATGCAATTGCCTCACAAGTAAGTGCATTTTATATCAGTCTAAGCAGAATTGAGTCATCTCAAGAAGTGATTTATGGGCAACTTACTGAGTGGCTCTCAAAAAAGACTGGCAACAGTAATTTGGGTGCTTGTGGAATTATTATTTCTTTTTTTGTACAAAATTGTGAGGTGTTTTCATGATAGTGCCTAACAAGGTAATTAGTTTTAGTGAGTCAATTATTGGGAAAATGCCAATTATCCTTAAATGTTTATCAAAGGAAGAAATGACAGTAAAGGAATTGTTCTTTACTACACAAGATTACTTTGATGAAATAGATGAGTTTATTTATGCACTTGATGCTTTATTTCTACTTGATGCAATTAAAGTAGATTTTGATAAAGGAGTAGTTACATATGTTAATAAGGATTAAGAGTGCAATATTTTCAGAGGAGACTATAGAGTTTCATGAGGGCTTAAATGTAATATTAGGTGATAATAAAGGCTCTAACTCTATTGGTAAATCAACTTTACTAATGATTTTGGATTTTATCTTTGGGGGAAATACATATACTTCTCATAATAGTGATGTTGTAACAAACTTAGGACATCATTATTTTGGAGCCACTTTTAAATTCAACAACAAAGAATATCATTTTGTTAGAGGTACAGAAAGACCAGATATAGTGTATAGGAGCAACAAAGAATATGAAAATCTACAAGAAATTACAATAAATGATTATACAAAGGAACTAAAGCTCCACTATGGACTAGAATCAGACCAATTAACCTTTAGAGCAGCAGTTAGTACTTTCTCTAGAGTTTGGGGGAAGGAAAACTATAATGTTAAAAAACCCCTACATAGCTTTCCACAAGAAAAGTTTATTCAAACTGTAACAAACTTGATTAAGCTTTTTAACAAATATGATGTTATTGAACTGCATGATAAGGAGTTAAAAAACCTAGAAGAGCAAAAAAAGGTCCTAAACAGTGCAGGAAAACATAAATTCATTCCTAAGATTACTAAAAAAGAGTTTACCAAAAATGAAAAAGATATTGAGTCTCTTCTAAAAGAAATAGAGAGATTGGGGAAAAATGTATATAGTCCATCAGGTGATATTAAAGAAATTGTATCTGATGAAATGATTAACATTAGAAAAGAAAAGAAAAAACTCATAGAGGAAAGAGAATATTATATCTCTAGGTTAAATAGGACAACAAGAACTATAAAAAGAACAGCAAATGCTGGGTTTGAGTCCCTCCTAGAATTTTTCCCAAATGTAAATCTAGAAAAATTGCAGAATATAGAATCATTTCACCAGGGTATTAGTTCTATTCTTACTGAAGAGTTAGAGAATGCAAAAAAAGAGTTAGCAAACAAAATAGATGAGTTAGAGAAAGAAATAAATATAACTATTACAAAGCAAGAGCAGTTATTAAATCCTGATGAAGAAATTAATGTATTTATTGATAGCTTAATTGAATTGTCATCAAGGCTAAAGAACCTCCAACTAGAAAATCAGTATTACAAAAAGTTATCAGGAATCAAAGGGAATGTTGAAACCAAAAAGAGTGAACTTGAAGAGTTAAAAGAAAAAATAGTTAAAGAAATTAACAAAGTTATAAATACTAAATTGAAAGAGATTAATGATTTAATTCATGAGGACAAAAGAACTGCACCTGAACTAAATTTAACTTATAGTAAATATGAATATGAGTTTTTTGATAATACAGGTACTGGGAAAGCATATACCAACTTAATAATTTTTGACTTAGCTATTTTAACACTAACTAAAATGCCTTTTATTATGCATGACTCTTTCCTATTCAAGAATATTGAAAAAGAAGCTGTTGAACAAATTATCAAATTATACAACTCAATGTCAAAACAAGTGTTTATTGCCATTGACATTATTGAAATGTACACTGAGGAAACTCAGAAGATATTAAAAGATAAAAAAGTAATCCAATTAACTAAAGATAAGCTATTGACTACATTAGACTGGAGAGACAGCAAAAAATAAATATAAATGGAGAGCTAGTTTAATCCTAATAACTTTGGGTACTAATCTGTTTAGGGAGGGAGTATAATCCTCTCTTTTTTTATTGTAAATTTTCTGTCAATAAGTTATATTTTGGTAGGGTGATAGAGATTGGATATTATGGAAATTGTAAAAGCAGATGCATTTTGGGGGTTAATTGGTGCTGTTATAGGTGGAGCTGTCAGTATTGTAGCTACTAGAATGGAGATTAAAGCTCAGAATGAGGCTCAAGAGGAGCAAAAGCAAGAACAATTTGATAAGACAATGACAATAATAATCAGATTTATAAAAAAAGAGGTTGGTCACAATTATGATGGCTTTAAGGAGAAAACTGAGAAGTATTTTCCAATAGAGATGATTAAAAATTTTACCTATGATGAATTTATTCATACTTTCAGGAGTCATTATATTAAGGACAGTTATAACTTTGTTTCAGACCACTATGATAAGTTTAAATATGAGATTGCTTACATGGAGAATAGGTATGCTAATGAAATAATTGACTTCTATGAGATGTTTGAGTTGATTAGTTCAACAGATTATAGGGAATGGTCAGAGGAGGGATTTGAGTTTTTTAAAGCAACCTTAGAAAAATTAGAGACATTTCTTGTAGTTGATTATGACCATTGGTAAAAGGGGAGCTGATGAGGCTCTCTTTTTTTGTATCTTCCTCCTGATATTCTACAAAATAGGATACAGAAATTTTATAAGACTTTGCCATTTTTAAAATAGCCTCTTTTCCTGAGTACCACCTACCTGTCTAGAACCTTGGGTAAAGCATATAGGCAGATAAGGAATAGTATAGATAAGGTACTGATAGGGATGTAGTAAGGCTCAGGAGTTTTTGTTATCTGTATTGGGATGACTATAGACAGTAAAAGGCTTTGTATGGGCTGTACAGAGGCTTACAGCTTAGCTACTTACCCTCATCCTGTAAAAATAGGAATAGCTATGTTATGTAGCCTTCTTGCAGGGAGGTCTGACCCCAAACCCCATGGTATCCCATGTGAAATTTCCTTAAAGTTTTCATTGACAATTACTAGGTATTATGATTGATTGACAGTATGGACTAACTATGTATCAGCTTTGCAACTGCTTAGCATCAGCTTAGGACAGTGTTAGCATTACAATACATACTTGTCTTAGTCTGTCAATAGTGCTGAGGCTTTCATGCTTCCTTTGTAAGCTGTCATACTCTCAATGAATACTAACAAGTCTAAGGCTATGACTACTGTGCAATCTAGGCTATACTGAGGGCTTAGCTTATCAGTACATTCAGTAGCAGTACAATGCTTAGCAGTATCTTTGTACAATCTATGTAGCTGTATGACTCAGGGTATAGTTAAGGCTTGGCTCAGGCTGTAGCTCTACTACTGTAAGGCTAGGCTTATGGCTATGGGTAGGACAATGTAGTAGGACAGTGTAGCATCCTGCTTGTACCTCCTAGCCCTGTGTAGATGCTCCCTGCTGTTAGCCCTGCCTCCTAGCTACTGCCCACCTCAGTATAGATAGTAGCCCTGCTCCTATGTCTGATACCCCACCTGCTACAGTAACTACCCATACTGCAAGAGCTACCCCTCTATATGCAGGTTAATGAATTGTATATACAAAGTTAGTTTACATAATCACAGTTATTGGAAGTTGATAACTTGCATAAACACTGATATAACAGCATTTCACAATGTACCAATAATTATTAGTTATACATGATTCTATGCAAAGCCTATTGTAGAGGGGTTTTCAGCCTCATTAACTGCTCTAGAAAGTTTGTGAAAGGGTACAATCTTGCATAAACTACAGCAGGGATAAGCATATCTTTATTAGCTTGTCAAACAGCCTTATAAGTAGGTACCTGCCTCATTTCCTTCCTAAACAGTGCATACAGCAGGAGGGAGGGTAGCAAAAGGCTTAATATCTGCCCATATTGTACAGGTCTCAGGGAGGCTCTTACAGCTCCTTTACAGTCCTCTCAGGTACATAGGAGGCAAGGGCAGAGGATACCCCTTAAATGTAGACAGGACAAGGCTTGCAGACTCTTTAACACTGTATCCTGCTAAAGTATTTACAAAAAGGATGGGCAGGGACTAGGCTCATTTGTTGGACTTTTAAGCCTCTAAGCAGAATATGTACATTTACCCTACAGAATAAGCCTAAACAGCTCTCTACCTGTGCATAACTACCTCATTCCCTATCTGTAATACCTATCTGTAATTATCCTTACTGTTATCCTATCTTGTACAATCTACTGCTCATTAACTGCTACCTAACTGCTCCCTATCAGCATCCTACAGATTCCTATACAGTCTTACTGTTACCCTGGCTTTAATACTAACCTACCTAACCAGTACCCTAACTGCTCCCTAAAGTTATCCCCAACTGTACAGACAGTACCCCCCTACTTAAAAAATGGCAAAAAAAAGAGCCTCTCATCCAGTTAAGGACAAGAGGTACACCATAAGGAAATTAAGTTTTAAAAAGAACCTTACAAAAGTAATGGCTGTCAACCTAAAACAATAGAACCTAAAGGAGAAGTAAAGGAGAGACAAAAGCCTGTTACAGCTCCTGACTGCTCCAATACAAAGAGAATTAATATCCTATCAGAGATACTAACTGCAAAGGGCTACTAACCCTCTACACTACTTACATGTATCTGAGCTGTCTGATGTAAAGCACTTAACAGTAATTACAGCCATATTAGCCTTATCAGGCTAGAGTCTGCCTATGGCATCCTCAAAACATACTTAATAAGAACTAACTGGATTAACTAAGAGCATATACAACAGGACAGGATTAAGGGCTAAGCCTACTGCCCTAACTGCCTTAACTGCTCTACTAACTGAGGAAAGGGCAGGTTATTGTAGCTAAGAAAGATATTACTCAGGTCTACTAATTATTGTAGGTAGGACTGACTGTAAGGAGGGACTACAGGTTTTGCTCTTTATTCTATGTAAGATAAGAGAGAAACCCCCTTAAAACATGTAATTTGGTTTACATGAACAGACAAAAACATGTAATTTGGTTTACATGTCATCTTGGATTTACTTGGATTACTAAACAGAAAGAAGAGACAGAGCATCAGCCCTGCCTCAGTTATCCTTATTTAGTTCTCTTATTATACTCCATGATAAATTCAATATATGACTCTACAGGTGGCTCTCCTGCCTTTCTCCATGCTACAAAAGGATTTAACTTTAAGAAAGTATGTTTTCCCACTTGTACCCTTGCAAATACTTTAAGCTCTACCTCTTGCTCTCTGTAAGTACATGGATATTTAAGTGCAATAAGTTTCTTATGAATGCCTTGTCTGCTCATTCCTAGAGCATCAGCAAACTCCTCCATATCTAATGGCTGTACAAAAGCCTCATCCATTTCTGATGGATTCTGAGCCAATACATTAGAATTGTAATGCAGGTACTGAATAGCCTTATAGATAATGCCTACATCTCCTGCTGTTACTTTCTTTTGCTCAAAGACTTCCTGCAAGGTATCAATAAAAATCTTTACAGCAGTAACAGTCTTTCTATTCTTATTATCTCCCTGTAAGCCCTTCTTAAAGCAATACTTATCATTAACAAAGATAGCCTCATATGACTTACCATACATTTCAACCTCTTTTTTATAAATAAGCCCAAGCTCCTCAAACACAGCCATTATCTTATTGAAAGTCCTTGTATCTGTAATTTTAAAAGCCTTTCTAAGCTCTACAGGTTTCATGGGTAACTTTGCTCCCTTAGCCCTCAACATATTGTCATAGTCAATGTATGTCTGCATTACTAAGAAATATCCTAACTGCTTATTTTCTAAAGTAGTTAGCTCTACAAACTTAACCCCATCCATCTCAGTAAAGATGAAAGGATTCTCTGACTTGTTTTTATAAGTTACCATCTCTTTTTTCTTTTGGGCTTGCTCCTGCATTAAAGGAGTAATGACTTTTACATCATCTCTAATCTCTCCATTAGCATCTACTACAGTAAATACCTCTTTAGCTTTGATTCTTTGTTCTGCCTCATTCATTAAGTTTTGCACACTCATTTTAATTCCTCCTCAGGATGTAATGGAGAGCATTGTTAGCTCTGCCACCTATACATCTAGCTCTCAGGGATGGAATAAAGTATGAATCTGCATTTTCTGATAAAAAAATAAAAAATTACATGATTGGCTGCACACTTATTTATAAAAGAAAGTAAAAAAAGTTTATCTGATACTTTAGTTAGGGTGTGACAGAAAGATATATAGATGAGAAAGGGATAGAGGTTACTAGGCTACCTGCCATACAGTAAATGCCTCTTTCCCTTCTACCTATACCCTAGGTTTTTTATATAAAAAAGAGCATGACATAAAAGGAATTTTACAAAAGTATTGGAGGAAAAAGAGGATGGATACAGAGAAATTGATTGCAGAATATCTAGAGAGCAATACCCCTTCTACTAATCTAGACCATGCTTTAGCATTTGCTTATTTGAAAGTTACAGCACAGGTAACTCAAAAGCAGTATGCAGAGTCAGTAGGCATCTCAGACAGGGCTTTGAGGAAATACATTTCAGATAATAAAGAGGACTATGAGGAAGAAATAGAGAGGCTTGAGGCTGAGACAGAAAAGCCCTTAGACCTCAGTAGCCTATCCTCCAGAACATTGACAGAGGAGCAATTAGATAAGTTTGTAGATGTTCTTTATAAGTCAGCAATAACAGGCAATGCAAGGGATAAACAACTATTCATTGAGTTTACTGGATTGACTGCTGAGGATGTTATGAACCTTCAGACAGCAAAGCAAAGGTCTTTAAGATGGATTATCAAAGGGGAGCTAGGCTCTATCAGTAAATACTTTGATTCTAAGCAGTTAGGAGTAATGATTGAGGAGAGTCCTTACTTATTCAGAGGAGACAAGAAAAGTGCAAGCAATCCTAACAACTTTGTACAGGCTGATATTTCAGATGAGGCATTTGTTAGAGAAATGGCTTACTTTGGTATGCTTTTCTGCTCTATGTACAACAATACAGCTCATCCTGATACTGAGGTAGTTAGTAAGGCTGTAAGGTTAGACAGATTGGAGCAAGGTACAAGACAGGCTCTTAGTGGGAAAGCAGTACATGAATACTCAGAGGGCAAGAACATTAAGCCTAAGCCTCCTGCTAAGCCTATGACAGATGATGAGTATAGGAAACTGCTTATAGATGTTCATAGCATTGATGGTAAACCTGATTTAGAGGAGATTGAGAGGATAGTTGAGAGAAACAGAGTGGTTACAAAGACTAAGGGAGCTATTAAGCCTGCTGAGTTTAAGCCTGATGTAATTGAGGAGAGAGCTACACAGCATAAAGATGCTTTAGAAGTCTTTACAGGCTATGAGAGAGACCTTGCATCATTGTTAAGAATGCTAGACAAACTTTAAAAAAACACACTATAAGGGGAGATTATGATGGATAAACAAGAAATGATTAAAGGTATGGAAGTTAAGGTTAATGAGGTTATTGGAGCTAGTCAGGCAGTTAGTGAGTTTGTAGAGAGCATTGAGGAGACAGTGACTGAGGGAGTAGAGGCAGTAAAACAGCTTGAGGCTGTTATTGAGACTAAGACAGAGGCTCTTAATACCTTTACTGATATGGGAGAGGCTAGACTAGCCAAACAAGAGATTAACAATCTAGTAGAGGAGCTTGAGCTACAAAAGGCTGTTAATACAGGCAAAGAAAAAGCAATGAAATCAGAGCTTGAGGAGGTAATTGTAACATTCTTTGCAGTCCATAAAGGAGCTTGCATGATGTTTAGGGGCTTAGATAATCACTTAGTAGCTAATACAAGCCTATCAGAGCTGAATGAGACTAAGGCTACTATGGAGGGCTTTGGTAACAGCTTAACTTTCTCTTTTGCAGGAGTAAAGCAGATTCTACTGGATACAAAGATTGTAGCTCAGGCAGACCAAAACAGACAGTACAGAGGCATCCACTTAGGACAAAGAGGGCAGGAAACACAGCTATATGGCTTTGAGTATGTAGTTAGGGCATATGTACAACAGCTTAGAGCATCAGACATAGCTATCTAAGTAGTTAACAGGTAGGGACTGAGGAGACAGACCTGAGAGAGAACAAAGAGAATTAATAGAATAACTATCAGGGAGGTCTACTACAATGATTGTACTACAAGTTATTGGGGCAGTAGTATTGATGAGCTTTGCTAATAAAGTATTTTCACTAGAGCAATAAGGGGAGGCTAATGCCTCTCTTTTTTAATACCTAAAGAGAACCTAAGGAGAGATTGAGGATGTCAGTAAAGAAGTATAAAAAAGAGGCACAAAAGAGATATGAGGACTACTTAGATGATTTAATGTATGAGGCTTTGGAGGCTTACAAGATGCCTGAGAAATTGGGCATTAACTACAGAGGAGACTTTATCACTCTGTATCCTAATCCAGTCTTTACAGGTAACAAGGTTAGCAGGATTGAGTACAAGCCTTATCAGATTGTAAAGCTACCAGAGGAGCTGGCTGAGAGGCACAGTATTCTAAAGGATGAGCTAGCTAAGATTAAGGAGAAGGCTCTAAAAGGGAAGTCTAAAGCAGGAAGACCTAAAAAGCAGTATGCAGAGGCTGTAGTTATTCAATGGGTACAGCTAAGGGAGCAGGGCTTAACTTATGGAGAGATTGCTAAGCAGTTTGGAGCATCAGGTACTACAGTATCCAACTACCTTAAAAAGTATAGAAAGAGGGCAGTAGCTAACTAACAGCTTCTGCTTTTTTATTTAGAGCTACTGTGACACCGAAAACACTATGGGGGAATTGAGAATGGAAAGATTAAATGTAGAGCAGTTACACAAAAGAGTAGAGCTAGTTAATAAGCATATGGAGCTTGAGGGCAGTAGCTACAATCTTGAGGCAGGAGAAATAAGGATAGCTAAGCAGTCAGGGAAAGGCATCAGGAAAGAGCAGTACAATGCTGATGGCTACCCTGTATACAGCTTGAGAGCAAAGGATGAGGGTAAGCAGTATTCAGTCTCAGTCCACCATATTGTAATGATGTTAGCAGATGCTAAGGAGTACATTGAGCAGATGGCTAAGGGCATGACTATTAACCATATCTCAGGAGTTAAGACAGATAACAGGCTGAGCAATCTTGAGTATTTAAGTCAGTCAGATAACACAGTACATGCTTATGTTATTGGGCTAACTGAGAGACCTCTAGAGGCTAAGATTACAGCTTATGAGGCTTATGGGATGTTAGAGGGCTTTTATCAGTCTGAAAAGAGCTTAGATGAGCTGTCAGAGGCTTTTAACTTGCCTATAGGCTCAATATCTAGAGTACTTAAAGGAGAGAGCTATACAGGGCTGTTTGTGATGTTTAAGAGCCTTAACAAAGATGATGTAAGACCTAAGCACAGTAGCAAACTATCAGCAGGAGCTGTAAGACAGATTTTAGACCTTTACTTTAATAAAGGATTGACTCAGGGAGAGATAGCTGAGAGGCATGCTGTAGCAAGGTCTACTGTAGGAATGATTGTAACAGGTCAGAGATGGGCTGATGTATTTGAGGAATTTACTGCTAACAGAAAGGAGGTTAAGGCATGAACAAGAAACAGGTAGAGGCTAATCATAGCTCTAAGAAAGACAAAAGCAAGAACAAAGGAAAGACTCCCTACCAGATGATTAGAGAGGGATTGTCTAAGGCTGATGCTGAGAGGATGGCTAAGCACAAGATAGCTAAACAAAGCAAGTAAGTAGGCAGTAGCAAAGCTATTGCTTTTTTTATTGTAAAAAACTAACTAAGAAAAGGATGAGGAAAAGATGGGATATGAAAGAAAGATTGATACTACAGATTCTTATGGAACATCAGTGGCAATTGATGCTGTATTAACAAAGACTGAGAGGATTGCAGAGGAGATACAGTTAGCTCCATCAGGAACTCAATGGCATGACTATATTGAGTCTGAGGGCTTTACTCAGCTTAATTTGTTAAATGGTGGGAGCATGTATGGCTACAAAGTTAGATTGTTTTGGAGCATTGATGCAGTAAATAATGATGCTTGGGAGGATATTGATTTTACTACTATTCCCTCAGCAATTACTACAAGGGTAAAAGCTCCATATGTGGGAGTCCAAATAATGAATACAAATACAGTAAATGCTAATGACATTTCTGGAGTATCTTTGTATTTTCAAGCAGTTTAAATAGTAAAAACTTAGGAGATGGCTTAGTGCTGTCTCCTCCTTTTTTTATGCCTATTTGTCACAGTTTACATAGTATCAGCTAAATAATAGAGGTAGAGAAACTAACAGAATAGGATGAGGACTAAATGGAGTATTATCATAGTAGATTTTTAGAATTATCAGCACCTGAGGTAAAAGCATTGTTAGCAGGTTACTATCTTTTTGATACAGATACAGAGATGCTTTGTCAGCTATTTGATTTAACAGCTAATAACTTGAGGAAAATTGTAGAGGGAGAGGTAGACTTATTTGATGATATTTTAGAGGAGTTTTATGAGGAGATGGCTGAGCAATTTCAAGTTAAAGAGGACAATTAAATAGTAACTTACTGAGTGGGGAGTAACATCCCTGCTCTTTTTTTATGCCTTTCTGTCACAGCCTGTCACAGTTTTACTCCCCCTGCTAAATACAGAGTGTAAGGAAGTTTCAAGAGGTAGTTTCATAACTTATGGGGAGATGGCAGAGGGTGACTAAGAAAGGTACTAATAGCACAAAAAAGAAAAATGTATTTTGTGAGGTATCATATCAGCAACTTTTACAGCAGATTGAAAAGGGGAATGTTACTCAGGCATACTCTAGCTTGGAGACAGGTTGCCTCATTATTCATAAAGGAAAGCCTAACACTAAAAGAATGGCAGAGCTATTATTAGCCATGTAAAAAGGAGCAGACTAATTACAGTCTAGCTCCTCTTTTTTGTTACAGCCTCCAATTGTATACAAAGATAGGCTTTTTCATTTCCTTAGTGTAGGTCATTTCAATACTGATTAGTAAAGTCTTTAGCAGTCTATGCTGAGCCTCTATGTCCATATCCTCAAACTGGTCTATTAAGTGTATTAGCTCCTGTATCCTCTTTGTATGAGCATTAGTATCTAAATTCTGTACCTGTCTTTCTATATCCTCAGTCTCTAACATCAGAGTAGAGACCTGCTCACTTATCTCATTCTTTTTGTCATTGTACTTAGCTTTAGAAAGGTCTCCATCTAGGTACAGGTCTAACAGCCTTTTGTCCTGTACTTGCTTTTTCTTAATATCTGCTCTAATCTCAGTCTGTCTCTTTTGTAGCTTTTCCTTATATCCTGAGGAGTTAAGGCTGATAGCCTCCTGTAAGTCCTGCTCTAGCTCCTCTTTATGCTGATTTAGTTTTGCTATTACATCAGGCATCATCTTTCTTAGGGTATATCCTTTTGTACCACAGGGAGTATCTAGAAACTCTCCTCTGTAGTTTTTACAGCCTCTTAAATGTAGATAAGGCTTTGTCCTATTTCCCTCTTTATCTCTACCCCATGTAGGCTGTACATAGAGGATAGAGCCACAGGAGGAACACCTTACTAGCTTTTGTAGAGGAGACCTCAGCTCATCCCTGTACCTTACATGAGAGCCTGTATTTTTATCCTGTAATAAGTCTTGAGCTTGAGCAAACAGCTCATAACTGACAATAGGCTCATGGGTATCATTCATATGGACAGTTTCCCCTAACTTATGACTTGTATAGGTTGTCTCCCCTAAGTAAGCTCTCTGATTAAGTAACCTGTGAATAGCATTACTCCTAAACATATTTCCCTCTTTTGTTTTGTATCCTTTCTTATTAAACTGTATAGCTATATTCTGAGTAGAGTATCCTTGTAAAAAGAGGTCAAATATCTCAGTAACAATCTTAGCCTCAATTTCTATAATGTAGAGCTTTTTTGTAGCTTTGTCTTTTCCATATCCTAGAGGGACTTTACCTGAGTATCCTCCTCTTTTTGCTATTTGTAACTTTACCTCTATTTGTCTTTTGGAGATGCTTTCATATTCCATTTCACTAAAGAGACCTTTCATAACAGTCATTATCTTTTGATTGCTGTCCATTGGGTCAATAATCTCTCTAGGAGTCTGTACAAGGATTCCTAATCTGCCTAGCTCCCTATAAAGCCTCAGCTTTTCCTCAAGTGACCTAGTTAGCCTGTCCTCATCCATAACAAGTACCTTACAATGTAGACCTGCTCTGAGGTTTCTGAGCATCTTATTGTACTGCTCTCTCTGTTTATCCATACTGGAAGCAATTTCCTCATATATGGTATAATTATATATGTTCTTCTCAGCTAACCTGATAAGCTCTTCCCTATGGTTAATAAGGCTGTCCTCATTCTCTCCTACATTGCTTTTTTCCCTTGAGAGCCTGAGATAGATAGCAACATCTTTACAGTCATTATCCTTAGTCATTGTATCTTTCACTCCTAGTATGTCTTGTAGCCTTTTCATACAGTTTACCATCTCCTGTTTGTTTTATGTAATAGTGACCTTTAGTGCATGCCTATGGAATGACTGAAACAAGTCCGCTCGTCTTTGTTTCCAAACCAAAAAGCTATCAGGAAGACCTCCCCGAAGAAGAACTTTATGAGTTGAAGGCCAAGCAAGGCCTTGTCTCGCCAATGATTGAGATTAAAGTGATTGGTCAGGATGGCGAAGTAAAACCTGATGGAAAAGAAATGGGCGAATTGCTTATAAGGGGTCCTTGGATAGCGAATGAGTATTTTAAAGATGAACGGTCCGAGGATACATTTAAAGATGGCTGGCTTTATACCGGGGATGTTGTCACGATAGATGAGGAAGGATTCGTGAAAATCGTCGACCGGACTAAGGACTTGATTAAAAGCGGCGGCGAGTGGATTTCTTCCGTAGATATAGAGAATGCATTAATGGCCCATGAAGGTATCTTTGAAGCTGCAGTCATTGCAGTGCCTCATGAAAAATGGCAGGAACGACCGATTGCCTGTGTAGTTTTGAAGGAAGCATATAAGGGGCAAGTGTCCCAAGAAGACATCATCGAATTTTTAAAGCCACAGTTTGCGAAATGGTGGCTGCCTGATGAAGTGGCCTTTTTGGATGATATTCCGAAAACGGGTGTTGGGAAGTTCTTGAAAAGGGCTTTGCGAGAACAGCTTCAGGATAAATATATCAAAAAATAATAGGGTATATATATTTAATTATAACTTTTCACCCTATTCTGAAAACAATGAAAAAATATATAATACATTCATAGAGCGTAAGAGGAGGAAATAAATTGAGTATTGAACCAACATCATCTGCAGGTACTGTATTAGTCACATATTCGGAACGGACGGCTACTGTTGCAATGAACCGGCCAGAGGCCATGAATGCACTAAATCCGCAAATGCTGCATGATTTAACTTCTGCCCTTAAAGAAGTAAGTGAAAATGAAGAAGTGGACGTAGTCATTTTAAAAGGGAACGGGAAGGCATTTTCCGCGGGTGGAGATATTAAGATGATGCTCACATCTGAAAAAGAAAACGCTTTCGATGATCTGATGGATGGAATCAGTGAATTGGTTACCACTCTCTATTTCATGCCTAAATTGACCATAAGCGCCATTCATGGTGCAGCAGCGGGGCTTGGCCTGAGTATAGCTCTTGCAACTGATCATCTCATCGCAGATTCGGAAAGTAAGGTTGCGATGAATTTTATCGGAATTGGATTAATTCCTGATGGCGGGGGACACTTCTTCCTTGAGCGTCGACTTGGTGAAGTAGGTGCAAAGGAGTTAATCTGGGAAGGTAAAGTCCTTACAGCGCTCGAAGCCAAAGAAAAGGGTCTCGTTCATGAAGTGGCAGACGGAACTTTGGAACAGACGGTAGAGAGAAAAGTACAAACGTGGCTGGAAAGCCCGGTCCAAGCTATGATCAAAACAAAAAAAATCCTTAGTGAAAAAAATCGGCCATTATTAATTAAAATGCTTGAGATTGAAAAAGCTGCTCAAATGAAAATGCGTCAAACAGCGGATCACCAAGAAGGAATAAAGGCTTTCATGGAAAAAAGAAAACCGAACTTCATCGGGAAATGAATGAGAAAGACCGTCATTTCCCTAGTGATGACCTCAGTATGTAGCAAAAAAGGGGTTCGGAAAACGTATCATTCATCAAATGATGTTCCCGAACCAACTGACCCAAAGCAACACCTTCAACTCCTCAGATATGGTTTCTAGCTAAATGTTATAACAAAGTTGATTGGAACGGGTGTGCGAGACTCCGGCGGGAAAAGCGCGTCCAAGGGAGACCCCGCAGGCGTTAGCCGAGGAGCACACCGGACCGCCCGCGGAAAGCGAGTGCCTGTAGCGGAAATCAACGGCCAAATTGTACAACCCATAAAAAAACCGTAGGCCGTCACGTTTTTGTGACGGCCTTTCTTTAAAATGATTACGCTTCCATCTTCGGTCAGCGATGAAAAAGCAATAGCGCTCCTGCAGGAGATGTACAGCGATGGGTTAAATCTTGGTAGTTTTTTTCATTCAAAAGATTTTGACCTAATTCTTTTGCTTGTTCATCATTCTCGGCTGTAAATGATTCATCCAATAGTTTTTCCCCTGACGGTTCAAAAACGGTTAATTTGTATATTCTGCTCATTTCCAAAACTCCCTCATCAATAATATACTGTCTTTTCTCTAAATACAGGAACTGTTATAAAAATTTTATCATTATCTGTCAATTTTGACTATTGTTATGTGAGGGAAATGTAGTAACACTGGAAATATAGATAAGTGGCTGAATATTTCGAAAAATGGTGAAAAATGACTATACCGAACAAACTTCATAGTTTTTTCCTTTAAGTTTGGAAAGAATGAATACAAAACCTATTTATACTAGAGGAATTCTCTCTTTAAAATGAAAAATCATAAATGATATAATAAACTAGAGTAAAAGTGCATCCAGGAAGTGTAGGAACGAAGGGAGTTTTTTGAATGACGGTAAAGATCGTGAATAATATTACGGAATTGATAGGAGATACACCTGTTGTAAGAATTAATCATTTAACGGGGAAGAATGACGCGGAGGTATTTGTGAAGCTTGAATATTTCAATCCAAGCCGAAGCGTAAAAGATCGGGCTGCCTTCAACTTGATCAGGCAGGCTGAATTGGATGGAATCATTCAATCCGGGGCGACTATCATAGAGCCAACCTCTGGAAATACAGGTATAGGGCTTGCAATGAATGCTGCCGCAAAGGGGTATCGGGCCATTATGGTCATGCCAGATAATATGTCAAAAGAAAGAATCAATATACTAAAAGCATATGGAGCGGAAGTTGTGCTAACCCCTGCATCGGAGCGGATGCCTGGAGCCATTCGTAAAGCAGAGGAACTCGCTGCAGAGATTCCTAATAGCTTTATTCCGCAGCAATTTGAAAACAAAGCCAACCCTGATATTCACAGAGTGACGACTGCCGTCGAGATTATGGATCAGATGGATGGAAAGCTAGATGTGTTTGTCGCAACTGCAGGGACGGGCGGAACGATAACTGGTACAGGTGAAGCATTAAAAGAACAGCTGCCTGATTTAAGGGTTGTCGTTGTCGAGCCTAAGGGTTCTCCTGTACTTTCAGGCGGAAAGCCTGGTCCTCATAAGTTAGTGGGTACGAGCCCTGGTTTTATCCCAAGCATTTTAAATACAAACGTATTTGATGAAATCGTTCAAGCGGCTGATGAAGACGCCATTTCTACCATGAAGGATATGGCTTCGAAAGAAGGGATATTCATTGGGCCTTCAGGCGGTGCCTCGGTTTGGACTGCCCTGCAGGAAGCCCGTCGTCTTGGAAGTGGAAAGCGAGTGTTATGCATTGCGCCGGATAACGGTGAACGCTACTTAAGTATGGATATTTTCAACTAATATTGGAAGGGGCCGAATGCCGTGTACAGCACAAAGTGTACGCCATTCGGTCTTTTTTCGGTTGAATTTGCCCATACTGGATTATCTGGTCCCTTGATATGTATTAAAGTAATAATATATGGGAAAGTATGTTCTGTTCATGTTAAAATTAAAAGTGAATTGTTGATAGAAATCGAGGTGTTACTTTTGAGTAAAGTGAAGTTCATTCATGCGGCGGATCTCCATTTGGATACTCCCTTTTCAGGGTTGAAGGATTTGCCATTAGCTATATTGAAGGAATTAAGGGAAAGCCCATTTAAAGCCTTCCAAAAAATCATTAATGAAGCAATTTACCATCGAGTTGACTTTATCGTCCTGTCGGGGGATCTGTTTGATGGGGAAAATCGGAGTCTCCGGACACAAGTCCGTTTTCGAACCGAAATGGAAAAACTCGAGCAACATCAAATCCCTGCCTATATCATTCATGGAAATCATGATCATCTCAGCGGCTCATGGATTACTGTAAAGCTACCGGATAATGTTTACGTTTTTTCTGGGCAAACGGAAGTGAAATTGTTCGAAAAAACGGATGGAACGACTGTCCACCTTTATGGTTTCAGTTATCCACGCCGTCATGTAAGGGAGAGAATGATTGAAACCTACATAAAAGCTGAAGGGGCGGATTATCATATTGGTCTGCTTCATGGGAATTTGGAAGGCAATTCCGAACATAGCCCATACTCCCCTTTTTCCCTGAAGGAACTTGCGGCTAAAGATTTCGATTACTGGGCATTAGGCCATATTCATAAGCATCAGGTTGTTTCAGAAGATCCGCTTGTGATTTACTCAGGAAATATACAAGGCAGGAACCGCAAGGAGTCTGGCGTAAAAGGTTGCCTGCTGGTCGAACTCGACGGTGACACGAAGCGCCATTCCTTTATTGAAACCTCTGAGGTGATATGGGATAGTGTAACGATTAAACCATCAGCTGATGGAGGATTTGATGCCCTGTTCAAGCAATGCAGGGAAGTAATTGAGCAAAAGGGTTTCGATGGAAGAAGCTATCTTTTGGAAGTGAAGTTGGATGTTGGAGGAGCAGCCGACGCTTACGGGGAATATCTTGAGGAATTGACCCGGATTTTACAGGAAGAAGAGCAAGGTGAATCGTTTGTCTGGGTCTATAAAATCAAAGTCATCCAGTCCGTGACTATGATCAGGACAAATGAAAGGTTATCGCCATTTATGGCTGAGGTATCCATGCTGGCTTCTGAATTTGATGATACAGAGGCTGCTCTGGCCCCGCTTTATAATCTCCCAGGTGCAAGAAGATATCTTGATGCCATAGAGTTTGATGAGCAGAGGGAGCTTTTGGATGAAGCGGAAAGCTGGCTTTTGCATGTGTTTGAACCGAATAAATAGGTACAGATAGGAGGAAGAGATTTGATTATTAAAGACCTCCATGTTTATGGTTATGGTAAACTGGAAAATCAGCGTTTTCCTGAATTGGGGCAGCTGCAGATTTTCTTTGGCGAAAATGAATCAGGCAAGTCCACCATCATGTCCTTCATTCATAGTATTCTATTTGGTTTTCCGACAAAGGTTCAAAACGAACCGCGTTATGAGCCTAAAATGCATGCCAAATATGGGGGAAGGCTTAGTCTCATAACAAAAAAGGATGGGGAAATCGTTATTGAACGAGTGAAGGGGAAAGCGACTGGGGATGTAAAAGTGACTTTCGAAGATGGAAGGGTTGGCGGCGAGGACGAGCTGAATGATATTCTCCATGGCGTTGATAAAAACTATTACCAAGCCATTTTTTCTTTCAATCTTCAAGGCTTGCAGGGGTTACATACACTAAGTGAAGGAACGATGAGTAAATATCTGCTTTCAGCCGGGCTGATCGGGAACGATAAACTTCTTGAAGCCGAAACGAAATTGCAAAAAGAGCTGGATTTAAGGTTCAAGCCATCAGGCCAAAAACCTCTACTGAATGTGAGGATAAAAGAACTTAGGGAATTGCAGAAAAAGGTAAAAGCATCAGAAGAAGAACAGCAGTCATATACGGCATTACTTCAGGAAGAGACAAAAATGAAGGAGGAGCTCGCTGACATCACGGAAGATATTCAAGAAATTGAAGAAAACCTTGTTACCATGAGTACTTTTTTACGAATAAAACCGTTGGTTGAAGAAAAGGACGAACTTGAAACCGAAATAAGTAAAATCAAGGATGTAAGTTTTCCTGTTGATGGTTTAAAAAGGCTTGAACAGCTTCAGGCAGTTGGAGTGCCCATGAAAGCCCATTTAGCTGCATTGACGGAGAAAATGGCCAAACTTGAAGGGAATCTTGCCGAAATCGGAATCAATCATTTCATCAAGGAACATAAAGAGCAAATTGAGCATGCGGTCGATCAAGGAACACTGCTGGAGAAGCTTGAGCTGGATATGCGCAAAGCAAAACATGAAAGGCTGATGGAAGAAAAGAATATCGAAAAGGTGAAACAGGAATTATTCTTGGATGTATCTGATGATGAAATAAGAAAACTCGATATCAGTACATTCATGAAGGAAAAGGTCAAAAGGGCAGAGAGAGAAAAGCATCATCTCCAAAATGTTAAAAAACAGCTTGATGAGAAATATGGACTGCAAAAGGGAAGCTTGGAAACGACGGAAGCCCGCTTGAAGGAGATTAAGGCCCAGATAATGCCAGAAGAAAAAAGAAGCAAGCTGGAATCTTTATTCAACAAGCAACAAAACATCGAACTTGAAGCAGCCAAAAGCATCATCCTTGATGAACAAATACTCGAACTTGAAAAACAATTGTCATTACAGAAAAAGAAGGAAGCGCATAACCGAAAACGTTCACTTTTCATGAATGGCGGTTTTATCGTATTACTATGTTTAGGTGCGATCAAAAGCTATTTCAGTGAACAAATACTATTGGGAATGATACTTCTGGCAGTGGCTGTTCTGTTTGCGGTTTCCAAGTCTTTCTTCAAAGGTGATGATATATTGTCCGGGTATAGTAAGCAATTGGATGAGGCAAAAAAGAAAAGGGCTGTAATTGCGAGTGAAGCAAAAAGAGAGAGTGAAGAAGAGTCGATGGGACAGTTGCTTGAGCTGGACCACCGTCTTCAAAGGCAGCTTGAGAATGAGAGATTCAAATACAAAGAACGAGAGGAAGCATTCGAATCGACCATCCAGGAATACGCATCTTGGGAAGCTGGCAGGGATCGGCTTGATAAAGAGGTGAGCAACATCTTAAGCGGTTGGGGCATGTCTTATCCCGGAGTGGAAATCAATCTTGAATCTGTATTGGAACTGCTGGAGAAATGGAAGGAAGCCGTTGAAAGAAAATATGAAACAATCAAGCAGTACCAATTTTTACATGCAGAGTTTGAAGGTAAAGTGAAGGCTTTATTTCATTTTGCCCACAGCCTTGATTTTGAGCCATCCACATGGAGGGAAGCAATAGCCCTTTTAAAACGGGAAATGAACAAAGCGGTGGAGTTCTCCGTTCAACTTACACAATGGATGAAGGAACGGGACCGTTTGGTAAACGAAATCGAGCAGTTGACGATGGAAAAAGACTATCTTGATGCAGAAATGGAGCAGCTTTTTGAGTTAGCGAAGGTAAAGGGTGAGGAAGAGTTCAGACATAACGCAGTTTTGTCCGAGAGGAAAGTCTCTTTGCAAAAACAACTTGATTTGATCAATGTTCAAATAGGGCAATCAAGAATGGAACATGAGCAAATTCAAACTTACCTAAAGCAGGGAATCACTACATATACATTTGAACATTTAGAAAGGAAACGGAAGGATTCCGTAAATTCTAAATCACTTTTATTAGAGAAACAGTCTGAAACGAAGCAAAGGATAAAGCAGCTTGAAGCTTCAGGAATTTATGACGACTTACTTCATCGTTTTTATGAAGAAAAAGCGGCATTCAACGAAGAAGCGAAGGAATGGGCGAAATTGGCAATAGCCAAAAGCTTATTGAATAAAACCTTGGACGGATATAAAAGGGAACGACTTCCGAAGGTTATCGCTGATGCTGAGCGGCATTTTTCCTTTTTAACGAAAGGGTGCTACCAAAAGATCATCCTTGATCAGTCGGGTGATGGGATTTGGGTACAGCGTAGAGACGGCTTGAACTTTAGGGCTGAAGAGGTCAGCCGCGGGACAGCAGAGCAAATTTATGTGTCCCTAAGGCTCGCACTTGCTGATCATACTTTTGAAAAAGATTCATTCCCTCTCATCATTGATGATAGTTTCGTCAATTTTGATGCAGAAAGGACAAAACGGATGCTTGAGTTATTGAAAAAAGTTTCGGAAAAGCGACAAATTTTCTTTTTTACTTGTCATCGGCATGTATTGGAGCATTTTAGGGAAAACCAAATAATTCGTCTATCCAGTTCCGTGTTGCGCCAAAATATGAATGATTTGATCATCCCCGAAATATAATGGGAAATAAACTATAAATAAAAGAGAGTGAAGTCAGTGAATATGGCTGAGTTTGTAAGCCAACATGATTCTTCATTAATGTTAATCATCGAAAAGGAGTTCCCTGATAAACGGTGTGTGGGGGGAAAGTATTCTGCCGAAGGACATACGATCACTTTATATAAGAGAGATATCGAAATACAGTGTGAACGCTCTCTTGGCTCGCTTGAAAGGCTTGAGGAATATACATGGATCATCCTCACACATGAAATGGGTCATGCGTTGGACCCGGATCTTGCCGTACTGAGTAAGGAGCTATACAGTACGGGAAAATCAGAAATCCTTTATCAAATAGAAGTCAATGCCTGGAACATCGCCGAAGGATTAATCCCTTATATCGATCAGGATTTATTTACCTTCATTAGAGATGAATCCCTTGCACATTGTACAAATCGCCTGTTGGTCGGTTAAAATGCTCTCCGAATGGAGGGCTTTTCTTTATTCGCTAAATGAAACCGTTCGGTGGTTCCGACAGGAGAATGTCTCTATGTAGGAGCATGAAAGAATGAAACGGCCATTTGGAAGTTGTGCAAAATGAATGATCTGAAATGAGGGTCTAATCTTTTTTACACATGAATGTTTACCTAGGATGACACGGAGTTTATGGTTTATACTCTTTTTTTAGATTGACAGTGAGAATCATTTTCATTAAACTGGTATTATTAGATTAATAAGGGGAGTATATTAATGCGACCAGCTATTAACACTCAGTCTCTATCGCTCGGTTATGGTGATAAATTAATTATAAATGATATGAATATAGAAATACCACGTGGGGAAATCACCGTATTCATCGGTGCAAATGGATGTGGGAAATCAACATTGCTTAGGTCGGTTGCCCGCTTATTAAAACCGCAATCCGGCTCAGTTTTACTTGAAGGCAAAGCGATTTCAACCATGTCATCGAAGGATGTAGCAAGAAAGATGGCGATTCTTCCACAATCGCCGATTGCTCCTGAAGGACTTACAGTCTATCAACTTGTGAAGCAAGGAAGATATCCTTACCAAAGTTGGTTGAAACAGTGGAGTTCCGTGGATGAAGAGAAAGTTCAAAAGGCAATCGAAGCAACGAACCTGTCCGAATTGAAGGATCGGGCAGTCGATGAATTATCGGGAGGCCAGAAGCAGCGTGCATGGATAGCGATGACACTGGCTCAAGACACGGACATCATTTTGTTGGATGAACCGACTACATATCTCGATATGACCCATCAAATCGAGATTTTGGATTTATTGTTCGACTTGAATGAGTTGGAGAACCGAACGATCGTGATGGTGCTTCATGATTTGAATTTGGCTTGCCGTTATGCGGATAATCTGGTGGCACTTAAAGAAGGAGCGATACACGCTCAAGGCCGGCCGGAGGATATCATCACGCCTGGATTGGTAAAGCATGTCTTCGGCATGGAATGTCAAATTTCCTTTGATCCGATTTTCGGCAGCCCGATGTGCATCCCGTTTGGTAAAGGCCGTTTCGCTCACAGGCAGGTAAAAGCGCTCGCCAATGCATAACCTCACACCTACTATCGAAAAAGAGCTGCAGGGATATCGCATATCCTTACGAGATGAAGCCAAAGCTTCCAAGACCTTTGATCATCTAGATGAGCTGATTCAGTATGCCCAGGCACGGACAGGGGCGGAAACGACAAGAATAGCCATTTCAATGTGGTTCAGGCGATATGCTTTTTTTGTTACGGCACAATTGTACATGGTCAGTAAACACCGGCTCATCTGGGAGGGCACATTAGGGGACATTGCCGTTTTGGATGATCCCGAAGATGAACATTGGCTGCCGCATTTTTTGTTGAAAACTAACAAGTGGAGCGATGTTCAAGAAAAGGAAAGCTCTATTGCCCTCCAGTCCATATTAAGCAGGTTTGGTGCGGAAGCGATTCACCCGCTTTCTAAAACGACTAGAATATCAAAACTTGTACTATGGGAAACGATCTGGAGCTATACGGTATGGATGTATAGTGAGCTACTGAAGCAGACTGATATAAAGACACGTGTTGAAACGGACATTGTAAAGTTGCTTGAAGATGAAGTATGGCTGAATATTGAAAAGCATTCACCATTTAAACGATTCATTGGGGAAAAAACTGTCGAAGAGTCCATGAATCCTTATAAACGGGTGACATGCTGTTTATATTACCGGATTGAGGGCCAGGGAAAATGCGCGTATTGTCCGAACAAGAACTGTTGAATAATATCGATTACAAAGCCAGGCTTGGGTTCAAGGCTGGCTTTCTTGTGGTGTGAAAAAAGTGGCAGCCGCCCAGGCTTTTTTTCCTTCAAATTGTCTATCACTTATTAACGAAACTAAACGCACTGGCCGGGTTGATATGTTATAATGTTGATATTTAATTGAACGGAGGCAGTCGCATGGGAAATGGGATCATTCACTACGGAATTGGTGAAGTAGTAGATATATATATGTATATTAAAACGAGTACAAAAGCGGTTGCAAGTAATGGAAAGCCGTTTTTAACATTGATTTTGTGTGATAAAACCGGGGAAATCGAGGCAAAGCTATGGGATGTTTCCGAAGCAGATGAGAAGACCTACAGCTCTGAAGCCACGGTGAAAGTTCAAGGGGAAGTCCAAAATTATCGAGGGCGCAGCCAATTGAAAATCCGTAATATTAGAATCACTTCAGATGCTGATGGCGTCACAAAAGCGGATTTGATTCAAACGGCACCTTTAAGTCAGGAAGAAATGATGGAAACGATCACTCAATTCATTTTTGAAATGAGGAATCCGAATATCCAAAGAGTGACTAGACACCTTATTAAGAAATATCAGAATGAATTCCTGACGTTTCCTGCTGCCACCAAGAACCACCATGAGTATTTGTCGGGACTCGCCTATCACGTGGTATCGATGCTGGGGCTGGCTAAGGCCATTTCAAGCCTCTATCCTTCGCTCAATAGAGATCTTTTGTATGCGGGGGTCATTCTGCATGACCTTGGGAAGGTACATGAGCTATCTGGACCTGTATCGACTGTTTATACCGTGGAAGGGAACCTGTTAGGTCATATCACCATCATGGTAAATGAAGTCGGTAAAGCTGCAGAGGAATTGGGGATAGAAGCCGAAGAAATCATGATCCTTAAGCACTTGATATTAAGCCATCATGGCAAAGCTGAATGGGGCAGTCCCAAGCCGCCAATGGTGAGGGAAGCTGAAGTATTGCATTATATTGATAACATGGATGCCAAGATAAATATGATGGACCGGGCCTTGGAAAAGGTGAAACCGGGTGAATTTACGGAAAGAGTCTTCGCACTCGATAACCGGTCATTCTATAAACCAACATTTTAAAAAAATATGCTTCTTTCCCGTCGTGGAAAGAAGCATATTTTTTTTATTCTCGCATATTCTCTAGTAAATGAATAGTAGATTTTTTGGGAGGGAATGGACATGCCAATTTGGATTTGGTTCGTGTTTATTGGAATAATTGTCAGTGCAGTCATGTCAATTTGGACAGCTAGGCAGGAACGTCTCATAGATGATGCTTGGATCGAGAAGGAAGGTCAGAAGTATATTGAACGTATGGAAGAAGAGCGTGAGAGGCGTAAGAAGGATATAAATCAGGGAGCTTAGCTGAATGATGAAAAAAAGCGACAGGACAAAGTCCTGTCGCTTTTTACTATCGAATTATTTTTCTGCTTTAGTTGCATCACCAGAAGTAATGGCATCTTTTAGATCTTTATCTTTAATCTTCACGTCCGCTTTTTTAACTTCTGCATTCAAAATATCTTGAACTTTAGTTTGGTCAATTTGAGCGACTTTCAAATCATATTCAAGATCTTTTTTCATATCTTTGTATGATTTTTTTTCTTTTATATCTTCAAGTTGGATGATGTGGTAGCCATAATCGGATTTAACCGGTTTGCTGATTTCATCTTTCTTCATTTTGTATGCTTGTTCTTCAAAGGCAGGAACCATTTCACCTTGACCGAACCAGCCTAGCTCTCCGCCTTTTTCAGCTGTTCCTGTGTCTGTTGAATATTCTTTTGCAAGTTTAGCGAAGTCTTCGCCTTTGTCCAATTTAGCTTTAACTTCATCAGCCGTTTTTTGGTCTTTTACAAGAATATGTCTCGCTTTGATTTGTGGTTTATAGTCTTCATAAGCTTTCTTCACATCAGCTTCTTTTACAGTAATATCAGCAACAGCTGCTTTTTCTTGAAGCATACCGATTTTAAGTGCACGTTTAAGATCATCTTCGCTCTTATATCCGGAAGAGGCTAGGGCCGTTTCAAAATTTTCACCCATTTGTTCTTTAAGCTCGTCCGCTTTAGCGTTAACTTCTTTATCCGATACTGTATATTTTTCGGAAAGAACTTTTTCATAAACAAGTTCTTGAAGAACGGTTTCACCATAACGGTCTTTCATGACATTGTAGAACTCTTCTTTAGATATATCTCCCGCTTTAGTTTCCACGACTGCTTCCTTGTCGCTGTTGCATGCTGTAAGTCCGATCAGCCCTGCAGTAACAGCAATCGATAATGCCCATTTCTTCATTAAAAACAACTCCTAGTTTTAAGTTTCTGATTTACTATTCTTTGTAATTCCACAAAATTAACTATAACATATTCTGGTTACTTTACAAAAAATAATATATTGATGTATCAATAAGAATTTTTGAAAAATGGGTGTACGCCTACCCAGATAATAAACGTTTACATATGATACATCGAGGACATCAAAAGGAGGTAGCAGAATGAGTAATGGATTTAATGGAGGTTTCGCTTTGTTAGTGGTGTTATTCATTTTATTAATAATTGTAGGATCAGCATTTTGCTAATCGATTGCAAAATTAATAGTGAAAGTGCCCACTCCTTTTGCCGTGGAGTTGAATAGGATAGGGTAGACGCTCAACAGAAAATGATTGAAATGTTTATCAAGCTATGAAAGGAATGGATTCCTTTTGGCGGATATAAGAGTGCGCATGAAATTGCTGGTACTTAAGAATGGAAAGGAGGAAGATCAATGTCTGGAGGAATAGGTGGAGGCTTTGCTCTAATTGTCGTTCTTTTCATCCTGTTAATAATAATTGGAGCTTCTTGGTTATAAACTCATAAACAAAAGGCGAAGCAGACCGCTTCGCCCTTTTTCTTTATGTGGATAATGCTCCGGATATCACCAATGTATGTAACAAATGATTTGTCGTCATTTGTTGCTCATCTCTACGTATACAAAATTTCAATATAGGAGGATAATAACATAATCGTAATTAATACATTAATGGTCCTGAATACTTTAGGCTGCCGGTCTTCAGCAATTTCCTTTTGAATACATAAAGAGTTTGTCATTCTATTAATATTATAAAAGATCAAAATAGCAAAAATAATAAACCAGAACGAGATCAAAGCCTAAATCCCTCCTTGCAAAACATCATGTATAAATACGATACCAAATTATAATGAAAAAAGATACCAAAAAATCTTATCAGGAATCTTTATGGATGGTTATGAAATCACTTTTGAATAAGTATGTCATACCCTTCTCGATGTTCTTCGATATAAGAATGTCCTGGGGATCCAACCAGGTTTTTTATATAAATGAAATCCGATACACATAATCCGGTATGCAGGGATAATAAAATAGTGAAATAATGAATGTAATGTGGAAAACTAAGGGCACAACCAATTAAAATAACAGACATAATGAAGAAAGGTAACACAAGGGTCAAGAGATATAGGTGCTTTCGAATCGGATGATTCACATTAACTTTGCATGTAAGTATAAGGTTCCACTTCAAGGACCAAGAAGTTTTTACTTTTTTACATAATAATCGTAAGGGTAAATAGTGTAATAGTTTGTGAACAGGATATAATAAAAGAAAAAGGCTAAAAAATACCATTGTTTGGTCGTCATACAAAACAATATGGGATGTAAAGAAACTTAATATTGTATAGATCAGAACAAAAGACATCAATATTGTAAAAACTGAAAAAAGGATCAGGCGGCCATTCCCATATTGTTTTGCCAGGTCAATTGTTTTCCACGAATTCATTTCGAAATCAGCCCTCCAAAGACTGTTGAATTTACATACATACATTACGATGAATGGGGGGAAATAGCAATAGAATTATTGGATTTAGTTATAAGAGAATATTCACTTCAGGACGGAAGAAGGCTTAAGGTGCATAAGACCGGGTTTTCGAACTACAGAATAGGCGGATTTTTTTAGCAGGGATTTCCAATGGTTTTAAACCTTTTAAGTTAAATTTGAATGATTGATTGGGGATTAATGATATATGAGAAATATGAATGAAGAAATAGAAATACTCCGTTTTCATCAGCGGCTTTTATTAAACCTGATACGCAATCCGGAAGCCAAGTTGGACTTTCTTTTTGTGGAAAAAAATTTCACGAAGAAGGAAGCGGAAGAATTATTGGAAACATGTGATATCTTGAGCAAACGCTATGAAATAGAAAAAGCGGAAGGGTACATGAACTTTCGACCGCTTTTTAATCAATTTGAAAGAAAGGTTAATCCAAAAATAACCATAAAGGAATGCATTGATGCATGCCTATCACAAGGTTTATATGTATCATTCATGAAGGAAATGGATAGAGTGTGAGATTAAACTGGCTCAGTTTCTTTCTCTATCTTTTTTTTTGTAATTTTACCCTCCACATCAGTAAACTCCTGATCAATATTATCGAATGACCGTTCAAAGATTTGCATGAAATCTTCACCGTATATATTACGGATGACAGCCATCATTTCAATCATATCCGGAAACTTACCGTAAAGCTCGCGAAGGGGAAGGGCACCTGAGAAAGCAGAGTTCTTACTTGGGTCGTATGTTTCCATTAAATCAAGAAGAATTCTTTCACCTTCAGGGGTGATTTCTATATACGTATTCCTTTTGTCATTTTCTTTCTTTGAAAATGTTAAAAACCCGCGTTCTTCTAATTTTTTTGAAAAGTTAAATGCCGTAGAAACATGCATGACCCCAAATTTTGCAACGTCTGAAATGGAAGAGCCATTAAGATGGTAGGCAATCCAAAGAATATGGTGCTCATTGATATTTAAATCATAAGGCTTAATCCATTGCTGCCAATCTTTTTCAATCGATTTCCATAATGCTTTGCTTAATTGTGCAATTCGTTGACTAAAAATCATTGCTTCTTTCATAGAATAATTTTTATTCTGCATTTTATGGGCTCACCTACTTATAAGATTCTGTACATTTATTATGACAATAAAATAAAAATTAATAAAGATAAATATTTGCAAAATTTTTAGAAAATTTTAGCTTTTTTAATTAATTCTCCATTTTTGTCCATTAAAGCATGTAATTAATTGGGAAAAATGGAGAATCTGGCTTGTGTTACGATATCAAGCTTTAATTTTTAGGAGAAGGGATGGCTGTTTCCAATTCTTTTAATGAATTTTCGATTTCTTGAACGTTCTTCAATAATTCGTTCTTGTTCGGTTCGATTTCCTGCTTCCAGTTCTCGATGACGATCTGAACATCCGAAATGAAAGTCTTTACCGTTTCTTTGCTTATTTGTGTAGCTTCCATCGTGTCATCTTTAATATTTAGCATTTTTACCTTTAACTCTTCAATGGTATTCTTAATTTCTTCCGTATTTGTTTTGATGCGAGTCCTTAAGTCTTTACCTGAACTTGGTGTAGAAAGTAAGGTTGCTGCACCGGCTACGACTGTTCCAGTTAAAAAGCCAATTAGTAATGATTTTGCTTTCAATAGGATCACCTCATTTTATAGTATTGTTTTCGCTTTATATGGTCTAAATCCCTGCTGAAAAAAGCATCAATTGGAAATTATGATAAATAGGGATAGAAATACTATTGATAACAAAATACCATAATTTTCATCCTTATGGAAGAGTATCGACCATTTTATCTTTATATCACAAAAATATTTTTTTAAACTTAGATAGTAAATATATAATATTTAAAAATAACTTGAAGCTTTATTAAAAATGCTTCATATAAAGGGAAGGGCAGCATATAGATAGTAAAAACAAGCTGTCGGAACATGGATGGCACTGGTGGGTTAATAATGAAAATCATTTTTTTATTAGGCCTGATATGCCTGTGCGGTATGGGGTATTTTTTAAGGAAAGCGAAAACACCCAGCATCTATCCGCCTAAGAGGGCGCTCCAGGCCAGAGCTTACGTTTTGGGTCTTCCCGGGGTGTTATTGCTTTTCATTTGGTTTATGTGGGTATTGATTCACTGACCCTTATAGGATGATCCTGACTGACTCCCAGATCCATAAGAATGAAAAAAAAGCACCGGGCAATCCGGTGCTTTTTTACATATGATGCTCAAGCTAGCTTAAGCATTAACAGGTATATTCGATTTTTTTACGATGCCGTTCACAATTGGATAAATGATGACCATCGCAACTGTATTTAGCAGTACGGCAGGAAGTACAACAGCGCCGAAAAGTGCAACGAAAGGCCCTGGAAGGGAAACGATATAATAAGCCGAACCAAGGAAGACAGCGCCGGAAATCATTGTTCCTACGGCAGTCAAGATACTAACGGTGACAACGGATGTTGAAAACTTCTTAAGACTGATGAATAAAAGATAAAACAGAAAGGCTGTTACCAATTTGTCTATGATATTTGGGATTTGTCCTCCAGGAAATGTAGTTGTCATGGCAGAGATGGCTCCAGCAGCCAAGGCGACAATGAATACATTCTTCTTCGCGGGAAAAAGTGTAATCGCCAAAAACAGCATTAACAACATCATATCCGGTTTCATTCCAAGGAAGAATCCAGGAACGATAAAATGCAGGGCAGCCCCAATCCCGATTAATAGGGACAGCGACACAAGGGTTTTCGTTTTCATTTACTCATCTCTCCTATTCTCATCTCAACTAACATCTTTTCTTCAACAATGCACTATTGCCTGTTGCAAGAAGTTTAAAATAGTATATCATAAGACCTATTTTTTTTGAAGGTATTTTTGTTTGAAATTAAAGAGTTTGAGCTTCCTTCGCTTTATAAGATTCCTGGAACTTTTTCATGAAATTGGCAAGGTCCTGGCAATGGGATAGAGGGACTGCATTATAAATGGATGCTCTGCAGCCTCCGATGGAACGGTGACCGTTCAGTCCTATGAATCCGGCTTGCTTCACTTCTTTAAGGAATTGAGCTTCAGCTTCTTCAGATGGAAGCGTGAACGTTACATTCATCAATGAACGGCTGTCTGGTAGGGCATGGCCTTTATAAAATCCACCGCTTCCGTCGATGGCATCGTAGATGACTTTTGCTTTTTCTTCGTTGTTTTTAGCAATCTTATCTACGCCGCCCTGCTCTTTTGCCCAGTCCAACACAAGGGACAATAAGTAAATGGCCAATGTCGGAGGTGTGTTGTATAAAGAGTTGTTTTTTGAATGGATAGAATAGTTCATCATGGATGGGATTTTCTCATTATCCGTTATTAAATCTTTACGGATGATAACGACTGTGATTCCCGACGGACCTAGATTCTTTTGTGCACCTGCATATATGATGCCGAATTTACTAACATCAATTTTTTTGCTAAGAATATCACTTGACATATCGGCTACTAAAGGAACGTTGCCTGTATTCGGGAAGTCCTTCCATTGCGTTCCGTATATCGTATTATTGCTTGTGATATGAAGATACGCAGCATCATCATTCACTTGGATGTCTTCAACTTTAGGTATGAACGTATATTTATCATCTTTGGATGAAGCGACTACTTCCGTTTTACCAACCTTTTTTGCTTCTTTTAATGCTTTTTCCGACCAAGAACCAGTAAGGACATAATCTGCCCTTTTTCCATCATTCAAAATGTTCATGGGAATCATGGAGAATTGAAGACTTGCTCCTCCTTGCAGTAGAAGAACTTCATAATTTTCAGGAATTTCCAAAAGGTCCCTTAATGATTGAAGGGCATGGTTATGAATTTTTTCGAATTCAGCACTTCGGTGGCTTAATTCCATGACGGACATACCGGAATCCTCAATATTCAACCATTCGTTTTGGGCTCTTTGTAAAACTTCTAAGGGAAGGGCGGCTGGCCCAGCGTTAAAATTGTGTGCACGTTTCAATTTTCTTCCTCCTATACGACAATGTGTTAAAGTCTATTTATATATCCTACCAGAAAACTAAATTCAATAGGAGGAAAATTTAGAATTTTAAGTGGATAACTTGTTGGAATATATGGCCAAATTAAAAAAGGTCCAGCACAATGAAGTGAGGACCAAATCAGGATTAATGTTTTTGGATCAAAACTTTAGAAGACGTTATTTTGCCGATCTTTTAAAAAGGGGGTAAGAATGCCTTTAAGTTATTCTTAGTCATTTAATATGCTGTGCAATAGAATCAGCGATTTGTTTCAGATCATCAGGTGTATAGTCACGGGCATTTGTTTTCCAAACAGCCCCAAAGCCGTCACCCTCACCATACCGCGGAATTAAATGCATATGAAAGTGGAAAACGGACTGCCCTGCTGCTTCCCCATTATTATTTAAAAGATTCAGGCCTACAGGTTGGAATTCCTGTTTCATCGCACGGGCGATTTCCGGAACCACTTCAAATAGATCCTTGGCAATTTCAGGTGTTAACTCATAGAGGTTTTCTTTATGTACTTTAGGAATAACCAGTGTATGGCCTTTTGTTACTTGACTGATATCGAGAAAAGCCAGTACATGTTCATTTTCGAAGACTTTGGTACTTGGAATTTCCCCATCGATTATTTTGCAAAAAATGCAATCACTCATTAAAAGCGCTCCTTTAAAAGTTAATGTATTTGGTTAATCGTACCATAGCATGAATCCTTGAGAAAAGAAAAAATCATAAAAACAGGATGCAACATTAAGTTGCACCCTGCTCATTTGAAAAAGGGGGATTTAGCTTCAAAATTCGTATTTAGCATAAATTCTCTGCGACAAACACCTCATCTACATTAAAGTAAAATATGGTTATTATCTGATTAGAGATTTTCCATTCAAAGCAACCATCTCCTATATCTTTAAAGTTTCATCAACTTTCAAAGCATAATTGATAATTATTGAATGATTTTTCTGCTTTTACGTGCAAGAGAACCATCTCCCTGCTCGAAACGATTTTTTTAAATGAAGCTTATGGTTTAATTCAGTTATACGTCTTTAACTGACACCTCATTTACAATATGATGTGAATCATTTGTAAGAAAACATTTGGGCATTTCAGTGTAATACGTCTTTAACTGACACCTCATTTACAACATGATATGAATCATTTGTAAGAAAACATTTGGGCATTTCAGTGTAATACGTCTTTAACTGACACCTCATTTACAACATGATGTGAATCATTTGTAAAAAAACATTTGGGTATTTCAGTGTAATACGTCTTTAACTGACACCTCATTTACAATATGATGTGAATCACTCGTAATGACTAACCCCTTCTTCCTTAATTATGATGGCCACTTAGCGGGAAAAATATAATTAGTTATTTATGGAAATTTCAACACGGAACACCCGACTATATAAAAGCAGGATAATTTGGTAAAATGGAATCAAGAACCTCTATATAGAAAGGGTCGTTAAAATGTCCTTATTGGAAATTAATCAATTAGTCGGCGGATACACGAAAACGCCCGTTTTAAAAGGAATAAGTTTTGACATTCAACCAAATGAGCTAGTGGGGTTAATCGGGCTCAATGGGGCAGGGAAAAGTACGACGATTAAACATATCATCGGACTCATGGAGCCAAAAAGCGGAAGTGTCTCGATTCATGGTAAAACACTTGCACAGGACCCGGATACATACCGTAAACAATTCACTTATGTTCCAGAGACGCCGATCTTATATGATGAGCTGACACTTGAGGAGCATTTAAAGCTGACGGCCATGGCGCATGGTTTGGCGGAAGCTACATATAAAGAAAGAATGGAATTTCTGTTAAAGGAATTCCATATGGAGAAAAGACTTAAATGGTTTCCGGCCCATTTTTCAAAAGGGATGAAACAAAAGGTCATGATTATGTGCGCCTTTTTAGTACAGCCATCTTTATATATCGTGGATGAACCCTTCGTAGGTCTTGATCCATTAGGCATTCAATCTTTGCTTGATTTGATGAGGAAAACGAAAGAGAGTGGAGCGGGAATTTTAATGTCCACCCACATACTGGCAACAGCCGAGCGGTATTGTGATTCTTTCATCATCCTGCATAATGGGGAAATCCGCGCAAAGGGTAATCTGGAGCAGCTTCGGGAACAATTTTCCATGCCGGGGGCAACGCTTGACGATTTATATATTCAATTGACGAAAGAAGAAATTGGACATGAATAGTCAAAATCTCTGGAAGGAAAGATATTTAGGCTATATAAATGAAACGCAAAAATATCTTCGCTATATTTTTAATGGACATCTTGTTTTCGTCATGGTGTTGGTTCTTGGTGGTTTGGCTTACTATTACAGTGATTGGGTGAAAACGTTAGACAGTGATTTTCCGGCTGAATGGATCATGGCCATTGTTTTATCAATCATTGTAACCAGAAGCCCGATAAATACTTTTTTGAAAGAACCGGATACCGTATTCCTGTTACCGCTTGAAACGAAATTGAAAAGTTATTTCAAAAATTCACTGTTGTTAAGTTGGGTTATGCAAGGCTTTATCCTGCTGGTTGTATTAATTGCTTTTTTACCGATGTATACGAAAGTTACGGATGCAAGCGGTAAAGACTTTGGGTCCATCCTTATTGTATTGCTGGTTATGAAATTTTTGAATTTAACCATGCGATGGCAGGTATTGAAATATCAGGATACATCAGTGAGCCATTGGGACTCACTCATCCGTTTTATCCTTAATGGAGTAATGCTCTATTTCATCTGTTCAAGGGCGAATATACTGTTTGCTCTGATAACCATCCTATTATTGATAGGGCTCTACATGTATTACCGAAGTGCAACTAAAGATTTTGTATTGAAGTGGGAACGGCTGGTTGAATTGGAGAATAAACGGATGAATTCCTTTTATCGAATTGCAAACATGTTTACTGATGTTCCCCATTTGAAAGGAAAGGTAGCAAGAAGGAAGTGGATGGACTGGCTTTTATCATTTATCCCGTATGGTGAGAGATCAACTTATAATTATCTATATGCCCGTACTTTGTTGCGATCTAATGATTATGTGGGACTTTGTTTTCGTTTAACTATCATTGGGTCCGTCATTTTAGTTGTATTCACTAACTTATGGGCGCATTTGATCGTGATTTTTATGTTTCTATTCATGACAGCCCTGCAACTGCTGCCGGTTTGGAAGGTTCATGAATGGAAAGTGTGGGTCTCATTGTATCCATTGCCTTCAAAAATGAGAGAGTCTGCTGTCATTAAGCTTATTTCTTATTTCCTATTATTTGAAGACATCGTCTTTTGCATGGTCCTTCTAGTGAAAGGAGAATGGATGTCTGCTTTGGCTGCATTGGCGATGGGTCTTGTTTTCTTATTCGGTTTTAAAAATTATGCAACAAAGAAAATTAAAAACTTTTAAGCTGGAGGCTGATTTTTCATAAAATCAGCTTTTTCTTTGTAAGAAGTGAAAATTGAAACTAAAAGGCTTGAGAGGGTTATATACATAAGTAACGGAGGTGTGAAAATGGACGAATATGAACAAATGGCATTATCGGAACTAGTATCCTGGAAAAAGAAAATAGCCAAGAAATCCGGCAGGCTTGAGCGGATGTCCAAAAAGGTGCAAATCAAAGTGAATAGCTATATTCCAGACCAAGTGCACAAAATGATTACTGAAAGTATTAAAGGCATGATAGAGGCCGTATTATCAGGTTCGAAATACATGTCTAAAGAAAAAAATGTCATGCTTCTATCCTTACAACAAAAAGAAGAATGGGTTGCAGAAACCGTAAATGCATATCGAAAAACGGCCGTTATAGAAGGTGTAGGGACTGGAGCGGCAGGGCTTTTAATCGGGATGGCTGATTTCCCTTTGCTTCTAAGCATTAAGATGAAGTTATTATTTGAGATATCCCGTATATACGGTTTCGATCCAAATAAGTATGAGGAACGCCTATTTATACTCCATATCTTTCAGATGGCGTTTTCAAGCGAGGAAAAAAAGATGGAAACATTACCAATAATAGAAGAATGGGATTCAGGGAAATGGCCGGAAATAGACTGGCAAAAATTTCAGCAGGAATATCGCGATCACATCGATGTCATCAAAATGTTCCAGCTAGTCCCAGGGCTTGGGGCAGCTGTCGGTGCATATGCCAACCATCATCTGCTGGAACAGCTCGGGGAGACGGCTGTCAATTGTTACCGAATCAGACTTCTAAAAGAGTAAGGGACGGGGAAAACCCGTCCCTTTATCATGACCGCAATAAAGATTCATTCACCTTTTGTGAGGATCGTTTCTTATTGTGATAGGTTACAGCTGACGTACCTAATATTTTGGCTGCAATGAGCATCGCTTTTTCATCGATGTCAAACAAAGGATGATGATGCGGATAGGTATGTTCATTTTTTGGTCTGGCCCCTGTAAAGAAGAATGTACCTTTCACATTTTGTAAATAATAAGAAAAATCCTCCCCTGTCATATCCGGGTCAATTTCCTCTGTAATCAAAACTTCTTTGACTGCCTCAGTGCTTTCGATAAGGAATTTCGTTTCCTCATCATGTGGGATAACAGCAGGATAGCCTTGGAAATATTGATAATCATACGTACAGTCCGCAGCTAGGCACGTTCCTTTAACAACCCGCTCCATTTCTTCGCTTATGAATGAACGGACATCTTCCTTGAAAGTGCGGACGGTCCCGATTATTTTAGCCTTATCTGCAATGACGTTAAAGGCATTATCCGCTACAAAGGAACCAACGGTAATGACTGCGGAATCGATTGGGTTAAGGCGGCGACTTACGATTTGCTGTAGGGCCATGACTAGCTGAGATCCGACGACGATGGCATCACGGGTTTTATGCGGCTGTGCTCCATGTCCGCCCTGCCCTTGAATGATGATTTCAAAACGGTCAGCAGCTGCCATAAGGGGTCCATATGCGTATTGGACTGTTCCGGTAGGGGCCGTAGCCCATAAATGGGTGCCGAAAATTACATCCACCCCATCAAGGCAGCCAGCCTCAATCATCGGTTTGGCTCCCCCTGGAGCATATTCTTCAGCATGCTGGTGGATAAATATATATTCACCTTCGAGCTCATTCTTCAGTTCATTCAGGTTTTTTGCAAGGACAAGGAGTGTCGCTGTATGGCCATCGTGTCCACACGCATGCATTACCCCAGGTACGGTAGATTTATAGGGAACTTCTTTTTCATCTTGAATGGGTAAGGCGTCGAAATCAGCGCGCAAAGCTACGGTTTTACCAGGCTTACTGCCCGTAACTTTGGCAATAACACCATTACCGCCTACATTCGTCCGGTGTTCGATTCCAAGTTTTTCATAATAGTCAGCGATGAAGGCTGCCGTTTGGGTTTCTTGAAAAGAAAGCTCAGGATGTTGATGAAGATAACGCCTGATGGAGACCATTTCTTCATAGGAACCATCTAGAAGATCATGTAATCGCTGTATCATTTTGCACCTCCCAATGATTGGTTTAATTGTAAATAGTATATCATATTTTGAATGATCCAAAGTGAATTAAATACCTCGAGGAGCGATATACAATGATTAAATATTCCTGGATTGCTATGGTTTTGCTTTGCTTGTTGCTATTCTTTTTTTTGATGCATGAAGTCCAGAGTGAGAATACTTTAGCGTTTGATACATATATTGCCGAACTTATTTCCTTAAGTGAAAATTCTTTTTGGTTCACTTTCTTCAAGTTGATTACCTATCTTGGGAAATCCATGTCCATTGGTTTTGGAAGCTTACTATGTGTTCTATATTTGTGGATAATAAAGAAGGATTATTGGACCATGGCCGTCTTCTCTATCGGAATCGCTGGGGGCGATGTATTAAACGGGTGGATAAAAAATCATATTCAAAGAGTGCGCCCTGAAAATCATTTGATGGAGACCGCTGGTTTCAGTTTTCCAAGTGGCCACGCAATGGTAGGCCTTATTTTCTTCAGTATGGTTGCTTATTTAATTATTAAAGAAGGTAAAGGAGACTCATTGAAATGGGCAGCTGGAATCGGTTTCGTTTGTCTGGTTCTGCTCATCGGGGTCAGCAGGATCGCTATGAAAGTTCATTTTCCATCTGATATCTTGGCAGGTTTTGCACTAGGAGCTGCATATAGTTTAACCTTGTTTAATTTGTATAAGTTCCTAGGGCGGAGAGTAATTTGAAAAAAAGGACTCTCAGATGGAATATCTGTAAATACCTGTTACATTTCCCCGGAAATAATGAAGAAATTTGTCGGATTGTTTAATAGTTATAATAACAGAGCTATATCATTTTGGCAGTCCAAAATAAACTCTCGAAGAGCTTAAATCAAAGAGGCCCATCCTTAAGGGGATGGGCCTCTTATTAAGCAGCGATAGTCTATTCCTCGGAATCTTTCACCAATGTATACTGCGTTACGAAGGCTTCACCTGAAAACATCTTCTGGCTGGAATTCGTAACAGGAGGTTTGGAGTCACTGCTATGCGCCTGCTGGAATGAACTGGATTTCTTCCAGTTCATAAAGTCCGATTGTTTTTCCCAAATCGTTAAGATAACATATGTTTCAGAGTTGATTGGCCTCAGGATACGAAGGGCAACGAAGCCGGGCTCATTTTCAATTAGCCCTGCCCTGTTTTTAAAGCGATGTTCAAATACCGGCCGTCCTTCCTCACTGACAGGGATATTGTTCATGACCACATATCCATGATCTTGAAGAGATCCCTTCCCATCAACTACTTCATATTTACGTGGCGAGCTGAAGAGCGTTTTACCTGTTGTTTCATGTAAAAGTACAGTGTTTTGAGCATTCTGCATAAGTAATATTTTTTCATTCGGGTGCTTATCTTTTTTTAATTTCAAAAAATCATAAGTACCTGAAGTGATGAATACATTCATAAATTCCCCTCCAACTCTTATATAGTATCTGTATACCCATTTTACCCAATGAATAGCGCTTTTACCATTTCCACAAATATAATTCTCAGTACCTTGCACAAATGGACTTGGAAATTGATTGAATTCCGTACAAAAACGTCGATTTTCTGACAAATAAATAGGTTGGCTATACTTCTATTATATAAAAAGCTATAGTTTAAGGAGATTCAATTTCAAATTCAACATCCTTCTGATATTCTATGTAAGTAATGAGTAAAAATAGAAACGTGATTGCTTGAAAGGTGGATATTAATGTCTAAGGAAATTACGAATGATACATTTTTAAAAGCTGCTAGAGGAGAGAAATCGGATCATGTACCTGTTTGGTATATGCGCCAGGCTGGCCGTTCACAGCCGGAATATCGTAAATTGAAAGAAAAGTACTCCCTTTTTGAAATAACTCATCAGCCGGAAATATGCGCATATGTGACGAGATTGCCAGTTGAGCAATATGATGTAGATGCAGCGATTTTATATAAAGATATAATGACACCGCTACCAGCCATTGGAGTGGATGTAGAGATTAAGTCGGGTATCGGTCCAGTCATATCCAATCCGATCCAATCGGTGAAAGACGTTGAAAAACTAGGTGAATTGAATCCAGAGGAAGACATTCCATACGTGTTGGATACGATTAAACTATTGACCACAGAGCAATTGTCCGTTCCTTTGATTGGTTTTTCTGGTGCACCTTTCACGATTGCTTCATATATGATTGAAGGAGGCCCTTCCAAAAACTACAATAAGACAAAAGCTTTCATGTATTCAGAGCCAGTGGCCTGGTTTGCTTTAATGGATAAGTTAGCGGACATGATCATTATTTATGTTAAGTCACAAATAAAAGCAGGCGTCAAAGCCATCCAAATCTTTGACTCATGGGTGGGTGCATTGAACGTTGAAGATTACCGTGTATTCATCAAGCCAATCATGAATCGCATCTTTTCTTCATTACGTGAAGAAAATGTACCGCTAATCATGTTTGGGGTCGGTGCAAGTCACTTGGCAATGGAATGGAATGACCTCCCTATTGATGTAGTCGGGCTGGATTGGAGACTTCCAATTACTGAAGCTAGACAGATGGGGATACAAAAAACCGTTCAAGGTAACCTTGATCCGGCCCTGCTATTATCATCATGGGATGTTATAGAAGAGCGGACGAAACAGATCCTTGATCAGGGCATGCAACAGGATGGCTACATCTTTAATCTTGGACATGGGGTTTTCCCTTCCGTAAATCCGGATACACTGAAGAGATTGACCACTTTCATCCATGAATATTCAGCAAAAAAGAATTAGCATGAGCGAACTGTTTGCTAAAAGACCTTAAATGGATGCACAATAAAAGAACGAAATTTTTAAAAGAGGTGTAGTTTCATGTCAAGAAAAAGAATGGGCCTTCTGGTTATGGCTTATGGTACCCCATACACAGAAGAGGATATTGAAAGATATTATACACATATTCGCCATGGAAGAAGACCCAGTGACGAATTGATTGCCGATCTAAAAGGTAGATATGAAGCGATCGGTGGATTGTCCCCGCTCGCGAAAATAACAGCAGGACAAGCTGAGGCCCTTGAAAAGCAATTGAATTCCATTCAGGAAGATATCGAATTCAAGGCCTATTTAGGACTGAAACATATTGAACCTTTTGTTGAAGACGCCGTGAAACAAATGCATGATGACGGTATCAAAGAAGCGGTCAGTATTGTATTGGCGCCGCATTTCTCAACATTCAGTGTGAAGTCATATAATGGACGTGCTCAGGATGAAGCCGCTAAATTGGGTGACCTTACCATCACATCTGTTGAGAGCTGGTATGACGAGCCGAAATTCATTCAATATTGGGTGGACCAAGTAAAAGAAGTAATAGGGAAAATGACTTCGGATGAGCGTGATAATTATGCTTTGATTGTGTCTGCACATAGTCTCCCTGAAAAGATATTGCAATTAGGGGATCCATATCCAAATCAATTGCAAGAAACTGCGGACATGATTGCAAAAGGAGCAGGGGTCATCAACTATGCAGTAGGCTGGCAAAGCGCTGGACAAACACCTGAACCATGGCTAGGACCGGATGTGCAGGATTTAACCAGAGATCTTCATCAAGAAAAAGGTTATAAAGCTTTCATTTACATCCCTGTAGGATTCGTTGCCGAGCATCTTGAAGTTCTTTATGATAACGATTATGAATGTAAGGTTGTGACGGAAGAGATTGGTGCAGGTTACTACCGGCCGGATATGCCTAATGTTAAACCGGCATTCATCGATTCATTGGCCACAATCATCTTAAACAGATTACAGGAAAAATGATTAGTTAATAGGGGATATTCCCATTATCCATGATTGCGAGTGGCTACATATTAAAATGAAGTTGAACCATGCTCTAAATCAGGACTAAACTTTTGGTATGGATGGGAATGCAAGCTTGGAAACGATTGCGTAAATTAAATAATCTGTCTTCAGTGGCTGTCCGGAAATGAGGATAGCCATTGTTTCTCTAGGAGATAAATATTTGATTGAAAAGACTGAATATTTTTGGTAAGATATTATTGAACTTATTGACTGTTTTGTCCGTCTGGTCAGAATCGAGGTGGGAAATGTCTGTTGATCGTAAAAAATTAATTTTAGAAGCCGCGACCAAGTCGTTTTCACTTTTTGGATACAAAGCAACGACGATGGATCAAGTCGCTAAAATTGCCAATGTTGGAAAAGGGACCATTTATACCTTTTATAAAAATAAAGAAGAGCTGTTTAAAGAGATCGTTCAGCGGTTGATAGAGGAAATGAAATATGAGGCTGAACAATCTTTGGATGATCAACTCCACTTTTTTGAAAATCTACATCGGGCTGTGTATCGAATTCTGGAGTTTAGGCAGGAGCATCAATTATCTTTAAAACTTCTTCAGGAAGAGCGGGAAATTGGTACCCCGGCCGTTCAGGACATGGTTAATGAAATGGAAGAAGCCATTGTATCTTACATTAAGGAAAAGCTTAAAATAGCGATTTTTAAGGGCTATATACAGCCTTGTGATCCAGAGATAACTGCTTTCCTGATGCTAAAGATGTACCTTGCCCTTATTTATGATTGGGAGAGGAATCATGCCCCATTAGAGAAAGAGGAAATTGCTGAACTATTCAAAATATATTTATTCAAAGGATTATCCGCTCCGTGATAATTCTATTTTTTTGCCAAAAAGCGAAAAAATAGAAAGAAGAGATACCGAACATTGGTATCTCTTCTTTCTATTTGGGGATATTTTTCAGCTGCGAAACTGAACTTTATATGGGATCATCCACTAATTGGGAAGCAGATGGTGAAACACATCATTATTACTCTCCAGAAAGGCAATGATCACAGTGGTTTCCATAACATTCGTGCTGTTCTTCAATTTTTTTTCCGCAATCCGTGCATTGTTTAGGAGGCAGGTTTTTAAAGAACTCAACACTACTTTGAATCATGAACATCATCTCCTGATTTTTATTGTTATTCTCTTTACTATGGCTTTATTGTATTATAACAGATTGTGCATGTCAACCAATGTTTTATAACATAAGTAAAAAAGGTGAAATAAGGGCAAGAATAGTTTATATTAATGGGGAAGTCATTGAGAGAAAAAAAGGAGTGCCTAAGCATGAAAATCACCGTAATTGGCTGCTGGGGCGGATATCCAGCTAAAAATGAGGCAAGCTCTGGTTATTTGCTTGAATATGAAGATTTTCGCATTCTGCTTGATTGTGGCAGCGGTGTTCTATCACAGTTGCAAAATCATATGAAGCCGGAGGATCTTGGTGCTGTTGTATTATCGCACTATCATCCGGATCATGTAGCGGATGTCGGTGTCCTGCAACACGCTGCGCTCATACAGCAGATATTGGGCAGCAACAAAAGGACCATTCCTATTTATGGGCATGCTTTAGATGAAGCTGAATTTAGAAAGTTAACTTATAAAGACGTGACAAAGGGGATAGCCTACTCTGTTGATGAACCGTTAACAATTGGACCGTGCAAATTTACGTTCATGAAAACAAAACATCCTGTCCCTTGTTATGCAATGAGGATTGAGGCAGAAAATCATTCGATTGTTTACACAGGTGACAGCTCCTATATGGATGAGCTTGCGGATTTCGCTAAAGATGCCAATGTTTTATTATGTGAAAGTAATTTTTACAGTGATATGGATGGTTCAAAAGCGGGGCATATGACGGCTAGAGAAGCGGGCATGCTAGCCGAAAAGGCAGACGTCCAGCTTTTGCTGTTAACTCATCTCCCGCATTTTGGAGATCATAATCAACTGAAAAAAGAAGCATCCGAGGTATTCAAAAGGGAGATAGCTATAGCGAAAACCAATCTCGAATTCCAATTATAAATGAAGTATGAATGAAGTCTAGAAGGAGGAACAACTGTGCTTTTTATTGATAATAAGGGAATAACGGACCCGAGAATAAATCTGGCCATAGAAGAATATGCGCTTAAACATTTAAATATAGACGAAACCTATCTTCTTTTTTATATTAATCGCCCTTCAATCATCATAGGAAGGAATCAAAATACTATTGAAGAAATCAATGCCGATTATGTAGAGGGAAATGGCATTACTGTTGTTCGCCGTCTTTCAGGGGGCGGAGCGGTTTATCATGACTTGGGAAATCTCAATTTTAGTTTCATTACGAAAGATGACGGAGATAGCTTCCATAATTTCAAGAAGTTCACCCAGCCTGTCGTGGAAACACTCGAGAAACTCGGAATACAAGCTGAATTAAGCGGACGGAATGATATCCTTGCTGAAGGAAAGAAAATCTCTGGCAATGCGATGTTTTCAACGAAGGGCAGGATGTTCAGTCATGGTACTTTGTTGTTTCAATCAGAAATGGATCATATTGTATCCGCTTTAAAAGTGAAAAAAGATAAAATCGAGTCCAAAGGGATTAAATCGATAAGGAGCCGCGTCGGAAATATCGCCGATTTCTTAAAAGAACCAATGTCTGTTGAAGAATTCCGTTCATTCCTGCTGCAAAATATTTTCCAAGATAGCGGTGAGGTTACAGAGTATGTTTTAACCGAGGCAGATTGGGAGAAGATACACAAGATCTCGGAAGAAAGATATCAAAACTGGGAGTGGAACTATGGAAAATCACCTAAATTCAACTTGCAAAATTCTCATAGGTTCCCTGTAGGGTCTGTTGATATCCGTCTTGAAGTGAGTAGGGGTGTCATTGAGAACTGTAAAATCTACGGTGATTTCTTTGGGGTTGGAGAAGTAACGGATATAGAACAAAAGCTTACTGGAACGCGCTATGAAAAGGATGCTATCAGCAGTGTATTAGATGAGATAAATGTTCGACATTATTTTGGCAATGTAACGAAAGAAGAAATATTGGCTTTAATCTATTAAGCCTGAAAAGCCGTCCTGACTTACTAGGGCGCTTTTTTTGTGGCTAACAATGACAGTTATTGCTTGAATATGGATAAAATTGTTGCTGTAATCATTTTCTTTTAATATAATAAAAAAGTATTTAGTTTACTCTAAAAATGAATGGCGATTCATTCATGCTGATTGCAGGGGAGGGAGAACGATGAATTTATCCGAACAGCTTCATCAAACGGCTTTAGGAAAGGTCGATAAGCCAGCTTATTATTTTATGGATCAATCCACTTCATATGGGGAATTGGATCAAGCCGTTACTAAGTTTGCAGACGAACTACATAAGCTTGGTGTTTCAAAAGGTGATAATGTTGCGCTGGTTTTAGGCAATTCTCCACACTTCATCATTTCATTGTATGGGGCTTTACGAGCAGGTGCGACCGTCATTCCCGTAAATCCGATTTACACACCTGATGAGATTGGATACATCCTGAATAACGGCGATGTAAAGGTCGTCGTGGCATTAGATAAGCTTTTACCCTTATTAGAAAAAATGAACCCGATCCTCTCAAGTGTAGATTCATATGTAATTTGTGAAACGCAGCCGGATAATGGTGATAGTAGCAAATTGAGCATCTGCCCAAAAATGAAATCGTTTACAAAGATGGTTGAAAAGGGAGATGCCGGCTTCAAAGGCCCAGAGCTGGACCCTGAAGATACGGCAATCATACTCTATACTTCCGGGACAACAGGAAAACCAAAGGGGGCCATGCTCACGCATACGAATATATTCTCCAATGCACATGATGTTGGTGAATATTTAAAAATCACGGAAAGTGACCGTGTCATTACGACATTGCCAATGTTCCATGTTTTCAGTTTAACAGTAGTAGTGAATGCCCCGTTGTTGAGCGGAGGTACGCTTTTAATTGTCCCGCAATTCAGTCCAAAAGAAATATTCAGGCAAATCAAAAAATATGAGGCGACCGTTTTTGCTGGAGTGCCAACGATGTATAATTTTCTTTTCCAATATCCAGATGCGAAGGAAGACGATTTGAAGTCATTGCGTATATGCATTTCAGGTGGATCCGCCTTGCCAGTATCACTGCTTGAATCATTCGAGCGGAAATTTAAAGTAAGGGTGTCGGAAGGGTACGGCTTATCCGAAGCATCCCCTGTTACCTGCTTCAATCCTTTGGACCGTCCAAGGAAGGCGGGATCCATCGGAACATCCATCCTTAGGGTGGAAAACAAAGTCGTCAACGAGCTTGGTGAAGAAGTGCCAATCAGTGGGGTAGGAGAATTGATTGTCAGAGGTCAGAATGTAATGAAGGGGTATTATAAAATGCCTGAAGAAACGGCTGCTGTCTTGAAAGATGGCTGGTTATATACAGGCGATTTAGCCCGGATGGATGATGAAGGATATTTTTTCATTGTAGACCGTAAGAAGGAACTAATCATTGTTGGTGGCTATAATGTCTATCCACGTGAAGTGGAGGAGATTCTGTATGCCCATCCCGAAGTAGTTGAGGCGGCAGCTATAGGTGTGCCGGATCCAAATCAGGGAGAAGTAGTTCATTGCTTCGTGGTTAAGAAAAACAATGAATTGACCGAGGAAGAATTACTTGCCTATTGCTTGGAGCACTTGGCTAAATATAAGGTACCGGCAAAAATCGAGTTTTTGGATGAACTTCCAAAAAACACAACGGGTAAGATTTTACGGCGTTCTTTAAAAAAACATGTAATACAAAACTAAATAGTTTTAATCAAAAGGGGACAATTGCCATTAATGAGCATTGGTCCCCTTTTTGTACAACCAAAGTGTATCGCGCTGCATAAAATATATCAGGGAAGCATAAAGCCTTGATTCTTGTTTCGAAAAGAGTTATGATTGTCATTAAAAATTTCCACATAATTGTAAGGAGGGGTTAGATGAGAGATGTAAAGCTTTTAGATATTTTTTCACATCCCATTGCTCAAAAATACTTGAACCGTTCAGGTATGGCACACGCGATTGCGGTAGCATACCATTCGTTTCACCTAGCAAACGAATATAAAATAGATCCAGATATTGCAGCCAAAGCTGGACTATTGCATGATATGGGTCATTTCACCTGGTATCGCAATGGAAAGTGGGATTATGATCTATACAAACAAAATGATATCCATCCTATTAAAGGTGCAGAAAGAGCACATAAACTGTTAATCCGATTAGGAGAAAATCCGATAAAGGCAAAGACTATTTCCCTCGCCATTTTATTTCACACCGATTCGTTTTTACCTTCAAATGATATTATTCGTACACCTCTTCAGCAGGTCGTCAAATGGGCGGACGAAAAAGATGAAGAAGAGGGTGGAAAACACCATTACCGCAAAATTGATATTCAACGGGCAAAGGAAAGCATCATGAATCTGGATAAACTCATTGATGAGGAACAAAGAAAAAGGCTATCATCCTGAATGCAAACAGGCTGATAGCTTTTTTATTGTCAGGAAATCTTCTTTTTTCAAAATATTATTACAGTTTAAATTTTGATTTTGCATGTATTTCACTTATATTGTTATCAAGAGAACTAATGATGTAAAATATAGACCAATAGAACTATTTCATGATACCTAATTATAAAATTGTGGATAATTAACAAATAATGAAAAGAACAGGTGAAGTTATGAAGTCGATTAAGCTAATGATATATGGTGGTCAAGGGAGGCTTAAGGGAATCATCGAAAGAGAAGAAGACATTGTGGTCATCAGAACAACTGAAAAGGAAATGGAATTACTTAACCTTGTTAATACCGCATCAGCCATGCCTGATGTCATTCTTCTTGATGCCCAATCATCAGGGAAGCATGGACAAGTAGTAATGCCGATCCTAAAGGAAACACATCCCACCATCCCCGTCGTCATTTTTACCGCCTGTCCAGAGGATCACTACCTTATTGAAGCGATGTGTCATGGTGTGGCAGGTTATGTGCTACAGAGCAGTGGAATGAAACAATTGGTGATGGCAATCCATCAATGCGCCAACGGGCAGATTGTCTATCCTGCCTCTTTTAAATCTTTACTTATGAAGAAGCTTCAACAAGACGATGAGGAAAAATCATCTGTACCCGTGGATGAGGTTATAGAAAAGTTAGGGGCATTCTCTAAAAGGGAGTATGAACTGCTTATTCTTCTCACCGAAGGACAAACGAATCAGCAAATTTCCAAAAGGTTATTTCTTTCCATTGGAACGGTGAAAAACTATGTCAGCCGGCTTTACAAAAAACTCAATGTTCGTAATCGCCCCGAGCTTATGGCACTTTTGTATCGTTTTCAAAAATAGCAGCATGAAGGGATGACTATCCAAGTAGAGTCCTCTTCACTTCTTTTAAATGACTTGTGATTTTATGGATAAATTCTCCTGCCCTGATTTCGAAAGAGTAAATTAAGAAATTGCCACCTTTTAGTATCTTCAGTCATACCTCGAAATGTCTCCCCACACTCCATTTTATTTGTTCGTGATTTTTTATTGATTTTATAGTTGAAAGGAGGTAAACGTTTTAGGAAAAAGTAATATAGGAGGTAAATGCGGTTCTAACCTGTCCATTTTGGATTAAACTATTAAGAGGGCGTTCATTTAAGGAGGGGCATCATGGTTAGAAAATGGGCTGGAAGAGCAATTGTACTATATATACTTTATGCAGCGGTGATGTATTGGTATATTTTTTATGGAGCAGATACCTCCATTCCACAAGCATTGCGGGGGACTGCAGCGGATCCTGCAACATTTCTGAATGCAAGGGAATTAAAGCTTAGTGAAGAGTATTCAGGGCTGAGGAATTTTATTTTTTTTGTTTCTACTCCATATGAATGGCTGCTGTACTTTTTCATTTTATTATTTGGGTTTTCAAAAGCATTTGAAAAGTCATCTTTGACCATCACGAGACGGAAAGTGATCCAAACAGGCATTTACTTATTCTGGCTTTCTTTGATTTCTTATCTGGCACTATTCCCAATCAGATTCATTGGTTATCGGATGAGTAAAAGTTACCATATCAGTACACAAAGTTTCACCTCGTGGATGAAGGATGGAGTCATCGAATTCTGGGTGAACTTTGGGATGATGTTCATCATCGTTTCCGTTCTATATTGGTTAATGAAGAAAAGTGTGAAGAAGTGGTGGCTCTATGCTTGGATGTTGTCCATTCCATTTACTCTGTTCTTGATGTTTGTTCAGCCTGTATTGATTGATCCCCTGTATAATGAATTCTATCCACTCAAGAATAAAGAGCTGGAAACAGAAATATTGGCATTGGCCTCACAGGCTGAAATTCCGGCTGAACACGTATATGAAGTAAACATGGCCGAAAAGACAAATGCCTTGAATGCATATGTGACAGGGATAGGTTCCAACTCAAGAATAGTCCTTTGGGATACGACCCTTAACAAACTGAAGGAAGATGAAATCCTTTTTATCATGGCACATGAAATGGCTCATTATGTAGAAAAACACATATATATAGGAATTGCAGGTTATTTGGGGATGACCCTAATCGGTTTGTGGCTGACATCGAAAATCATGAATTATATCATTAGGCGCTGGGGCCATTTGTTAAAGGTGCGTTCGGTTGACAGTATCTCTTCACTTCCATTATTTCTTTTAATAACGGCTGTGCTGCTGTTTGCTTTGAGTCCGCTATCCAATTACGTGTCCAGATATGAAGAAACAAGGGCAGACCGTTATGCCATTGAAATGACCAGGGATAAAGAATCAGCAATCACCACATTCCAGGAACTCACCAGGTCGGGACTGAGTCAGGTGAATCCTCCATTCTTAGTTAAATGGCTGCGATATTCACATCCAACCATGCTCGAGCGGATTTCCACGATTGAAAATACAGATACAAAGGGTGATTGAAAGCCAGCTGTATACAGCTGGCTTTTTTCTGATTTTTATATCGAAGAAAGTGGACAGGAATATGTATTTTCAGAAAAAACTATTATTTTATATATCTTTGGTTCTCCACTATAATAAATTAAATTCCCAGTTTGTTTTAAGGAGATCGGTTAATGTTTAATGTATTTTTAATTACTATAGGCTCAGTGCTTATTGCCGTTGCCTACAACTTATTTTTGATACCTCATTTAATTTTAAGCAGCGGACTCAGTGGAATTGCGATTATGTTGGGAATCATTACCCCAGTCAACACAGGGATATTGAACTTTCTGTTGAACCTCCCATTGTTAATTCTTGGATACTTGAAATTGGGGAGACGCTTCATCACCTATACGATATTATCAGTTATCGTAATATCGGTCAGTTTATATCTCATTCCAGTGCATGGGATATCCACTGAACCGATTTTATCTTCTTTATTTGGCGGGATCATTTCCGGATTCGGTATAGGCATCATCTTTCGTGCTTCAGGTTCTTCAGGCGGGTTTGATATCATCGCCATGCTTTTGGCTAAGAAGAGCGACTTCCCACTTGGTTCATTGCTATCGGTGATGAATGCTGTTGTGGTGGTTATCTCAGGTTTCATCTTTGGTTGGGATGCGGCATTATATACATTGATTTCCATATATGCAGCAGGAAAAGTGATTGATACGATTCATTCCAATCACATTAAATTAACATTAATGATCGTTACCAAGAAGAGTGACGAAATGAAAACGAAGCTCCTGACTAACTTTTATCGGGGCATTACTGTCATGGACGGAGAAGGTGCATACTCTGGAGAAAAGAGTAAAGTGATGATGACAGTCATTACCCGTTACCAATTAACCGATGTAAAAACGATGATAAAAGAAGTGGATCCAAATGCTTTTGTCAATATAACCGAAACAGCCGAGGTCATGGGTATGTTTCATAAAGAGTGATGATAAATAGAAAAGCCTCCCAACGTTATGGGAGGCTTTTCTGATCATTAGGCTGTTTTTTAATCATCCATTTTAATTTCCAAACTGTTTTAGTAAAACGTTCATTTCAGAACTAAGCTTTAGGAATAAAGGTTTGTTTTTCGTATCCAAGGCTTCATCAATTTGTTTCTCAAGGATATTCTTTTTGGTAGTAAGGACGGATTCCAGAATAATCATATCAATTAACATTTCCTGAACGACGGCATCGTTTTTCATTTGGCTCATTGATAAGGACTTCACTGACTCTGAATAAGATTTTTCATTTTTCAAAGTTACCACCCCTGACCCTTTTTATTAGTATATGGATTTGAACAGATAAAATCAACTGAAAATTTAAAAAATTCAATTTTTAATAGGGGATATGTCTTTTAGATGACGAAATGGCCACTTTATAAAAGAATTTTTAACTTTTTGTGAACTCCCTTTTTATCTTTACTGGTTGTGCTATTATTGGGGGGAATTTAACATATATTGACTAACTCCCTGCACCTTTTTTGTAAGGGTATATGCTTTGGTAAACTACAACAGTGATAACAATTATTATTTTTTACTATGACGAGGAAGAGGTGGATTAAAATTGAAGGAAAACAGCCAGGGAATCATTGAGGAATATGAAATCACGCCCTACACACTAATGGTTACGCCAATCAATTATGGCAGTAAAATATATGCCCGTATCGTTGAAATGGAGGACGAGTTCATTTCCCCGTTTAAACCTATGGAGATTATCAAGAAAAGTTGTGAGTTCTTCGGATCAAGTTATGAAGGCCGCAAACAAGGAACAAAACAACTCATAAACATCACACATAAAGCACCGATCGCGATTGATCCAACCAGTTCGATTTTCTTCTTTCCAACTACATCTCCGTTGCGTCCTCAATGCATCTGGTTATCACATGAGCATGTAGTATCATATGTTCGCAAAGATTCCAGACATACAACCGTCACATTCAGTAATAAACAAACCATCGATATCGATGTATCATGCAGTTCTTTCGAAAACCAGCTGCACCGGACATCCTTTTTAAAAACGAAACTGATCCAAAGGATAGAGGAAACAAAAAGAAAATCATTTTATCTGTTCACCGAAGCAAAAGGAGTCAAAGCTTCAGAGGGAATGTCAAAGTATATACCACGTTAGAATGAGATTAAATGGAATGTAAGTGTAAGAGATGCAAGCAAACTAGTTTATTAATGCCCTTCTTTTTTAAAGAAGGGCTATCTTCATATAATTTCTTGATTTTCATAGCTTTCTTTGGAAAATGTGCTATTATCACCATCGATTTCAGCATAACTCCTGCTTTTACTCCCTTGGGAAGAGCGATTTTAAGGTAACCTTCATGTCCCCACCTTGAATTTTCAATCCCTTTTCTTCTCGGGAAAATTCAAAATCCTATTCTAAGAATTAACACTTTTAACTTGGTGAAACTGCAAGTTGCCAAAACATCACACAAGTTCGTGTAATACAATCATACATTGCTATATATGGTTTCTATAATATTTACTGTGCTGCAATTAAAAAGATTAATATTTTATCCAACCTTTTTGATATCCTCTAGTATGTGTGTATAGGCGTCGCCAATAGAACTGATTCGGCATTTAGTTTCAGGATATTCAGTTTGTTCTTGATTACATAGGTTATACCTTGATAGAAAAGTGATGTTGCATGGCAGTATACCCATGGAACTATTAATATAGTATTGGTCATGAATTTGAACCATTAAACAGGTGTGGATGGAGATAAGTGAGTCCTATCGATTTTGATCGTGATAAATTGAATCCACTTATCTTTAAGAAGCAGGAAAAAAAGAGACACCTAATGGTTACATCCTCCATACAAATCCTTAGGCATCTGTTACCTCACCCCCGAAAGAAAGGCTCCAAACATCCATAAACATCGTGTATATGTTAGGCAGGTCCCCTATCCCTTGAGCGGTGACTTCTTTCGAAAAAGTAATAGCATAACAAGTCTTCGGTTTTGTTGCGGAGGCGGGGATTGAAATAATTGTGATGTTCCTCGTATCCTTTATATAAAAAACAATACATCGTGAAGGATTCATCGCGTTGGATTTCACTTACCTTAATATTCTCCTTTCGCAAATATCTCCGTACCTCGGCAAGGTCATCCTGAACGGCTTTTAAAATATGTTCAATTAGTTCCGAATAGGGCCTTTTTAATTTAAACGGACTAATTTCGATGACCTTGAGATCCCGGTTTAAGACTGTAATCACCATAGGGAGGTAGATGGCTTTTTCAATCATATTTCGGTCACCTTCTGGAATGCGGGTCATCTGACCGCTCCTTTCTAAAAAAGCGCATTTTTAATAAGAATATGTATATTTTGTGAAAATAAGAACGTTTGTTCTGTTTTTTATCCTAATGTATTTTCAATCGATATGCAAGAAGTTTTGATAATAGTGAAATATTTGTTATTAAGATTATGTTTTCCCGAGTTAGGGAAAGTATGAAGATGTATGGATAATAATTCTTGCAATTTCAGGGGAAAGTGTTATATCTAAAATAAACAGCTTTTTAATAAGTTTATGTTGCTTTGATGGCAGCATGTCGAGGGAGATAATTATGGACTTGGAGACTATACGTGAGTGGTTTACACTTGATAATATATCAGCGCTTATTCAGCAATATCGCTCATTCGGTCCAATTCCTGGAATCTTACTGCCGATGCTGGAAGCATTTTTGCCCTTTTTACCCTTAGTGGTGTTCGTACTGGCTAATGCAACGGCTTTTGGTCTCTGGTGGGGATTTTTATTTTCATGGATTGGAGCGGTAGCGGGGTCTTTTTTAATCTTTTTAGTTATTAGAAAATATGGTCAAATGAGGTTTTTTCGATTTTTGCAAAAACATAAGCAGGTACAGAGGTTGATGGTTTGGGTGGAAAGCCATGGATTCGGACCTTTGTTCATCCTGCTCTGCTTCCCTTTTACACCATCGGCCATCGTGAATATTGTGGCAGGTCTTTCAAAAGTCAGTCCCTTGCAATATGGACTGGCAGTTGTAGGTGGAAAAGCGGTGATGATTTTTACGATTAGCTTCGTCGGCTATGATTTAGTATCCTTAATACATAAGCCCATGCGTACGATCATTATCGGGATTGTCATTTTTATCCTCTGGTATGTGGGAAAAAGACTGGAATTCCGGTTAAATAAAAGCATGAAGAGAGAAGAAGGACAATAAGTTAGAATATAAATGTAGTAGGGGTTGAACGAGATGGGAAAAACAAACAAGAATTCTTTATCCGATTGGATAAAAGCCACCATGATAGCTTTTGTTATTTACATCTTAATCCGTACATTTTTGTTTTCAAGCTATGATGTTGAAGGGAAATCGATGCAGCCGACCCTTGAAGATGGCGATAAACTTGTTGTGAATAAAATCAATTACCAGATTCAAGATATCAACCGTTTTGACATTATTGTTTTTCATGCCAATTCACATGAAGATTATGTTAAACGAGTTATAGGGATTGCAGGTGACCGCATTCGTTATAAGGATGATTGGCTTTACGTAAATGGTGAGAAAGTGGAAGAGCCTTATCTAGAAGAAGTCAAGGAGGGTTTCCCTGGGCAAAATTTTACAGGTGACTTCACATTAAAAGAATTGACGGACATGACCACCGTCCCCGAGGGCAAGCTTTTTGTCATGGGTGATAACCGTCTTGAAAGTGCGGACAGCCGTCACTTTGGCTATATACCAGTTGGAAATGTTGTCGGTAAAGTCGATGTTCGATATTGGCCAATCAAAGAATTCACTTATAGATTTACAGGTGAATGATTGCAAAAGCCCGGAAAATTTGAGGGCTTTTTCTTTTGGAAAAAAAGCGAACGTACGATTGGTATTTTTTAATGGGAAACGGTAAAATAATAGAAAGTAAATCTTAATTGGAAACAGAAACCTAGTCAAAAAGACGAAAGTATTTCTGGTATGATAGATCTAGATATTATGTTGTATAAGGGGGAAAAGAGATGTCACTCCGTTTTTTACTGGGAAGATCGGGTGCAGGGAAAACTTCGAATATATTGGACGGAATTCGTTCAAAATTGGCAGATGATCCCGAAGGCAATCCAATTATTTACCTCGTTCCTGATCAAATGACGTTTCTATCTGAATATAAATTAGTTAAAACACCAGGTCTTGCGGGAATGATCCGGACGCAGGTTTTCAGTTTTAGCAGGCTGGCTTGGCGAGTTCTTCAGGAAACTGGGGGAATGAGCCGGCTACATTTGGACAGCGTCGGCGTCAATATGCTGATAAGGAAAATAATGGATGATAAAAAAGATGAGCTAAAGATGTTTCGTCGATCTGCTGATAAGCAGGGATTCATTGCACAGATGGAACTAATGCTGGCTGAGTTCAAGCAGTATTGCATCCAACCGGATGACATTCAAAACTATTTGACCGATACTTCAGAGGCAGGCAGCGGAATTCAGGATAAACTGCATGACCTTGAATTGGTCTATCAGGCTTTTGAGGATGAAATGGTTGGCAAATATTTAGATTCTGAAGACTATTTCACATTACTTATTGAAAAAATGTCAGAGTCTTCATATATAAGGAATGCCGATATTTATATCGATGGTTTTTATAGTTTGACACCACAGGAATTATTGATTGTGGAAGAAATGATGAAGCTGTGCAAGAGTGTAACGGTTTCGCTGACATTAGATCAGCCCTACAGACAATATGCCCCGGATGATTTGCAATTGTTCAGGCAGACGGGAAACCTGTATCATCACCTTTATCAAGCTGGATTGAGAAATGATATCCCAATTTCAGAGGATCGCATTTTAAAAGGAACGGAAAGGTTTGTAACGAGTCCGGGGCTGAATCATCTGGAAACTTATTTTGCCATTCGTCCTGCACGGACGTTTGAGCAGTCACCTGATGTAACGATTGCCCAGGCAGTTAATCGCAGAGCTGAAATTGAAGGCGTTGCCCGGGATATCTTGACACTTGTCAGGCAGAAGCAGCACCGTTTCCGTGATATAGCGATTTTAGTTCGTAATGGTGAAGCGTACGCTGATATTTTACAAACCGTTTTTCGGGATTATAAAATTCCCTTGTTCGTCGATTCCAAACGGACCATGCTTAATCATCCTCTGATAGAACTGATTCGTTCCACTTTGGAGATCATCAATGGTTATTGGCGGTATGAACCGGTATTTCGAGCAATCAAGACGGAGCTTTTATTTCCGCTGCAAAAAAATCACGATAGGATGCGGGAGCAAGTGGATAAGCTCGAAAACTATGTGCTGGCCCGTGGAATTAAAGGGAGCAGGTGGACTTCCAAAGATCGTTGGACGTACCGGCGCTTCCGAGGGCTGGAACTGGAGGAACGGAACCAAACCGATAAGGAAATGAAGCTTGAGCAAGAGTTGAATGAGATGAAGCAATTATTTACCGAGCCCATCTTGAAGCTATCAAAACGTGTTAAAAAGGCTGATAATGGGAGGGAATTGTGCGAAGCCCTTTATCTATATCTTGAAGAATTACATGTACCGGAAAAATTGGAAAAGCTGAAGCAGGAGGCCGAAGAAGCAGGTGATTTGGTTTCGGCAAGAGAGCACGAACAAACGTGGAATGCGGTTGTCGATCTGTTAGACCAATTCGTTGAACTGCTAAGCGAAGAAGAGCTTTCCATGAAACAGTTTGCGGTAATCATTGAAGCTGGTTTGGAGTCTCTTGAATTTTCTTTGGTACCGCCGGCAATTGACCAAGTCCTTGTCGCTAATCTCGATTTATCCCGACTTGATGATGTGAAGACAGCTTTTGTTATCGGCTTGAATGAGGGGGTCTTGCCAGGAAAAGCTTTATCTGACGGTATTTTTTCCGATAGTGATCGTGAAGTGCTGTTAGCCGGTGGACTTGATGTTGCTCCAAGTTCAAAGGTGCGCCTCCTTGATGAGGAGTTTACGGCGTACAAAGCTTTTACTACACCTGCTGAGAGGCTTTATTTATCATATCCGCTTGCCGATGAGGAGGGAAAGGCGCTTTTACCTTCATCCTACCTAAAACGGGTAAGGGATGTACTGCCTAACGTTTCCGAAGTGTATTATATGAACGATCCATCTGATCTGTCTGCTGAGGAACAGGTGAAATACGCGGCCAATTACGATGTGGCCCTATCGTATTTGGCTGCCCAATTGCAGCTGAAAAAAAGGAACTACCCAATCCATACACTATGGTGGGATGTATATAATGCCATTATAGGGGATGAAGTGGTCGGTCCTTTTGCAACTAAGGTATTATCAAGTCTTTTTTACCAAAATAGAGCGAAGAAATTATCAGAAGAAACAAGTAAGCAATTATATGGCGAGAGTATTCTTACAAGTGTCTCGAGAATGGAAATGTTCAATAGCTGCCCGTTTTCCCATTATGCCGCTCATGGTTTGAAATTGAGGGAAAGGCAAATTTTCCGATTGGATGCACCGGATATTGGTGAGATGTTCCATGGAGCGTTGAAAATGATTTCGGACTATTTAAATGAACATGATATTCCTTGGTCTACATTGACAAAGGAACAATGCTTGGAGTTGGCTAGAGTTGCCGTGGAAAGACTTGCTCCTAAACTTCAAAATCAAATTTTATTAAGTACGAACCGCCATCACTATTTGCGCAGGAAATTGGAACATGTAATTGGCCGGGCATCAATCGTATTGAGTGAACATGCAAAGGTGAGCGGTTTTGCTCCAGTTGGGTTAGAACTCGGTTTCGGAAAAAATGGAGAGCTGCCGCCACTTTCGTTCACATTGAAAAATGGTACGAAGATGGAATTGATCGGACGGATAGACCGTGTGGATAAAGCGGAAGAAGGGGAGGGTGTCTATTTGCGCGTGCTCGATTATAAGTCGAGTGAAAAGGAACTGAACATGAGTGAAGTGTATTATGGACTTGCGCTGCAAATGTTGACATACCTTGATATCGTCGTTACCCATTCCAAGTCGCTAATAGGGAAAGAAGCCATTCCAGCCGGTGTTTTATATTTTCATGTGCATAATCCTGTTGTCAAATCCAAGGGAATGCTCAGTTTGGATAAAATTGAGGAAGAAATTTATAAGAGTTTTAAAATGAATGGACTTGTACTTGATCATTCAAATGTCATCCAGATGATGGATAACTCGCTTGATATTGAAAATTCGGGTAAGTCGGATATCATTCCAGCTGGTTTTAAAAAGGATGGATCGCTTCTAGCGGCTTCCAAAGTTGCCAGCAGGGAAGAATTTTCGCTACTGAATCATCACGTTCGCCGGGTTTATCAGGAGGCAGGTGATCGAATGGTCGATGGCGATGTGAACATAACGCCGTATAAATTAAAGGAAAGAACGCCGTGTACTTTTTGTTCCTTTAAATCAGTGTGCCAATTCGACCAGTCACTGGAGGAGAATCAATTTAGGAATTTGGCACAGAAGAAGCAAAATGATGTTCTTGATCTATTAAGAGGGGAGGGGGAGAGCGATGAGTAAAACGAAAATTCCTGTTCTGCCAGGAGACGTGACATGGACGGAAGATCAATGGAAGGCGATATGGGCTAAAGATCAGGACATTTTGGTTGCTGCCGCGGCTGGTTCCGGGAAAACTGCGGTGCTGGTCAATCGGATCATTCAAAAAGTCATTTCAGAAGAAGAGCCAATTGATGTGGATGAACTGCTTGTCGTTACATTCACCAATGCTTCGGCAGCCGAGATGCGCCATAGGATAAGTGAGGCATTAGAAAAAGCGATTAGCGATAATCCGCATTCACAGCATCTGCGCAAGCAGTTGAGCCTGATTAACCGCGCCTCAATATCCACACTTCATTCCTTTTGTTTAGAGGTGATCAGGAAGTATTATTATTTGACGGAAATCGACCCAGGCTTTCGGATTGCAGATTCTACAGAGGTCCAGTTGCTCCGTGATGAAGTAATGGAGGAACTTTTTGAGGAACAGTATGGTCAAAGTGATAATGAAGAGTTCTTTAATTTGGTTGATGCTTTCACAAGCGATCGAAACGATGATGCACTTCAGAATATTGTTCGGTCGCTGCATGATTTTTCGCAATCGAACCCTGATCCGGATCAATGGCTCAATGGTGCCGCCAGCATGTATGAGTTGGCGGATGATGATGGGATTGATGATCTTTCGTTTATCGATTCATTGAAATTTGATATTGGTTTACAATTGGACACCGCCCGGGATTTATTGGAACGCTCGCTGACTTTGACTAAAGTCCCTGGGGGGCCGGCACCAAGGGCAGAGAACTATTTAGCTGATCTTGCCCTTGTCGCCAAACTGTCGGAAGTGAAAGACCGCTCCTGGAACGATCTTTATGAAGAAATCCAAAACGTGAAGTTTGGAACGGCGAAACGCCTTACTGGTGCCGATTTCATTAAAGAAGTAGCGGATGAGGCTACGAAGTATCGTGATAAGGCAAAGAAAATCATTAAATCGCTGCAGGAAGAGTTATTTTCTCGTAAACCGGAAAGTTATCTGCGCGATATTAGGGAGCTCAAGGGGTATGTCGATACACTTGTAAGGCTTGTTAAACAATTTGATCATCGTTTCTTCGCTGCAAAAGCAGAAAAGAACTTGGTGGATTTCGCCGATTTGGAACATTATTGTCTTCAAATTTTGACAGGGGAAACCTTGGATGGTGAAAGAAAACCATCAGCTGCTGCTATCGAATACAGAAACCAATTCAAAGAGGTCCTGGTAGATGAGTATCAGGATACGAATCTGGTTCAGGAATCCATTTTAAAACTGGTGACGGCAGATGGCGAATATAGTGGGAATCTTTTTATGGTGGGCGATGTCAAGCAGTCCATTTACCGATTCAGGCTTGCAGAACCGAATCTCTTCCTTGGAAAGTACACACGCTTTACCCGTGATGGGATTGAATCCGGCCTAAAGATTGATTTAAACCGGAATTTCCGGAGCCGTAAGGAAGTTCTCGATGGGACGAATTTCTTGTTTCAACAGTTGATGGGGATTACAGTCGGGGAGATTGATTATGATGAAGACGCCCAATTGAAAAAAGGTGCGCCATATCCCGAAGATGAACCAAACCCTATCGAGCTCCATTTAATTGATGGAACAGCCGATCCTGAAGCAACTTCGGAATCGGAAGGGGCGGATAGCGGGTTTGAGGCCGAGGAACTTGAAAAAGCGCAACTCGAGGCTAGGCAGATGGCCAAGCTCATTAAAAAGGCTATAAGCGAAAAGCATCGAATATATGATATGAAAACTCAAAAGTACCGATCTGCCACTTATCGTGATATGGTCATTCTTCTTCGTTCGATGCCATGGGCACCGCAAATCATGGAGGAATTTAAAAAGCAGGGGATTCCAGTCTACGCCAACTTGTCGACAGGGTATTTTGAAGCAACCGAAGTGGCGATCATGATTTCCTTATTGAAGGTGATTGATAATCCTCAACAGGATATCCCTTTGGCATCCGTTCTCCGTTCACCTATCGTCGGGATGGATGAAGAAGAAATGTCACAGGTGCGTTTATTCCATACAGGCAGCTATTACGAAGCATTAGCTGATTTTTATAGAAAGAGTGATTCGGAAGAACATCCAGGGCTTTATGAAAAAGCGTCGGCTTTTTATAAAAAACTAGTAAAGTGGAGGAAGCTTGCCAGGCAGGAAGCATTATCCGATTTGATCTGGCTTCTATATCGTGAAACGCAGTTCTATGATTTTGCAGGAGGGATGCCGGGGGGCAAACAGCGTCAGGCCAATTTAAGAGCGTTGTATGACAGGGCAAGGCAATATGAAGCAAGTTCCTTCCGAGGTCTATTCCGTTTCTTGCGTTTCATAGAAAGGATGCAGGAACGTGGAGATGATTTAGGAGCAGCTCGGGCATTAGGGGAACAGGAAGATGTAGTCCGCCTGATGACGATTCACTCATCAAAAGGCCTTGAGTTCCCGATCGTGTTTATTGCCGGTCTTTCCAAGCAATTCAATATGATGGATTTACGAAAGCCATATTTACTGGATAAGGATTATGGATTTGCTGCCAAGTACGTGAATTCCGAATTACGGATAACCTATCCATCCCTCCCACAATTGGCTTTTAAGAAAAAAAAGCAGCTTGAACTAATCGCGGAAGAGATGCGTGTCCTCTACGTGGCGCTTACAAGGGCTAAGGAAAAGCTTTACTTAATCGCCAGCATCAATGATGCAGAAAAAACGCAGCAGAACTGGGCAAGTAATGCGGCACATGGAGAGTGGCTTTTAAAGGACTATGTACGGGCGGGTGCAAAAAGCTATCTTGATTGGATTGGTCCATCCCTTGTACGTCATCGGGATTCTCTTGGTGCTGCAGGTCTTGGCTTGGAAATGGAGTCGCATCCATCGAATTGGTCCATTTCTGTCATTCCAAGTGAAGAGCTTGCCGTTCTGGATGTGGAAGAGACAGAATTACAGGAGCAAATACTTGAGCATGTCCAGAAATCAGAGAAGATCGAAATGGTCTCCGAATTTTATGATGATATTAAAGAACAGCTCGAATGGGAGTATCCTGAACATGAGGCGTCCATGCATCGGTCCAAGCAATCCGTTTCTGAACTAAAACGTCAATATGAACTCAGGGACGAGCAAAGTTCCACAGAGTTGTTACGTAAATTCAAGCGTCCTATTACGAAGCGTCCAACATTCATGCAAGAAAAATCACTAACTCCTGCTGAAAGGGGTACGATTACACATCTAGTCATGCAGCATATCGATCTATCCAAAGTTATTTCCATTCAATCGATTCAGACGTTGATGGTTGACTTGATTCAGCGTGAGTTGTTGACGGAGGAACAGAAAGAAGCTGTGAATCCGGAAACGATCGTCGATTTCTTTGAAAGTGAAATCGGCCAAAGAATGCAAAAGGCCCTGAGTATTCGCCGTGAAGTGCCATTTACGATGTCGTTGCCAGCAAACGAAGCTTACAGCGATTGGACAACTGGCGAAGAGGAAATCCTTATCCAGGGTGTGATTGATTGTATTTTTGAGGATGAACAAGGTCTTGTGCTTCTGGATTATAAAACGGATACAATTACCGGCCGTTTTGCTAGCGGTTATGATGGGGCTAAAGAGATTCTTGCCGATCGATACCGGGTGCAGCTCCAGCTTTATACGAGGGCTGTCGAAGGGATATTGAATAAGAAAGTAACCAGCCGTTATTTATTTTTCTTTGACGGATCGCATTTATTGGAAGTGTAAGAGACTTTTTTTGCCCAAGTATTTATCATGCTAGTAAAATAGGACAAAGAAAAAAGCCTCCCTGGGATGAAGTGGGAGGCCTTTTCTTTGTTTTAATTATTCCCTGCAATGGGTTGATCGACCCCATTGACATCAATGACATTGCTTCCATTCAGACCGCTGGCTGTAAACACGATCGCAGCTGTGTTCCCTGAACCTGAACCGGAGACTGATTTGGAGGAAGACTTAGGGGAAATGACGGCGCAATCACCGAATAACAGGTTTCCTTCTCCTACATTAAATATTTGAATTGGGCCAATAATGGCTGGCATATGATCTCCTCCTTTTAAAATTAATCGTTGTTGGTTGAATCCTCAATCGGTGTCTCTTTTAGGAACCTCCCGAATATGTTTCACCCTTGATTCCATACGTGCATGCCCAACGTTTCCCACACCAACCACGGATGAGGATGATATCCCGATAATATTGATATTGCCGACACGTATGAAGGGATTCGGATTTGAAAAACTTGTTAGAACTGGTTCATTCAATCTTGGAATATAAAATGGTTTCTTAAAGATATCATAGTCGTCGAATTGAATGTCCACGGAATGGAATGTTTCACTTTTCTTCTGAACGGCTAATGCAAGGGAAATTCCGTCTATATAAGAAGTATCCCCTATTTGCAGGGTGGAGCTGAATGAGACCGTATCGGATAATAATGATTTTACTTTTGATATTCTAGAGAACATGTTCTTCTTTATCCTTTTGGAGTAAGGGGTACGAATGGCCCGATGATTAGGGATTCCGGCGGGGTATCGAATGCAGATGATAGTTGGACCGTTTGGACATCACCAATGAGAAATAAAGCAGAGCTCGCTACACCGGTAATATGAATATCACCTACACAAAGCTGGTGATTGGTTACATTAAACTCCATTTGGATTTCCTCCTGTCTCGGCTTGTGAATGAGTAATGAATTGAATCAATGCAGCTTGAATATCGGATTTTACCTGTTCCTTGATCTTTTCCTTGACGTTATCAAGCTGCTGAGGTACACGTTCGGCGGCAGAAAGAGTATCGAAATACAAAATGATTCGTTGATGAAGCTGGCGTTCTACGTCCTGTTTAATGAAGTCGTGATAAGAAGGTTCCAATGATATTTTCAGTTGTGTTTCGGTATCATGGATCATAATTTCCAAGTCTGAAAGAATATCGTTGTGTATTTCCTGGACGACGATTTCCCGTCCTTTAAATAGGTTTGGTGCAGGTTGAACGGGTTGTTTGTTGACGGCAAATTCATCAATGTTATTTAAATCATTGGGATTTAAACCGATATTCAACGTTCCATCAAGAGATTCGACTTTTAATTGATCGAATTTATATTCAATTTTATCAACGTGGATTGGCGGTTTATTTTTCAGCTCGGCAAGTTCATCTGTCAGGCGTTTGATTTCGTGTTCAAGTTTCATGATCCGCTTATCTTGGGCTTCTAGAAAATGCTGCATTTGTATGGAATATGAATATAGATCCTGATTCACGACTCAACACCTCGCCTTCACCATAAGATAATTTCATATATGACAGTATATGAAAAAGTTTGGGTGTAGGTGAATGCCTATGAACTACGAGCTGTGAATGGGACAAAACTGGATGATGGGATCACATCAGCTTCAATGGCAGGTGCTGGTTCAGTGAAACCACCGGTATTGGCTAATGTGGAATATGGTTTAATCACTCCGGCACTTCCTATTTGAAAAACGGATGAATTGGCGATGCTTTCAATTTTTATCATATTGATTTGTATGGTCTGGTGAATATTGAAGATCATGCTGACTCCTTTCTGAAAAGCATTAGAGATTTAAGACCATTGGCTGGTCAACACCATCTGTATCATTTGTATTTGTGGTGCTATAGGCATTATAAAGTGATATGGATTCACCTGTATTGAACGATCCAGCACCTGCAAAAGTTTTAGAAGTGGAATATGGACTAAGTTTAAAAACGTCACCAATATGGACAGTTCCACTGCTACCGACGGCAATGACTTGAACGATTCCTACGATGGCCGGCAAGTAAATCACCCTTTTTTTATTCTGCTTTTCCCTTTGATAACAGGCGGTGGGCCTACAAAAGGGAGTTTTAATGTATTGTATGTGGACTCATGATTGATGTGATTCATCTGCCTATCATATATTGTCATATAACCAGTGATGAATATCACTGAATAATAAGAAGCTGATATGATCATTCATTCTTACTTTTTTTGATGATTACAGGAAAATACTTTCGATAAAAAGCTTCCTGTTTAACGATAAAGTGTTACTATTATAAAATATTTTGAATTATTATAATTTATATTTTCTTATATTAGGATGGTGGGGAAGGACATTGAGACGTTTTCATTATAGCTGGGTCATATTAATCATTACATTTTTCTCGATCATTGTAGCCGGGATCGTTAGGTCATCATCAGGAGTATTCATCGTACCGTTTGAAAATGAGTTCGAGTGGGACCGGTCCGTCATTTCTTTAGCCTTCGCTATAAGCCTTTTTCTTTATGGATTATCCGGTCCATTCATGGCAGCTCTAATTGAAGTGCTTGGATTAAAGAAAATGATGGTATTGGGCATGTCAACTTTATTGGCAGGGATTTTCCTCACTTTTTTCATGGAGCATGAGTGGCAGCTCATTCTAATTTGGGGAATTATCATTGGATTGGGTTCTGGAGTGTTTTTAACGGTATTGAGCCCATATGTGGCAAATCGTTGGTTCGAGAAGAGGAGGGGGCTGGCGGTCGGGATACTGACGGCAAGTACGGCCACAGGTCAGCTCATTTTACTTCCGGTTTTAGCCATCATCATTGAGAATCACTCGTGGCGATGGGCGATTGGATTAATTTTGGTCCTTAGCTTGATCATGTTGGCCATCATCCTATTATTCATGAAAAATAATCCGAAAGAAGTTGGCACTCTTCCATATGGATTAGAAGAGGAAAGTCAGGAGGCTGTTACAGTCCAAAAGAAGAACCCCATTACCATGGCTTTTCAATCATTAATTGAAGCAGTGAGAGTAAAAGAATTCTGGTTATTGGCAGGAAGCTTTTTTATATGCGGACTTTCAACGAGCGGGTTGATCGGGACCCATTTCATTTCTTACTGCATTAGCTTTGGATTGCCTGTTGTAACGGCAGCATCACTGCTATCTTTCATGGGGATCTTTGATCTGATTGGTACGACTGTATCAGGGTGGCTATCCGATCGGTTTGATAACCGTTGGTTGTTGTTTTGGTATTACGGACTAAGAGGGGCTTCCCTCGTTTTACTTCCTTTTGCGCTAAATGAGGGCTCAATCACCCTATTGATCATCTTCTCTGTATTTTACGGATTGGATTGGATAGCAACTGTGCCTCCAACCATTAGCATTTCAAGGCAAGTTTTTGGTGTGGAGAAAAGCGGGATTGTATACGGTTGGATATTCGCGGCCCATCAGGCGGGTGCAGCTGTGGCGGCGTACGGTGGAGGGCTTACCTTTAAACTATTCAACTCCTATACATGGGCGTTCTTCCTTGCAGGAATCTTTTGCTTATTGGGCAGCTTGTTTGTCATACTAATAAAAAAGCAAAAAGCGGCTTCAGTGGTTAAAGATGATGCCATGAGGGTATAAATGCGGCGTTAATATGGATGAAAGCAGGTGAACCGATGAAAGTCACGATGGCACCGTTGCAGGAAAGTAAACGGATTGTAAGCATCGATGTTTTACGGGGAATAGCCATTTTAGGAATTTTTTTAGTGAATATGCCTTCTTTCCACTCTCCGCTCTTGTATATAGACGGTGCAGAACGCTGGTCTGGAGGGTGGGACAGGGTTTTGTTCAGAGTCAGTGATGTTGTTGCACAAGCCAGTTTTTATCCGTTATTTGCGTTTCTGTTCGGTTTTGGTGCCATCATATTAGCTGTAAGGAGTGAGGAAAAGGGCATTTCATTTCCTTTACTGTTTACGAAAAGGTTAAGTTTTTTACTGGTAATTGGATGCATTCATGCTTTTTTCATCTGGCATGGGGACATCCTTATTAATTATGCTATATTTGGGTTTGCATTCTTGTTGTTTTATAAGATGAAGGGTAGGAATTTAATTCTTCTAGGCTCATTTTGTTATGTCCTGCCTTTTGCAATATTGGGTTCACTATTTCTTATAATGGGCATTTTTGATAGCGAAGGGGTGGCGATAACGACTGATTCGAAGATGATGAAACAGTCGTTGGAAATTTATCAATCTGGTACATTTACGGAAATAATGAATCAAAGAGCGATAGATTGGTATATGGTGAATAATCCCTTTAATGGCATCATCCTTTTTTTATCGATTTTTCCGTTTTTTTTAATTGGGGCTGGCGTTGCAAAGCAAGGATTTCTCCAAAATCCAATTCAGTATAAGCGTCAAATGAAAGCGGTAATGATCGTAAGCTTGCTATTTGGCTTGTCGTTCAAGATTCTTCCATATGTGACAGTCTACCATTTTGGCACCATATTCGTTCAGGATTATTTTGGCGGACCATTACTGACGATGTTTTATATTACGGCCATTACCCTTCTGACTGAAAAGACTGGAGCTTTCGGTCTGTTCCAACCCCTTTCGTGTATTGGAAGGATGTCGATGAGTAATTACTTATTCCAATCCATTATATGTACGTCCATTTTTTACTCATATGGACTTGGATTATATGGATCAGTCTCTTACACGTCAGGGTTTGTATTCCTTATTGCTTTGTTTTGCCTGCAAGTTCTGCTTTCCTTATTGTGGCTGAGCGTATATAAATACGGACCGATTGAATATGTATGGCGTTTTGTTACATATGGTAAAAAGCCAGATATGCGAAGGTGAGGACTAGTTGAGAAGAAATGTAAATGGTGTTCATTAAATTGTTGATTTTACCTTAAGAGGATACACCTTAGTTTTGTTTTTTTGTAAAAGCCTATGATATGATGAGAGGGAAACTGAACGAGGGGGCAAATAAATGACTACACACTTGCATATTACAGTTTGGGTTATCGGAATCATTCTTTTCTTTGTCACATATTCGATGCTTAAAAGTGGAAATCCAAAAGCGAAAATACTACATATGATAACGCGCTTATTCTATCTATTGATTTTCATTACTGGCGGAATGCTGATTACGGATTTTGGTGCTTACGCAGTAAAAATGATTGTTGGTATCATCGTGATTGCCGCGATGGAAATGGTGTTGGTCCGTACGAAAAAAGGAAAAAGCACAAGTGCCATGTGGATATTGTTCATCGTTGCGTTTGTATTCGTCCTTTATTTAGGATTATCCCTGCCACAGGGATTGTACATTTTTAAATAAAGAAATGAAAAGCGGGTAAATGAGGATATCTCATTTACCCGCTTTTTCAATAGGCTATTGTGAATTCACTTTTTCAATGACGATCCTTTTTCCAGTGTTCAGGGTGAATTCAAAACGATCGTGATCCTTTTTTCCATAAGAAAAATGGTGCTGAACGAGACATATTTGGTTCTCGTTATCAAAGGTGAAGAAGTTCACGCCGGACTGATTGGGGACGGCTCTTAAAAAAGTGAGCTGGTTATAGCTATATATACAATCATAAATAGAAAAATCAAGCGAATTCAAGGTCGTTACAAATTGGAAAAAGGAATCGTCGTTCAATTCTTCCAATAATCGTTCAAAAGAGTAGAGCAGTTTTTTGCGGATCCGAATGGGCTCATTTTCCCTTAAGAAGGTGATTTCCCGGTGAAGCAGGATTTTTCCCTCTTCTTCTACTACTCCTTGCTGCCAGCGCCCACCCCTATAAATTTCAATGATGCCATCAACATGGTCTTCAATGGAGCATGCCTCATCGGTTTCATCATCGAAAAAAATCCATTGTTGATTGATATTTTCCACTGTTCCTTCGGTAAAAGCTCTCGTTTGTCTATTCATTAACTTGGTTCGTTGTTGCTGACTCATACATATACCTCCAATAGTGGAATCCTCACCTACTTTTTAGTCAAAATACAATGAAAATATAACTGTATATTTTAAAATATTATGGACAAATAACCATCTTTCCGTCTTTGCATAGGCTATGTTTAACACGGGATTCTTTGCTCAACAATTCATTATCAACGTCGGGCGCTGATGGGCAGGGGTTCTTACGGAATGATACTGATCAATACTTAACTTTTTTTTTGCAATGGTCTTCGAATTAGAAATGAGGGACGGTAAATCTTTTTAAGACAGGGAGCCAATTTTTTTAATAGTCCCGATAGAAAGGATGAAGTGTAAAATGTGTGGGATAACAGGCTGGGTGCATTTTCAAAAAGATTTACGGGCAGAAACGAAAACACTAGAAAACATGACGAAAACGTTGGCAAAGCGGGGTCCAGACGAAGATAATGTTTGGAGCGAAGCCCATGTTGCCTTTGGTCATAAACGGTTAACGGTTGTCGATGCGGAAGGCGGAAAACAGCCGATGACGAAAAATCACAAAAACGGCAGATATACACTTTGTTATAATGGAGAGCTATATAACACCGAGGATATTCGTAAACAGCTATTATTAAAAGGATATTCCTTTAACGGTCATTCTGATACAGAAGTTTTACTAACTTCTTATATAGAATGGAAAGAAAAATGCGTAGACCTGTTAAATGGGATTTTTGCGTTTGCGATTTGGGATGAAAAGGAGCAGAAATTATTCGTTGGAAGGGATCGGATGGGCGTAAAGCCATTCTTTTACGCGGAAAGGGACGGCGGGTTCATTTTTGGATCGGAATTGAAGTCGATTCTAGCCCATCCGGATGTTAAAACGGAGATTGATCGTGAAGGGCTGTCTGAAGTTTTTGGTGTTGGTCCATCCCGAAAGCCTGGTTCAGGTGTATTTCATAATGTCCAGGAATTAAGGCCAGCCCATGCACTTACCTTATCAAGGAAAGGCCTCCGAATCTGGAGATATTGGAATGTAAAAAGTGAAGAACATCATGATACCCTTGATGAAACCGCCGAGAAGGTACGCTTCCTTGTCGAAGATGCAGTGACGCGGCAACTTGTATCAGATGTTCCTCTCTGTACCTTCTTGTCAGGAGGGCTTGACTCAAGCGCGATTACGGCCATTGCTGCAAACGCGTATCAAAAAGAAGGGAAAGGGCGGCTTCATACGTATTCGATTGATTATGAAGACAATGAGCGTTATTTTAAGGCAAATGATTTTCAGCCTAACTCTGATGGGCATTGGATTAAAAAGATGTCGGATACCTTTAACACGGTACACCATTCATCAATTATCACTCAAGAACAATTAACGGATTATTTAACAGAAGCTGTTCTTGTCAGAGACCTCCCCGGCATGGCGGATGTCGACTCTTCATTACTTTGGTTTTGTAAGGAAATCAAGCAGGATTTTGTCGTGGGCCTATCCGGTGAGTGTGCCGACGAAATTTTCGGCGGTTATCCATGGTTTCATCGGGAAGATGATTTGAATCGTGCTGGGTTTCCTTGGATGAGATCGACCCAGGAGCGGGTATCTTTATTGAAATCTGGGTGGCGTGAGAAATTGAAGTTGGAAGAATACGCGCAGGAAGCCTATTTGACAACCCTCGCAGAAACGCCTAAGTTGGAAGGCGAAAACGGTGTAGCAGCTAAACGCCGGGAGCTTTTCTACGTGAATTTATTATGGTTCATGACTACGCTTCTTGACCGGAAGGACCGGATGAGTATGGGGGCCAGTTTAGAGGTCCGTGTGCCATTTGCCGATCATCGCCTTGTGGAATATGCGTGGAACATACCTTGGGAAATGAAAATGGAGGGCAATCGTGAAAAGGGCATACTGAGGAAAGCGTTGGAGGGGTTGTTACCGGATGAGGTATTGTATAGGAAAAAAAGTCCATATCCCAAAACTCATAACCCTATATATACAGACCGTGTGCAGGGATGGTTGAAAGACTTACTGACGGACAAAAATTCGGTCCTGCATGAGTTTTTCGATAAACAGAAGCTAACGGATATTGTTGATTCCAAAGGTGCCGCCTTTAAAGTGCCGTGGTTCGGGCAATTGATGTCGGGTCCTCAGTTACTGGCTAACTTGGCACAAACCCATGTGTGGTTCAAAGAATATGATATCCAGATAATAGATTGAAAAAAACGGGGCAGGATAAAATCTTTGCCCCGTTTTCCTTTTCTCAATGATTGAATGCGATAATTTTATATTGGTAGCCATCCAATTCAAATTGGCCTTCCTGCGTTGTTTCCTTTGTTCTTAAATCCGTCAGTGTACGCCCTTTCAAGTCAAAAGGGAGGGTGAAGGATTGCTTGACATCCGTCGGATTAATCAGGATCACGACAGATCGTTCTCCATTATATTTTTGGTAGGCAACGATACTTTCGTTTCCGGCTGTATCAAGGAATTTGAACTTGCCGTCATTTGCAAGTAATCGTTCTTCTTTTCGTAATGTGATCAATGCTTTAATTTCATTGAAAAGCTCGGTATTTTGTTTTTCTTCAGCCCAGACCATGCATTTTCGGCACCCTGGATCCATGCCTCCGGTCAAGCCGATTTCATCTCCATAGTAAATACAGGGACTGCCATTGAAAGTCAAGAGGATTGCATGGATGAGCTTGGCCCGAGCTAGATCTTCCCCACAATCCGTGAAAATCCGGGGGGTATCATGGCTTCCGAGAAGGTTGAACGTCACGTCAAAAACATTAGTCGGGTAACTTTGGTAAATGGCTGTCATTTCTTCGATAAACGTGCGGGCATTAATGGTTTGTGAAGCGACCAGGCGAAATACTTGGTTGGTAAAAGGATAATTCATGACGGCATCAAACTGATCGCCGCGAAGCCATGTCATAGAATCATGCCAAATTTCACCAAGAATATAAAGATCAGGCTTTAAGTTTTTAACCGTCGTTCTAAATTCACGCCAGAATGGTTGGTCGACTTCATTGGCCACATCCAATCGCCAGGCATCTATATCGAACTCCTTGATCCAATAGGCTGAGACTTCGAGCAGATATTCCTTCACCTCTGGATTTGCTGTATTCAATTTTGGCATCGATTCAAAGAAACCGAATGTTTCATAATTTGGCCTTTCCCCTCCTTTTAGAGGAAAGCTGTGTGGATGGAACCAATCCTTATATTTCGAATTCTCTCCTTTTTCGAGTAAATCCTGAAAAGGGGGGAAATAGAAGCCGCTATGGTTAAATACGGCATCCAGCATGACGCGGATATTCCGTTTATGGCATTCATTTATTAGTGCTTTCAATGTTTCCTTTGACCCGAATTGCGGATCAATTTCCCGATAATCAATCGTATCGTATTTGTGGTTAGAGTAAGCATGGAAGATTGGCGTAAAATAGATCCCGTTAATGCCAAGCCCTTCTAAATAATCTAAATGTTCAATGATTCCTTCGAAGTCCCCGCCAAAAAAATTATCTACGGTCGGTTCTTCACTACCCCAAGGTTTTGTACCTTCTGGATCGTTGTCAGGGTTCCCATTCGCAAATCGTTCGGGAAAAATTTGATACCAAATTGTATCTTTGACCCATTCGGGTGCTCCGAATACTTCGTTTTGATGAAGATAAGGGATGGCGAAATAGCTCCCGGGATCTCTTGGAGGTTCTTTAAAAAAGCCTTTTTCCGTGTAAATGGCACTTTCATTTTCTGAAATGACTTTGAACCCATATCGAATTCTTCGGTAGGGAGGCTTCACATAAATATGCCAATAATCATAATGGATATCACTGCCGGATAAACTCATCGGTTGTTCCTCATACTGCCATTGTCCATTATCTGATATGTATGGATCCCCAAAAATCAATCCGGCTGATGAGATATCTTGTTTTTTCGTGCGAAGTCTGATATGTAGGGTTTCGTTGTTGATGGTATAGGCGTAATTGTCATTAGGTCTATGGTGTATGGATGAAAATTCCATTAAAAACCACTCCAATTCTATAAGTGTATTTTGGGGAAGTGAAATTGAAAAAGGGAACTTCAGGCTGTTTTTTGGGGAGAGTTCTCTATGTAGTTGAAATTAGCCTGGATTAACTGTTTTTTTCAATATGGTTATATACCCAATTCTTATTGAAGGAAGCACCTATTAACTAAAAAATAACAAAAAGTATTCCTCACTACAAGGAAATAAATACGTTGAGGAAAATGTTGTAAAAACCAAAGGCGCTCATATAATGATAACAATAGCTTTGGTATCGCTTTCATGAATGCGGATTTATTTGTTTTCCTGAACTGACAAACAGTATTGAAAACAATTTACTGCTTTTGGACATGATAGAATAAACATTTTAAAAAGGAGAATGAAAGTGAAGAAGCTGATTTTTCATTTGTTCATGTCCATGTTCCTGATTATTATTGTAAGTGCTTGTGGATCCAGTTCGGATTTGGAAAATAAAGTCGTAAAGGAAAATAAGAAAGTCGACAATGAAGCTAGCCATGAAGCGAAGCCGGAAAAATTAATCATTTGGGAGGAAAAAGGTAAAGCAGAGGCCCTTAAACCTGTGATTGAATCATTTGAAAAAAAATATGGAATCAAAGTCGAGTATGAAGAGTTAGAATTAGCTAACGAGATGTATGATCGACTTCGTCGGGATGGACCAATCGGAAACGGAAAGGCCCCGGATGTCGTAACTTTTTCTCATGAAAAAGTTGGGCAAATCGTGAAAGAAGGTCTGATTCAGGAAGTGAAGGTGAATGATGATGTATTAAATGCCTTCAGTGAATCCTCAATCAGGGGGGAAATGTATCAAGATAAGGTATTTGGATTGCCGAAATCCGTAAACACATCCGTTTTTATCTACAATAAAAAGTTAATGGCTAAAGCTCCTGAAACTATGAATGATCTTTATGAAATGGCAAAGAAATTAAGAAAAGGAAAAATGTATGGTTACTATGCCAAATGGAATGATTTTCATGATGCTTATGGAGTCATGGCTGGAATGGGAGGTTATATATTTAGAGATAAGAATGGAAATCTAGACCCTTCGGACATTGGTTTAAATAATGAGAGTGCAATAAAAGGGGCAACGTACATCCAAAAATGGTATCAAGCGGATTTGATTCCAACAGGCGACAAGTCAGCGATCGAAAAGATGTTTAGTCAAGGGAATTTGGCTTCTTTCTTAAGTGACGGTAACTCGTTTTCCGAGAGAACGGATATAGGAATTGCCCCACTGCCTGAATTATCTAATGGTCAGCCGATGAAAACGTTACTGGAAATCAAAGGCTGGCATGTAACAGCGTTCACAAAACACCCATACTGGTCCACCAAGTTAGTGGAATATATGACAAACGACGATCATGCTATGCAGCGCTATGAAAAAACAGGGGAAATCCCTCCAAATAAATCAATCAAACACAATGCAGCCTTCAATGAAAATGAAAATGCACAAGCCCTAAGCATACAATTACAATACGCTGAACCAGTGCCGAATATTCCGGAAATGAATAAAGTATGGGGACCGATGAATTCTGCCATGGATGAGATCTCCACTGAAAAAGCAAACCCGAAAAGGGCATTGGATAAAGCGGTGAAGACGATAAAAAAAGATCTTTAATCGCGTTTTGTTTTTTCCATTTCATTAACGGCCACCGATATCTCCAATTTGTCCCTTTAGTGTAAAGTTTTTTATAATTTGGATTTGACCTTAAGGGGGCAAAAGGCTAATCTTAAAGGCGTAAAGAGATAGCTAGGAGGAGAGCGGATATGAGAAAAAGAGTGTTATCACTCGCTTTAATTCCGTTGCTTCTTTTTTACGCCATTCCAGTAGGAGCAGCTGAAAAAGAACAACGAACTTGGAAGGACGAAATCGTATATTCATTATTGGTCGACCGATTTTTCGATGGCAATATACACAATAATGGAGACGCGGATGTGAATGACCCTTCTGCGTTTAATGGTGGGGATTTTGAAGGTGTCACGAAGAAACTAGATTATTTAAAAGATATGGGTTATACCGCTATCATCCTTTCACCGATTTTTGCAAATGAAGATAATGGCTATCATGGGGATTGGGTGACCGATTTTTATAAGACAGATAAACACTATGGCACGATTAAAGAATTTAAAAAACTCGTGAAAGAGGCACATAATCGCGATATGAAAGTGATCATTGATTTTCAAGCCAATAATGTGGGACCTAATTCATCTTGGCTGAACGATCATGATAAAGAGAATTGGTTCCATGAAGAAAAAAAGATTTCCAAGGACGCTAATCAAAAGGATTTGGAAACAGGCTGGGTCGATGGACTTCCGGATTTGAATCAAGACAATGAGGAAACCCGGGCATATATACTTGATGCTGCCAAATGGTGGATAACTGAAACGAATATTGATGGATACCGTTTAAATAAAGTCCAATACGTAGCAAAAGATTTTTGGAAGGAATTCGTGGATGCAGTCAAATCTGAAAAATCAAATTTTTATACAATAGGCGATGTTCAAGGGGATGCCGAATTGATATCAAGCTACAAGGAGACAGGGATCGGTGCATTTATGGCTTATCCACAAAATGTGGAGTTACGGAAAGCGTTTGCTGCTCCCGATAAAGAATTGAAGCCAGTTTTTAAAGCGTTTACGAAGAGTGAAGATGAATTTGGAGGAAGTACTCCTCAGGCATTGTTCATGGACACTCAAGGTATGCCCCGTTTTACAAAGGATGCAGCCGATCATAATGAAAACCCAGGTTCCAGATGGAAGATGGCGTTGTCATATCTTTATACGATGCCGGGAGTGCCAATCGTATTTTATGGATCGGAAATTGCATTAAATGGCGACATTGCCCCGGATAATCATAAATTGATGAATTTTAAGACAGAACAGGAATTGGTGGAATATATTACAAAGCTCTCAGATCTTAGAGACATGTACCCAGCTTTGACAAAAGGGGATGTGGAGCTTTTATATGAGAAAGGCGGAACTTCGGTATTCAAGCGTGTTTATGGTGATGAAACGATTGTCGTCACGATGAACAATACGACTGAAACCCAAACGATTAATCTTACTGATAAAGAACTTGAAAAGAATAAAGAGTTGAGAGGTATGCTGAATGGAGATCTGGTCCGCAGTAAGGACAACAGCTACTCTATCGTAATCGACAGGGAGACGACAGAAGTCTACACGCTGTCACCTAAGTCGATTATTAATATTCCTTACCTGTTAGTTATAGGATTGGTTCTTCTTATTTTTGGTATATTCATTGCTTTGGTTATTAAGCGTTCCAAACGGAACCAACCAAAATAATCATATACCTCTCGATTGTCGGTAGCCGCCAAACATTGTCCCTAAGGCTTTGTGGAAAACAGGATCGGGAGGTTATAGCATGAATAAGACCTGGTGGAAAGAAGCGGTTTGCTATCAAATATACCCGCGCAGCTTCATGGATAGTAATGGTGATGGAGTTGGGGATATAAAAGGATTGATTTCAAAGCTTGACTATCTGCAGGATTTAGGGATAGACGTTATTTGGATTTGTCCATTTTATAAGTCACCCAATGCTGATAATGGCTATGACATTAGTGATTATCAAGCAGTTTCAGATGAATTCGGTTCGATCGAAGATATTGATCTGTTATTGAAGGATGTTCACGGACGTGGGATGAAGGTGATACTCGATCTTGTTCTGAATCATACAAGTGATGAGCACCCCTGGTTCGTCGAGTCACGTTCGTCCCGCGATAATCCGAAACGGGATTGGTATATATGGAGGGATGGGCAGGACGGTCGTGAGCCTAATAATTGGGAAAGTATCTTTTCCGGAAGTGCCTGGAAATTCGATGAAAGGACCAATCAATCCTATTTACATTTATTTGCCGAAAAGCAGCCAGACTTAAACTGGAAAAATACTGATGTGCGACAGGCATTATATGAAATGGTCAATTGGTGGCTCGATAAGGGAATCGATGGCTTCCGGATTGATGCGATCACGCATATTCATAAGCGTGAAGGCCTGCCGGATATGCCCAATCCTTATTGGCATCAGTATGTACCTGCGTTTGAAATGCACACCAATCAGGATGGGATTCTGGATTACCTTCAGGAATTAAAAGAAGAGACTTTCTCTAAGTATGATATCATGACGGTCGGTGAGGCCAATGGCGTCCGGATTGAGCAGGCGGAAGAATGGGTCGGGGAAACGAATGGGAAGTTCAATATGATATTTCAATTTGAACATCTTGGGCTTTGGAATAGGGGACAGAATCACGATGTTGATGTTCAGGGGTTAAAGCGCACAATGACCAAATGGCAAAAGGGACTGAAAAACAAAGGGTGGAATGCTTTGTTTTTTGAAAATCATGACCAGCCGAGAAGTGTATCCACCTGGGGAAATGATCATCAATATTGGTTGGAAAGCGCAAAAATGATTGGGGCTTTATATTTTTTCATGCAAGGGACACCTTTTATTTATCAAGGTCAGGAAATAGGTATGACGAATGTCCAATTTGATTCAATTGATGATTATGATGATGTTGGAATGAAAAACTTTTACCGGATTGAGACTTCCAAAGGTCGTCCACATGATGAGATTATGCACATAATATGGCATAGCGGCCGTGATAATTCACGAACACCCATGCAATGGAATGAAAAGGAAAATAGTGGATTCACAAACGGAACGCCTTGGATGAAGGTTAATTCCAATTACCGGGCCATTAATGTTGAACAGCAGAAGAATGACCCGTCATCCATTTATCATTTTTATAAAAAGATGATTGAACTTCGAAAAAAACATCAGGTCCTTGTATATGGGGAATATGAATTATTATGGGAAGATCACCCTGAACTTTATATTTATACAAGAAATATGAATGAAAATTCAGTGATGGTAGTGTGTAACTTTAGTGTGAATCACCACCAAATCGACCTTTCCTATTGGGGGGGAATGGAACTTTTGCTAGCGAATTATAAGGAGTGTCCTGAGGGCTCCCTTATTGATTTACGTCCATATGAAACGAGGATTTATCGTTATTGATCTGTAAACCACTTCTATGGATTTGATTGGAAATTAGCGAAAAACCTATGTAGTTAGTCGTCTGACTTCTTTATTCCCAATAGACCTTCCGTTTTTTTAGAAGCTGATCCAACATCAGCTTCTTTTTGATTTTAAAAAAAAGAGACAAAAAAACGGAAAAGTATGTATTTTCTGAAAAATTCAACAAACATTAAAAAAAGTATGGATATAACTATTGAACTGAGTGTATTATGAATACGTACAAATGTATAAATATAAAATTTATTAGAGAAGTGTTTATTGGTATTCACTTTATTATGAATGAAGTCAATAAAGGCTAAAGAAGGGAGAGGGGAAGTGCATGGCCATCACGATAAAAGATGTGGCACAGCTGGCGAAAGTTGCTCCTTCGACAGTTTCTCGAGTGATTGCAAATAATCCTCGGATAAGTGAAAAAACAAAGGTACGAGTGCGTAAGGCTATGGAAAAATTAGGTTACCACCCGAATTTCATCGCACGCAGTCTTGCTAATCAGTCAACAAGGATCATTGGCTTGGTTCTTCCAAGTTCGTCAAATGATTATTATCAAAATCCTTTTTTTCCTACAATTCTCCAAGGTCTTAGTGAAGGGGCTCAGGAAAACCACTATTCACTATTGCTGGGCACGGGAAAAACAGAAGATGAAATCTACGAAGGGGTCGTCAATATGGTGCAGGGGGGGATGGTTGATGGCATAATCCTGATGTATTCAAGGATGAACGATCAAATTCTTACCTATTTGAGAGCAAGGGATTTTCCTTTTGTCATCATTGGAAAACCCTATGATTTTATCGAGGAGATAACATATGTCGATAATGATAATGTTCTGGCAGCCGAACAAGCAACGGATTACCTCATTCAGCTAGGGCACGAAAGGATTGGATTCATCGGCGGCGATGTAACCCTTGTTATGACACTTGATCGCTTATTAGGATTCGAACGTGCATTAAAAAGGGTAGGAATCGCTCCTAGAAGTGAATACATCTTGCACGAAGACCTTCTGCATGAAGGCGGACAAGCAGCTGCGAAAAGATTACTAACCATCGATGAACCACCAACCGCATTGGTGGTCAGTGATGATCTTATGGCTCTTGGCATCGTGCATTCTCTTCGCGAAATGGGTGTACGCACTCCCGAAGAAATGTCCATCGTCAGCTTCAATAATGTTCTTTTCTCTGAACTATCATTACCTGCCCTGACTTCAGTTGATATTAATATCTTCGATTTAGGATATCAGGCCGCTAAGGGAATCATTCAGATGCTGCAAACTGGGGATACTCCTTCTGGGTCAATCATTCCGCATCATTTCGTGGAAAGACATTCTTGCAGATCCATCAAGCAAGGGTCGATGGCCATGTCTTATTAATCGAAAGGGCATTGCATGAAAAGTAATGATTTTTTGCTGGAATTGTAGTCTGAATCTTTTGAATGAGAATCATTCGTTCGAGGCCTGCACCCCTTACCATACTTCTTATTATATTTCCGTGTTAACCGTCAATAGAAAAAGAAAAGCAGTGGATTTCAATATTCGAAATCCACTGCTTTTTTCGTTCATTTTTATCCGTTTACAACGGTACCGCCATTTACATGGATGACTTGTCCACTGACATAGGATGAATCATCACTTGCCAAATAAACATAGGCCGGTGCTAATTCCTCTGGCTGCCCTGCGCGGCCCATTGGAGTATTTTGTCCGAATTTGGCAACATCCTCTTCGCCGAATGAGGCAGGAATCAATGGTGTCCAGATTGGGCCTGGCGCAACACCGTTCACTCTGATTCCATCTTTTGAAATGGAGTTTGAAAGAGCTCTCGTAAATGCCAGTATTGCTCCTTTTGTTGAAGAGTAATCGATTAGTTTCGGGTTGCCCTGATAGGCTGTGATAGAGGTTGTATTAATGATGCTGCTTCCTTTTTTAAGGTGCTTCAATGCAGCTTTGGTTAAGTGGAACATCGAAAAAATATTCGTGCGGAACGTTTTTTCCAATTGTTCAGCTGAAATGTCAAGGATACTTGTCTGTACATGCTGTTCTCCGGCGTTGTTGACTAGAATGTCCAACCCGCCGAATTCATCAACCGTTTTTTTGACGACATCCTGACAGAAGGCTTCATTACCGATATCCCCGGAAATGAGTAAACATTTCTGGCCTTCTTTTTCAATCAATTCTTTTGTCGCTTTGGCATCCTCGTGTTCATCCAAGTAAGCAACTGTCACATTCGCTCCTTCTTTTGCGTAATAAATCGCAACCGATTTACCGATTCCGCTATCTCCTCCTGTTATGATTGCCGTTTTACCTTTTAGTTTGCCACTTCCTTTGTAGGTTGCTTTAACTGAATCAGGGTTCGGTTCCATTTTTGTTTCCACTCCAGGTTGATGCTGTTGATGTTGAGGTGGAAAACCTTGTTTGTTCTGGTTTTGGTTTTGAGTAGTCAAGATTAAAACGCCTCCTGTTTAATTATCTACGCTTTTTCTATTCCTTCTTTTTGGTAAATGAAAACATGGGAAAATTAACCTTCTTTGAGAAAATTTCGAATGATTAATTGAGGGAACATGAATAGTCTTACCATGTTCGATGAAGGAGATTCATTTGAGGTAAGAAGGTAATGCCGTAGCTGCAACTACATATAAAAAAGGCCCACCCAAAGCAGGTGAGGCCTTCTTACTTAGCGGTAATTTAAGAATTGTACATCAATGGAAAGGTCTGCGCCACGGATTGCGGATATGATTCCTTGCAAATCATCGCGGTTTTTTCCGGTAACACGGATTTGATCATCTTGAATTTGGCTTTTCACTTTAAGACCACTATTTTTAATGATGGTATTTATTTTTTTTGCTTGTTCTTTATCAATGCCTTGAATTAGCTTTGCCCGTTGGCGGACGGTTCCGCCAGAAGCTCCTTCTAATTTACCATAGTCCAGATTCTTGATTGGTACGTCCCGTTTAATGAGTTTGCTGATGAGAACATCCTTCAACTGCTCGAGCTTATATTCATCGTCAGATACTAAAATGAGGTCTTCCTTTTCAATGGTGATGCTGCTTATGCTCCCTTTAAAATCATAGCGGGTCTGAATTTCCTTCATAGCCATCGTAACTGCATTCGTTACTTCTGAGAAGTCTACTTTGGATACAATATCAAATGAATTTTCCTTTGCCATCACTTACCTCCAGCAGGTTTTATTTCCTTTATTATAGAGAAAGTGTGAAAGGAAGACAACCATATAGGCCTTATGTTAAATCGGGGACTGCCTATTAAACAAGCAAGGGGGCAAGCCCCAAGCTTCATTGATGATCCGTTTTCTTCGAATAGGAGTGTTTACCTGCAGCGAGGTTTTCCTGATAAGCGATATTTTTTTCAGCATTTATCGCTTGGTTATCTTTTGGTCTTTTATTGTTATCTTTTGTTTTTGACATAATAAAAACTCCCTTCCAAAATCATGATCAATATGTATTGTTCACAATTATGGAAGGGAGTATGTATGTTTATGATTTCTCAGGGGTATCGTTTAGGAAGAAGAGGGCAATTGTACCAGGACCGGCATGTGCACCGATGACCGAGCCGATAGTATGGATGATGAAATCCGTTGTCCCGAATTCATTTTGGATGGCTTCTTTCCACTCCAATGCCGTTTCTTCATCATCTCCATGACTGATGGCAATCGTTTGGGTTGTTAAATTTTTGCCTCTTTCATGCATTAATTCGATTACACGTTTAATCAATTTCTTTTTACCACGTATCTTTTCAAGTGGCACAAGCTTCCCATCTTCTACATGTAATAACGGTTTAATGTTTAATAATCCGCCAACAAGGGCAGAAGTTTTGGAGATGCGGCCGCCACGAGCTAAATATTCAAGATTATCTACAGTGAATAAATGCTCCATATGCTTAGTGTAAAAATCGATGTCAGCAAGAATTTCTTCTTTAGAGGCACCGTTTGCTGCTAGTTCTGCTGCTTTCTTTACGATTAAACCGACACCCATTGAAGCGCATTTCGTATTGACGATTTCAATGTCAAGGTCTGGGTACTCTTCTTTCACCTGATTATGAATCATCACTGCCGTTTGATACGTTCCGGATAACTCGGAGGAGAAGGCTATATAAATCCCTTGTTTTTTCTCCAAGGCAAACTGTGTGAAAAGATCTATGAGGTATTCTGGAGAAGTTTGCGATGTTTTCGGAGATTTTCCGTCAATCATCGCCTGAAAGACTTCATGAGAATTAATGGTAAGTAAATCTTCATAATTTTTCCCATCAAGATGAACTTGTAAAGGGATCAATGATACATTGTTTTCCTTATAGAAAGACAATGGCAAATCACACGCACTATCTGCAAGAATTGTGATAGCCATAATACACCTGCTTTCTTTTTTACAATTTTTAGAAAATGAGTAGTCACTCTTCTTTTTAGTGTAGCACGTAACGGTAAAAATTCAATCTCTACGTAAATAGAATAAATAATCAACGGTAAAAAGATAATAGGATAAGGGTGAAATGGAGGTTTTTAGGATGTATAGTGGTGAAATTAAGAAAATTATCATAGTTGTGGTCGGGGCGTTGCTGAATGCAATTGCAATGAACTTTTTTCTAATACCGGCAAATGTTTATGCAAGCGGCTTTACAGGAGTGGCACAGCTTCTATCAAGGATGATAGGTTCTTTTGCCCCTTTTAATGTATCGACAGGTATTCTATTGCTTTTATTGAACATTCCAGTAACGATCATTGCTTGGCGGAAAGTCGGAAAGTCCTTTACCTTTTATAGTTTTCTGAGCGTTGTCTTGATGTCCCTTTTCATGGAATTCATCCCCATAACGCGCTGGTCACCTGACATATTATTGAATGCAGTGTTTGGCGGGGTCATCGCGGCAGTAGGTGTGGGGATCACCTTGAAGTATGGTGCATCGACTGGTGGGATGGATATCATCGCCATGCTTCTATCAAAGAAGAAGGATAAACCTGTAGGTACTTATTTATTTCTGCTGAATGGTGTGATCATTGTTACGGCAGGTGCAGTATATGGACCGGAAAAAGCTTTGTATACTCTTGTTACCCTATACACATCGACACGTGTTGTGGACGCAATACATACGCGTCATGAGAAGCTTACAGCCATGATCATTACAAAGCAAAGCGAAGAACTTAAACAGGCAATCCATGCAAAGTTAGTTCGCGGAATTACAAGGGTACCCGCAAAAGGTGCGTTTACTAATGAAAATAAGGAAATGTTGTTGATTGTCATTACTAGGTATGAATTGTATGACCTTGAACGGATCATCAAAGAAGTTGATCCGCACGCGTTCACAAACATCATAGAAACTTCAGGGATTGTCGGTACCTTTCGCAGGGAGTGATATTAACAGGAAATTAAGGCCATTACACTTCGATGACAAATGGGGATATTTCGGCGTTTTAAGTTTATTGCTGGAACAAAACGGCTAATTCTTATAGTGTAGCGCCAATATAAAATCTTATGAGGAGTGATGAAAATGGCTAACGACGAAAAAATGAGCAGACAAGAAGCAGGACGTAAAGGCGGGGAAGCCACTTCAAGAAATCACGACAAGGATTTTTACCGGGAAATTGGACAAAAGGGCGGAGAGGCGACATCGGAAAAACATGATAAGGATTTCTATCAAGAAATTGGACAAAAAGGCGGAGAGGCAACTTCCGAAACGCATGGGAAAGGTTTTTATAAAGAGATTGGTGAAAAAGGCGGAAAGGTACGAAATAGCTAGTCAACAAAGTGAAAGCCTCCAGGATTTCCTGGAGGCTTTCGCTTTATTTCGAGTGGTTTTCCAGCTCTTCTTGTAATTCTCGCAGTTGTTCTTTTTCGGCCTCGGACGTGTTGGCAAAAGCCGATGAAAGCGCATTTTTAGCGATATCCTCTGTCTTTTGCTGGTCACCGTCATGCTCAGAGTGGAGAGCTTCTTCAACAAATTCTCTAGCTTTTTGAAATAATTTGTTTCCCATCAGAAGCCACCATAGCTTTGTTCAGACATAATTCTCAACCTGTCTTTTTCAGCCTCTTCAAACGTAGTGTGATAAGGGATTTTTTCTGCATGCCTGGCAACACTATCTTTGCCCTGCTGTACAAATCGTTTAGATTTACTGCTTTTACCCATGCTTATCTCCTCCGATTCTGAGCGTTGTTGACAACAGAAAGGAAGCTGTTGTCCATATTAGTTTGGCTACAAAGAGAGATTTTATGAAGGTAAAAATTGACGTATCAGGATTTTATATTAAATTTTTCTTCGAGGAAGACGGCAATACCATCTTCTTCATTCGTCAATGTTGTCGTATTTGCCACCGTTTTTACAGGTGAGATGGCATTTCCCATAGCAACGCCCGTTCCCGCGTAATCAAGCATTTCCAAATCATTATCTTCATCTCCGAAAGCGATAATCCTGTTTTGGGGGATTTCCAAATAGTTGGATACCCGTTGTAGACCCACAGCTTTACTTAGCCCGCTCTTAATGATTTCGATGATATGAAAAGGCTCTGCCCAGCGTCGATGATCGACCAATTCTGCATGGACATCGGATAAATGCTGACGAATCTGTCCCACATATTCACTATCTGTATGAATTAGCATAGAAGTTGGGGAATCCTGAAGGTAATTGCGTAAGTCACCCGTCTTCATGATCGGATTTCCTACATTGAACATGTTCATCAATTTATCATCATGGTAATGGACATAAACCTCATCCCGGACCTCTGCGATGATGTTGTGATATTGAAACTGATCACATGCTTCAACAATATCTTTCGCAACACTTATATCCAGTGGAGAGTGGTATACCCCCCAGCTTGTCTGTAATGGGTGATGGACGAAAGCGCCATTGAAATTAACGATTGGTGTAGTTAACCCCAATTCCCGGTAATAAAGTTCACTTGAGCGAAAGGGACGCCCGGTAGCAATCATAACTTCGTGTCCATCTTCTTTTAGTTTCAGTAGTGTTTTTTTAGTCCTTGGGGAAATTGTTTTTTTATCGGTAAGTAAAGTACCATCAAGATCCAATACGATTAAATGTTTCTCAGCCATGTGTACACCTTCTGTTCTTTTTGATTTCATTATATGCAAATATTGTTAAGACTATTTTAAAGTAAATGTAAATCTTTTTCATTCTTTATGCATTCCTGTATGATATTACTATACGCTGGATGATAATACGTAAAAGTGAAGTACAGATCTAAAGGAATGGAAATAGGAGCATAATCAAAGTTCTTATGAGAGGGCATTTGAAAAAAACCTTTAGGTGAAAACCGGAACAAACTATTCGGAGGGGTTATCTTGATCATAATTGAAAAAGAACAAATTGGAACTATTCCTGTTTTACACATAAGTGAGCAGACCACTTACCATCAGGAATTGCCGCTAATTATTTTTATACATGGTTTTCAAAGTGCAAAAGAACACAATCTTCACTATGCATATTTAATGGCTGAAAAGGGGTTTCGTGTGCTACTTCCCGATGTGATTCATCATGGCGAAAGGGAAGCTGGTTTAAGTGATTCTCAAATGATGCCCCGTTTTTGGGAAATGGTTTTACAGACCATCAAGGATATATCATTTATGAAGGAGGATTTTTTGTCCAGAAAATTAATCGATCCTGACAGAATTGGTGTAGCGGGCACCTCGATGGGTGGAATTGTGACTAACGGGGCCCTGGCAGCATATGACTGGATAACGGCCGGCGTCAGTTTAATGGGGAATCCTTCATATGTCGCGTATGCAGAACTCCAAATGGAAGAGATTAAGAAAAGGAAAGTGAAATTCCCTGCTACTGATGAGGAAGTAGCCAAGGTGATTGAACAGCTCAAGCCATTTGATTTGAGTCTTAACCAGGATAGGCTTTCTAACCGCCCGTTACTTTTTTGGCATGGTGCTAAAGATCCCGTTGTACCTTATCAACATGCATACAGCTTTTATGAGGGAGTAAAAGCAGGGTATAATGAAGCAGATGAAAAAATTGATTTTATCCTGGACCCTAAAGCTGGTCATAAGGTCAGTAGAGAAGGTGTGCTTATGACAGCAGACTGGTTCGAGAAACATTTACAGCCAACTGTGCAAAAAGCTTAAGTACTCACTCGAAATCTGTTATGATTCTAATACGGACATAGTGTAAAGTCTAAATTGGACAAATAATGATGAAACCGACTATATCTAAAACGAGAGATTTCTCATAAAAGGAGTGATTGAAGTGGATCAAGATACAAAAGACATTATTTTAGGAGCTTTGGAGCAGGTCATTGACCCGGAGCTTGGTATAGATATCGTGAATTTAGGTTTGGTGTATGATGTGGATATGGATGAAGCAGGCCTGACTACAGTATCAATGACATTGACCTCTATGGGATGTCCACTTGCTGGGACGATTGTCGATCAAGTGAAACTGGTTCTGGAAGATATTCCAGAGGTCAAGGAAACAGATGTGAAGATTGTCTGGAGTCCGCCATGGTCGAAAGATAAAATGTCCAGATATGCTAAAATAGCATTAGGAATTAAATAATTACCACGTAATAGAACTTAAAGCCAGTCAAAAAACTGTGACCCGAATATGTGGTGCCACTGTTTATGAACTGGTTTTTTCTAATACTTTCGGATAGGAGTGGTTAATTGATCCGTCATATTAAAGATTCCTTGCACAGACCACTTAGGGATTTAAGAATTTCCGTCATAGACCGGTGTAACTTTCGCTGTCAATATTGCATGCCGGCTGAAATTTTTCATGAAAAATTTCAATTTTTGCCTAAAAGTGAGCTCTTGTCTTATGAGGAACTCGTAAGGCTTTCTAAAATATTTGCAAGCTTGGGCGTTAAAAAACTAAGATTGACAGGCGGGGAGCCTCTACTGCGGAAAGAACTTACAACACTGATTTCAGAGCTCATTAAAATTGAAGGTATAGAAGATATTGGGTTGACCACAAACGGTGTGTTTCTGAAAAAACATGCCGCGAATTTAAAGGCAGCTGGTTTACAGAGGGTGAATATCAGTTTAGACAGCCTCGATGAGGAACTTTTTAAGAAAATGAACGGCAGGGGTATCGGGATAAAGCCGGTTCTTGAAGGCATAGCTGCTGCAAGAGAAGCCGGTCTTGGAGTAAAAGTGAATATGGTAGTGAAAAAAGAAGCCAATGAATCTCAAATCCTGCCGATGGCCCGTTTTTGTAAAGAAGAGGGCATTCCATTACGTTATATAGAATTCATGGATGTCGGACATACAAATGGCTGGCAGTTGAAGAATGTCATTACGAAAAAAGAGTTGCTCGAGATACTCCAGGCTGAATTCGATCTTGAACCAGTTGAAGAAGATTATTATGGAGAAGTGGCAAAACGCTTTAGGTATAAAGGATCTACTGCCGAAGTGGGGTTCATAACATCCGTATCCGAGTCTTTTTGTTCCAGCTGTACTCGTGCACGTCTTTCTGCCAACGGAAGTTTATATACATGTCTATTTAATGGAAAGGGACATGATTTGAAGTCATTGCTCCGTTCTGACATGGCAGATGAAGAATTGACTGACTTCATCATTTCACTTTGGAACCAGAGGGACGACCGTTATTCAGATGAGCGGGCAGCGGGAACGGTGAAAAAACAGGGGAAAATCGAAATGTCATTCATTGGCGGGTGACAAACAATAAGTTCTCAAACTCCTGGAATATGAAAAAATCAAGGGATGGCACTTCGCCATCCCTTGATTCAATAAAATTCAATATGCATATTTGTATAGACCGTGGACGCCTGTAGATAGTTGAAATGATTTCTTTTATACTTTTTTTATGCATTTTATCAGTCATGAAAATTATTCGATGGTCCCAGGGATGAATGAGCCTGAAAAATAATCCGATCATTTTAAGATAAGTATGGAATTATGTATTCTCACTTTTATTGTGGAGTTTTTAATCGATGGTACAGATTTCAATTGGACAGTTTTCACAGTCGATTTCCTGTTTTAAATAGTCAACGTCAAGAATCGTGATGTGTCCCTTGTTGATGGAGACGATATTGTTTTTCCTTAAATGAGCGAGCAAACGATTGACGACCTCACGAGATGTGCCGCAAAAATTGGCGAGTTCTTGGTTTGTAAAGGGAAGATTGATAACTTTGCCGTCTTCAACTACTGTGCCATAGCTATTGGATAAACGGATGAGAGTGGAGTAAAATGCACCTTTCTTACCGTGTAGGAACATATCGCGGAATTTAGCATGATTTTTACGGTTTAGAGCGGATAGCCATGTCATCATATCAACAGCAAGATGGCTATCGGAAGCGATTTTCCCTTCTAATGATTCTTTGGAAATAACCGCTACAGTTCCATCTTCCAACATTTTTGCATTCATCATATATTTCGGATTCTGAGAAAAAAGGACTGTTTCCCCAACCAAATCATTCTCCGAACAAATGCGCATAGTTAATTCCCGGCCGTCCGGAACAACCTTGCTCACTTCTACTTTGCCTTTTAAAATGTAATATAAATCACTGGCTAGGGTGCTCTCCTGAAAAAGGAAGCGCCCTTTTTCTATATGTTTAACGTGCTGATTATTATCTAAAAGTGTATGCATCCGATTAGAAAACGAAAATTCATTCATGTATATGACCACCTTTCAGTTACCGTTATTACACAATTACTATCTTTGATTTAAACGGAAAAATCACTAGTAGTCAACATTTTTGGATAAATATAGAAGTTTTAGTGGGAGTTTCCCGATAAAATGCTAAGTTTAAAATTTTATAAAAATACATTTGATTTTATTTTTATTCAGTCTTATAATAATAGAATCAAAGAATGACAGGGACTTAAAATTATAGGAGATGGTTTAATGAACGTATCAATAGTAGGTGCAACAGGTTATGGAGGGGTGGAACTAATAAGATTATTGAATAACCATCCGCAATTAAAAATAAAATCATTACATACTTCATCTCAATCCGGTCGAAGTTTATATGAAGAAAATGCACATTTAATGCATATGAATGATAAATTAGAAGAAATTGATCCGGAAGTGATTGCAAAAAACTCTGATATTGTATTTCTTGCAACTCCTTCGGGGATTTCCTCACAATTAATTTCGGAATTTTCAGACCTTGATATTAAAGTAATCGACCTATCAGGAGATCTCAGGCTTCAAACCCCAGGAGAATACGAACATTGGTATAAAAAACCAGCCGCACCACAGCATATTGTTGAAAAAGCTGTATATGGATTGACTGAATGGAATGAAAAATCAATAAAGAAAGCAAAGATTGTTGCAAATCCAGGGTGCTACCCAACAGCTTCACTTTTAGGTCTTGCCCCTTTATTCACTGAAGGATTGGCTGGTGCATCCGCAGAGGTGATCATCGATGCAAAATCCGGGGTTTCCGGGGCGGGTAAATCACTTTCGGCCGTAACACATTTTAGTGAAATGAATGAGAACTTTAAAATTTATAAGGTGAATCAACATCAGCACATACCGGAAATCGAACAACAGCTTGGACGGTGGTCATCAGATTTACAGCCGATTACCTTCAATACCCATCTAGTTCCAATGACTAGAGGAATCATGGCAACGATGTATATCAAGGTAAATCGGGAAACCTCAAATGCTGAATTAAAGGATTTATACGAAACAGTATACGAAAACCATCCATTTGTCCGGGTGCAGCCGCTCGATCGCTTTCCATCCACGAAACAGGTATATGGATCGAACTTTTGCGATATTGGTGTCTCATATGATCAAAGAACAGGTAAGGTAACGGTTGTTTCCGTTATTGATAATTTAGTGAAGGGTGCTGCAGGGCAGGCCATTCAAAATGCAAATATATTAATGGGTTTAGAAGAAACGGCAGGACTATGGAACAGTCCACTATATCCGTAAAAAATTTGGAGGGAAATATGAAAACACTACAGCCAGTTGAAGAAATCAAACAAGTTCAAGAAGGAAATATTTTAATGCCTCAAGGGTTTAAGGCATCAGGAGTGCATGCAGGATTGCGCTACTCCAAAAAAGATGTTGGTATTATTTTTACGGAGGTCCCAGCATCAGCCGCGGCGGTTTATACACAAAATGTAGTTCAAGCCGCTCCTATCAATATAACGAAGGATAGCATTGCCGTTACTGGAAAACTTCACGGAGTTGTAGTGAATAGTGCTTGTGCGAATGCTTGTACAGGAGAGCAGGGTTTAAAAGATGCCAAGGAAATGAGGAAACTTGCCGCTCAAAAGTTCGGCATGGAAGATCATTCATTTGCAGTGGCATCAACGGGAGTCATCGGGGAATATATGGAAATGGAAAAAGTTAAAAAAGGCATAGAGTCATTGCAACCGGAAAATACACCTGAAGCAGCAAAGGATTTTGGTACCTCCATTTTAACAACGGATATCGTAACGAAGAGTTGTGGTTATGAAACAAGTATTGACGGTAAAACCGTGAAAATGGGCGGAGCTGCGAAGGGTTCGGGGATGATTCATCCAAACATGGCCACCATGCTAGGTTTCATTACGACGGATGCTGTCATTGAACCGAATGATTTACAGCAAGCATTATCTTCGATAACCAATGATACATTCAATCAAATCACGGTTGATGGTGATTGTTCAACGAATGATATGGTGTTAGTGCTAGCGAATGGAGAAGCGAACAATGAACCTTTGACACCTAACCATCCAGAATGGTCTGTCTTCTTGGAATTATTAAAACAAACTTCCGAAAATCTGGCCAAACAAATCGCGAAAGACGGAGAAGGTGCAACGAAACTGATAGAAGTGAATGTTCATGGCATGCATACGAAGCAAGATTCACAGATGATGGCGAAGACGATCGTTGGATCAAATTTAGTGAAAACGGCAGCTTTTGGAGCGGATGCAAATTGGGGACGAATCATTGCTGCGATGGGGAGAAGCGGAGTTGGTTTCCATCCGGATCAAACAACGATTATGTTTGGAGATATCGTCGTTCTTAAAGAAGGTGAGCCAATCCAGTTTTCTGAGGAAGATGCCAAAGCATACTTGGAAAATGAAAGTATCATCATTCATGTTTATTTGAAAGATGGTAATGAAACAGGGACGGCATGGGGCTGCGATCTAACTTATGATTATGTGAAAATAAACGGAAGCTATCGTTCATAAGGGGTGTTGAAAAGTGAACATATTGGTCATAAAGTGCGGAGGCAGCATCATTAATGAGTTAACGGAGTCATTTTTCAATAGTGTTAAAGAGTTGCAAAAAGGCGGCTGCCAAATTGTCTTTGTTCATGGAGGCGGCCCTGATATCAATTCGATGCTTGAAAAATATGAAATTGAACCAGTCTTTGAAAATGGTTTAAGAAAAACGACCACTGAAGTGATGGAAATCGTGGAACTTATGCTTGCAGGCAAATCGAACCGCAGTCTCGTTCATAAATTGGAAGCACACGGCATTAAGTCAGTGGGTTTAAATGGTTCTGACGGCGGAATCCTGATAGGTGAGTATATTGATGAACAGAAACTTGGGGCAGTTGGTGAGATACAACAAGTCGATACGGAGTTAATTGGCATGCTATTTGAAAAAGGGTATTGTCCGGTATTGACGCCAATAGCCACTACCGAAGAAGGTACAAAATTAAATGTGAATGCTGATATGGCTGCAGGTTCCGTGGCGAAGGCACTATCGGCGGATATGTGTTTATTTGTCACCGATGTTAAAGGGGTCTTAAAGAATGAGCGGATCATTGAGAAATTGACTGAAACGGAAACGAAGGATTTAATCATGGATGGAAGCATTCATGGAGGAATGATTCCAAAAGTCACTACAGCGTTGTCCGTGCTGAATAAAGGTGTTGAAGAAGTGATGATCGTGAGTGGAAAAGATCCATTTTATGAAGGCGGACAATTCATCGGTACAAAATTTTTGCAGGAAGAAGGGGTATTTCAATGAGTTCTTTATTTCCGACATATGCAAGGTGGAACATTGAGCCAGACTCAGCGATAGGAATGAAGATTACGAGTACAACAGGTAAAGAGTATCTGGATTTCACATCAGGAATCGGGGTTTTGAATCTTGGCCATTGTCATCAGAAGGTAAAAATGGCTGTCACGGAACAGCTTAATAAATATTGGCATGTATCGAACATGTTTCAAAGTTCCATACAGGAACGTACAGCCAAAATGCTGGCGGATGCCTCCGGTTTAAGTCAGGTGTTTTTTGCTAACAGTGGTGCCGAGGCGAATGAGGCAGCTATCAAACTAGCGCGTAAAGCTACTGGGAAAAGTAAAATTGTCACGTGCCTACAGTCTTTCCACGGGCGTACGTTTGCAACGATGGCAGCAACAGGGCAGGAAAAAATCAAGACTGGTTTTGGACCAATGCTAGCTTCATTTGAATATGTTCCATTTAATGACAATGATGCCGTGAATGTAGCCATAGATGAAAATACGGCGGCTGTCATGATTGAAATAGTTCAAGGAGAGGGTGGCATCCATGTTGTACAGCAATCGTATTTAGACGCGATTCAAACTCAATGCGAAAAACATGGAGCCCTACTTATCATTGATGAAATTCAGACTGGGATAGGACGGACAGGGAAACCTTTTGCATTCCAGCATTTTAATCTCCAACCGGATATCATCACTTCGGCAAAAGGGCTTGGAAATGGCCTGCCTATAGGGGCAATGATTGGAAAGGACAACCTAGCGGAGTACTTTAACCCTGGAAGTCATGGTTCCACTTTTGGCGGTAACCCGGTTAGTGTCTCGGCTGCGGAAGCGGTTTTAAATGAAATCTTCCAATCAGGGTTTTTAAAAGAAACTGTGAAAAAGGCTGAATATCTTAAGAGTGCATTGACAAACGCACTGAAGGATACGGAAGAAGTGAAAGAGATTCGCGGGCTTGGGATGATGGTCGGAATTGAATGTAAACAAGATGTTCAAGGGTTTTTAATGGAACTTCAAGAAGAGGGGTTGCTTGTATTGAGTGCAGGACCTAAAGTACTTCGTTTACTCCCACCCCTGACAGTTACGGAAGCAGACATCGATACAGCGATTGGGAAAATTAAAAAAATATTGGCAATAAAACAAACAATCTAAATTTATTGAATTTTTATAGAACAAAATGAATAATTATGCTATTCTATATATAAATATACGTCATCTACAGAGGTGAAAACATGAAAAACTATCTACATTTAGAGAATGGTTCCGTTTTTGAAGGGGAACTGCTGACTAAATCGACTGAAAAAGCAATCACTGGAGAGATTGTTTTTTTTACAGGAATGACAGGATATCAGGAAGTATTGACGGATCCTTCATATAAAGATCAAATTGTCATTTTCACATATCCTTTAATCGGAAATTACGGAATTAATGAATATGATTTTGAAAGTAAGAAGCCGCATGTTGCCGGTGTTATTGTATATGAAGGAAAAATGAGCCATTCTCATTACCAAGCTAAATATTCCCTTGGTGAATATTTAGACAAATGGAATATTCCTCTATTGAGTCATGTGGATACAAGAGCGGTCGTAAAGAATATAAGACAGGAAGGCTCCATGCAGGCAGCCATCACTGCAGAAACTGCATTCACGTTCGAAGCCTCTCTGAATGGTCTAGAAGCGCATGTAGCCTCAGTTTCCACTAAAGAGATTGAAAGCTTCGGGGAAGGTTCCAAACACGTTGTGATGATGGATTTTGGTTATAAAAAATCCATATTGGATTCATTGGTTGAGCAGGGCTGCCGGGTCACTGTCGTGCCATTCGATACTGAATTTGAACAAATCAAGGAATTGAAGCCCGATGGTATTTTGCTTTCAAATGGGCCTGGGGATCCAAAACAGCTGGAATATCTTTTAGGTAATATAAAAAAGGTCATTACGAATTTCCCAACGATGGGCATCTGCCTCGGTCATCAATTAACGGCCCTTGCCTTTGGGGGAAATACAAAAAAAATGCTGTTTGGACATCGCGGTGCGAACCAGCCCGTGGTCGATTTGAAAACGAAAAAGGTGTATATGAGTTCTCAAAATCATAGTTATGAGGTGGATGAACCGAGCTTACAGGGAACACCACTCCAAGTTCGCTTCAGAAATGTGAATGATGGCACAGTTGAGGGACTCATGCATAAAGACCTGCCAATCTTCACTACCCAGTACCACCCAGAGGCAAATCCAGGTCCCATTGAGAGCTCATCACAATTCAACGACTTTTTACAAATGATAATTGATTATAGCGGGAGAGAAAAAGCATATGCCTAAGGACAACACGATACAGACCATTTTAGTGATCGGTTCGGGGCCGATTGTCATCGGGCAGGCCGCCGAATTCGATTATGCAGGTACACAGGCCTGCCTCGCTTTAAAAGAAGAAGGATATAAAGTCATACTGGTAAACAACAATCCGGCAACGATCATGACTGATGATATGAATGCGGATGCTGTCTATTTCGAACCTTTGACAGTTGATGTACTGGAAAAGATCATTGCCAAAGAAAAACCGGATGGCCTGCTCGCTACATTAGGCGGTCAGACAGGATTGAATCTTGCTTATCAATTGGATGATGCAGGAGTGCTTGAAAAACATAATGTCAAATTATTAGGAACTCCGATCGACTCCATCAAAAAAGGGGAGGATCGTGAACTGTTCCGTGAGCTGATGTTTGAAATAAATGAACCCGTTCCCGACAGTACAATTGTTCATACTCTTGAAGAAGCGCTGGCTTTTGCCGACAAAATCGGTTTCCCCATCATCGTTCGTCCCGCTTATACACTTGGCGGCACAGGCGGAGGGATTGCTGATTCACTGGATGCATTTAAAGAGCTTGTACGGGGCGGACTCCAAGAAAGCCCGATTACACAATGCTTGATTGAAAGAAGCATAGCCGGGTATAAAGAAGTCGAATATGAAGTTATGCGAGATGGTAACAATACGTGCATTACAATCTGTAATATGGAAAATATCGATCCGGTCGGTATCCATACAGGTGATTCCATTGTCGTGGCACCATCACAGACTTTATCTGATGATGAGTTTCAAATGCTACGTGCTGCTTCCATAAAAATCATTTCTGCATTAGGAATCATTGGCGGCTGTAATATTCAATTCGCACTTGATCCTAATAGCAAACAATATTATCTAATAGAAGTAAACCCACGCGTCAGCCGTTCATCGGCACTAGCTTCCAAAGCAACAGGTTATCCCATAGCACGAATAGCCGCTAAGCTAGCCGTCGGATACCATCTATCGGAACTCATCAATCCTGTAACGAAAAGTACTTATTCCAGCTTCGAACCTGCTCTTGACTATGTAGCCGTGAAGTTCCCGAGATGGCCATTCGATAAATTCACGACCGCAAACCGGCAATTGGGAACTCAGATGAAGGCAACAGGTGAAGTGATGGCTTTACATCGCAGCTTTGAAGGTGGAGTTCAAAAGGCCGTCGATTCGCTGGAACTAAAGACGAATGGACTGCAACTTTTATCGTTAAAAGATAAAACCGTTCCTGAACTATGGGAAAAGCTTACTGAGAAATCTGACGAACGCATTTTTGTCATTTTTGAAATGCTACGTAAAGGTGTGACAGTTGAAGAAATACATGAAGCGACCATCATTGATTATTTCTTCCTTCAATCATTTGCATCGCTGATCGAGATTGAAAATGATATCACCGGCAAGACAATCGATTTGGTTACAAAAGAAGAACTTCAGCTATACAAAGAAAAGGGCTTCTCCGACAAATATCTTGCTTCCATATGGAATGTTAGTGAGAAGGAATTGAGGGCACACCGGAAATCATTCGGCCTCACGGCTGTTTACAAAACGGTTGATACATGTGCAGCTGAGTTCGCATCCCATACGAACTATCATTATTCAACATATTTTGGGGAGAACGAACAGAAAAAAACGGATAAAAAGAAAGTTTTGATGATCGGCAGCGGTCCTATCCGGATTGGACAGGGAATCGAATTTGATTACTGTTCCGTTCACGGGGTTTATGCACTTCAGGAAGAAAATGTTGAAACGATCATGATCAATAATAACCCTGAAACGGTAAGTACGGATTTTGCAACAGCCGATCGTCTTTATTTCGAGCCTTTAACTCTTGAATACGTTCTTAATGTAATAGAAGCGGAAGATATTGAAGACGTCATCGTCCAATTTGGTGGGCAGACCGCGATAAACCTTGCAAAAGGCCTGGAAGAATACGGTGTCAATTTATTGGGGACGTCCTTCGATACACTTGATCAATTAGAAGACCGTGATCGTTTTTATCAGCTACTTCAAAAACTGGATATCCCCCATGTACCGGGTTCAATGGCTAATGGTGAAGAACAATTAATTGTCCGTGCAGAGGCAATCGGTTTTCCAGTGCTCTTACGCCCATCCTATGTAATTGGCGGCCAGGGAATGGAAATCATCCGCTCCAAGGAAAGCTTATTGAATAGAATGGTAAATGGAACGGCACTTGTATATCCAGTATTGATCGATTCCTATATTCCAGGAAAAGAAGCCGAAATCGATTTGATTGCGGATGGAAATGATGTATATATTCCCATCATTGCCGAGCATATAGAGAAGGCAGGCGTGCATTCAGGCGATAGCATGGCAATATTGCCAGCTCAAACCTTAACAGATGCTATCAAAGATAAAATGACCCTTTATGCTAAAAAGCTAGTAAGGGAACTTGGTTATAAAGGACTTATGAATATCCAATTCGTGATTGAAGGAACTAGTGTATATGTTTTGGAAGTGAATCCTCGTGCCAGCCGGACGATTCCAATCATCAGTAAAGTCACTAATGTTTCTTTAGTACAGATTGCGACAAAAATATTGCTCGGGAAATACTCGTTGTCGAATGCATTCGAAAAAACCGGGTTAATGGAAGAAATTCCGTATTCAGTCGTCAAGTACCCAGTATTTTCAACGTTTGCATTAAGCGGCCTTGATTCAAAAGTAGGGCCGGAAATGAAATCGACAGGTGAAGGAATCGCCATTGGAGAAACGGTAAAAGAAGCATTGACTAAAGTATTCCATGCTCAAAAGGCTAAACAAGCTTCAGGTGTTTATCAATCCGAATCAGTCCAATTAAGTGAAGATTTGCTAGCACTCATCAATGAAGCGGGTTTGACACTGGGGAATTCTGATTTTGATAAATGGTTAAATGAAGGAAATGCAGCGGTCGTTTTGGCATATGGAACGACAGAAGAAGATAAGAGTCTAAGGTTACTTGCTGCGAAATATCGACTTCTAGCGTTTACGGAAGAAGAGACTTTCAAGGCCTATCTACAATCGTTAGAAAATGCTAATCCAGGCGTTACCTCGCTTCAGGAATGGCTTGTAACATATTCGAAAGGAGTGTCACACGTATGAGTTCAATGACGGCACCGGCAAAAGCGAAGATTTTAAATGGAAAAGATTTTTTGACCATGAAAGAGTCTACACCCACAGCCATCGCAGATCTGTTAAAGCTAGCGCAGACCATTAAAAGCAAATTGAAAGCTGGAGAGGAATATACGCCTTTAAAAGGTAAAACGCTGGGGATGATATTTGAAAAATCGTCCACCCGTACCCGTGTTTCTTTTGAAGTGGGCATGATGCAGCTTGGTGGTCACGCTTTGTTCCTAAGTGGTAATGACTTGCAAATTGGACGTGGTGAAACTATTTCCGATACTGCAAAAGTCCTTTCTGAATATATTGATGGCATCATGATTCGTACCTTCGAGCATGAAAAAATCCTGGAGTTGTCAGAAAATGCCTCTATTCCAGTCATCAATGGGCTAACGGACCTTGCCCATCCTTGTCAGGTGCTTGCTGACTTCTTGACGATAATCGAAATAAAAGGTCAGCTAAAAGGCTTGAAGATGAGTTATATCGGTGACGGCAATAATGTTGCCAATTCATTGATGGTCGGCTGCGCAAAAATGGGAATGGATTTTTCCATTGGGTGTCCTGAAGCATACAAACCTGACGAAAAGGTCGTTGCCTATGCTCAAGAGGTTGCAAAAGAGACTGGCAGTGAAATTGTCGTGACAACATCAGCATCAGACGCAATACAAGATGCGGATATCGTCTATTCTGATGTTTGGACCTCCATGGGTCAGGAAATCGAGAATAATATCCGCCTAGAAGCTTTTAAAGATTATCAAATCAATAATGAACTTGTAAAATATGCTAAAAATGATTATTTATTTATGCATTGCCTGCCTGCACACAGAGAGGAAGAAGTAACCTCTGAAGTCATCGATGGACCGAATTCCGTCGTGTTCCACCAAGCCGGAAATCGTCTTCATGCCCAAAAGGCGGTTCTGGTGGATTTAATGTCTTAACCAAAAAAGCGTCTGCTCACTGAGCAGACGCTTTTTGATTCAACCGATTTCCTGTATGTTCTTAATTTTTCTGACATGAAAGAAAGGAACCTGGTAATAATAACAAGGAAAGCATGTAAAGGGGTGAAATCTATGGGGCAAAATCGTCAATTTAAGCCAGGTCACAAGGCACCTAATAATGGGACCTACGTAGAAATCGGTGAAACGGGCAGCACGGTAGTGAATCCGAAAATGGTAAAGCTTGATGCAGGGGATGCCTTTCCTGAGACATCCAATCATAACCGGATATGGACATATAAGCGAAAGCCATGAAAAAAACGAAAAGCAGGAAAAGGGACGATTGGTATCCTTTTTCCTGCTTTTTTTATTCTTCGGAATAACCGAAGATTTTCGAGATTTCCAAAAAGCTCTTTCTTAAATATTGACTCAAAGGATCATCGTAATGATCCGGAATACTCTCGGTGAATCCCACGGCAGTGATCGCGCCCAATAATTCCGCATTATAATTAAAAACCGGAATGGACATGGAAGAAACAGAAGGCACAAGGGGCTCTTTGGCAAAAGCGATTTTGTATTTCCGAATTTCATGATATTCCTCTGTTTCTTTAAGGAAAGCCCCTGTAACATTACGATCTTTTTCAATCCAGTCCGCTGTCAAAGAAGAATCCTGGAATACAGTGAATACTTTTCCGGAAGAAGATGAAGGGGGTAGACGCGTTCCTAGCTGTGCCCCGATATTTAAGTTTTGATTGGAATTCCATATTTTTGCCGTGATGGGCCCATCGTAAGTCCAAACGGAGAATAGGACTGTGCAGGAGGTATGGTGACTGATTTCCTGTAAATATGGAGTTATCCTGCTTGTGACGTCCTCATTTCCTATCGCTGCCATTCCGTATTGAATCAGTTTGCTGCCAAGGTGATACATACCAGTTGTCTTATCACGATATAGTAACTCGAGTTGAGTCAACGTATTCAAATACTTATAGAGGTTACTTTTCGTTATTTCCGTTGATTCCTGAATATCAGAGAATCTTAAAGGAGTTCTTTGGGAAGCTAGTAACTCGATAATGCTCATCCCTATTTGTAATGATTGAATCGTCGAACCAGATTTTACGATCTCCATATGTCAATCTCCTAATCTGTTTTAATTTAGGTCTAGTATATCAGAATCTGTAAAATTTAATGAAATGAAGCAATAAAAAAGTAGGTCTGTAAAAGCTATTAGATACTTTCCACCTAAATAAATATTGGCTCCAGAGGTCTCATAATGGTGTAGATGATAACATTTGCACAAAAATTTGCAATACTTTCTTGACAATATTCCGAAAATTACGTTATTATGTATATAAATAGTGAACAAAGTTATCTATAAGTGGAATTGATAGTGCGGTTATCATCCATATTCTGTTTTGGGGAATCTAGCAGAATTAGTCCACAAATAAGGATAAAGAAAATTAAATCAAGATTTCTAAAAATAAAGATAATAAAGGAGAATGAAATATGAAATTAGTAACTTTCAGCAGTGATGGTTTTAAACGTATTGGAGCTCTTTACCCGAATAATGAAATAGTAGACTTGAACTATGCTTATCAAGCTCTTCTTGAAAGTGAAGGAAAACTTCGCAGTGAACAAATCGCTGAAGCGTATGTACCTGCATCAATGGAAGCGTTTTTACAGGGCGGGAATGAAAGCCTTTCCATCGCTAAGAAGGCTGCAGACTTTGCCTTTAATAATCGTGATTCATTCAGACATAAATTGATACATGAGGTTGAAAATATAAAACTTGAGGCACCTGTCCAAAAGCCAGGCAAAATTATTTGTGTCGGACATAACTACCGTGAGCACATTGCTGAAATGGGCCGCGAATTGCCGCCATTCCCAGTGGTATTCGCAAAATTCGCCAATACAGTAATCGGTCCCCAGGATGACATTCCGTTCTTCCCTATATCTGAACAGCTTGATTATGAAGCGGAATTCGCTTTTGTAGTCGGACAAAGGGCACGTAATGTTTCACAAGAAGATGCGCTTGATTATGTCGCGGGTTATACAATTGCGAATGATGTTACGTATCGTGATATCCAACGGCGTACACTTGAGTGGCTTCAAGGAAAAACGGTTGAAGGAAGTGCTCCCATGGGACCTTGGTTAGTCACTACCGATGAGCTACCCGATCCATCCGGTCTAAATGTTCGATTAACTGTAAATGGAGAAGAACGCCAAAAAACGAATACATCCAACTTCGTATTCGATGTGAAGTATTTAGTTGAATTCCTATCGAACTTAATGACTCTTGAACCTGGCGACATCGTCCTCACTGGAACACCGGGCGGGGTAGGAGTAGCCCGTGATCCACAAGTATTCTTACAAGATGGTGACGTTGTCAAAATTGAAATCGACAAAATAGGTTATCTTGAAAACCGTGTAAGTCGTGCAGGGGAGGGAAAATAAGTATGGCTTTTCAGGAAATCGAAACAGCGATCAAATCGGTTCAACAATCAATCGACCACATTCTGGAGACAACCAATAAACTCACGGAGGAAACGATCCGTCGTAACCCTACAGAGGATGAATGGTCAATCATGCAGATTCTTTCCCATTTAGCGGAAGCCATACCTTATTGGTTAGGTGAAGTGGAAACGGTAGTGGCCACGCCTGGATCAAAATGGGGACGTGGATTGCAAGATCCAGCTCGGTTGGCAGCAGTTACTGATACGGAACAACTTTCTGTAGATGATGTCTTTAGGCAAGTGGAGGAGCTTAAATATAAAGTGGAGAGCGTGCTTGGGGAATTAGATGAAGAAACACTATCTAAAGAATCACCACACCGGAACTTCGCCAAATTCGGAAACAAACCCGTTTCTTATATTGTGGATCACTTCATCGATGAGCATGTTTCAGGACACTATGGTCAAATCAAGCGGAATCTTTCTAAAATCAAATGAGGATAGATAAAAAAGAAAGTAGGGATTATTGTGGCTGAAAAATCAGAATACATGAATAGTACAATCGTAAAAGATTTTACAAAGGATATCCAGCAATACAACCTTGGGCCACTTTGGGAAGCCATCCCCGCTCTGATGGACCATGAACCTAAACCTCATGCCCATGCTTATTTATGGAAAGAAGAGCTTTTGACAAAAAAATTGATGGAAGCAGCTGAAATCTTCACTCCTGATCGAGGAGGGGAGCGCAGGGCCATTTATTTTCAAAACCCTGGCCTTACTTATCGCCAGCCTTGGGGGTGGGCTTCGACAACACAAACGCTTTATGCAGCGGTTCAATTATTGTTGCCAGGTGAAGTGGCCCCTTCCCACCGTCACTCCCAAAGTGCACTTCGTTTCATTACGAATGGTGAAGGTGCCTACTCCATCGTGCAGGGAGAAAGGATCTTCATGGAAGAAGGGGATTTCTTAATCACGCCTAAAAACCTATGGCATGGTCATGGACATGTTGGCGAAAAACCAATGATTTGGATGGATGCCCTTGATATCCCAACTATCTATTCCATAGGCGGCACTTTCTTTGAACCATATCCAGATCGGATTGAAACGCCTAAACGACCGGATAATTTTTCAGAGCACCGTTATCAAGGCGGAATGGTTCGTCCAGTATCCGACCGGTATTCACAAGTGGCACCGCTTGCCAACTACAAGTGGAAAGGCACTAAAGCAGCGATTGAAGGATTAATGAATTTCGATCCAGATCCATATGAAGGTTTTGCCGTTGAATATATCAATCCTTCTAATGGACAAACAGCCAATCCGACGATGGGGGCATGGATGCAAAAGCTGCCGAAAGGATTCCATACGAAAGCACATCGCCATACCCATTCCACCATCTATCAAGTGCACCAAGGGTCAGGCTATACGGTCATTAATGGCGTACGTTTTGACTGGTCCAAGGGAGATTATTTCGTCGTTCCGAATTGGGCATGGCATGAGCACGTTGCAGAAGTGGATTCTTACTTATTCTCGGTAAATGACCTACCAATCATGGAGAAATTCGATTTGGAACAGCAACAGGCATTTGATGCAAACAATGGGTACCAAAATGTTGAAAGTGAATTCAAGCCTGTTTTGGTATAAAAGTAATCTGTTTGAGAGCATCCAGCCATCCTGATGAATATTTGAGAATGCCAGTCGAATGAAAACGCTTACCGTGATGCTGGTCTGCAACTTTGGCTAAAGACAACTAATTTAGGGGGGAATTGATGATGAACACAGTAAAAAAACCATTCATCGTTATCGGTGGAGGAATAGGCGGATTGGCAACGGCTCTAGGAGTTGCGGAAACAAAACAATATGTGAAAGTTTTGGAACAAGCGCCTGAATTTGGTGAAATAGGTGCTGGGATTCAGCTTGCTGCAAACGCAACCAATGTACTACAGCGCCTAGGCGTTATGGATAAAATCAATGAAATTGCAGTCTTTCCAAAAAGGTTGGTATTGATGGATGCCTTTTCCGGCAAGGAGCTTTCCGCCTTGGATTTAGGTGATGTTTATAAAGAAAGATATGGGGCCCCGTATATTGTTTTGCATCGTTCCGATTTGCACAGAGTATTAGCCGAGGCATGTGAAAGCAACCCGTTTATCGAGCTGGTAACTAACCAAACCATCATGGAAACAGTGGAAAATGAAGGTGAAGTTACCGTTACTGCTGCTGACGGGTCCCAACATTCAGGAACGGCTGTCATTGGTGCTGATGGATTATGGTCCAATGCGCGTAAACTGTTCGTGGACGATCAACCGGTCTGCTCGCAATATGTGGCATATAGAGGGGCAATTCCGATGGAAGAGGTTACGAGCCATGGAGATCTAGATGATGTATATATGTGGATTGGACCAAATCTTCATCTTGTTCAATATCCGGTCAGAAGGGGAGAACTATACAACCAAGTAGTGGTCTTCAAAAGTTCTCAATACACGGAAGAAAACGAAAAAACGAATCAATGGGGAACGCCGGAAGAAATGGATCGTGTTTTTGCTGGAACTTGCGAGCTTGTTCAGAATGCAATTTCATTCATTCAACGTCAACGCCGCTGGCCAATGTATGACCGTTTACCAATTGATAATTGGACAAAAGGCAGGATTACACTTACGGGCGATGCTGCACACCCGATGCTTCAATACTTGGCGCAAGGGGCCTGTCAGGCTTTAGAAGATGCGGCTTATTTAACGGATATGCTTCATAAGCATGGAAATGACATTGAACAAGCATTTTTAGAATATCAAGAGGAACGCATTCCGCGTACGGCTAATGTTCAGAGGAGTGCAAGAATGTGGGGGGAAATCATCCACAATACGACCGATGCAGGCATTCTGCTCCGTGATACGATCCTCTCAAGTCGTACGGATAAGGATTTTCAATTTCTTGATGAATTCCATGGTTACAATAAAATGGCCGTGAAAGCGTAATTTGATTGTTTCATCTAAGTATATGTTTAATGTTGTTATACCTTTTACAAAGGGTTTTTGCCTTTCTTCTTTATGAAGAAAGGCTTTCGCCGTTTATCCGTCCATAGTTCCTGTATTTTTTATAACTTTCCTTTACAAGGGGAGAATTAGAAGTATAATGAAAATATAAAGGTCAAAGTTGGTCAAACTGAGTGGGAATTCGTTCATGATATAGATGAATGGGAGGTTTTTAGATGGATATTAATAAAATGACGGAGAGAACCCAGCAGGCATTCATTGGCGGGCAGGAGCTTGCCAAAGATAGAGGGAATCCCGAGCTGACGGAGCTTCATTTATTAAAAACCTTAATGGAACAGGATGAAAGTTTATTAATCAGGATTTTATCGGAGTCTGATAAACCGATGAATCAATTTGAAATAGAACTTAATAAGGAACTGGATCGATTGCCGGAAGTGAGAGGAAGTGTTTCCCAGGTTTACATGTCATCATCCCTCCAGCAAATTGTGACTGTGGCCGAAAAGGAAATGCAGATGTGGGAGGATGAATATTTATCAGTCGAACATTTGCTGCTGGCGTCCTTGAAAGGCAATAAAACGAATATAAATAAACTTTTCTCATCATATGGAATCGATTACGAAAAAGCAAAACGGATTATACAAGATGTAAGGGGGAATCAGCGAGTGACTAGTCAAAATCCTGAAAGCACATATGAAGTACTGAAAAAATACGGCAGGGATCTCGTTGCTGAAGTTAAATCAGGGAAGGTCGATCCAGTCATCGGTCGTGATACGGAAATACGAAACGTCATTCGTATCCTATCACGTAAAACAAAAAATAACCCTGTATTAATTGGAGAACCTGGTGTTGGTAAGACAGCCATTGTCGAAGGATTGGCGCAAAGGATCGTCCGGAAGGATGTTCCGGAAGGGTTAAAGGACAAAACCGTATTTTCACTAGATATGAGTGCGCTTGTCGCAGGGGCAAAATTCCGCGGTGAATTTGAGGAACGTCTTAAAGCGGTATTGAATGAAATTAAGAAGAGTGATGGAAAAATTCTTTTATTCATCGATGAACTGCATACAATTGTCGGTGCAGGCAGAACGGATGGCGCACTTGATGCGGGAAATATGTTAAAGCCGATGCTTGCGCGTGGTGAGCTGCATTGCATCGGGGCAACAACCCTTGATGAATATCGACAATATATTGAAAAGGATCCGGCTCTAGAACGTCGTTTCCAACAAGTTCTGGTTCCAGAACCGGATGTGGAAGATACGATTTCAATTTTGCGTGGGTTAAAGGAACGGTTTGAAATTCACCATGGTGTCAGGATTCATGATCGGGCGATCGTGGCTGCCTCTGTCCTTTCGAACCGATATATAACGGAACGTTTTCTGCCGGATAAAGCGATAGACCTTATTGATGAAGCTTGTGCGATGATCAGAATGGAAATTGACTCCATGCCATCAGAGTTGGATGAAATCACGAGAAAGGTGATGCAGCTTGAAATTGAAGAAGCGGCCTTGAAGAATGAGGAGGATCCTAAAAGTAAAGAAAGGCTGGAAGTGCTACAAAAAGAACTCTCAGAACTTCAAGATCAAGCGAATAGCATGAAATCCAAGTGGCAAATGGAAAAGTCGGCGCTTCAAAAAGTGCAGGATCAACGTGAGGAACTTGAGAAGCTGCGTCATGAACTAGAACAGGCAGAGAACGACTATGACCTTAACCGGGCAGCGGAACTTCGACACGGAAGGATTCCACAGCTTCAAAAAGAATTGGATGCCATGGAAGGTGAATTGGAAAAGGAAAAACAGGAATCACGGTTACTCCGCCAGGAAGTGACGGAAGAGGAGATTGCTTCGGTCGTTGCGAGGTGGACGGGAATTCCTGTTAACAAGCTGGTGGAAAGTGAAAGACAGAAGCTGCTCAGGTTATCGGATATCCTTCATGAACGCGTAATAGGTCAAGGGGAAGCGGTAGAACTTGTATCTGATGCTGTTTTAAGGGCAAGGGCGGGAATTAAAGATCCAAACAGACCGATTGGTTCATTCATTTTCCTGGGGCCGACGGGTGTCGGTAAAACAGAATTGGTAAAAGCCCTGGCAGAAACGTTATTCGATAGTGAAGATCATATGATTCGAATCGATATGTCGGAATATATGGAGAAACATTCCGTTTCCCGTCTTGTTGGTGCACCTCCTGGATATGTTGGATTTGAAGAAGGCGGGCAATTAACCGAGGCAATTAGGAGAAACCCATATTCAGTCGTATTATTGGACGAAATTGAAAAGGCACATCCTGAGGTCTTCAATATATTGCTGCAAATGTTGGATGACGGAAGGATTACCGACTCCCAAGGTAGAACGATAAACTGTAAAAATACGGTAATCATTATGACTTCCAATATCGGATCCCATTTCTTGTTGCAGTCCAACCGTATCGATGGTGGGATTGAAGATGAAATAAAAGATCAAGTCTTTAAAGAATTAAGAGGGCATTTTCGTCCGGAATTTTTGAACCGGGTAGATGATATTGTTTTATTCAAACCTCTTACTAAACAAGAAATCGTTGAAATCGTAGAAAAGATGGTTCAGCAATTACAGGTAAGGTTAACTGAACAAAATATAACTCTGAACGTAACTGAGGCTGCTAAGGAATTCATTGCCGAACAAGGATATGATCCTGTATATGGAGCCAGACCGTTGAAGAGATTTATCCAAAAGCATCTGGAAACAAAAATCGCCCGTAAAATCATAGCAGGAACAAAAGGGCTAAAAGAAGGAATAACGATTGATTTAGATCATAATGAGTTGGTCCTGATTTAAAATATATGAAATGTTGTTTAACCGAAAGTAAAGGACGGTATAACAAATAGGACATCCTTGTCAGGATGTCCTATTTTGCTTATTAATGTTGATGGGAGTCTTTTGCTGGCCCAGCAGGCAAAACAGCAGGGATGATGCAAATAAGGATAGCGGCAGCTAGTCCTAAAATCGTTCCCTGTTTAGCATCGTATGAAACTCCGATCATGGAAGAAACAACATATACAGTCATATGCACTAATAAGAATGTCCAAAAAATTGCCCAAGCATAACGCATCGAATTTCACCTCATTCCAATACAATCATTTTTATCTTACCATAATTAATATACAGTTAAAACGTGTTTTTAATAATAACTATTAAATAATTCAATACATTAAATCATAGGTTAACTTTAAAAGCAATAAAGTTGGTACCAAAAGTCAATAAGGAAATTATAGGGGCTCACTAATAATCAAAATCACCCCTGCTTGGTTAATTTAGGATTAGAAGTTAGGCGTTTCCACTGACCCTTTCTATTTTTCTTCATAAATTAATATAGTAGTAATATTCCTTAAAGGAGTTTGTGACCGATGGAACAACGAACTTTTCAAATTGATGACCAATGGAATATCGTCCATTATCCAGAACGGCCCAGTGGCTTTTCTATAATGGTGATTGGAGACCGAACCCATTTTGTCGAAAAAGACGGCAGCTTTTGGCTTCAGCATCCTGGCAGGTTACGGATATTGGAATATTTAAAGGAATACGGATACACGCTATTTTCATCCAATTTTTACGGAGCTAACTGGGGCAGTCCAAAAGCACTTGACCTTTCCCTTAACCTATATATGCTCTTCATTAAAAAAGAAATAGTCAATCAAAAGGTTCATGTATTGGCAGAGGGGACAGGCGCACTCCTCGCTTTAAAGTTAATGAATGAACTTGGAAGTAAGATACGTTCAGTCGTATTGATCGATCCGGTTTTTTCCTTGAAAGCACAGCTTGAGAAGGAAAAGGATAATAAGTTTTTCTATAAAAAGTGGCTGTCGGAGGTTGCGGCTGCATATGAGCTCGACCCAGCAGAATGTGAACAGCATATTCTGGATACTGAAAATCAAGTAATCGCGGAAAATATCCCTATGAAAGTGATTCAGGTTTTTGGAAGCATGCGGAAAGAGCAAGCCGCACTTTATCGACAAATCCAGCTGGCTAGGAAAGCAGACTTGCAGCTAACGTATTTATTGCCTGAAAAACGTTATAAAATCCCCTATCAAATACAGAAATTTTTCAATGAGAATGAAGAGTCTTTATGAGAATGGATATATTTTTACAATAGTTTGCATACGATACAGCATCTAAAAAAACTAGACGTGCCGGATGAAGTGGGCTTGATGGCATACGAGGAGGCTGTATTTATGCAAACATACATTGTCATTGGCACTTATCAATTTGTTGGTTTCTATGTGACTCAATATTTTTTGAACCAGGGTGAAGAAGTGATCGGAATTGATTGGACGGATTCAAAAGCAAACCAACATATTATTGAAGAAAAGGAACTTGAAATAGGCAGAAGTGCCAATTTTATATACTTTCCGATAAATAAGCTTAAATTATTGGATATTTCACAGGAGGACACTGTGTTCATATCTTGTTACGATATCCAACACGGAAAAATGGATAAACCCGATTCTCTAATAGGCGAAATCGTTTCCTTCATTGAGAAATACAAAAAAAATGGCATGAATGAAATGCCAAATTTTGTTGTTTTCATGCCGGTAGATGAAGATGCGGGTATTTTTCAGCCGATATTAACCGGGATTCGTGGAATAGATTCTGCAAAAATCATATTTTTACCGACGATATATGGACCTTGGCAATCGGAAGGCATGAGCTTTGAAGCCGGCATCAGTCAAATGGGACAGTCTGATATCAAAAAGGCAATTGCTCACGAATATACTGGAGATGCTCTCTTCATCACAGATTTTGTGCAGGCATTGGAAGGGGTTCTTACTTCTTCTTCCGATAAGAACATCCAATTGTGCAGCAGCATAGATGATCACTGGGATAAATGTGCACAGTTAATATTTGGTGAAAGCATGGAATCATTAATGAGTAAATCCACAACCAAAATCAATAAAGGAACTATATTTGAAGTTCATAGTAAAATGGATCCGGCAGAAGGCGTTGCTTTACAAAGAAAACATAATAAACGATTAAACTTACTTAAAGAATGGAGAAAGCATGATTAAAGTGGGCAAGGAATGGAGTGTACTTGAAGGGGAAGCTGCTTATTCACTAAATAAAAAACATTCCAAAGTATGTAGAATAGATGATCACAATTTGTGGTAAAGCACGGAAAATATAAAGGACAAATCTGTAAATTTGCCTCTAACCAATATGTCTTGTACTATAATGTTCAAGGATAGGAATGAACATCAATTGATATTCATTATTTTATGATTACGACCTTTACGAAAGGGCCATAGACAATTATGATGGAATGGAGATTTCTTTGGATTTCACTTAAATCAATTGATGAAAATTCAAATAGATAGGGGGAAACGAAAAATGAGTTCAGATAAAACGCTTGAATTTATGGGAATCGCTATGAAGTACTTCCCTGAAGCTAAAGCAAAGCTTGAAGCGAGCGGGATTCCATTCTCGATGGAGATGGCAGAGCCATTCATGGAGCTGTTTAAAAGCGTAATGCAAGAGGCTTATGAGCTAGGCAAACAAGATGCGCAGCGTTAATTAAAGGTAGGCTGTCCAGGTAAACGGGCAGCCTCATTTTTTTATCCTTTCTTCAAGAACTTGGAAATCAGTGGGTTCAGATTCATTTTATCGATGGCCGGTTTGTATTGACCGTATAAGCCCATTAATGTTTCAACGCTCTGCATCAATTGCATGTAATCAACCTTCGATTTCTCATTCTCATGTTCAGGTTCAGGTTCCTCTTTCTTGCCAAACATCAAATTCGAAAAATGATCATCCTGGCTTCTCTGATTGTTGTTGCGATTGAAGATGTCCACGCTAATCTCCCCCTTTTCTCATTTAATAATAATGTATGTCCCTAAAATCCCATTGGCATAGACACGTGTCCAACTTCGGAAACAGATACTTTTAGACTTTAAAATTGTTAGCTCTTGCAAGGAAGTGTTTTTTTATATAAAATTAGTACCAGGTAATAATAGATGCTTATAATAACTCATTAAAATATAAGGGGATGGCAGAATGAATGCTGGAATACTAGGTCTTGGCCGCTACTTACCCGATAAAATCGTTACAAATGCGGATTTAGAGAAAATTATGGACACTTCTGATGAGTGGATTCGTACTAGAACTGGTATCGAGGAAAGAAGAATTGCCAATGATGAAATAAATACTTCCGATATGGCTTATGAAGCCGCGAAAGCTGCATTGGAAAATGCGGCAATTTCGGCGGAAGAAATTGATTTAATTCTTGTAGCTACTGTGACACCGGATCAGTCGTTTCCTACTGTCGCTTGTATGATTCAAGAGAAATTGGGAGCGAAAAAGGCTGCTGCAATGGATGTAAGTGCGGCATGTGCTGGCTTTATGTATGCAATGATCACCGCACAGCAATTTATTCAGACGGGTGCATATAAGCATGTGTTGATAGTCGGTGTCGAAAAGCTATCAAGAATAACCAATTGGGAAGACCGCAATACTGCTGTTCTCTTTGGTGATGGAGCAGGTGCAGCAGTTCTTGGCCCTGTTGCGGAAGGTAAAGGGATCCTTTCCTTCGAATTAGGGGCAGATGGAACTGGTGGGCAGCACTTATTACAGGATGGAGATTTTATTCATATGAATGGACGTGAAGTTTTTAAATTTGCTGTCCGTCAGATGGGGGAATCCAGCCTGAGTGTACTTGATAAAGCCGGATTGACGAAAGAAGATGTGGATTTACTTGTACCGCATCAAGCGAACATTCGGATTATGGAAGCTTCAAGAGAGCGTTTAGGTCTGCCGATTGAAAAAATGACAAAAACGGTTCATAAATATGGAAATACCTCTTCAGCGTCGATTCCAATTGCCCTTGTGGAAGAAATGGAAGCAGGAAGAGTCAAGGACAATGACCTAATCATTATGGTTGGTTTTGGTGGAGGTCTCACTTGGGGAGCAATCGCTCTAAGATGGGGTAAATAAAAAAAGAAGAAAAAACGTACGAGCTTTAAAATAGGAAGGAGCCATTTTTAATGACTAATCGCCGAGTAGTTGTAACAGGTATTGGAGCAATTTCTCCAGTTGGTAATGATGCAGAAACTGGATGGAAGAATATAATCGAGGGAAAATCGGGGGTAGGGCCATTAACACGCTTGAATGCCGAAGAATATCCCGTTAAAGTGGCAGCTGAAATAAAGGACTTTGATATTGAGACATATATCAACCGTAAAGATGCACGCAAGATGGATCGTTTTACTCATTATGCCATTGCTGCATCTGTTATGGCATATAATGATAGCAAACTGGAAATAACGGATGAAAATGCTGCTCGTGTCGGAGTCTGGATCGGGTCTGGTATCGGTGGGCTGGAGACACTTGAGACACAACATGAAAACTTTTTAAACAAAGGGTATAAGCGGGTGAGCCCATTTTTCGTACCAATGATGATTCCGGACATGGCAGCTGGCCAGGTATCTATCTTACTTGGTGCTAAAGGAATAAATTCATGTACCGTAACAGCCTGCGCAACAGGAACAAATTCAATTGGTGATGCGTTTAAAGCGATTCAGCGGGGCGATGCCGATGTGATGATCACAGGCGGAGCCGAAGCACCGATCACAAAAATGTCGGTTGCAGGCTTCTGTGCAAATACGGCTTTATCGACTAATCCTGATCCACAGACTGCGAGCCGTCCTTTTGATGAGAATCGTGATGGATTCGTAATTGGAGAAGGTTCCGGAATTATCGTTCTCGAAGATCTGGAACATGCATTGAATAGAGGGGCAAAGATTTATGCGGAAATAGCTGGTTATGGCTCAACTGGGGATGCCTTCCATATTACGGCTCCGGCTCCTGGTGGAGAAGGCGGGGCAAGAGCAATGAAAATTGCCATTGAGGATGCAGGCTTGAGCCCGGAAGAAATCCAATATGTAAATGCCCATGGAACAAGTACACCTTACAATGACAAATATGAAACGATGGCAGTCAAAGAAGTCTTTGGCGACCATGCTTATAAACTTGCAATAAGCTCTACTAAGTCCATGACTGGCCATATGTTAGGTGCAGCAGGTGGAGTAGAAGCCATATTCACGATCCAAGCAATCAGGGACAGCATTCTGCCTCCTACCATCAATATTGAAACACCAGACCCAGAGTGTGATTTGGACTATGTTCCGAATCAAGCAAGAAAATTGGAAATCAATGCTGCCATCAGCAATTCACTTGGATTCGGTGGACATAACGCAACCATTCTTTTCAAGAAATATCAATAAATTAAAGGAAGAGCAGATTCTTTTGGAATCTGCTCTTTTTTTGTAGATAAAAGGGGGAGTCTATCTAACTGTTAAATCAAAGTTGATTGGAACGGGTGTATGAAACTCCTGCGGGAATACGCGTCCCAAGGGTGGGGCCCCGCATGCACAAAGGCGCCGAGGGCGGACCACGAGGAAAGTGAGTGCCTGGAGGGGAAATTAACTACAATCCTCAAAAAACTGTAGACAAACTCCATTATTATCGAGAGTTTGCCTACAGTCTGAGAGCAGATCTTTTGGGATCTGCTCTTTTTGTGTTGAAGGGAAAACATACAAGGAAATAATATGTGTCAACCGCCTTTAATTAATCATACGATAGTCAAAAGGAGCGGGGGTGTATGGGAATTGGGAGTTATTTCAACAAATGAATGGTTGAAGGAAGATTTCAACCGTCCGGTCCAGATGATGGAAAGACTCAAAGGTACATTCAACAATACGCTTGATGCGGGTATGATCTATAAACAGTTATTGAGGCACGGCATGTATTCGCCAAATCAAAAAACGAAACTCACTTGGGAAGACTTAAAAGAAAATAACGTTTGGAAAAAAACACAAAGCCTGTTTACTTCTTATAAAAAGCTATGGGGAGGTCCTGATGTTCCCATATATATTTTTCCACTCATGTCTTCAGGTATGTGGAAGAAAACGGTTGAAACGAAGTCAGGGTTGGCATTTAAAGATAAACTATTCCTTTTTTATGATAAGGGGATAGCTGAAAAGGAAATGGAGGCGGTATTGATTCATGAATATCATCATGTTTGCCGACTACATCATTTGAAAAAAGAACAAAAAGAGTTTACTCTTCTTGATACGATGATCATGGAAGGACTGGCGGAAAGAACAGTGGGGAAATATTTAGGCGCTAAATATTTAGCGAAGTGGACTAAGTTATATCAGGAAGATAAACTGCGGGAATTTTGGAGCAAGCATTTAGAAGAAAAGCACATGATAAAGCGTACAGACCCTCAACATGATGTTCTTCTGCTTGGAGCGAAAGGGTTCCCATATATGCTGGGATACTGTAGTGGCTATTACCTGGTGAAGAATTTTGAAAAGCTCTCCGTGAAAAAATCATTCATCATTCAATCTGAAGAATTCTTATCAAAAAAGAACTAATATATACGTTCTTTTTTTCTTAATCTGTTTTCTAGAATAGGAATAAATTGTCTGGTTCCTGCCTATACTGAGTGACAAACAGAAATTTGTTTAAGTGAGGGATGAATGATGCTATATCTTCATGATGTATGGGTTAACTGGTTTGAAGGAGAAGAAAACGGCTATAATATTTGTCATTTTCATGAATGGAGGAAGGATGATGGAATTGAACTACTAGATCAAGTTCCTTTGTTGAAAGTGTCAACAACATTGTTCCACTACATAGAAAACGACTTATCGGAATTACCTAAGCCATTGTTAAATGATATATTCCAAAAAGCATATGCAAGGAAAAATCATGAACGAATTCAGCTTGACTATTGTTTTATCGTTACTGATGGAAATGGAATTCTAGCTGTTGATACGATAGGTTATCATATTCCGATTAGGAAAAGCAGAATAATTCCCCGGCAGGAACAAATTGTTTACGACATGATTGAGAACCAGGATGAGATGGATTACACCTTTACTGAAAAACCTGCATCTGAGAAAGAATATCATATTTTATCGCCGTCTCCCTTATTCATGAATGGGTTGACAAGAAAAGAAAGACAGTTGAAGCAATTATTATTCATGGCCATGGACCAATTATTCACGGCGAAAAACACCGCTGAAATCCGCTATTGGTATACTGAGTGGGCTCCTGAAAAATATGAGAGCATTCAAGAAATGGATTTTCAAATAGCTTGGCTTGAGTTATATGAAGAAATGAAGGAAGGCTGGTCAGTGAAGCACCTTCAACTTTGTGAAAACTTGGTGAAGGGGCAGCCTTTTTTTGAAAAGCTTTGGCAAGTGGAGGCTGGCGATAGCCCATCTATATTATAGTGGAAATGAAAATTTGAATGAACAAAAGAAAAGACGATCCGATGAGGATCGTCTTTTTCTTTTATCTCTTTCTGCCAAGTCCCATACCATTATACATTTTTCTGATCATTTTATTGGCTTCATTGTTCGCTTTTTCTGCACCATGGTCAAGAATTTCATCCAATTCAGGCGAATCGATCAATTCATTATAGCGTTCCTGGATTGGGAGGATTTCTCCTAGAACCACTTCAGCTAAATCACTTTTAAAGTCGCCATACCCTTTCCCTTCATACATCTCTTCTATTTCTGAATAGCTTTTTCCACTAAAAATGGAGTATATCGACATCAAGTTGGAAACACCGGCCTTGTTTTCCTTATCGTAACGGACAATACCTTCAGAATCGGTTACTGCGCTCTTGATGTTTTTTTCAATTTGCTTCGGATCATCCAATAAGGCAATCGTCGCCTTTTTGTTAGGGTCTGATTTACTCATTTTCTTGGTTGGTTCTTGAAGGGACATGATACGTGCCCCTTCTTTAGGAAGGCTGATTTCCGGGATTTTGAAAATGTCGTTGTGCTTTTTATTGAATCTTTCAGCCAAATCGCGTGTCAATTCAAGATGCTGTCTTTGATCTTCCCCGACAGGAACAACATCTGTACTGTAAAGGAGAATGTCGGCAGCCATCAGCGGCGGGTATGTAAGAAGTGCTGCAGATACCCCTTCTTTGCCAGCGGATTTGTCTTTGAATTGTGTCATTCTCTCAAGTTCACCAATATAGGATATACTTTGTAAAATCCAGCCTGCCTGAGCATGGGCAGGTACTTCTGATTGAATGAAGATGGTATTTTTTTCAGGATCAAGACCAATGGCCAAATATAAAGCGGCTAATGATTTAATGCTTTTCCTTAGCTTTAGGCGATCTTGTGGAACTGTAATTGCATGCTGGTCAACTATACAAAAAAAACACTCATATTCATTTTGTAAGTTAACGAATTGTTTCATGGCTCCGATGTAATTTCCTAATGTAACGGAACCGGATGGCTGAATGCCGGAGAAAATCCTTTTCAACTACTAGTCACTCCTCTAATTGCGTTTATTGATAAATGGATATTCGTTCTTCATTATTGTAAGGATAAATAGAAAATGAATCCACTTTCTTTGAAAGAAATGTGCGGTGCTCCCATGATAGGAAACGCTCATTTAAATCTTGTGGAGGGCCGTTTTGTCCTGTATCGATGAAATTTTTGAGAATTCGAATTGTCCACTATATCTGTATTTTAGCATTTATTCATATTAAATGTATAATCGAATCGGCAATCAAGCCAATAGAACTGAAAGTTTTCTTTTAAGTGTTAATTTGGTCATCCAAGTTTTAAACCCAGCTACCTTTACATTAGAAGTTTAACTGGGTTTCTTCATTTGAATGGATTGGCTCTGTCTTCTCTGAACCTGTTTCCAATTGGTTTTGTTTAGACTAGACCATGTGGGCAGTAGACTTTTTGGTATGAATGATCAATAGTGGTTAGTACATTAACTGCTAAGAAGGTGTGTTTATGGAAGACAAGGCGATTATCGAATTGCAAAAGCATGGGTTTTCTAAATACGAATGTAAGGCCTACATTGGTCTTTTTCTTTGTTTGCTTTTTGGGAACATTGTTAGCCGGCGGAATTCATCAACATACAACGATGACCGGATTTTTATCCACCGGAGTTTTATGGGCGTTTGCAGCAGCATTCTTCTATGCACTTACTTCGATCATGGGAAAGGGAATTCAAATACTTAGCCCGTTGTTAACAACCGTTATTCAAACGACTCTGGGTGTTTTATTATTGATTCCATTAGTGGAATGGTCAAATTTTGTGCATCTTACCTTTGAGAATTGGCTTTATATACTTGTTACAGGATTTATTCATACAGGATTTGTGTTTTATTTGTTTTTCAGCAGTTTACGTGAATTAAAGGCTCAAACAATTGCTATTTTAGTCTTTATTGATTCGATAATCGCAATCTTACTGGATGTGACGATTTTGAACTACCATCCTGATATCTATCAGCTTCTCGGAATTTTTCTAGTGTTTGTTGGGATCAGTTATTCTCCAAAAGATGAAAGAATATTAGAGAAAACGTAAATTTGTTCGCTTAAACTTATCATGAAGTCTAAGGTATAAAATAATTTACCAAAATGTGGGTAGTTATTCCGAAAACTTAGTTATGTACAAAAAAAGCGAAATAATTAAAAAGTTACACAATAGAACGGATTTTCCGTTTTTTTTTTGTGATATGGATGAAATGAGTAGTTCAAGGAAAATCAAACCGTTTAACATATTTCACAATGAGCAGACCATTTTAGGGAAGGATAAACACAAGGGAATACAGGATTGTTGAACGTATTCTTAAAGCTGAAATTTTGTAAAGCAGGTTTTTTTAATTATTTATAATATATAGGAGTAAAGTTAAATGGTTGTGGTATTAAAGAAAGGGGTCTATTATATTGTTGAATATTGATGACTGATGGCGAATGGGGTGGAGGATATGAAACCAATGAGTAAATGGCTGATGACAGGTATGTGCATATTCCTGGTTCAACAGCCTGTTCATGCACAGAGCATGAACGAAACTAGGCAGGTAGCATTAGAAAATAAAGAACTGCCAGTGAGTGCACCGCGGTTTGTTTTTGATTCGGGGTTAAAATTCGACTATCCGGATGCGGTGCGGGGAATATATGTGACCGCGCCCGCAGCGGGTGGCAATAAAATGAACGAACTTATTAAATATGTAGATGAAACCGATTTGAATGCTATGGTCATCGATATCAAGGATGACTTTGGGAACATTACGTATAAGACCGAAGATCCCGATTCCCCATATGCTGGGATTGGTAAAGACTACATAAAAAATCCAAAGGCAATGCTGAAAAAATTTGAGGATAAACACATTTATCCGATTGCAAGGGTGGTTGTCTTTAAAGACTCCCTTCTGGCTAAAGAGAAGCCTGAATTGTCATATTTAAATGGCGAAAAAGTATGGAAAAATGGTCGTGGGGAAGCCTTCGTTAACCCATTCTTAAAAGAGGTGTGGGATTATAATGTCGGCATTGCCATTGAAGCGGCAAAGATGGGTTTTAAAGAAATTCAATTTGACTATGTCAGGTTTCCTGAAGGGTTCGAAAATAAAGAAGACGATTTGAAATATGATATGGGTGAATATGATGAAGCGAAAGTAAGTCATTCAGCTAAAAGGGTTCAGGCAGTGACTGATTTCGTAAGTTATGCGAAGAAACAACTGGAGCCTTACGGGGTGGATGTGTCAGTTGATATTTTTGGATATGCGGCTACATTGCCTGAAGCTCCCGGGATTGGACAAAACTTCACTAAAATCTCAGAGAATGTAGATGTAATTTCCTCCATGATCTATCCAAGTCATTGGACATCTTATTTTGGCATCGATAAGCCAGACTTGGAACCATATGACCTCGTTAAGGAATATGCAAAATTGGAGAATGGGAAGCTGAAGGAATTAAAAACGCCACCGACTTCCAGACCTTGGCTTCAAGATTTTACTGCTTCGTATTTAGGAGAGGGAAATTACCAAAAGTATGGTAAGGAAGAAGTGGAAGCCCAAATAAAAGCGTTAAATGATAATGGGATAGATGAGTATTTATTATGGAATGCAGCGAATCGATATACAAAGGGAGTCGATTATACCCCATGAAAGATAGATGACCGTAAGGGTGATGCCTTACGGTCATCCAAATTCTTTCTGAATTACCTCTCTTTATTCCCGCCAACTTGATTCCACCCTGACTGAATTCGTTTCGATTGATCAAAAATATGGGAGTGACGTTTCCCGCCAAACCATTTTTCGCCGATGCCATTCGTCACTACGCCATTAACAGCCGTAATGCCTATAACGCAAACCGCGACTAAAATAAAGTCCGTAAAGTAACTGATCATCAAAACCCTCCTAATATTTTCATGCTGTTTAAGTACTATTGTAGTGGAAAAGCAAAATTCTGGAAAGTATAAACTGGTAAAAGAGGAGATTAAATAATGAATTGGTATGAAAAATTAAATCAGTATTTCCCCATTGAAGAAATGAAATCCAAAGAGCATATAGAAGTTCTTTTAGAAGATAAGCAGGAAATATATAAAAAGGATGAAGGTCCTGACCATGTTTTATTGTATGTTGAAGGGGAAGAGTTTATATTCGTTGATTATCTATTTGTATCCAAGCAATCAAGGGGGCAGGGACTAGGAAGGAAATTGATTCAAAAATTGCAAAAAAAGCAGAAAACGATCTTGCTGGAAGTGGAACCAGTACAAGAACATGATGATGATACATTTAAAAGGCTGAAATTTTATAAAAGGGAAGGGTTCAAGCATGCCTCTTCAATTTCCTACAGCAGAAAATCGCTTGCCACTAAGGAGATTACTCCCATGGAAATCTTATATTGGCCGGCAAATCCATCTGTTGATGAAGAAGACGTTTTTGACTTCATGAAAGAGATTTATTCTGAAATCCATACTTACAAAGATGATGATCTTTATGGGAAATCATATCAAGATGTAGAGGATGTACTAAGCTTGAATGCAGGTCAGGAAACGGATATTTTTAAAGAGGTGCAAATTTAAGAAAAAGGGCCGGTTGTTTGAAGTGAACCCAAAAAGTTAGACACTTTATTTAATTAGGCAGCCTTGAGGGCATGAATCCGGTAATCTACCGGGCTCATGCCTTTTAATTTTACCTTGATTCGTTGATGATTGTAGTAATGGATA
>NZ_CAKKLV010000009.1 GCF_918698115.1 Peribacillus sp. Bi96
TCAAGATGAGATTTCCCATGGCGCAAGCTAGTAAGATCCCTGAAAGATGATCAGGTTGATAGGTCAGAGGTGGAAGCGTGGCGACATGTGGAGCTGACTGATACTAATAGATCGAGGACTTAACCAACGCTTTAAAAAAATGATATACCTTCTGATATTATCTAGTTTTGAAGGAATGAAAATTTCTTCTTGCATTTTCTCAAAAAGACGTTATAATAATATATGTCTTGAAAAAATGTTAACATTGTTTGGTGACGATAGCGAAGAGGTCACACCCGTTCCCATTCCGAACACGGCAGTTAAGCTCTTCAGCGCCGATGGTAGTTGGGGGTTTCCCCCTGTGAGAGTAGGACGTCGCCAAGCAGTTATATATGGAGGATTAGCTCAGCTGGGAGAGCATCTGCCTTACAAGCAGAGGGTCGGCGGTTCGATCCCGTCATCCTCCACCATTTTACACCTGCCGGTGTAGCTCAACTGGTAGAGCAACTGACTTGTAATCAGTAGGTTGGGGGTTCAAGTCCTCTTGCCGGCACCATCTTTTAGGTAGTACAAGCACGAGCCATTAGCTCAGTTGGTAGAGCATCTGACTTTTAATCAGAGGGTCGAAGGTTCGAATCCTTCATGGCTCACCATTTTATATGCGGGTGTGGCGGAATTGGCAGACGCACCAGACTTAGGATCTGGCGCCGCAAGGCGTGGGGGTTCAAGTCCCTTCACCCGCATCTTACATGCGGAAGTAGTTCAGTGGTAGAATACAACCTTGCCAAGGTTGGGGTCGCGGGTTCGAATCCCGTCTTCCGCTCCACTTTTCGTATGTGCCGGGGTGGCGGAACTGGCAGACGCACAGGACTTAAAATCCTGCGGTAGGTGACTACCGTACCGGTTCGATTCCGGTCCTCGGCACCATTATAATGTGCGCCCGTAGCTCAATTGGATAGAGCATCTGACTACGAATCAGAAGGTTGTAGGTTCGACTCCCGCCGGGCGCACCATGTTTTTTTTGCGGGAAGTAGCTCAGCTTGGTAGAGCACTTGGTTTGGGACCAAGGGGTCGCAGGTTCGAATCCTGTCTTCCCGACCACGTGATTTTTAATGAATGGGGCCTTAGCTCAGCTGGGAGAGCGCCTGCCTTGCACGCAGGAGGTCAGCGGTTCGATCCCGCTAGGCTCCACCATTTTTCACTCAAACACTTATATTATTTTGGCGGTGTAGCTCAGCTGGCTAGAGCGTACGGTTCATACCCGTGAGGTCGGGGGTTCGATCCCCTCCGCCGCTACCAATAAATATAAGGACCTTTAGCTCAGCTGGTTAGAGCAGACGGCTCATAACCGTCCGGTCGTAGGTTCGAGTCCTACAAGGTCCACCATATGCATTTTTTTACAAGCCGTGGAGGTATACCCAAGTTCGGCTGAAGGGATCGGTCTTGAAAACCGACAGGGGAGTCAAATCCCGCGGGGGTTCGAATCCCTCTACCTCCTCCATTTTTTCAAAAAAGCAGCAAGTTGTTTTGAAACAACCTTACATAGAGGAAGCGGAATAAACAAGTATACACGAAAACTTGATGCAAATCGTTTCATTATTACCGTCGCGGGGTGGAGCAGTCCGGTAGCTCGTCGGGCTCATAACCCGAAGGTCGCAGGTTCAAATCCTGTCCCCGCAATTATTAGGTCCCGTGGTGTAGCGGTTAACATGCCTGCCTGTCACGCAGGAGATCGCGGGTTCGATTCCCGTCGGGACCGCCATTTTCAATTTAATACATACGTGGCTCAGTAGCTCAGTCGGTAGAGCAAAGGACTGAAAATCCTTGTGTCGGCGGTTCGATTCCGTCCTGAGCCACCATATTTTTCAAATTACGGCGGTTGTGGCGAAGTGGTTAACGCACCTGATTGTGGTTCAGGCATTCGTGGGTTCGATTCCCATCAGTCGCCCCATTTCGCGGGTGTAGTTTAGTGGTAAAACCTCAGCCTTCCAAGCTGATGATGAGGGTTCGATTCCCTTCACCCGCTCCAAATATGGGCCTATAGCTCAGCTGGTTAGAGCGCACGCCTGATAAGCGTGAGGTCGATGGTTCGAGTCCATTTAGGCCCACCATATTCATATTGTTCCGCAGTAGCTCAGTGGTAGAGCATTCGGCTGTTAACCGAACGGTCGTAGGTTCGAGTCCTACCTGCGGAGCCATGGGGAAGTACTCAAGAGGCTGAAGAGGCGCCCCTGCTAAGGGTGTAGGTCGCGCGAGCGGCGCGAGGGTTCAAATCCCTCCTTCTCCGCCATTTGGCCCGTTGGTCAAGCGGTTAAGACACCGCCCTTTCACGGCGGTAACACGGGTTCGAATCCCGTACGGGTCATAACAAAAAAGGAAGCATACATCAATGTATGCTTCTTTTTTTCATTTCTTTTCCTTGATATAACTATCTTTTTGTTTATAGGGGATGTCTCCTAGCTGGGAATCTACATTTTCTTCTGTCAGTGCATCTTCATATTCCCTTTGCTTTTTGTTCGGAATATCTACTCTATTTTTTCCTTCGATATCATTTGCGGCAAATCCTTCATATTCTTCAGGAAATCCATTCGTTTCATCTTCGGTTTTATAAAGATCATTATAATTGTCATGATCGCCTGTGTAATCAGAAGGCGTTTCGGATGTACCGAATTTGGCAACTTCACCAAAGCTATCTTCTTTATCGACCAAATCTTTTCCATGACGATTTTCAAAATGATCTCCCTTGGATGGGATCAGTATGTCCTCTTCAACTGGACGATCTTGTACAGTTCTTCGTTCTGGGGCATGCTCGACACAGTATAGAGTGCTTGGGATTGCTTCAAGTCTTTCAACAGGGATTTCTGTATGGCAGGTTTTACAATGTCCATATGACCCTTCTTCTATAGCATTCAATGCTTCTTCGATTTTATCCATTTCAATTTGTGCATGCTCATCCAGTGCTTGATTCCGTTCCATCTCGAATAGTTCAGTTCCAAGGTCAGCCGGATGATTATCATAAGATGATAATTCCCCTACGGATTCCGTCTGGCTTTTATTCAGAACCGATTGTTCATCATTTTGTATTCTATTTCTGAGTTCATCTTTTTCTTTAAGCAGTTCATGTTTTAACATTTGCGTTTGCTGTATTGTTGCCATATCCATTTCACTCCTTCTATAGTCGTTAACACATTTAATATGGGTAAGAGGGTCGTATTATCTATTACCCGAATCGGAGTAAGGGAAAACAAATGGAGGATTGAAAAAGGACTGAGCGGAATGAGCTCAGTCCTTGAAGATTATATAAGATAGCTGATGAATAATCCTATGACCATAAGTAAGCCAAAGAAGGTGTTTGTTTGGGCCGTGGCTTTCATTGCTGGTACCATCGTGATCGGCTGTGTTTTACCGACGAAGCCTTTGATTGCTGCCATGGCTTTTGGAATGCTTAGGAATGCCAGTAGAACCCACGCTGTTACACTTCCAGTAAGGACTAGCCCAACAAGCCATAGGTAAGAGAAGGCAAACATGATAGCCATGAATGTAAGGGCATTTTTCCTGCCCATCACCACCGGCATCGTTTTGCGGCCATGTGCCTTATCTCCATCATGGTCACGGAGGTTATTGGATAGGTTGATCAGCCCGACTAATATTCCACTTGGTATGGCAATTAAGATAGCAGTTGAAGAAACATAACCGGTTTGAATGAAAAAGGCGATCAAAATGATCAAAAAGCCCATGAACAATCCTGAAAAAAGTTCCCCGAAAGGTGTATATGAGATAGGCAGGGGGCCACCTGTATAAAGATAACCGACAAGCATGCAGACGAGTCCTACTGCAGCAAGCCACCAAGATGATGCAGCGCAGATATAGATTCCAAGTATCAGTGCGATGGCGTACATGCCAAGAGCTAGGGTCATGATGAGTTTAGGGGTCATCCCATGGCGGACGATTCCGCCGCCAATTCCGACGGATTCCTTCGTATCTAAGCCTCTTTTAAAATCATAGTATTCATTGAATAAGTTTGTTGCAGCTTGAATCAGGATACTTGCAACCATCATGGCTGCGAAGAGCAGCCAATTTACGCCATCTTCCAAAAGCGCAATCACAGTTCCAAGTAAGACTGGGACAAAAGCAGCGGTTAGTGTATGTGGACGAATTAACTCCCACCAAATCTTCCAGGTCCGTTTAAGGGGAATTTCGTCGTATTCTGTTTGCATTATTTCTCTCCTCAAAATCATTATTGGTTGTCTCAAAAGTATAACAAATATTGAAATGTTGCACAAAAGGTTATCCTAATAAGTGTAGGAAAAGTCGGGAATGGTGTCAATTGGATTTCCAGGTTAATTCACTTCCAAAAACAAGGATATTTCTCTTCATTCGCTAAGATTCATATAATAAGGAAAAAAGCAGGAATGAATCGTTCGGTAAAGGGGCGTTTTATTGACATTGGGTTGAAGGGAGGTGTATCTTTAAATAGGTAAAAAAGCTTTTAAAATGTACATTTGGGGGGATTTTTTTGGCTATCTCAGAAGAAACTGAACAGTTTCAGGGGCTGGCTTCAGCTATACAACAGGCGAAGGACTTGAATGATCAAGTTCTATTCAGTCATATTAAGAAAGTTAATTGCACGAACCCCCTTTCATTTTATCAAGCTGGAAGAGAACGGTATGCGGGTGAACGCTTTTTCTGGGAGGACCCTGCAAAGGAAATAACCATCACTGGTTTAGGCAATGTTAAGAAAATCAAAGCGGCATCAAATGCCGAACGTTATAGAGAAGTCGAAAAGAGCTGGATCAAACTGCAGAATACTGCTGTCAAAACAGGGGTGACCGATGTAGAAGCGACCGGTCCTTTACTGTTTGGGGGCTTTTCTTTTGATTATGAATCTAACAGTACGCTCCTTTGGAATCAATTTGGGGATAACCTGTTTTATATACCTGCCTTCATGCTTTCAATAGTGGGGAAACAAGCTTACTTAACGACAAACTTACTTTGTTCACCTGATGATTCAGAAAAACTCTTCATAGATATGATAAATGAACGGGAAGCTTTCCTTTTTGAAAGCTTGGATGGCACTGGATTGGGTTCCAATTCCCTGCTTAAGCAGAGGGAGGTCGACCCTGAGGGATGGAAGCATACGGTCGCAGAGGCCGTAGAGGAAATCAAGACGACAGATCTCGACAAGATTGTTTTGGCAAGGGAGCTACGACTTGAGTTCGAGCGTTCCATTGATTCTGGGAAAGTGCTTGAGCAATTGATTGCTGAACAGCCATTAAGCTATATTTTCAGTTTGGAGGCGGGCGGTGACTGTTTTGTCGGTGCCACTCCTGAACGATTAATTAAGAAAAAGGGAAATGAAGTTTTTTCAACCTGTCTTGCTGGATCGATGGGACGAGGGAAAGATGAGCAAGAAGATGTTAGTCTTGGTGAAGAATTGCTTCATGACCAAAAGAATTTGCAGGAGCACCAATATGTCGTGTCGATGATATCAAAGGCCTTCGATGCTGTATGTGAAAAGGTAATGGTTCCAGCCGAACCGGAACTTATGAAAAACCGCCATATTCAGCATTTGTATACACCGGTACATGGTCTATCCAAAGAAGGTGTCACTATTTTTCAATTCGTGGAAAATCTCCATCCAACACCGGCTATGGGGGGACTTCCAAAAGAAAAGGCTGTTGTCCGAATTCGGGAAATGGAAGGTCTTGAACGCGGCTTTTATGCGGGCCCTTTAGGCTGGGTGGATACGTATGGGAACGGAGAATTTGCTGTAGGGATACGTTCTGCTCTAATACAGAATAATGAGGCATCGCTTTTTGCGGGATGCGGTGTAGTGGAGGATTCAACTCCCGAAAGTGAATTCCGGGAAACGGGAATTAAATTCAATCCGATGTTAAGTGCTTTAGGAGGAAACCTTAATGAATGACCGAGATGCATTGACAGCGTATGCTGCTTCATTTGTCGATGAGCTGGCACAAAATGAGATGAAACATGTGGTCGTGAGCCCAGGGTCACGATCTACGCCTCTCGCTTTGTTGCTCGTAGAACATCCTGATATCAAGATTCATATTAATGTGGATGAGCGATCGGCCGCTTTTTTTGCCCTTGGTCTCGCCAAGGCCTTAAAAGAACCTGTCGGACTTCTTTGTACGTCCGGTACAGCGGCTGCGAACTTTTATCCAGCCGTCATTGAAGCTTTCTATTCAAGGGTGCCACTTATTGTACTTACAGCCGATCGTCCGCATGAGTTGCGTGATGTCGGTGCCCCACAGGCAATCGATCAGATTCATCTGTACGGAAGGCAAGTTAAATGGTTTGTCGAAATGGCACTTCCTGAAAGTACAGATGAGATGATGCGGTATGCGAGAACGATCGGTGCAAGGGCAGTAGCTACTGCGGCCACTGAACCTGCTGGACCTGTACATTTGAATTTTCCGCTTCGTGAACCACTGATTCCGAATCTGGAGGAAGCAAAGGCATATAGGCAAAATAAATTGGCACCTGCCGTGTTGATCGATAGTGGAGAACGTTCACTGTCCGCATCACAAATAGAAGCTGTGACAGCTACATTGTCACAAGCGAAGCAAGGCATCATAGTGTGTGGGGAATTACCGCAACCAGAGATGAAGGAAGCCATCGTCGCATTAGCGGCTAAACTTGGTTTTCCGTTACTGGCTGACCCCCTTTCCCAGCTAAGAAGCGGGAGTCACGACAAAGCCATCATTATTGATACATACGATACGTTTCTACGCGATGAAGCCGCGAAGGCTGCTTTCAAGCCAGACGTGATCTTGCGTTTCGGGGCAATGCCTGTTTCTAAACCTTTATTGTTATTCATGAAAAAACAAAAACAAGCCATCACTTTGGTCGTCGATGGCGGAGCGGGGTGGCGCGAACCAGCCGGCTTGGCAACGAACATGATTTACTGCGATGAGAAAGATTTCTGTAAACGTGTTGGTGAAAAAATTACGGATGCCGCTGATGATGAATGGCTTGGATTATGGCAAACAGTCAACGGAGCGACAAAGAATGCGTTAGCCTCCATTCGAGATGAAGAGGAGTTAAGTGAAGGCAAACTGTTCTCCCTCCTACAGGATATGATGCCAATGGAATCCACATTATTTGTCGGTAATAGTATGCCGATACGTGATTTGGATACGTTCTTTTTGAATAATGGAAAAGGAATCAAAACCTTTGGAAATCGTGGAGCGAATGGCATTGATGGTGTCGTTTCCACTGCGCTTGGGGTAAGTACGGTATCGAAAAATACAGTGCTGGCAATCGGGGATTTAAGCTTTTTCCATGATATGAATGGCCTACTTGCGGCAAAACTTCAAAAACAAAATATCACGATATTGCTGATTAATAATGATGGAGGCGGAATATTCTCCTTCTTGCCGCAGTCAAATGACAGAGAACATTTCGAAACTCTATTCGGCACGCCTCATGGGCTTGATTTTTCCCATACTGCCCAGCTTTATGGCGGTAAATACAACAAAGTGCAAAATTGGGATGAGTTAAAGAAGGTATTTATAGAGTCGTTTGAAATCCAAGGTTTGAAAATAATCGAAGTACCAACAGAAAGAGAATCCAATGTCCAGATGCATCGAAATTTGTGGAGTTTTGTTTCCCAGGAAATAAAAATGGTATTAGATAGGGAAATATCATGAATATTGTCTGCAAGGATGTCACTTATGCTGTTGAAATAACGGGAAATGGAGAACCGCTTGTACTTTTACATGGATTTACGGGAAATCGGGATACGTGGAAATTCCTCATTCCGTTTTTACATGAGAGATATACCATGATCATGGTCGATATTATTGGCCATGGCATGTCTGCGGCACCAGCGGATTTTCATCGATATGAGATGGAACGTGTGGCTGAAGATCTCAAGTATATTTTGGAGAAGCTGCATTTCCCGAAAACCCATATCCTTGGATACTCCATGGGGGGAAGGCTTGCATTGGGTTTTGCCTGTTTGTATCCTGAGTTTGTCGATACATTGATTTTGGAAAGCGCTTCACCCGGTCTTTTAACAGAAGAGGAACGGGAAATCCGAAGGCAAAATGATAGGAAGCTTGCCGAACGGATTCTTGAAAATGGCATGGAAGCATTTGTTGATCAATGGGAAAACATCCCGCTGTTTGAAAGCCAAAAAAGGCTATCATCCAAAACAAGGTTGTCCATAAGGGAGCAGCGGTTAGCCAATGTCCCTACTGGTCTTTCAAATAGCCTTCTTGGTATGGGGACTGGCAGTCAAGCTTCTTACTGGGATGAACTCGATACCCTTGATTTTCCTGTGCTCCTTATAACAGGTGAACTCGACCCAAAGTTTTGTGAAATAGCGGATATGATGAATAAAAAGCTAAAGCGGGCTGAATGGAAAATAATAAGTGATGCCGGGCATGCGATTCATGTGGAAGATGGAGAAAAGTTTGGTAAAATAATAAGTGAGTTTTTAAAACGAAATCAAGGAGGAATTTAGATGACGATACAATGGGAAACTATACGTGAGTATGATGAAATTTTATATGAAAAATATAATGGGATCGCGAAAGTGTCCATCAACCGACCACATGTACATAATGCATTCACGCCAAAAACGACTGCTGAAATGATTGATGCATTCGCAAGAGCGCGTGATGATTCGAGCATAGGTGTCATTATTTTAACGGGTGTAGGCGGCAAAGCATTCTGTTCAGGCGGAGACCAAAAAGTACGCGGAAATGGCGGATATGTTGGTGAAGATAACATTCCACGTCTTAACGTTCTTGATTTGCAACGCTTGATTCGCGTGATTCCAAAACCTGTCGTAGCTATGGTTGCAGGTTATGCAATTGGTGGCGGTAATGTCCTGAATGTGGTATGCGACTTGACGATTGCTGCTGACAATGCGATTTTCGGACAAACTGGACCGAATGTGGGGAGCTTTGATGCAGGATATGGTTCTGGCTACTTAGCGCGTATCGTGGGCCATAAGAAGGCACGTGAGATCTGGTACCTATGCCGTCAATACAATGCTCAGGAAGCGTTGGATATGGGATTGGTCAACACGGTTGTACCATTAGACCAATTAGAAGCGGAAACAGTTAAATGGTGTGAAGAAATGCTTGAGAAGAGCCCAACGGCACTTCGTTTCTTGAAAGCGGCAATGAATGCTGACACTGATGGCCTTGCAGGTCTTCAACAATTGGCTGGCGACGCTACACTTTTATACTATACAACAGAAGAAGCAAAAGAAGGCCGCGATGCATTCAAGGAAAAACGCAATCCGGACTTTGGGCAATTCCCTCGTTTCCCTTAATGGAACGTGTGAATCGATGAGACTGCAGCTTGGCGGATAATCGCCGGGCTGTTTTCTATATCTAAATATAGGAGGGTAAGCAACCATGGCAGAAGAAAAGTTGCCGAACTGGCTGAAAAATCGGGCGCATCTTTCACCGGATCGTCCGGCAATCGAGTTTGAAGGTCATACGTATAGCTTTCTTGAACTACATACATTAACAGAGAAGATGGCTGGAAAGCTAGCGATTAAAGGTCTGAAGGCTGGCGATTCATGCGCGGTTTTACTCCGTAACCATATTGATGGTGTGGTCTTGATCCATGCACTATTTTATCTCGGTGTGAAAATTGTGATGCTGAATAATAAATTAACGGCAAAAGAGCTGTCCTGGCAGATTGAGGACAGTGAGACGGGCTTTTTGGTTTCAGAAGGTTCCTTCTCCGACAAACTCTCCGATGTTGCCGAGATACTTCCGGATTTACACCCTCTTTTAATGGAAGAATTGCCTGAAGGAGGAGCGGCAGAGATTTTGCAGGAGTTTTATCTTGATGATACGGCTACGATCATGTATACATCGGGTACGACAGGAAATCCGAAAGGCGTGATCCAAACATTCGGCAACCATTGGTGGAGTGCCGTCGGGTCGGTTTTAAACCTTGGATTGCATGAGGATGATTCTTGGTATTGTGCCGTTCCGATCTTTCATATTAGCGGACTATCCATCTTGATGAAAAATGTGATTTATGGCATGAAGGTCGTTTTGGCAGAGAGGTTTGATGAAAGGGAAGCAAACCAGAGCATTCAGGAGAATGGCGTGACGATCATCTCGGTCGTGACGGCGATGCTTAACAGGCTGTTGCGTGATTTGAAGGAGACAAGCTATCCCGATGCCTTTCGCTGTATGCTGTTAGGCGGCGGCCCTGCTCCCGTTCATTTACTTGAAGTTTGTAAGGAGAAAGGGATTCCCGTCTATCAGACGTATGGGATGACCGAAACGTCTTCACAGATTGTGACACTGGCACCGGAGTATAGCATGACAAAAATCGGATCAGCGGGAAAACCATTGTTCCCTTCGCAGTTACGGATAGAGCTGGACGGCAATATTTGTGAACCCGGTGCAGCGGGGGAAATCGTGGTTTCGGGTCCGAATGTGACAAAAGGCTATTTCAATCGTATGGACGCTACACAGCAGGCGATTGCAGATGGATGGCTTTATACCGGGGATCTTGGTTTTCTAGATGAGGAAGGCTTTTTATATGTGCTTGACCGACGCTCGGATCTGATCATATCCGGCGGAGAAAATGTTTATCCGGCGGAGATTGAAAGTGTCCTTAGTAAGCATCCTGATGTTTTCGAAGCGGGAGTGACGGGGACTGAAGATGAAAAATGGGGACAGGTACCACTTGCTTTTGTCGTCTTGCATCAAGGAGCGGATCAAAAAGAGAACGACCTGCTGGAGTATTGCAGGGAATTCTTGGCACCCTATAAAATCCCCAGGAACGTGATTTTTTGCGAGGAACTTCCCAGGAATGGTGCAAGCAAGCTGCTGAGAAGGGAACTGAAGAAGAGAATGGGGGACTGGCAATGAAGTTATCCTCCATTTCCCTAAAGGTCATTAAGGCCCCCTTGAAGCGGCCATTTAAGACGCATCTCGAAACGGTAAGTGAACGGGAAGTGATAATTGTCGAGGCCAAGGATAAAGATGGATTGATTGGATACGGAGAAGCCGTTCCTTTTTCAAGTCCTTGGTATACCGAGGAAACGATCAAAACCTGCTTTCATATGTTGGGTGATTTCTTAATACCGTTGACATTGGCCAGTCAGTTTGGACATCCTGATGAGCTGCCGGGCTTATGGAGCGGAATCAGACGGAATGCAATGGCGAAGTCGGCTCTAGAACAGGCAATTCTTGATCTATATGCGAAGCAGAAGGATGTCTATCTCGGACGGCTGTTTGGCGGCGAACGAAGTGAAGTGGCCGCTGGTGTAGTTGTTGCTTCCAATGATATAGAAGATGCGATGCACCAAATCGAGGATTTTTCCGGATTCGGTTATCAGCGTTATAAAATAAAAATCAATCCTCAAAATGATTTGGAGTTTTTAGCGGAAATACGTCGGGCCTATCCCGATATCCCACTAATGGCAGATGCCAATTCAGCGTACACTCTTGATGACATCCCACATCTGCAGAAGCTTGATGTGTTTAAGTTGATGATGATTGAGCAGCCGCTAGGTCATGACGACATTGTTGAACATTCCATTTTGCAAAAACAATTGCAGACACCTATTTGCCTAGATGAAAGCATCAATTCATATCATGACGCCAAAAGTGCGATGTCACTCAGGAGCTGTGGGGTTATCAACATTAAGATGGCAAAAGTCGGCGGCTGGACGGAAGCGGTCAAAGTCCATGATCTATGTGTGGAAAATGGCGTGCCCGTTTGGTGCGGGGGGATGATTGAATTTGGCATATCACGTGCCCATAATATCGCTCTTGCCACTTTAAAAGGGTTCACGATTCCCGGGGATATATCATCCTCATCCCGCTATTGGGAAGGGGATATAATCAATCCGGAAGTCATTGTCGAAGATGGCATGATCCAGGTTCCAAAAAAAGCCGGAATCGGTTTTTCCATCAATGAAAAGCGGCTAAAAGATTTGACTACATATAGTAAAATTTACAAATGAAAACATCAAAAGAGGTGCATATCCCACCTCTTTTTAAATGTAATGATATTCCTCTGACAGCTTTATCTGCTGCATGCCTTTTAAATCTTCGGTATATATTTCTTCACCCATTTAGTGCTTTTTAGACGGATAACCCACCCTTTTAGTAAATGATTTTAATAGGATACTAACAAATATTTTACATTGGCCCTCTAATGCTTTTATAAAATGTCATTTCCTTTAAATGGCGCGATGATGAATATTTTTTTTGGAAAATGGGGCTTTGTCTATTTTTTCTATAATGGATTATTTTGTATAATGAGATGAAAGTATAAAAACTAAGTAAAAGGGAGGGAGAGTATATGAAAAAACCGTACCTTATCGCAGAAATCCTATTAAGAAGGGGTATGCCCGACTATGTCATTAAAGAACTGACGGCATTGGAGGAGTGTGAACTGTTTCTTTTGAAGAGAAAATGGGGTCAATATAATCGAAAGACGGGTGCTTAATTGAAAACTAAAAGGGAACCGCTTTTACGTTCTGACCGGTCCCCATGTGCTTTACTGTTTTTTTAGCCGGTACCTATTGACCGGACGGCCAATGCTTCCATATTGGACGTCAAGCTGAAGGACATCTTCGTCGTGTAAGTATTCAAGATAGCGCCGGGCTGTAACTCTGGCAATTCCAATTCCATCGGCCACCTCTTCTGCGGATAAGGCTCCAGGCATCGTTTTTATGAATTTCGTCACTTGCTCAAGCGTCGCACCATTCAATCCTTTAGGAACATCGTATTTCGGACTGGTTTCAGAAGGTGTTTTATTTTGAAAGAGAATTCGGTCGAGTTGATTTTGAGAGATTTGATGGTCCGGTTCAACCTCCATCCGAAAAGCAAAATATTGTTCAAGCGTATGCTTTAGCCTTTCAAATTTAAATGGCTTGATTAAATAGTCAAAAGCCCCGTTTTGTATCATTTTTCGGATCGTTTTCTGGTCATTGGCTGCCGAAATGATGATGACATCCACATCCATTTGTTCTTTTCTTATTTGATAGAGTGTATCAACCCCGTTTAAAGCAGGCATGAAGATGTCCAAAATGACAAGATCGGGTTTAGACTGCCTGATTTTTTCCAGACCCTCAAGTCCATTGGAAGCTGTATCAAAGACTTTAAAAGAAGGCAGGCGCTCGATGAATTGTTTGTTAACCTCTTGGACCATTGGGTCGTCTTCAATTAAAAGTACACGAATTTCATTAGTCATTTTGGTTCTCCTCTATATCATGCATGGGAAAGGAAAGAAAAAAGCTTGTCCCTTCGTTATGCCGTGTCGTGAATTTCATTTCGCCGTTCGCTTTTTTTACAATTTGATTTATTAAATAAAGGCCAATTCCTGATCCTTCCGCACCTTTTGTTGTAAAACCATATTCGAATATATCTTCATGAATGTCCTCGGGAATACCGGGTCCGTTATCCTCGAGGACGATTTGACAATGTCGTTCATCCTGGTAGATGGATAGATAAACCTGTTTTATGTCCTCTTCGCAATGTTTTAGCGCGGCGAAAGAATTTTCGATCAAGTTTCCGATTATCAAAACAAAATCGTGATGATCCATATCAGTTGGAAAGTGGTCCAATTTCATGTGCTTATCCATTATGAGTTCGATTCCGAGTTCCCGTCCCAAAGAGATCTTGCTTAATATAAGCCCCACAATATTATCATCGTGAATATGCTTCGTTAAAAACCTGGTCAATTCCTCTTGCTCTTCCGTGATTTGAAAAATGTAATGCAGTGCTTCGTCAAGATTCCCCAGCTGGATCAATCCTGCTATCGTATGAAGTTTGTTCATATGCTCATGGTTTTGAACGCGCAGGGCTTCAACGAATGCTTTGACACTGGTCAACTCTTCAGCAAGCTTCGTCACATCGGTGCGATCCTGGAAAATGGCCACGGCACCAATCGTTTTATCCGCAATCTTTATCGGTACCCGGTTGCTTACAATATTCCTGTTTTGAACCGAGATTTCCTGATTGAAGATGGGGGATGTCCGGTCGAGCACTTCCGGGAGACGGGTATCATGTATAATATCATTGATATTCTTGCCTATTACCGCACCGTTAATTTTGAATATTTGCTTAGCCTTTTCATTGAAAATCGTGATGGTCTGATTATTATCTATGGCAATGACCCCTTCATGCATGGCATTGAAGGCAGCGGTCCTTTCGACTAACATCCGTGTAATTTCATGTGGTTCAAGTTGGAAGGTCTCTTTTTTTATCTGCCTGGCCATGAGCCATGAACCACATGCACCGAATAGAAGTGTAAGAAAAAGGATAATCGCGATTTCGCCTCTCAAATCCTTGATTAATTCCGGGATTGTCGGCAAGATATTCCCAACCAGAACAACGCCGATTTGCTCGTTTTCCTTATCAAGAATCGGGACAAAGGCACGTATGGAAATGCCTAGTTCGCCAGCCGCCTTTGAAATGTACTCGTGTTCAGCAAAGGCAGCGCTTTCGTCGTTGCTGTTCGATGGGGTCCCCAATTGACTGAACACTGGATGTGAATAGCGTATATGCTGATTGTTGAGCACAACTATATAATCTGCTTGATGGAATTTCCTTAAGTTTTCAATCATCGGGTTCAGTTGCTTCCAGCCTTCGGGCTCGCGAACAAATTTTTGAACTTCAGGGAGCTCGGCAATGGTGTGGGCAGTGATCATGGAGCGTTTGCCGATTTCGTCTTCCCTGACTGAAACGATATTTCCAAATATAAAAATCCCGCCTATAAGTATCGAAAAAGCGACGATTACGAATGATAGCAGGGTGATTTTGAATTGAATGGGCATATGAAAGGATTTATCCATTATTTTTCCTCCATTACTTCTATACTTTATAGTAACAGAATTTCTATCTCTTTTCGCTGTTTTTCGCGCATTGTATTACGACAGTAAAATGGCTGTGATAGAATAGAAATAATATGAAGTGAGCGGTAAGGAGTTGTCGATATGCGTGCATTATGGGGGTATTTCATTTTAATTGGCATGGGGCTTTTGATAGCCGTCTATATATCGTTTCAATCGTTCTTTACCAGCTTCGGTTTCAATTTGCCGAAGGATGAGGAGCAGGTGGGGATGGAGGATCAGATCGTAATTAAGTTCAGTCATGTCGTCGCAGAAAATACACCTAAAGGGCTGGCTGCGAACCGATTCGCCAAACTTGTGGATGAATATACAGATCATCGTGTCAAAATTGAAGTTTATCCTAATCAATCCTTATATAGTGATCATGAAGAAATCGATGCGTTACACGAAAACAAGGTACAGATGATTGCTCCAACTACATCCAAAATTACGAACATATCAAAAAAATGGATGCTTTTGGACCTTCCTTACGTTTTTCCTACCGACGCTGCCTTGCAGGAAGCTTTGAATGGAGAAGTGGGAGAAGAGCTGCTTACGCATTTAAATACCATGGATATCGAGGGTCTCGCATTCTGGTCGAATAACTACAAGCAGATTACAAGTAATAAACCGATACGGCATCCAAGTGATTTTGCAGGAAAGAATTTTAGAATCATGCCAAGTGCAGTCCTGGAAAGCCAATTCACGCATTTTGGGGCAACCACATCGGAGCTGGAATTTAATGATACGTTTAAAAGTCTTGAAATCAATAAGACGGACAGCCAGGAAAATACGATCTCGAATATCTATTCCAAGAAATTATATGAGGTGCAAAAATATTTAACGATCAGTGATCACGGGTATCTAGGGTATGTCGTCATGATAAACAAGCCGTTTTGGGACAAGCTTCCACTGGATATTCAGCAGGAAATCCAACGAGCAATGGACGATACAACCAAATGGCTATGGATCAAATCAAATGAATTGAATCAGGAGCAACTTCGGGAAATCAAGCAAAAATCTAACATCGACATTTATACATTGTCAGATGAAGAAAAGAAAGAGTGGATGGATGAGATGACGGTCATCTATCCAGAATTCGAGGCTACGATTGGAACGGAATTGATGAGGAAAATGGAGAAAATTCGCGAGAAGTATTTAAAAGAATAACGAACGTAAGGGAATCCCCATTGAAAGGGGTTCCCTTTTTCTTTATCGTTCCCGATAGAATTACTCGTCTTGATTTTGTAAAAAATCAATCATTTCTTCATAATCATATGTTTTTAACACCAAACCATTTTCATCGAACACGATGAATGCAGGTTCTTTCTTTAATTCAAGTTTTGGATAGTGCTCATTCAATGACTTGTAAGATGCTTCATTTGTAATTGGGCTCACATTGGTTATATTACTCTCTTCTAGTAAATCAAATGTAATTTCTTTACCAACGGCTTGGAGCGAATACTTATGACCCTCACTAGGCAAAAGATTCGGATGAATTCTAGCGAAATCATCTTTTTCATCCGTGCACGCAACTAGCATTGATAGGAGTAGAAGCACTAAACTTCCATTTATGATCTTTTTCATATTCTCCCCTCTCTATACTTAATTTGATTATTTCATAAATTGTAATAATTAAAGCTTATCACAGGTTACTTAAGAACAAGAGGCTATCAGCAATCAATTTGCTTTGTCAAGAACCGAAACTCCAAATTGCTGAAAGCTGACAAAACGAAAATGAACTCTTTAAAGTGCCGGGGTACAAAAAAGAAGCGGATTCAGAGGGATCCGCTTCTTTTTCGTCTATTTCAATGCAGTTTGCAGTGTCTTGATATTTTTTTCCATTAAACTGAAGTAATCTTCACCGGCTTCAATGTCTTTATCCGTCAATACGGAAAGGTTATGGAGCGTAAGTGATTTTGCTCCCATTTCCTTTTGAATGATCTCTGTTAATTTTGAACTGATATTCTGCTCAAAGATGACATAGTTCAAGTTTTCTTTATTAGCCATGGTAACGATTTTTTCCAGATCCTTTTGAGAAGGCTCGTTTGAAGACGTTAGCCCTGTGACACCAATCTGTTCAAGTCCATATCGTTCCTCCCAATAACCATAAGCGGAATGCGAAACGATGATCTTATTGGTACGGCCAGATTCGATTGTCGTCGCGAATTTTTTATCGAGTGCCTTCAGCTTTTCGGAAAGTTCGTTGAATCGGCTGTTGAAATATTCTTCCTGTTCAGGCATTTTTTTCGTTAATTCTTCCTTGATGCTTTTAGCCATTTCAATGGAATAGATGGGATCCAACCACAAATGGGGATTAACGCCACCATGATCATGACCGTCTTCTTCATGTGCATGTTCGTGTTCATTTTCATCTAGATGAACCGTTTCACCTACAGCGACTGTGGTGACGCCCTCTTTGCTTAAAATCGGTTTAGCTTTGGTTACGAAGCCTTCAAGATGATAACCAATATAGAAAAATAGGTCTGACTCAGCCATTTTTACAATATCCTTTTGAGAGGGATCAAACGAGTGTTCATCCGTTCCGGGGGGATATACCGTTTCGACGTTTACGTACTCCCCGCCAATAGCTTCCGTGAAGTATTGTAAAGGGTAAACCGTCGTGTAGACGTTTAAAATGTTTTTATCAGTATGGTTAGTTTCTCCCTTTAAATTGCCACAGCCTGAAAGAAATAGCGCTGTAACTAGAAAAAGGGAGAGTAGTACTCTTTTTTTCATGTATAACTCTCCTTATTAGATAATTCGTATTGATTACGATTTGAGTTTTATATGTTAAAAACGAAATGATTCCGATTTGACTTCTGTATAATACAAAAGATTACACAAGAAAGCAAGGTTTTTTCTAATGATTTTCACCTTTTTTCTTTTTTTCTGGAACAAGGTCAATGCCTCCTGGATGAAATGGATGACATTTAAGAATCCGGACGATGGCTAACCAGCTTCCTTTTATCGGACCGAACCGATTTATCGCTTCTAATCCATAATGGGAACAAGTCGGATAAAAACGGCAGGTGGGTGGTTTTAATGGAGAAATGGCAACTTGGTAAAAACGGATGATTCCCATTAATATTTTTTTCAAAATGTTTTCATCCCTTTTCGAGTAAATTCACTACCTCCAATTATAGCATATTTTCTAAATTTCCAATAAGGTAAACATATTGGAAATCCGAGCTGAATAATAAGAATTAATTTTAAAGGATGAAATATATTGTTATTCAAGGTAAAATGGAGATGACATACTATTAAGGAGTGAATTAAATGCCTTCAGTTGAAAGCTTTGAATTAGATCATAACGCTGTTAAAGCCCCATATGTTAGACATTGCGGTGTCCATAAGGTAGGAACAGATGGTGTTGTTAATAAATTTGATATCCGTTTTTGCCAGCCGAATAAACAAGCGATGAAGCCTGATACGATCCACACATTGGAACATTTGCTAGCATTCAATATCCGTAAGCATTCTGAACGATACGATCATTTTGATATTATCGATATTTCGCCTATGGGATGTCAAACAGGTTATTACCTTGTGGTCAGCGGTGAGCCGACAGTAACGGAAATAATCGATGTTCTTGAAGATACATTCAAGGATGCCGTTACAATTACAGAAATTCCTGCAGCAAATGAAAAACAATGCGGGCAAGCAAAATTGCATGACCTTGAAGGAGCAAAGAAATTAATGAATTTCTGGCTTTCACAAGATAAAGAAGATCTTCATAAAGTTTTCGGTTAATAAAAAAATGAAAAAGTTCCTGTCATTAAATTGACAGGAACTTTTTTCATTTTTCGGGCTCTTCATTTTTTGCGTCATCTTCAGGCAAAGGATCAATAGGATCCACTGTATGCTTGTAGCTGTAACCTTTTCCAATCGTTAGAACGGATAATGCCAATACAATCAGAATCACGATGATGGAGATCACTAAAACCGTAACCATACTTTACAGCTCCTATCGGTTCCATTTTAGTTTCATTTTAGCATAAGAACAGGATCAGAAAATGTTTCAATTTTTGAATAGAGGGAATCATAAAGGTATAACCAACTTACGGAGGTAGATATTTATGGCCCAGAAAAAATTAGGAACTTTAGTGAATAAGGAAATTGCAAACTTCAGTGTTCTTTATACGAAAATTCATAATTACCACTGGTTCGTGAATGGACCTCACTTCTTTGAACTTCACCAAAAATTGGAAGAGTTATATGTAGAAGTGACATCCAATTATGACGAATTGGCCGAACGACTATTGGCCATTGGTGAAAAACCGGTTGCTACCCTTAAAGAGTACATGGTATTAACTACGATTGAAGAAGCAACAGGTAACGAAAATACTGAAGATATGGTTCAAAGCGTCATCAACGACTTCGAGAAGCTATCTGAAGAGTTCTTAGAAATCATTGCAGTGGCTGAAGAAGAAGATCCGGTTACAGCTGATATGCTGACAGGCATGAAGAAAAGCTTAAACAAACATGCTTGGATGCTGCGTGCGTACTTAGGACATTAAGGTTAAGGGAAAAGCTCTGCTTCGGTAGGGCTTTTTTTTTATGGACGAAGAAAATTAAAACAACAAAAAAGGCATCCATCAAAGGAGGGACACCTGACAAAGTATGTATTAATGAATATTCCTAGGCGGAAAATGTGTAGGTTTCGTGTCGTTCATGCTACTTTGTGCGAACTTCCCTTTTAATGTTTCAATAATGTAAAGGCCCATTAGATTAGTTAGTTCTTGATCATCCATCTCTTGAAGCAATTCGAAAATTTCCTTACGGTCCAGTTGTTCCAGAACCGCAAAAGTAAGCATATCAATATCCTCTTCATCGCCAGTCAACTTATTACGGTACATATTGTATAATTCTTCAATTAACTTCAAAACTTTCACCTCACATTTCTTAGAAATCCGTTATCTCCTTATATGTAGGTTATCAAAAAAACCTCTGGGTGCATATAAAAATTTGAAGGATGCTTGGGCTTATTATATGTTTTACCCTTTGAAAGATACTTTAATCTATTATTTAACAACTTTGTCCTTCTATAAACAAAATTTTCCATTGTATGAAGTGGGGAATTACGTGAAAAAATAAGCGTAGGATATTTGGAAAGGGTGGATGAATGTGTCTGAAAAAAGGAAAAAGTATTACATTTGGCTTCCGAATGGGCAGATAACACAAGATAGAGAAAGTTCTCCGTGGAATTTCGAGATTGAGGCCACCGATAACGAAGTCCTCCAGTTACGTGAGTTATTTGATTATAATTATTCAATAGGGGAAGAAAACTTTTACCGGGCACATGTCCCATACCTTCAATATCATTTTGACCGCGAAAATGATAAACAAGATATCACACTCCAAAAAATTTACGAAATGATTTATCAACTTGGTACTGAAGAAGGAAGACAGCATATAGAAAGTATGGGGATTTTACAGGCAAAACCAACAGACGATGGCCTCGAGTATTGAGGGGCCATCGTTTTTTCGATGTGATGAAGATTCTTGCTAGATAGTAGGTTATTTTATCCATATAATGAGTAATGAGTCCAATAAATTTAATGATTATTTCTTATATGGAGAGAAGGGGAAAAATGAACCGGTTTTTTGATAAGAACGGATATATGGTGGAATTCTCCGAGGATCCCGTTTTTGGGGAGTCCTGGCATGTTTTTGTGCTCAGCAGGTATAAGAGAAGGTGGGTATTGACTAAACACAGAGAGCGGGGATTGGAATTCCCGGGAGGTAAGCGAGAAGCAGGAGAGTCGATTGAAGAAGCAGCTATAAGGGAAGTGTATGAAGAAACGGGGGGATTGGTTGGGCAACTGCGATTTTTGGGACAATATAAAGTACATGATCCGATAAAACCAATCATTAAATCGATATACTTTGCTAATTTACGTGAGGTGGAAAAGAAAGAAGATTACCTGGAAACCGACGGTCCGATCTTCTTGGATATATTGCCTGAGGTACTTGGCGATGAGTTTAGTTTCATCATGAAAGATAAAATCGTGCCGTTGAGCATATCAAGGCTGGATGATGGCTTTTTGCTGAGAAACGAGTGAATTGCCGGAACTCACGAGTAAATGGACGAAATTTACGAGTAAATGACTAAAATTCACGAGTAAATTGCCGGAACCCACGAGTAAACGCGAGAAACCCGCGGGTAATGCCACAAATTTGGCAATGAAAATGAAACTGCCGAGGGTTATCGGCAGTTAGGTTAGTCTTTGATTAGTTTTCGCTCGAGCAGTTCTACAAGTTGATACATGATGGTAGCAAAGACGGCGATGATCATCAAGGCAAGCATGACGAGGGTGAAGTTGAAGACTTGAAAGCCATAAATGATTAGGTAGCCTAGTCCTTTTGCCGAGACAAGGAATTCTCCGACGATTACGCCGACCCAGGACAGGCCGACATTCACTTTCAATGTCGAGATGATGGTTGGGAAGCAGGCTGGTAATATGGCTTCCCGGAAGGACTGAGCCCTTGTGGCACCGAATGTCTGCAACACCTTCAGGTAGTTCGGATCAACTTCTCGGAATGCGGTGTAGACGACGATGGTGGTGATGATGATGGAGATGATCGCCCCCATCGATATGATGGATGGAAAGCCAGGGCCGAATGCTACGATGATGATGGGCCCGAGTGCTACTTTCGGCATGGCATTTAAAATGACGAGATATGGGTCAAGTGTCCTTGATAATCTTGGTGACCACCATAGCAGGGATGCGAGGACTGTTCCAAGAAGTGTCCCGATGATAAAGCCTAAAACGGTCTCGAATAGCGTCACGCCCGAATGCGAAAGCAGTGTTCCATCGCCCAATTTCTGTATGAAAAGATGCCACACTTTAGATGGGGAGCTGAAGATGAGCGGGTCGATCCATTTCATCCGTGAAAAAAGCTCCCAACTGCTGAAAAAAACAATGAAAATCAGGATCTGATAAAAACGGATGAGCCTGTTTTCCTTTTTTAAAGAGGTTTTATATTGGTTATGAAGTTGTTCAATATTCAAGGCTCTCAAGCTCCTTCCAGATCGTTTGGAATAGTATCTGATACTGTGGATGGTTGCGTGCATGGAAAGGCGTCAGCTCGCGCAGTTCATCGGGCACCTCGAATGTCTTGTGCAAGCTTCCGGGGTTCGCGGAAAACAAATGAATGCGGTCGCTCATTGCAATGGCTTCACCGATATCATGGGTGACGAGCACGGCTGTCTTTCCGAAGGATTTCAGGGTTTCAAAAACAAGGTCTTCCAACTTCAGCTTCGTTTGGTAATCAAGAGCCGAGAAGGGTTCATCAAGCAAAAGGATTTTGGGGTCGACCGCTAGTGTCCGTGCCAATGCAGCCCTTTGCCTCATTCCTCCTGAGAGTTCGCGCGGATATAATTTTCCGGTGCCTCCCAATCCAACATCACTTAAAAGTTTCAGCGTTTTTATTCTCTCAAGACCTTCATCCTTATTAATCAGTTTCAATCCTAATAAAACATTTTCTTCTATCGTCTTCCATGGAAATAGATAATCCTGCTGCAGCATATAGCCGATTGAAAGATCACTATCAGCATTCAGCGGTTTGTCTTCTAGCAGGATCTTTCCAGAAGTGGGCGGAAATAACCCGGCGATGATGGAAAGCAGAGTGGTCTTTCCGCAGCCGCTCGGACCTAGAAAAGAGACGAATTCACCTTTTTCAATGTCGAGGGAAATGTCCGCGAGTGCGGTCGCTGCCGTCTGATTTGAAAAATAAGTATGGTGAATGTCTTGGATTTTTAAAAAGCTCATCTGACATCCTCCTTACCTTAGCTAAGCTATTTTGCAACTTTTTCAGCAAATTCCGTATTGACCAGTTCATCATGGCTTATTCGTGAAGGAAGCTCGCCGGCTTCATCCATGATGTTTTGCAGGTTGTTCCATTCTTCTTCATCAAGAATAGGGTCGGTGGCAAAGGATCCTTGTTCTTTGTAACGGTTGATAACTGTTTCCATCGTATCAATATTGGTATCCTCAAAATACGGCTGAATGACTTCGGCAATTTCGGCAGCGTCATTTTCCTGAACCCAATCCTGTGCTTTTTTCAATGCTTTTGTGAATTTCTCGACGGTCTCTTTGTCCTCTTTCAAATAGCTTTCTTTAGCCATATACACTGTATAGGGAAGATGCCCGGACTCGGTGCCGAAAGAAGCGACGATATAGCCTTTTCCTTCTTTTTCAAATACACTGGCCGTTGGTTCGAACAATTGAACAAAATCCCCGGTCCCGGAAGCGAAGGCAGTTGCGACATTCGCAAAATCAATATTCTGTATGAGGTTCAAATCATTATGCGGGTCTATGTTATGTTTTTTCAATACGAACTCGCCGGCCATCTGCGGCATACCGCCTTTTCGTTGGCCTAGGAATGTAGAGTTTTTCAGCATATCCCAATTGAAGTTGTCAATTTTTTCACGTGAAACAAGAAACGTTCCATCCGTCTGTGTTAATTGAGCGAAGTTGATGACAGGATCGTTCGGACCTTGAGCTTGAACATAGATTGATGTTTCAGAGCCAACAAGAGCAATATCCGCTCCATCGGAAAGGAGTGTGGTCATCGTCTTGTCGCCGCCTGCCGTCGTTTTCAAATCAATGGTTAGGCCCTCCTCTTTAAAAAATCCCTTTTCAATCGCTACATATTGCGGTGTATAGAAAAGGGAGCGGGTTACTTCGGCCACCCTGACCTTCGTTGTTTCCTTGTTCTTGTTGCCGCATGCTCCGAGCGGGATAACCAGCATGCACAGAAGTAAGAATACGACACCTGCTTTACACCATTTTTTCAAAATTCCTTCCTCCTTGATATATAGGTATTTTGCCTACATTATCGTATGAACGGAAGTGAAAAATGTGAATGCCTATCAGGGGATAAAAACAAGCGGATGTTTTACAATAAGATTAAGGAGAAAGGAGAGTGGAAATTGGAGAACGGAACGATTATTTCAAAACGGCGGTTTCCATCACCGCATCCACAAATCCATCTTTATTCAGTTACATACATATCACAAGGCTTGAAGGTAAAGGGGTTACTGGCTGAACCGGTCGATGGTGAAGTTCATGATGCCTTCTTATATTTACGCGGCGGGATAAAAAATGTCGGAAAGGTGAGGCCCGCAAGGATTGTGCAGTATGCTGTTGAGGGATTCATCGTTTTTGCCCCTTTTTATCGTGGGAATCAAGGCGGAGAGGGAGATGAGGACTTTGGAGGCGAAGATCGGTTCGATGCGATATCAGGGTTCAATCTTCTTGAACAGCACCCTCGAGTGAACAAGGAGCACATTCATATCCTTGGATTTTCCCGTGGCGGCATCATGGCGCTTTGGACGGGGATATACTGTAAGAATGCAGCGTCGATTGTAACTTGGGGAGGTGTATCAGATATGTTTTTAACATATGTCGAACGGGTCGATATGCGTCGGATGATGAAACGGGTAATCGGCGGCACACCTAAAAAATGCCCTGATCAATATGAATACCGTACGCCATTGTTTGCAATTGAAGATTTAAATGTACCGGTTCTGATCATTCATGGTGAAAAAGATGATAATGTTGCGATTGAACACGCATACCGGTTGGAGAAAAGGTTGAAAATGCATGGCAAAGAGGTGGAAAGCTGGTATTTTCCCCAATTCACACATTACTTCCCACCAGCCGTCAACAGAAAAGTAGTTGAAGATTTAACATCTTGGATGAAAAATAAAACCGAAAAATGATAGAATGAAGTATATTATAAGTATATTGGCAAGAGGAGGAGATACACATGGGCATGCCTATGGAACTCAACACCATGATCGTTACAAAAGGAAACGAAACTCGTGAACAAGAAAATATCTTTAGACTGACAAAGGAGGGTTACCGGTTATATCCTATCGATATTCCAATCGATGTCCGTAAAACGATTCAATCTGACTCAAGCGGAACTGCCGTTATCCAAAAAGTCGAATGGACGAGCGAAAAAACCATCATTACGTACCAATTACTATCATTGAACTCAACTAACTAAATAGATAAGCGAGCGCTTGCCGGGAATAGCCGCTGCAAGCGCTTTTTTTTATTTGGTTTATGGAATTCGACCTCACGAAATTTTAGCTGAAATTCATTTCTCTAAATAAATGATAATCAACTAATGGTAAAATTGTGTACAAGGATGTTTGGGGTGATTTGATGATTTTGGTGAGTTCTTGTTTAGCGGGACTTGAGGTGAGATACGACGGTACAAACAGCTTGGATGATAGAATTCTGGAATTGTTGGAAGAGAGAAAGGCAATATCTGTATGTCCTGAGTTGCTTGGAGGTTTTTCGACACCTCGGGAGCCAGCGGAGATTATTGGCGGTGACGGTGTGGATGTCCTTGATGGAAAAGCGAGGGTAATCGAAAAGTCGGGACGGGATGTTACGGAATTGTACATAAGAGGAGCCCATCTTACATTACGGAAAGCCCAGGAAGTTGACGCGACGCTTGTCATTTTAAAAGAAAATAGTCCATCCTGTGGAAGTGCGATGATCTATAACGGTGAATTCAATGGGGAGAAGAGAGCTGGGAATGGCGTGACTGCGGCTTTACTTACACGGCATGGGTTCACGGTAACTTCAGAGGAAAGGTTATTGAATTATCTAGATGAAAGATGAGTAATGCATTTTAAGTGTGCTTTTGAAAGAAGGGGAATACATGGAGGATATCAATCTCTATACTTTGCTATTTTTAATACTAGCCGGTTTTATTGCTGCGTTTATCGATTCCGTTGTGGGCGGGGGCGGGTTAATAGCCATACCAGCTTTATTGTTCACGGGGATTTCACCTTCAGCTGCTTTAGCGACTAATAAGCTGGCGGGTACGATGGGGTCTTTAACCAGTACGATTTCATTCATTCGGGCTGGAAAAGTTAATTTCAATTTCGTCATTAAGCTGTTTCCGATTACCGTGATTGGAGCGGCATTGGGAGCCTATGTTGTACATTTTGTTTCCGCAGAGATACTGAAGCCTCTCATTTTGATTCTATTGGTCATTGTCGCGATCTATACGATGGTAAAAAAGGATTGGGGGAAAGAGGCAAAGTATAAGGGACTGAAGAGGAAGAAAATGCTTCTGCTGATTGTCATAATATTTTCCATAGGTTTTTATGATGGTTTTCTTGGACCAGGCACAGGTTCTTTTTTATTATTTTCCTTTTTGATTATCGGGTTTGACTTTGTCCAAGCCGCTGGGAATGCAAGGATTTTGAACTTTGGCAGCAATATAGCCGCACTTATCATTTTCTTATCCATGGGGACCGTCAATTTTGCCTATGGAATTCCGATGGGTCTTGCAATGGTATTGGGGGCATTGGTCGGAACGAACTTCGCCATTAAGAAAGGTTCTTCCTATGTACGTATATTATTCATTTGCGTCACTGTTTTATTGATTGGCAAGAATGTCTTGAATTATTTTCATGTACTTTGAAGGAAGGGGTTCATCGACTATTGAAGGTGCATGATTGTTCTCGGCGATGCCTCAGAAAATCCGTATAAAAGATGGCCGAAATACAAATCGTATTTGCGGCCATTTTTGAATTCATTTTGTGAAATTCAAGTCCCATTGAACACCAAATTGATCCTTAACCTTGGCATACTTAGCTCCCCAAAAGGTATCTTGCAGTTCCATCAACGATGATCCCTTTTCACACATGACATCGTATAGTTGCTGGATTTCCGCTTCGCTTTCACACTCGAGAACCAGTGAAACATTATTCCCGAATTCAAGGGGATTTCCCGGAAACGTATCAGATACCATGATCAACAATTCGTTTTTTTGGATTTTGGCATGCAGAATAAGGTCATTGGCCTCTTCAGGAGTCGGGAAATCAGCTTCTCCGTATGTTTGTAGGTCGGAAACCTCTGCTTGAAATACCTCTTTATAGAAAGATAATGCGTCCTTTGCTTGTCTATCAAATATTAAATAAGGGGTAGCCTGTTGCTTCATATGAATCCTCCTTTTTTTGTCATCACTATCATTTCGCCATGCGGATATTATCCTCCTTTATTCATTGGGAATAACATTCGAGTGTTTTTTCTATAAAAAACTTGCCTAACGAACGTTCGTTAGTTTATGATGAGCATATCGTAAATAGAAAAAGAATATTCGGCAATGAAAGGTGAACATTATTATGAAAAGCGATGAAATGAAAAAAGCAGCACTTTAATATTTAACGATTCATGGTTATGAGGGGATATCACTTTCCCAAAATTGCGGAAGAAGCGATTTATTCTCACTTTAAAGGGAAAGATGATCTGTTTTTATCTGTCCATAAAGACGCAAAGGAAATGAAGCTTTCGGCTTACGTAGAGTATTTCACTATCATGCAAAGAAGTGATCCGGAAAAGCCGTTATACGGATTTTTGGAAGAAATGATCAAGATGTTCAAGAGGTCGAGAGTTTAAAGTTCTGGCTTCACATGGGATTCTTTCCACCAACACACTTATACAATGAAATTCAAAAAAGAGACGGATGACCTTCTGGTTCAACAGGAAACCTTGAAAAGTTCTTCGAAACATGGATATCAGAGGGGGGTAATTTCAGGGGATGCGAGAACCCTGACATTGGCTTATTCCGGCGTCATCGTGGCCATTATGGTTGAACTGGTTTATGGCGATAATCCTGAGCGGGTTGCAGAAAAACCTGCGTCGTCATGGACCATTTTTTGGAGAGGGATTTCAAGGTAAGGTCGAATAGCAGGAGATGGTATATATGTCATTAAGAGAAAAACAACAACAAAATCTACTGGAGATGGAATCGACGGGGAGGGTCTTTCTGCGGTATCTGATCCCTTCAATGATTGGAATGGTATTGATGGCTTTGAACTTTGTTGTCGATGGTGTGATGGTCGGCAATAAACTTGGTTCCGTTGCCCTTGCAGGAGTTAATATTGCAGGTCCCATATATACAATCTTTGTAGCGATGTCGATTTGGATCGGAGTAGGCGGCGCGACGCTTTATTCACAAAGCATGGGGGCGAAGGATTATGATCGTGCGCGCTTTATTTTCACCCATTCCATCATTCTCATCACGATATTCACGGTAATCATTGGTCTGATAGCCTATGCATTTCACCATCAGCTTGTATATGCACTAGGAGCCAATGAGGCAACGGCTCCCTTTGCAACGGACTATATGAATGTATTCTTGATGCTGGGGTTTGTATTCACACTGGAAAACACCTTAAGCATTTTCGTTAGGAACAATGGGAATCCGAATCTGGCCATGGCTTCACTAATCGTTACAGCACTTTCCAATTTCGTTTTGAACTTCATAATCCTTTACGTTCTTGAATTAGGGGTGCGAGAGACTGCTTATGGAACGATTATTGCAGCTGCGTTAGGAATACTGATTCTCAGCATGCACTTTTTCACGAAGAAGAACACGCTTCGTCTCGTCAAGTTCCGTTTTGAAAAATCCCTTTTCATGATGACGATGATGATCGGCTTTCCGAGTTTCTTAGCGGAAATAGGTGTATCCGTCTTTACTATCGCTCATAATAATGCGTTCTCCCGCCTTGCAGGCACAGACGGTTTAGCTGCATTTTCGATTGTGAACTATGCCCATAGTGTCATGCTGTTGATGTTTCTCGGCATAGGGTCGGCGATCCAGCCTCTCGTAAGCTATTATCATGGTGCAAAAGATGAAAAGAGGAAGCGCGAAACGGTTCGCATTGCCATTTTCACTGCAATAGGTGCAGGCATATCCATTACCCTCCTGGGACAGGTAGCGGCACCTATCATCGTGAATTTATTCGGTGATTTTTCAAGTGATGTAAAAGGACTTGCAACAATTGGGATTAGGATCTTTTTTAGCGGCTATCTCCTAATGGGTGTCAACTTCGTCATGATGACCTATTTCCAATCCATAGGGAAAGTGAAGATGGCTGCTTGGATCACGATTGGACGCGAATTCATTTTCATGCTTATATTCTTGCTGACATTGCCGCTAATATTCGGGACGAATGCAGCATGGCTGGCCATTCCATTATCAGAGGCGGTCATATTCTTAACCGTTCTTCTTTATATGAAAAGGAAAGCCCAAATCAATTAAATAAGATGAAGACCACCAATTTTGGTGGTCTTTTTTTTGCAAGGAAATCCTTTATTGAACGGTCTCAAGGGTTGATCATTATAGGGGTATGTATATATGGTCATGAAATAAAAAAAGGATGACCCCTGTTCAATACAGAGGTCATCATCATAAAACAGGCTAGTTTTTTTTACCTGTCCTTTACAAGGAGTAGCAGACTTTTTTCATTTTCTTGAAAAACCCTCCCTTTCTCATAAAGAAAGAGGAGATTTCATTTCACAATGCTTTAAGAGGATTTCGACGATCCGTTTTGATGCAAATCCATCTCCGTATGGGTTGGAGGCTGTCGCCATTTTTCTATAAGCATCTTCATTCGTAAGCAAATTATTGGTCAATTGGTAAATGCGTTCCTCCTCAATCCCTGCCAATAAAAGAGTGCCGGCCTCGATTCCTTCAGGGCGTTCGGTCGTATCGCGCAACACTAGAACGGGAACACCGAGTGACGGGGCTTCTTCCTGTACTCCTCCGGAATCTGTCAAGATTAGATGGGATCGAGCCGCGAAATTATGGAAATCAATCACCTCTAGGGGTTCGATTAAATGCAGACGATCCGTATTTTGGAAAATCTCATAAGCGATTTCGCGAACGACTGGATTTTTATGAATAGGAAAAACAACTTGGATATCCCCGTGCTCGTCCAGAAGGCGTTTCACGGAACGGAATATTCCTTCCATTGGTTTTCCGATATTTTCACGACGATGTACGGTCATCAATAGCATCCTATCACCATTCAACCCATTGAGGATTGGATGCATGTAGTCTTCCTGTATCGTTGTTTTCAAAGCATCGATGACAGTATTGCCAGTAATATGGATGAAATCATTGTTTTTATTTTCCGAGAGGAGATTTTCAGACGCCTGCTTTGTCGGGGCAAAGTGCAAGTCAGCCAGGACTCCAGTCAACTGTCGATTCATCTCTTCAGGGAACGGTGAATGCTTATTCCAAGTACGGAGACCAGCTTCAACGTGACCAATCTGTATCTTATTATAGAAAGCAGCCAAACTTGCGATGAAAGTCGTCGTTGTATCTCCATGAACGAGGACGATATCCGGTTTGATCGTTTTCATTAGTGCACTCAACTTTTCAATGCCTCGAGTTGTAATTTCTTCTAATGTTTGTCTGTCCTTCATCATATCCAAATCATGATCAGGTTTTATTTGAAAGCGTTGCAAGACTTGATCGAGCATTTCCCTATGCTGGGCAGTGACCACTACGATCGTTTCAATTTCTTCTTGATGCTTTTTCAGTTCCAATACGACTGGTGCCATTTTGATCGCCTCTGGTCTTGTCCCAAATACGGTCATGACTTTTAAACGTTGTTTAGTCATGCTCATTGCCTCCCCTTCTATATGTCCTCACCATTATAACGAGAAGTTCATGGGAAAAATAAAATTGAAACGAAAATTAACAGAATATTTACAACGTTAATAAGGTCTTTATATTTCTTTAACCTTTAATTAATATCGGGCATTTACAATATAAAGCAGGAGCACAGCATACGAAGAATAGAGGTGATAGGCGAACATGAAAAGCGTCCTGATGATCGTACAGAACTTTTATCCGGAAATCGGAAGTGCGGGAAATAGAATGAAAAATATATATCTCCATTTGAAAAAGAACGGATTTGAGGTAACGGTCATCACATTGAAGCCGAGTTATCCTAATCAAAGTTTATATCAAGATACAAAGTTTTGGGATGAAGAAAGCATTGAAGAAGACGTCATCAGGATAAAACCTGATAAAGTGAAGCGCTATACAAGCAATATGGGAAGGCGCTTGCTTCATTATTTTGAAGCGATGTGGCTTTTCATTTATACGATCATCCGTCTCGAAAAAAAGTATGATTATGTATTTGCCACGACCCCGCCGATTTTCCCGACATTGGCCGCGCTGATCGCCAAGAAAAAGATGAAGGCGAAACTCATTACAGATGTCAGGGATCTATGGCCGGAATCGTTGATAGGAGTTGGAGTATTCACTAATAAATGGGTTTTGAAAATCGCTTTCTTCCTGGAAAAGAAACTCTATCAGCATTCAGATTACATTATCATCAATAGTCCTGGCTTCAGGGATTATATCGTTGCAAAGGGAGTCAAGGAAGATAACATTCAATTCATTCCCAATTCGCTTACAGCGGACGAGCTGACTTTGAAGAATTTGCTTTCGCCCGTATCGGAAAAAATAATCAAAGTCGTTTATACAGGAAATATTGGACTTGCTCAAGATTTGAAAAAATTGATAGACGTAGCCGAAAACCTACGTGAACATAAGCGAATCGAGTTTTCGATTATCGGATATGGATACCGGATATCCGATGTAGAGAAGGAAATCGGCTCTAAAGGTTTGACCAATATTAAGGTCATTAATGCGATGAATAGAAGGGTGACTCTACATGAAGTATCCACCTCCCATATTGCGTATGTAAGCTTGGTTGAAAAAGATGTATTCAATAAGGTACTGCCTGGAAAGATCATCGATTATATGTGTGTCGGAAAGCCCATTGTCGCTGATGTTTCAGGAAGGGCCAAGCAAATAATCACGGAAGCAGAATGCGGGGTTGTAGCGCATAGCAGAAGTGTTGATGAAATCAGTCAGCATATTTTGACGATGGCCCTTGATCCAACCCTTCGTGAAGAACTAGGAGAAAATGGTTACCGGTATGCGAAACAACATTTCCTATGGTCTAAAAATATTAAAGGTCTCATCAATGTGATGGAAGCGTCGGGCTGAAAAGAAGTGGAGGACAACATGACGAAGAAGGTATGTATGTTTGTATGGAATCACTTTACGAACGATGCAAGGGTTCTAAGAGAGTGCACTGCACTTACTGAAGTGGGTTATGAAGTTGATTTAATTGCCATTCATAATTGGAAGATCAAGGATTTACCCAAAAAGGAGAAACATCGAAATGGTTTTACTGTCACTAGGGTGAATAACCGCTGGGAGGCACTTAATAGGATTCTCAGGGTCGTAAGCAAATTGAAGAAAAAGAAGTTTGAAATCGTCCTATTGACCTTATTGGTTTGGAACACGTTGATGGACTTTAACTTGATCACTAGCTGGGTAGGGTCGGGAATCCTGTTCGGTTCACTTGCACTACTTGCCATTGGCTCCCTGATCATGACTAAAACGAAGCTGCCGACCTTATTAACAAGAAGCTATATTTTTGGTCAAATGATCTATCATGGCCGGAAAAAGAAATATGATTTTTATCATTCGAATGACTTGAATACGCTAATGCAGGGCCTGATCAGCAGTAAATGGCTGCGAAGAAAAAAACTGATTTATGATTCGCATGAAGTACAAACGAGCAGAACGGGATATAATAGCCGAATTTACGGGATGATGGAGAAGTCCCTATTATATTTTGTCGATGAAATGATTGCCGAAAACCATACGAGAGCTAAGTATAACGAAGACTTATATGGACTTTATCCCAATGTGGTCCATAACTACCCGATTCCAACCAATCCGGAGGAAAGTACGGCAGTGAATTTGCATGAGCTGCTCGATTTGCCACAGGATGAACCGATATTGTTATACCAAGGCGGTGTTCAAATGGGCAGGGGGTTAGAGCAATTGGTTGATGCTGTACCGATGATCGAGGCTGGGACGGTCGTTTTTATAGGAGATGGAAGAATTAAGGATGATTTGATGAAGAAAGTAAGTGACATGAATTTGGAGCATCGGGTGAAGTTCTTGTCGAAGGTTCCTGTTGATGAGTTGCTCCATTATACAAAAAATGCATATTTAGGTTTTCAGGTATTGAATAATGTTTGCTTTAATCATTACTCCGCTTCTTCCAATAAATTGTTTGAATACATGATGAGCGGTGTACCTGTCGTAGCATGCAGCTTTCCAGAAATTCAAAAGGTGGTCGATACGGAACAGATTGGCGTTTGTGTCGATTCGCATGATCCCAAGTCAATTGCAGAAGGTGTCAATTACCTATTGAAACATCCTGAAAAAAGGGCGGAAATGAGCAGTAACTGCTTGAATGCACGACAAAAATACAATTGGAAACAAGAGAAAGAAATCTTTATCGATATTTATCAATCTGCCTAACAAAACGAGAGTGGCAGAAAAATATGATAGGAGTGGTTAATATGAAACTTTGTACAATGGGACTTGGTTATATAGGGCTTCCAACTTCTTTAATGTTTGCGAAACACGGTGTCGATGTTGTCGGTGTGGATATCCAGCCTGAAGTTATTTCAAATTTGAATAGTGGTAAGCTCCATATCGAAGAACCTGGACTTGAGCAGGTATTGCAGGAAGTACTTGATTCCAATAAGTTCCGAGCTGCTTTAAGCCCGGAAAATGCAGATGTTTTCATTATTGCGGTCCCAACTCCAAATAAAGAGGACATGCATCAATCATGTGATTTAACTTATGTCTTGGAAGCGACATCCACCATTCTTCCTTTTATCAAAAAGGGAAATATCATCATTATCGAATCGACGATAGCGCCAAGAAGCATGGATGATCATATCAAACCCATGATTGAAATGACTGGATTCACGATCGGTAAAGACATCTTCCTCGTTCATTGCCCGGAACGTGTATTACCAGGAAGGATTCTTGAAGAGTTAGTTCATAATAATCGTATCGTCGGAGGAATCACGGAAACATGTTCTTATAAAGGAAGCCTTGTTTATAAAACATTCGTTCAAGGGGAGATCATTCAAACCGATGCGAAAACGGCGGAAATGTCCAAGCTGATGGAAAATACTTTCCGGGATGTGAATATCGCCCTTGCAAATGAGCTGGCGAAGGTCTGCTTCCAGCTGGACATCAATGTTTTAGATGTCATATCGATGGCAAATAAGCACCCACGTGTAAATCTTCACCAACCGGGACCAGGAGTCGGCGGACATTGTTTAGCGGTCGATCCCTATTTCATCGTTGCAAAGTCACCAGAGTATGCGAGAATCATTAAATTGGCCCGTGATACGAACGTATCGATGCCTTATTACATTGTCAATAGCGTAAGGATGATGCTCGAGGGAATCCACCATCCAAAGGTAGCGGTTTTCGGTCTATCATATAAAGGAAACGTAGATGATATTCGTGAAAGTCCCGCCATTGATGTCGTCAATATCTTGATGGGGATGGAAAATGTGGATGTAGCCTTGCATGACCCGCATGTTCAATCTGGAAAGATGCCAGTCGTTTCCGTGGAAGACGCTGTAACCGATGCGGACTTGATCCTTGTCCTGACTGACCATGATGAATTTAAAATGATGGATTATGATAAGCTATCGAATCTTATGGCCAATAAAATGATTTTGGATACACGGAATTGCATTGATACAACTAAAATCGGTATTCCGGTTGCCAACTTGGGCAATATCTATCAATACAAAACGAACACCATGAAAAAAGCTAGGAATAAAGCGATCATTTAAATCCAAATGGTAATAGGGTAGGAATGAGGAGGGTGCTGACTTAAAGTCAGTGCCTTTTTTGATGCTGTATGGGAATGGATTTCTGAGTCGAAGTCAGGAGGGATATCGCAATAAAAAAATCTGACCGTTGATTTCCGCTCCAGGCACTCGCTTTCAGCGGGCGGTCTGGGAGACTCCTGCGGGGTCTCCCTTAGACGCGTATTCCCGCAGGAGTCTCGTACCTAACCTTTTTGCTACAAACTGTAAAGGACCAAGCATGAGCTTGGTCCTTTTGTATTCAATATATTAAGCAATCGGTCCGCCAAGTTCTTCGATTTCACTTGGAACGCTTCCAAATTTCTTGAAGTTTGCACGGAATTGAGCGGCAAGGGCTGTTGCTGATTGTTTATAAGCAGCAGGGTCTGCCCAAGTTTTGATTGGTTGAAGCACTTCATCAGGAACACCAGGAACATGAAGTGGAATATCCAGACCGAAGATATCATCTTTGACCGTTTCGATGTTCGATAATTCACCTTCAAGTGCCGCTTGTACCATTGCACGAGTGTAAGCAAGTTTCATACGGCTACCAGTTCCGTATGCTCCGCCGGTCCAGCCAGTGTTGACAAGGTATACTTTTGAATTGTGCTCGTCAATTTTATCACCAAGCATTTCAGCATAGCGTTGAGCAGGTAGCGGTAAGAATGGTGAACCGAAGCAAGTCGAGAATGTAGCTTCCGGTGAAGTTACCCCTCTTTCAGTACCAGCCAATTTACTAGTGTATCCACTTAGGAAATGGAACATTGCTTGTTCTTTGGAAAGCTTGCTGATTGGAGGCAGTACGCCTGAAGCATCAGCTGTTAAGAAAATGATCGTATTAGGGTGTCCTGCGATACTTGGGCTCACGATGTTATCAATCGCTTGCATTTGGTATGCAGCACGAGTGTTTTCGGTTAATGAACTATCATCGTAGTTTGCCTCACGTGTTTCAGGATCCACAACTACGTTTTCCAATACGGCACCGAAACGGATGGCATCGAAAATTTGCGGTTCTTTTTCGCGAGAAAGGTTGATCGTTTTTGCATAGCAGCCGCCTTCGATGTTGAATACACCATTAGAAGACCAGCCGTGCTCGTCATCACCAATCAGTTTACGATTAGTGTCTGCAGATAAAGTTGTTTTACCAGTACCAGACAATCCGAAGAATAAAGCGACATCCCCTTCACGTCCTACGTTAGCAGAGCAATGCATTGGAAGGATTCCTGCCTCTGGAAGTAGGTAGTTCATGATTGAGAAGATCGATTTTTTCATTTCTCCGGCATATTCCGTTCCGCCGATCAGGATGGTACGGCGTTCAAATGAAACGATGATGAAAGTTTCGGATTTCGTTCCGTCCACTTCTGGGTCCGCTTTGAAATTAGGTGCCGAAAGAATTGTGAATTCTGCTTCGTGACCTCTTAGTTCCTCTTCGTTTGGACGGATGAACAAAGTATGGGCGAAAAGATTATGCCAAGCATATTCATTAACAACGCGAATTGGAAGACGTGATGATTCATCTGCACCAGCGAAACCTTTGAAAACAAAAAGCTCTTCTTTTGCTTTTAGGTAATCAACTACTTTATTATATAGTTTATTGAACACATCTTCAGAAATTGGCTGGTTCACTGAACCCCAATCGACTTTATCTTTAACGGATGCTTCTTCCACGATATATTTATCTTTAGGTGACCGACCAGTATATTTGCCTGTTTCAGCTTTTACTGCGCCGGTTGATGTTAATACTCCTTCATGTCTGCTTAATACTTTTTCGACCAATTGAGGTACTGAAAGTTGAGTGTACACATTGTTTCCTGTTAATAATTGGTGTAACTCATTAGAAACATCTACAGAATTCATATATGAGGTACCTTCCTTTGTTTAAGTTTTTATATTACAATTAGTATAACACATTCATTTAAATAGTCTATACTATTTATTTTGTTTTGTGATAAATTTCAGCTGGTTCCGTTCATCATTTTAAACCGGGAAAATCGGCAGGAACCGAGTCAATATTATCGCATATACTCTAAAGTAAGTAAATTTTCCTTTAATTAAATAGGAAGTAATTAAGCATAGTATTTCATATAATACGGAAGTTATGAATTAATGGGAATTTTCAACATTTATATTGGCATTTTTTAAATTAAAACCCTTTAAGGACGTTGATTCAGCACGTTTTTTACGTGAACACTGTTTGGGAGGGAATTGTTCTTTTAAGAAAAAGCATTGACAAATTCCGACCAAATACGATATTATCTTAAATTGTACGGATTCTCTTATCCCGAGTTGGTGGAGGGACAGGCCCTTTGAAACCCAGCAACCTGCCATATTGAACTTGACTCCAAGACCAAACGCCGAAAATAAAGCGATGGTTCTTCAAGGAATAGTGGTGATGGTGCTAACCTGAGCAAGGTAAAAAACCCTTGAACGATAAGAGTGAAAGGATAGAAGACAGAATGTTAAACCTTTCCTCATTTGCCAGGGAAGGTTTTTGTGTTTTTTAAAGTAATTCTGTGTCTATAGTTGAAACTAATGAGGGAAACGAGTTCCGTAAAAAATCAGGCTTATGCCTACAACATACTAACTTCCAAGGAGGAAATATGATGTCAAAGAAACGTCTATTTACTTCTGAATCTGTTACAGAGGGCCATCCGGACAAGATTTGTGATCAGATTTCAGATTCCATTTTAGATGCTATCCTTGCTAAGGATGCAAATGCACGTGTTGCGTGTGAAACAAGTGTAACAACAGGTCTTGTACTTGTTGCTGGTGAAATTACAACATCCGCTTACGTGGATATTCCGCGTATCGTTCGTGATACGATTGCAGGAATTGGCTATACACGTGCGAAATACGGTTTCGATGCTGAAACTTGTGCTGTATTGAGTTCCATCGATGAGCAGTCTGCCGATATCGCAGCTGGCGTCGATAAAGCTCTTGAAGCTCGTGAAGGAAACATGTCAGAGGAAGAAATCGATGCAATCGGTGCAGGGGACCAAGGTCTAATGTTCGGATTCGCTTGTAATGAAACGGAGGAGCTTATGCCGCTTCCGATTTCATTGGCACATAAACTTTCATTCCGCTTGGCTCAAGTTCGTAAAGACGAAACGCTTGCTTACTTACGCCCTGATGGTAAAACACAGGTAACTGTGGAGTATGATGAGAACAACCGTCCTGTGCGTGTAGATACAATCGTCATTTCTACACAACATGATGCAGAAATTACGCTTGAGCAAATTCAAGCGGATTTAAAAGAACATGTCATTAAAGCAGTTGTTCCAGCTGAATTGATCGATACTGAAACGAAGTACTTCATCAACCCGACTGGTCGTTTCGTAATTGGCGGACCTCAAGGGGATGCTGGTCTTACTGGACGTAAAATCATCGTTGATACGTACGGCGGATATGCTCGTCACGGCGGCGGTGCATTCTCTGGTAAGGATGCTACGAAAGTTGACCGTTCTGCGGCATATGCTGCTCGTTACGTTGCGAAAAACATCGTGGCAGCTGGCCTTGCTGACAAAGCGGAAGTACAATTGGCTTACGCAATTGGTGTTGCAGAGCCTGTATCCATTTCGATTGATACATTCGGAACTGGTACAGTTAGCGAAGAAGTTCTTGTTGACCTAGTTCGCGCTAACTTCGACCTTCGTCCAGCTGGAATCATCAAAATGCTCGATCTTCGTCGCCCAATCTACAAACAAACTGCTGCTTACGGACACTTTGGCCGTACAGATGTGGATCTACCATGGGAACGCACAGATAAAGCAGAAACGTTAAAAGCACAAGCATAATCCATAAAAGTAAAGGTGCCTCGCATTAGCGGGGCACCTTTTTTTATGGATTAATTTCGCTTGCAGAGGGAATAATTCAAGAAATCCCATTTTGAGATTTGAGTTTTTTCTTATGAGTATGTCGTTACCGTGAATTTGGGTGTTTACTCGTGAGTTTTGGGTGTTTACTCGAGAGTTTGGAGTGTTTACTCGTGAGTTTGGAGCAAATACTCGTGAATTTGGAGCGTTTACTCGTGAATTTGGTGCAAATACTCGTGAGTATGGAGCGTTTACTCGTGAGTATGGAGCAAATACTCGTGAATTTGGAGCGTTTACTCGTGAATTTGGAGCGTTTACTCGTGAGTTTCGAGCAAATACTCGTGAGTATGTCGTTACCATGAATCTCAGCTTTATACTCGTAAGTTTCGGGCCGATATTCGTGAACTTATTTTATTCGCTCTGCATTTTTATAGTATTGTCCTTTTTCGGCATATTCGCGTACGATACGTTCCATATCCTGACGGTCTTCCTCATTGATTTCGCGAATCACTTTTGCTGGGCGTCCGAATGCTAACATGTTTGGCGGAATGACTTTTCCTTGGGGAACGAGACTGCCTGCACCGATAAAAGCTCCTTCGCCGATTTCGGCTGCATCAAGTACAATCGATCCCATGCCGATTAAAGCGCCTTTACGAATTTTACAGCTATGTAAAATGACCTGATGGCCAATGGTTACTTCATCCTCGATGATCAATGGATTATTCGGGCTTTGGTGCAGGACGCTGTTATCCTGTATACTGACTTTTTTTCCAATGATGGTTGGGGCTACATCACCACGAATGACGGAATTGAACCAAATCGACGATTCGTCACCAATTTTCACATCACCCGTCACGACAGCATTTTCTGCAATATAAGCGCTTTCAGCAATTTCGGGTTCTTTGCCTTTAAACGGATAAATAATCATTTTCAATCATTTCCTTTCCGAAGTGAATGTTTTTATGTATTATTTTAATATACCGTATGCAAATACACTTGGCTATTTATAATACGAATGTACAACTTGTTAGATTTCTTTTTTGTCGAAAAACATGAATATGGTTATAATTTATATATATTATTTTTAACTATCAAGGAACGGAAACAACAAGTGAAAAGTGAAAGGGGGATTTCGAATGTGGAAATGGGAGACTGAAGGAGACGCAAAAGGCGTCATTGTCATCATTCATGGGGCAATGGAACATCATGGCCGTTATAAGTGGGTAACACAAATGTGGCTTTCAGCGGGATACCATGTCGTGATGGGCGACCTTCCTGGGCAGGGAATGACAACTCGCGCCTACCGGGGACATATCGATTCCTTTGATGAATATTTAGACGAAGTGAAAAGCTGGATAGAAGTAGCCTACGAATATTCACTGCCGGTCTTTTTACTTGGACACAGCATGGGTGGTTTAATTTCGATACGTCTTCTTCAGGAAGAGGAATGGGACATTGCAGGGGTGATTTTATCTTCACCATGTCTAGGTCTCATGACGAAGCCGCCGAAGTTCCTGACTACCATCTCGCATGGTTTGAACCTCGTGATGCCTATGTTCAGGGTAGATTCCGGATTAACACCTGAAATGGCAACGAGAAGTTCAGAAATTCGTGAATCCGATAGAAACGATACATTATACATCACTAAGGTTTCAGTTCGCTGGTATCGTGAACTTGCACAGGCAATGAAGGATGCTTTTGAAGAGATACCTGAATTTCAGGATGTGCCGCTATTGGTCATGCAGGGCGGAGATGACCGAATCGTGAATAAAAAGGCGGTACGTGAGTGGTTTAATTATAACTTGGCCAGTGAAAAGCAGTATAAGGAATGGCCAAAACTCTATCATGAAATCTTCAACGAACCAGAGCGTGATGATGTATTTCAATATGCTCTGAGTTTTGTTGAAAACCGTTTAAAGATATTAGGGTATGTCGTCTGAATCAGTACATACTGTCAGGATATATAATGAAAAGCTGCCGAAGTTAGACCTCGGCAGCTTTTTTTATTTGGATCAGCCTGCGTTTTTAAGCAACTCGTTCGACTTGATGACCGGTGCCCAGAAAGAAACCGGGTACATAAATTGGTTCAAGTGTGTAAGTTCTTTTTTATTGGATAATGCAGTGGATAGGAGATAAATGGATTTGAAGGTTAAGTCATTGGCGAATAGGTCCAAAAGCGTCGCTTTCATATTCATGATCGCTTCATGGTTTTGTGTGGAAATCATTAAATCGAGCTGTGGCAGGAACTTATCAAAAAGTTGATCGAATTGTTTGAGGTCCTCCATGTTTTTTTGTTTTTCTGTCAACGAGTTAAGCGAGCTGACAAAATCCCCGTATTGTACACTTGAATCCCTTTTGATTTTTTCAGTCAATATATCTGTCAGTAATGAAGTAGGCAAATGTTCCATTTTCTGCACCCTCTTATCTATTTTCTATCAATTATAATCATTATAGACGCAAAATTCAAAAAGTTATGATTGGTAATTCTGCTGTATGCGAGTGTGAATTGAAAAAACACCGTTCGGATAGAACGGTGTCAAAAGTTATCATTTCTTTTCAATTGCGACAATGAATGGCGGATTATTGGCTTGGTTGATGAAGCCGTATTTCAGGATATGTGCTTTTTGTTGAGGGAAGTCCTGTACATAATCCATCAATGCATCACGTTCTGCCGATCCTCCTGGATGACCATGGTAGATGACGAGGATGATGATCCCTTCTGGTGCCAACATCTCGAAAAGCTGTTCAATGGCCGATATCGTCGAATCGGCTTGGGTGATGATGGATTTATCTCCGCCAGGAAGGTAGCCTAGGTTGAATATGGCCCCTGTGATTTTTCCAAAATGTTCTTTCTTGATGTATTTGCTCATTTGTTCATGCCCGTCGTGAATGAGAGTGCAATGCTCAAGTAAATGTTCTTCTTTCAGTTTGGCACCTGTTATTTGGATGGCTTCTTTCTGAATGTCAAAACTATAGACATGTCCGTTTTTACCTGTAAGCCCTGCAAGAAAGGTCGTATCAAAACCGTTGCCCATCGTGCCATCAACGGTTATGTCCCCAGGGTGGACCGCTTTTTCAAGCAGAATTCTTGCGAATGGCAAAATGCGGTCAAGCTTCATCTTATTGTACCTCCGTATGGTGATTTTTCCCCTGCCAGCTGTTGCGGCGTTTCAATTCGTCATCAATGGCATTCAAGACATCCCATTTATTGATGCTCCACATTGGACCAATCATTAAATCGATCGGACCATCACCTGTTATGCGATGAACGATCATTTCTTTTGGAATGATTTCCAACTGGTCACAGACCAGGCTGACATAATCATCACGGTCCAGGAATTCAAGCAAGCCTTTTTCATATTGTTTGACCATCGGTGTCCCTTTTAAGAGATGAAGTAAATGGATTTTTATGCCCTGTACATCGAGTTTGGCTACTTCTCGGGCTGTTTCCATCATCATATCGTAATCTTCCTGAGGAAGGCCATTGATGATATGGGAACATACGCGAATGCCATGTTTGCGCAGTTTATCGACGCCTTCTTTGTAGCAATCGAAGTCATGGGCACGATTGATCATCGTCGCGGTCTTTTCGTGCACCGTCTGGAGACCAAGTTCCACCCATAGGTATGTGCGTTCATTCAATTCTGCCAAATACTCGACTACATCATCGGGCAGGCAATCAGGGCGTGTAGCTATGGAGAGTCCAACGACACCCTCCTGGGTCAGAACACTTTCGTATTTCTCGCGAAGCTCTGCCACGGGTGCATGCGTATTTGTGAACGCTTGAAAATAGGCCATATACTTTCCGTCTTTCCACTTATGATGCATCCGTTCGCTGATTTTTTTAAACTGGACTTCGAGCGGCTCCACCCGATTGCCTGCAAAGTCACCCGAGCCTGAGGCACTGCAGAAGGTACAGCCTCCATGTGCGACGGTGCCATCACGGTTCGGACAGTCAAAACCGCCATCCAGGGCAACTTTAAAAACCTTATGTCCAAAATGTTTTCTCAAGTGGTAATTCCATGTGTGATATCTTTTGTTATCCGTTGCATATATAAACGGGTTTGCTTGATTCAAATCAGCAACCTCCTAAGTATAATAAAGCGCATCATATATTATACAACATTCTGGCAGCTAGGTCTTTTTTCGAAAAAAAAGCGTATACTGTATACTTGAAGGGTAAAGGTTTAGCTGCTAAGGCCAGTATATCTAGTGAATGACTATATCCAATCGGGAGCTGATGGACATGACCGGTCAAGTTGAAGAAGCGATTAAACAAATGAAAAAGAGATTAGCCGAAAATAATCAGGTGATCGAAGTAAATGAAGATGGGTTTATATACAAAGCCACTTGCACCTTCAATTCCCCTGCTTCGGATGAACAAATTCATTCCTTTGAAGAAAAAACCGGACTGCTTCTGCCCGATGATTATAAAGAGTTTTTGAAAATAACGAACGGATGCCGTCTGTTCGAAACACGAGAATCAGGTGGGGAAAATGATTTATACAGCCTGGATGACATAATTAATTACACATATGAAGAATCCTATGAAGGACGCTATAAAGTGGCCTGCATTTATCAAGATAATATCGTGATCGATGGGGAAGCCGTTGCTAAAGGCGATAAGGAGTACTTAATGGTAAAAGGCCATATCGATGATTTTGAAGAAGGCGAGAAACTCCATATGGGTTTTGCCGAATGGATCGAGCAATTCATTTCACATCAAGGGGAAAAGTTTTGGGATAAAGGATGAATTCCTCAAAAAAAATGATAATCCACTCGTTAATTGCTCAAACTAATCAAGATGATCCCGAATCATCCAAATGAGACGCGAAGGAGAGGGTTTGAAATGGCAACCAGACAATCCGTCGATCATTTTTTAGAGCAATGTGAAGGAGCTCTCCATTTTGCAGAGTATGAATTTAACGAAGCCTCACGGCAGGAGCATTATGATGATGAACAATTTCAAAATTCGCAGAGGTATATCGAAGAGGCATTGACGGATATGGAACGATTATATAACAGTGCTAATGCCCAACAACGGGATATGCTTTCTCGGATGCAGCAGCAGTTGAATGATTTGAAAAATGAAATGATTTTACTGCGACATTAAAGGGAAGCAAGGGAGCTATGCATGCATAGCTCCCTTTTTTGCACGAATTTTCTTGAATTCGCATATATAATGAAAAACCTGTCGATAATGTTTATGTACGGCTATTGCAATTATCGGTGAAATTGACTAGAATGAAATATAATGCAATATTCTCATAAAGACTATGATGAGGAATAGTAGCGGTTTAAACCAGTAAAGAGAGTTGACGGATGGTGCAAGTCAACCTGGGATGGTCGTGAACTCGCCTTGGAGTCCCGGGTGTGAAGGTAAAAAGTAATGCCTGGCGTTTAAATCCATGTTACGGATGTTTTAAGCTGGGCGGATTTTAGCTATCGCCAATGTGGGTGGTACCGCGGGAAGATATACATAATCCTCTCGTCCCTATTTTGGGATGAGGGGTTTTTTATTGTTTTTTATACGGAAATTAGGAGGAAATCAAATGAGTTTTGACCATAGAAGCATAGAAACAAAATGGCAAAAGTATTGGGAAGGCAATAAAACATTCAAAACGGGTGAAGAAAGCGGTAAACGTAAATTCTACGCACTGGATATGTTCCCATATCCTTCAGGGGCCGGTCTTCATGTTGGGCACCCGGAAGGTTATACGGCAAGCGATATCCTAGCACGGATGAAACGGGCGCAGGGGTATAATGTATTGCACCCGATCGGCTGGGACGCTTTTGGACTTCCGGCAGAGCAATATGCGATCGATACGGGAAATGATCCAGCTGAATTCACGGAGCACAACATCAACACGTTCCGCCGCCAAATCAAAGCCCTTGGTTTTTCTTATGACTGGGATCGCGAAATAAACACGACAGATCCAGACTATTACAAATGGACGCAATGGATCTTCTTGAAATTATATGAAAAGGGCCTTGCATATATTGATGAAGTGGCCGTTAACTGGTGTCCGGCACTTGGGACGGTATTGGCGAACGAAGAAGTCATCGATGGAAAAAGTGAGCGTGGAAGCCATCCGGTTGAACGCCGCCCGATGAAACAATGGATGCTTCGAATCACAGCTTATGCAGACCGTTTGATCGACGATTTGAATGATGTGGATTGGCCTGAAAACATCAAGGATATGCAACGTAACTGGATTGGCCGTTCAGAGGGAGCGGAGGTTACTTTCCATATCGATGGTCACCAAGATACGTTCACGGTGTTCACGACCCGCCCGGATACATTATTCGGTGCAACATATGCCGTATTGGCACCTGAACATCAGTTTGTCGATAAAATTACGACGGCTGATCAAAGGGCGGCAGTTGAAGCTTATTTAGATGAAGTGAAACATAAAAGCGACTTGGAAAGAACAGACTTGGCAAAGGATAAATCAGGCGTGTTCACAGGGGCTTATGCGATTAACCCGGTAAACGGTGAAAAAATGCCGATCTGGATTGCTGATTATGTGTTGATCAGCTACGGAACTGGTGCCATCATGGCCGTTCCTGCGCATGATGAGCGCGATTATGAGTTTGCAGTCAAGTTCGACTTGCCGATCAAGGAAGTCGTAGCTGGCGGAGATGTGAAAAGTGAGGCATATACAGGCGATGGTCTTCATGTGAATTCTGAATTCCTTGATGGGTTGAATAAAGAAGAAGGCATTTCAACCATGATTAAATGGCTCGAAGAAAAAGAAATCGGTACGAAGAAAATCACATACCGTCTTCGCGACTGGTTATTCAGCCGTCAACGTTACTGGGGCGAACCGATTCCAATCATCCATTGGGAAGATGGCACCATGTCTGCAGTGAAGGAAGAAGAACTTCCATTGATTTTACCGAAAGCGACGGATATCAAGCCTTCAGGTACAGGTGAATCGCCACTTGCGAACATTGCGGAATGGGTAAACGTAACGGATGAAAACGGACGAAAAGGGCGCCGTGAGACAAATACCATGCCACAATGGGCTGGAAGCAGCTGGTATTTCCTTCGTTATATTGATCCGGATAACAAGGAAGCACTTGCAGATCCTGAAAAATTAAAAGAATGGATGCCGGTCGACATTTATATTGGTGGAGCTGAGCATGCGGTGCTTCACTTGCTGTACGCACGTTTCTGGCATAAATTCTTGTACGATATCGGTGTCGTTCCAACGAAGGAACCATTCCAAAACCTATTTAACCAAGGGATGATCCTTGGCGAAAATAATGAAAAAATGAGTAAATCCAAAGGGAATGTAGTGAACCCTGATGACATCGTTGAAAGCCATGGTGCCGATACACTTCGCATGTACGAAATGTTCATGGGACCATTGGATGCATCGATTGCCTGGTCTACTAACGGATTGGATGGTTCGCGCCGGTTCCTGGACCGTATCTGGCGTTTATTAGTAAACGAAGAAGGTACGATCACAGATAAGATGACCGAAACGGATGATACAGGTAAGCTAGAAAAAGTCTATCATCAAACGGTTAAAAAAGTGACCGAGAACTATGAAGAATTGAAATTCAATACGGCGATTTCACAATTGATGGTATTCATCAATGATGCCTATAAAGCAGATTCGCTTCCTAAAGTATATATTGAGGGCTTCATCAAATTGCTTGCACCTGTTGCACCGCATATCGCCGAGGAACTTTGGTCTAAACTAGGTCATTCAGAGGGCATCACGTACGGAACTTGGCCGGCTTTCGACGAAGCGAAGTTGGTGGACAACGAAGTAGAAATAGTCATCCAAATCAACGGAAAAGTAAAAGCGAAATTAATGGTGCCGACAGACACTACGAAAGAAAAACTGCAAGAAATTGCGATGGGTGATGATGCCATCAAAGAACAAATCGATGGGAAAACCATCCGTAAAGTCATTGCCGTACCAGGCAAATTAGTCAATATCGTCGCAAACTGAATCGAATGAGAGCTGTTCCGCATGTTTTCATGCAGGGACAGCTTTTTTTTTGCTTCGGCATTGGATGAATGTAGAGAGTAGGTCATGGTAGTATTTTCACTAATTTAAATCCATTAGCGGTGAATCTATCAATAGGCATCGACAGGTATTATGGGATGTCCATTAGACCTTAAATATCTTGCTTAATTGGTACATGCGAATCATTTTTCGGCTAGATGTTCAATTGTATCAAGCATTTTCTATATAAAAAGGGAAATATTAGTTGGATAAAATTTTACAGTGTGATAGTTTGGTATAGTACTATTATTTTTTAACCAATTATTGGAGGGGAAACTGTGAAATTTAAGAATGTAAGTAGATTTATGGCGTTTTTACTTATTTTTGCACTGATTGTCAGTTTGATGGTTCCACAAAACGCTCAAGCTGCAACAGTAACACCTATTGAAAATGTTAAAACCATTAAAAATGGGGACACTTTGGACGGAAAGTTTGAAAAACCCGATGTTCAATGGTACCAAATCACCCCGTCAGAAGAGGAAATACAAAAATTCTCCCATATTGAGTTCGAGGTCAATTCTGATAAAATCTTGAATATTTCCGTTTATCAAGATAAAGAAAAAGCCGAAAAAGATGAGGGCATTTATTTTGGCTCTTCTTATCCGGATGAAAAAGCCGTAATCGATTTCCCCTATGCATGGGAAGGTACGTATTATGTTAAAGTTGAATATTTTGGCGAAATGGATGATGAGGGGAATCCTATACCAGATGCTAAAAATGAATCGGAATACTCCATCAATGCTCATTCAGTAGCACTGCCGCCATCTGCTGGGGATGAAGAGATGGATCTTGAATCATGTCCGGTCGAAGTTAGTGTAAATGATAAGAAAACGGGAGAATCGATGTTGAAAACACTCCGCGTGTTTAGAGATGAAGTTCTCACGAAGTCGTCTGAGGGACGAACCCTTTCTTCTTTATACTATAAGGCTTCCCCCTTCCTGGCACTTCATCTTGCCGGTAATAAAACGGCACGGGAAGCTGTTTATAATCACTTAGTCGAGATTAAGCCCCTTATTGAGGATCTTAATGAAAATGGAGCAAGCAGTACAGCGGTCATTAGCAACAAACAGCAAGAAGCGATTAAAGCTTTGTTCACTAAGTCGGCAGGTGTCGCTCCAGCTGGATTGAAAAAGGATATGGAAGACATGGCAAAGAAAATCAATCTTGATAAGCTTGCAGGTGAGAGAATCGTAGATATCGCAAGCAAAGCAGGAATGGAACTGCCAGCTTCAAAAAATACAAAAAGCAAATATATCGTCAAACTTAAACCTGGGAAGTCATTAAGCTCGCTCCAATCCAAGGTCAGCGGAAAAGGATATGGAACATTGTCGACACCTAAGAAACAAGAGGTTCTGTATGATGATATGTATGTCGTAGAGTTAAAGAATCAAGCTAAAATGAGCACAGCAGCTCTATCGAGTATCGAAAAACTTCCAGAAGTGGAATATATCGAACCGGTAAAAACGTATAAAGCACTTTCAGCCGATATTCAGTCACCGTATCAATGGTCTTTAAATAATGCCGGTGGAGAAGAAGGCATTAAGGGGGCAGACATCGATAACGAAAAACTGCAGGCCCTTATTAAGAAACGTAATTTAAAGGAAACATTAGTAGCGGTTATCGACACAGGTGTCGATGATTCACTGGCGGATTTGAAAGATACGGTTCGCATGGACTTAGGCAAGAATTTCATTGATAAGAAAGTAGATGCAATCGATGACAATGGCCATGGTACACATGTATCCGGAATTATCGCTGCCAAAGCAGATAATGGTTATTCCATGCAAGGAATCAATCCAATAGCTAAAATCATGCCTGTGAAGGTCTTGGATTCTTCAGGATATGGAGACAATGAGAAAATTGCACTAGGCATTAAATATGCCGTGGATCATGGTGCAAAGGTAATAAACCTTAGCTTGGGCGGAGAATATAGCAGAACGATTGAATACGCCTTGAAACATGCCGCCGCCAAGAATGTAATGGTTGTCGTAGCAAGTGGTAATGATGGGATGGATGGTCTATCTTATCCTGCTTCATCTAAATACGCGATATCCGTCGGTGCAACCAATGCCCTTGATTTAGTATCCGATTATTCCAATTATGGATCGAAATTGGACATGGTCGCTCCAGGGACAGGCATTCCGAGCATTGTACCTAATGGGAATGTTACTTACATGGATGGAACATCAATGGCAGCCCCGCATGTTGCGGCAGCTACAGCCTTGTTGTTGTCAGGGAATCCCGGGTTGAAAGTGAATGAAGTAAGGGAAATCCTTCATCAGACATCGGAATATGTCGCGTTTGAAGAAGAAGATAATGTAGACCCTTATGAGGATTATCAACCTGAAGATGGCGAGATTATAATCCCAGAAGAAGAACTGCCTGTCGGAAAAGATTTGGTATCTGGATTTGGAAGACTGAATGCTTACAGTGCACTTAGTGCAGTGGATTTACAAGCTAAAGTCAATCTTGTGATGGATACGCAAACAAAACTGACTGGTTCAGCTAAAAAAGGTTCAGTAATCGAAGTGAAAAGCGGAAACAAAACGCTCGGTAAAGGCACGGCGGCAGCTAACGGAACGTTCACCGTTACTATTCCGGTCCAAAAAGCGGAGCAACTGCTTACTGTGAATATCTCTGATTCTTCAAAACTAGCAATAACTTCATTTAAAGTATATGTGAAGAAGGGTCAAACGCCCAATAAGCCAACTGTTAAAGCGGTAAGTGACAAAGATACGTATGCAACGGGTCAATCACAAGCAGACATGAAAATCACAATCAAAAATAGCGCAAAAAAAGTGATTGGTTCAGGTAACACGGACAGCAAAGGGAATTTCAAAGTGAAAATCAGCAAGCAAAAGGCTGGTACTAAACTTTCAGTCACAGCTACAGACTTAGCTAAACGTGAAAGCAAGGCGGCAACCGTAACTGTTCTCGATAAAACCGCTCCAGGAGCACCGAAAGTGAATGAAGTAAATGACAAAGCAACAAAAGTAACTGGTAAAGCCGAATTGGGTTCATCAGTTACAGTGAAGTACAACAATAAAAACATCGGAACGGCAAAAGCTGATAAGAAGGGGAACTTCTCCATCAAAATCAGCAAGAAAAAAGCGGGATCCGTATTATATGTCTCAGCAAAAGACAAAGCGGGCAATACAGGAAAAGCAACAAAAGTAACCGTTAAGAAATCTAAAAAGTAAGTGGTGAAGGCCGTTTAACTTAATTGTTAAGCGGTCTTTTTTTGTCCATTAGCTTAGAAGGGTATAAATAATGCAAGCTACATTGACTAGAACGTGCTGAGCCCTTCGTGTTTCACTTGCAAAACTTTCGTTTAGGAGTATCGATAATTGGAAAAAATAAAAGAAGTAAACGTTGTTTTCTTATTTACCATAATCATATTGGCAGTATTCAGTTTTGTTGTAGGGTTTCAGTTTTATGAATATAAAACAAAAACGACTGATCTATCAAAAGAAAATATAGATCATATTTATCTATTGGAAACTATGGATAAATATCGAAAGAACCATTTCTTTTCTATCGCTAAAGATGTTAGCCATCCTGGCTATAAAATGTATAACATTGATAAAAACATAAATAAACGTATTACTGTAGATAAGAGTAAAAAAAATAAACGTATATATAGAATTGAAACTTTCGATTCTAGCTCCAAGACTTCCAAAAATGTTTCAATTGGTACATCTGTAAAGGATTTTATTAATATCTATGGGGAAAACTATATAGAGCGTTCAAGTGATCAAACTGACAAAATAATTGAATATATTGATCGGGATAATGATATATTCATTTCATTTTTTATCTATAATGATCAAGTAGATGGAATTAATTTAGAAGTGAAGGACTTTTAACATGTTAAGAGAGGGGAATCCCTTTCTCTTTTTTATTTAGTAAGGTTTCTCAATCTAATTATTTAAAATGAATTTCCCTATACTTTAGGACGGAATTTACGTGGGGCCTTATATCCGCTGTTTATTTGATGTCCGAGAGAGCTGGCAATGACTACTGCTGCAAAGAGAAGGATGATTTTCTTCAATTCAATAATCTTCTTTCTCTTTTTTTCATTTTAAAAGGTTACACCGATATTTCTCTTCCTTCAATAGGCTTGTTACAGGTGTTGAAAAAACGTCACAAACATATCTGCTACTTCATTAAAATGAACGCATACCCCTCATCAGGGAAAAGCAGCCATGTTCTAAGAGCAATGGCTGCTTTTGTGGTTATCATCCATGCAAGATAAACCTTATCTGGAATCCTCATTACCCCACCTATCAATATCGTATGATAAGCCGGCTAAGATTTCTTGATAGATTAGCATTAAAGTCCCCCGCAGGCTCCTTTCTTACACCGTTCGCTCATTTTGTAAATTCACTTCTCAAAAGGTAGACAACATCGTATTCCCTTAATTCGTCGATATGTCTATCCATATCATTGTAAAAATCAGTGGAAAGTGAATGTATGCCTTCATCTCCGCTTGAATAACAAATGCTCGCCAATACAGGCTTGTTTGTGGTATGTATATCGATCTTACCTGTACTGCCCGATACGCTTGCAGCCATCTTCTCAATCTTTTCAGGGTACGTCGCTGTAGTCGTACCATCATCATTTTGAATGCTGATATTGAACATCGATTGGTCTTGTTCCTCATCCGTTTTGGATGTGGTGAAGATGATCGTCCCATTTTTTTCAATCCCAGTTGTCATTCGGCCTTTTTCATCTTCGACTAGTTTGCCAAATTCATATTTTTCGACCCAGACGGACATCTCCTTGTATGTATCATCTACATTGAAATCGATAAGAAAGGAATGTTCAGCTGTATTCTCCAAGATGGCCTTTTCCCTTGCTGTCAGCTCAGGAACTGAAAGGTTATTCTCGGATTTTGGATCATTAGCCTTACAGGCGACTAAAGAAAGTGAGAGTAGGGATAGGATGATGGACAAAAAGATCTTTTTCATGATTTTCACCTCTTGAATACTTTTAACCTAATTAAAACCAATTCTTATATATTATAACATTATAATAAAAATCGGAATCGGAACACGGCAAAAAGGCAATCTATATGCTTGCCTTTTTTGCATTTAGAATGGTTGGGAAAGAGCCTTATTGGCAACATCGACGTCATTTTGAAGCAATTGGTTTAAGTCGTAAGCAGGATAGAGGTTTCTTTCATATAGGCAGTTGAAAATCTTGGCATGGGTATCGATGGCTCCATTTAAATGTTTCTTAAATACTTTTCGAAGAGAAGGGGTGGCTGTTTCAGTAATGGCAAGGGCATAACTTTTGATGGATGTTTTGGCAAAGCCCAGTAATTCCCCGGCAGCAGCGGCCGATGCGTCATCTTTTAATACATCGTCATCCCGACCTGTCTTAGGCGTCAATGGGTAAAATTGCAGCAGCTCCGTGATGTTTTGGGTAAGGGCATCAATCGTTTGCCTATATATCGTTTTTAAAATGGGGTCTTTTATTTTTGGATAAGCTCTTTTAAATTTCATAAGGGCATTGGACTGGGCCGTGACCAACTCATGAAGCTTGAGTGTTTCATGCTAAGCAAGATGTGGATGAGTGGGTTTCATTTAAAATCCTCCTGAACGAATAATCTTGATACGTTACTCGAACAGTGGACTATTTGTAAGTTGTCTAGTGAAATCATTTATGGATATAGCTTTCCAAAATTCGTCCACAACTTTTCTGAAAGAGGGGTAGGGCAAACGCTCCATTCTTTCATATACATCATCATTCAAATTCACTGATGGGGCTGAGTGCATTAAGGACGGACGAATGGAACATTCACAAACCATGAATTATTGATATTGCTCGAGAACAGAGAAAAACTTTTTCGCAAATTGGTAAAAAACCTTTTCGGATGGTGCCAGATCCCTGTTTTTTGGTGTGATGATGCCGACAGTCCGTTTGACTTCGGGTGTATCGATCGGGATTTTGACAGTCAGTCTTGGAGTGACTTCATAAAAGGTACTTTCAGGAAGCAGACTGACTCCTATTCCTGCTGATACGAGCCCTTTAATGGAATCCATGTCTTCACCTTCCGATGCAATGTTCGGTGTGAAACCTGCTGCCTTACATGCATCGATGACGATACTATGAAGGATGTATCCTTTTGGAAACAAGACGAATGGATCATTTCGTAAGTCATTGAGACGCAGACTCTTCTTTTCAGCTAATGGGTGAGTGATGGGCAGTAAAGCGGAAAGGCTTTCCGTGAATAGGATATGCCCTTCTATGTCGGGATCGTTTGTCGGTATTGGTCCAAGAAAGGCTAATCCGATTTCGCGATTTTTGACAGCTTCCTTTAAAGCGGAATAAGAACCTTGTCTTAAGTGGAACGCAATATTAGGCTGCTCATCTTTAAAAGCGGAAATGACGGTAGGCAGCAAATGGGTGGAAAGGCTGGTTGGAAACCCGATCTTAATGGTTCCGTGTTCAGGATCCAAAAATTCCTTAATTTGGTATTTGGCATATTCTATCGCCTGTATCGCCGTCTTTGCATGAATCAAGAATATTTTACCGATTGGGGTTAACTGAATATTTCGACCCACCTTTTCGAATAAAAGAACGCCAAGTTCATCTTCCAGTCTGGAGATTTGCCGGCTGATTGCTGATTGTGCGATATGCAGGTGCTCTGCGGCTTCAGAGACGTGTTCTCGCTCGGCGACTTCAACAAAATAACGTAATTGCCGTAGTTCCATTTATTCATCCTCCTGCCATTCATCTCAAATTGAGATAGATTCTATTAGAATTATATATTGTTTATATCGATTTGAAAACCTAGAATAAATGTAAGTGACATAACGGTGTAAGAATACGATGGGGGCGATTAATATGACATACAACCAAATACCAAAGGCACAAGGGCTCTACCATCCTGAATTTGAACATGATGCATGTGGGATCGGTTTATACGCTCATTTAAAAGGGCTTGCTACACATGACATCGTCAAACAAGGACTGAATATGCTGTGCCAATTAGATCATCGCGGCGGACAGGGCAGTGATCCTCTTACAGGAGATGGCGCAGGATTAATGGTGCAGATTCCTGATGAATATTTCAGGCTGGCATGCCCGGAAATGAACTTGCCGGCAAAAGGACGCTATGGTGTAGGCATGCTCTTTTTCTCTAACAATGATGATGAACGGAATGAAATAGAAGCTCGTTTGAATGCAATTATCGAACAAGAGGGCCAAACGCTATTAGGCTGGAGAACGGTTCCTGTTGATGCAACTAAAATTGGGGAGGTCGGCAAGGAGACATGTCCGACGATCCGCCAAGTATTCATCGGGGCAAGCGTTGGGATTACCGATGATTTAGCTTTTGAGCGTAAATTGTTCATTATTAGAAAACAAGCTGAAAACTGGGCTCGTGAACGTGGCAATCGTTTTTATTTTGCCAGCCTTTCAAGTGCTACGATCGTATACAAAGGATTGTTGACGCCAGAGCAGGTGGACGCTTTTTATCTTGACCTTCAACAGGAGGCTTTCGTTTCGGCCTTCGCTTTAGTGCATTCCCGCTTCAGCACGAATACTTTTCCTAGTTGGGAACGGGCACATCCAAACCGTTACCTGATCCATAATGGCGAAATCAATACGCTTAGAGGCAATGTGAATTGGATGAAGGCGCGTGAGCAGCAGTTTGTTTCGGAAGCATTCGGAGATGACCTGCAAAAGGTCCTGCCTATTTTGGATATAGACGGAAGTGATTCTTCGATTCTTGATAATGCACTTGAATTCTTCGTGCTTGCTGGTCGTAAACCGGCACATGCTGCCATGATGCTCATTCCTGAACCGTGGACGGAAAACCCGCATATGACGAAGGAAAAGAAGGCATTTTACGAATATCATAGCATGCTCATGGAGCCATGGGATGGACCGACAGCCATATCCTTTACGAATGGCAAGCAAATCGGTGCCATCCTGGATCGAAATGGTCTAAGGCCTGCAAGGTATTATGTGACAAAAGATGATTACATCATTTTCTCCTCTGAAGTCGGCGTGATCGATGTGGAGCCGGAGAATGTATTATATAAAGATCGTTTAAGCCCAGGCAGAATGCTTTTAATAGATTTAGAGGAAGGCCGTATTGTTTCCGATGAAGAAATCAAGTCGGAAATGGCTCAGGAAAAACCATACCAGCAATGGCTGGACGAACAGCTTGTTCAATTATGTGACGAAGAACCAGTATTCAAAGGGGAGCCATTGAATGATTTATTATTCAGGCAAAAAGCTTTCGGATACACATATGAAGATGTCCAAAAATATTTACTGCCGGTCATTAACGAAGGTAAAGATCCACTGGGAAGCATGGGGAATGACATTCCGTTAGCGGTCTTATCTGATCGCCCGCAATCACTATTCAACTATTTCAAGCAATCCTTTGCACAGGTAACCAACCCGCCAATCGATTCGCTTCGTGAACAAATCGTCACGTCAACGATGACATTTCTGGGTGCGGAAGGAGATTTGCTGAAACCGGATGAAACGAACAGCCGCCGCATTCAATTGGATTCACCTGTTTTGACGCCAGGTCAAATGCAGCAGTTGAAAGAAAATGCCTATCCGGAATTCAGAAGCAAAGTCATTCACACTTTATTTTCAGAAGATTTAGAGAGCGAACTTGATCGCATCTGTCGTGAAGCGGAACAAGCGATCGCTGATGGTGTCAGCCTTTTGATACTATCTGACAAGGATATGAGCAAAGATAAGGCTGCGATTCCTTCCCTGCTGGCTGCTAGCTCCCTTCATCAAGAGCTGATCCGTCATGGGAACCGTACGAAAGTGAGCATTATCGTTGAATCGGGGGAAGCAAGGGAAGTCCATCATTACGCATCCCTAATCGGGTATGGAGTGGATGCGATTTACCCGTACCTTGCTTATGAAACATATAAGCAGGCTGTATTGGAAGGCAGTTTAGCCATCAGCTACGAAGAAACGGTAAGGAAGTATGTACGCTCGTTGACAGAAGGCATCGTAAAAGTGATGTCGAAAATGGGGATTTCCACGATTCAAAGTTACCGCGGCGCACAAATTTTCGAAGCGGTCGGAATCGGTGCTGATGTGATCGAACGCTATTTCAGCGGTACGGCATCGCAGCTTAGTGGGATCCATTTGGAAACGATCGCGGATGAAGCGTTGATTCGCCATAGGAAGGCTGCAGCTGATTCTTATGACCAAACACTTGAAAGCGGAAGCGATTTTCAGTGGAGAAAAACAGGGGAACATCATGCTTTCAATCCTAAAACGATCCATACGCTACAATGGGCTTGCCGCAAAGGCGATTATAATTTATTTAAACAATATTCAAACTTGGCGAATGAAGAAAGACTCGGGTTTTTACGGAATTTATTCTCGTTCGATCAAAAGCGCCAAAGCATTTCGATAGATGAAGTCGAATCCGTTGAATCCATCGTCAGCCGATTTAAAACGGGCGCGATGTCATTCGGTTCACTAAGTCAGGAAGCACATGAAACATTAGCGATAGCAATGAACCGTTTAGGCGGAAAAAGCAATAGTGGTGAAGGCGGGGAGCACCCTAGCCGTTACCAAGTGGATGAAAACGGCGATAACCGCCGCAGCGGAATTAAACAAATTGCATCTGGTCGTTTTGGTGTGAAAAGCCATTACCTTGTTAATGCCGATGAACTTCAAATCAAAATGGCACAAGGTGCAAAGCCGGGCGAAGGCGGCCAGCTGCCCGGGAACAAAGTATATCCTTGGGTCGCAGAGGTCCGTGGTTCCACACCAGGTGTTGGTCTGATTTCACCGCCTCCACATCATGATATCTATTCAATTGAAGATTTGGCACAGCTGATCCATGATTTGAAAAATGCGAATCGTGATGCCAGGATCAGCGTCAAGCTTGTCTCAAAAGCTGGAGTAGGCACGATTGCAGCCGGTGTCGCCAAAGGTGCCGCGGATGTCATCGTTATTAGTGGATATGATGGCGGTACGGGTGCATCACCAAAAACGAGTATCAAACATACTGGTCTTCCTTGGGAGCTGGGCCTTGCCGAAGCACACCAAACATTGATGCTGAATGGCCTGCGCAGCCGTGTAATCCTTGAAACGGATGGTAAGTTAATGACGGGGCGCGATGTGGTCATGGCAGCAATCCTTGGAGCGGAAGAATTCGGTTTTGCTACAGCACCGCTTGTGGTCCTTGGCTGTGTCATGATGCGTGCTTGCCATTTGGACACATGTCCAGTCGGGGTAGCTACTCAAAACCCTGAGCTTCGCAGCAAATTCACTGGAGATCCGGATCATGTCGTTAATTTCATGCGCTTCATAGCTGAGGAAGTGCGGGAAACGATGGCTGAGCTTGGTTTTAGAACACTGGAAGAAATGGTCGGCCGTACTGATGTTTTACAAGTGAGCGAGCGGGCACAAAACCATTGGAAAGCGAAGCATCTGGACTTGACGACACTTCTTTTCCAACCGGAGGGAATACGTACGTACCAACTTCCGCAAAACCATAAAATTGAAGAATCCTTGGATATCCGTGAGATTTTACCTGTGGTGCAGCCTGCTTTACATGATCAAACCCAAGTGGATGTCAGCTTCCCGATTACAAACGTGAATCGTGTTGTTGGAACGATTGTCGGCAGTGAAGTATCCAAGCGTTATGGAGAATTGGGCTTGCCTGAAGATACGATCATCCTTCGTTTTACGGGATCGGCGGGCCAGAGCTTCGGTGCCTTCATTCCAAATGGGATGTCGATGTATTTGACGGGCGATGTCAATGACTATGTTGGGAAAGGCTTATCTGGCGGAAAAATCGTTATCACGGCACCTGCTGGGAATCAGATTGAGGCCGGGGACAATGTAATTGCAGGAAATATCGCCTTATACGGCGGAACAAGCGGCGAGGCCTACATTAATGGCCGTGCTGGAGAACGATTCGCGGTCCGGAACAGTGGAGTCAATGTTGTCGTTGAAGGAATTGGAGACCATGGCTGTGAGTATATGACAGGCGGACGTGTGGTCATTCTGGGCGACGTCGGCAAAAACTTCGCAGCAGGCATGTCAGGCGGTATCGCTTATGTACTAGCTGATGATGCAGAAGAATTCAAGGCATTATGCAATGCTGAAATGATAGAATTCGAGACGCTTGGGGATGATGCAAGCGAGGTAAAAGAAATGATTCACAGCCACCTTCATTATACAGAGAGTGCCAAGGCTTCTTATGTACTGGAGAACTGGGAGACTTTCGCAAAGAAATTCGTAAAAGTCATTCCGAAAGATTACAAACGGATGATGAAAAGCATCGAAGAGCAGAAGCATGCAGGGCTATCGGATGAAGAAGCGATCATGAGTGCATTTCAAGCAAATGCCGTTCAAGATAAAAAAATCACTAAACAAGCTGTGATGCAGTAAGGAAGGGGAGAGAAAGATGGGAAAAGCAACAGGATTTATGGATTATCCGCGAGAAAAACCAAAAGACCGGAATCCTCTCACTCGTTTAAGCGACTGGAGAGAGTATACAGCTCCTTTCTCTTATGAAAAGTTAAGTACACAGGGAGCGCGGTGTATGGACTGCGCCACCCCTTTCTGCCATATGGGCATGGAATTGAACCGGGTAACGACGGGCTGTCCGATTAATAATCTGATCCCGGAGTGGAATGATTTGGTTTACCGCGGCAGATGGAAAGAAGCATTGGACCGTTTATCGAAAACGAATAATTTCCCTGAATTCACCGGGCGCGTCTGCCCGGCCCCTTGTGAAGGGTCTTGTACGGTAGCGATAAGCGATCCTGCCGTTACCATCAAGAACATTGAACGGACCATCATCGATAAAGGATTTGAAAATGGCTGGATCACGCCACGCATTCCTGAAAGCAGGACCGGCAAGAAAATTGCCATCATCGGTTCAGGCCCGGCAGGATTGGCGAGTGCCGATCAGTTGAATCAAGCAGGTCATTCGGTCACGGTTTATGAGCGCGCTGACCGTGCGGGCGGGCTGTTGACATACGGCATCCCAAACATGAAGCTTGAAAAAGATGTCGTTGCACGCCGAATCAAATTATTGACCCAGGAAGGCATCGATTTCATTACCAATACAGAAGTAGGCAAAGATATTTCAGCCGAAGAACTGCAAGAACAATATGATGCAGTCATCCTTTGCACAGGTGCCCAAAAGCAGCGTGACCTGGAAATTGAAGGACGTGGGGCATCAGGCATCCACCTTGCAATGAATTACTTGACGACCTCCACTAAAAGCCTGTTGGACTCCAATTTTGAAGACGGCAAGTTTTTAGACACAAAGGGTAAGGACGTCATCGTCATTGGCGGGGGGGATACAGGAGCGGATTGTGTAGCGACTGCACTTCGCCAGGAATGTAAGAGCGTCGTACAATTCGGGAAGCACCCCATCCTTCCGACGGCCCGTACATCTGATAATATGTGGCCAGCCTACCCGAATGTTTTTTCCCTTGATTATGCGTATGAAGAAGCGGAAGCGAAATTCGGTGCCGATCCGCGTCAATATTCAATCCAAACAAAGAAAATCGTAGCGGATGAGAATGGCAACGTTAAAGAACTGCACACAATCTCAATGGAAAAAGTCAAAGGCGATGATGGAATATACATTTTCAGGGAAGTTCCAGGAACTGAAAAAGTATGGCCTGCACAATTCGTTTTCATCGCAATCGGATTTGAGGGGACAGAGCAACCGCTATTGACCCAATTTGGAGTAGAAACGGTCAATCAAAAAATTGATGCCGTCTATGGCGAATACAGAACGAATGTCGAAGGCGTTTTCGCTGCCGGAGATGCAAGAAGAGGGCAAAGCCTCATCGTCTGGGCGATCAATGAAGGCCGAGAAGTGGCTCGTGAAGTGGACCGCTACTTGATGGGCGCATCAGTATTGCCATAATTGCAAAAAGAAGCACCATAATCATTGATTATGGTGCTTCTTTTTTGTAGTTGGAAATGTGGTATTCACGAGTAAATGGTCAGAATTCACGAGTAAAACACCGAAACTCACGAGTAAAACGCCAAAACTCACGAGTAAATGATCAAAACTCACGAGTAAAGCGCCGAAACTAAAGAGTAAATGATCGAAACTCACGAGTAAAGCGCCGAGACTAAAGAGTAAATGCGAATTCACGAGTAAAATGCCAAAACTCACGAGTAAAGCGCCGAAACTCACGAGTAAAACGCCAAAAATCACGAGTAAAGCACCTAAATTCACGAGTAAAACGCCAAAACTCACGAGTAAAGCGCCGAAACTCACGAGTAAAACGCCAAAAATCACGAGTAAAGCACCTAAATTCACGATTAAAGCGCCGAAACTCACGAGTAAAACGCCAAAAACTCACGAGTAAATGATCAAAACTCACGAGTAAAGCGCCGAAACTCACGAGTAAATGCGAATTCACGAGTAAAACGCCGAAATTCACGAGTAAAGCGCCGAAACTAAAGAGTAAATGCGAATTCACGAGTAAAATGCCAAAACTCACGAGTAAAGCGCCGAAACTAAAGAGTAAATGCGAATTCACGAGTAAAACGCCAAAACTCACGAGTAAAATGCCAAAACTCACGAGTAAAACGCCGAAATTCACGAGTAAAGCACCGAAACTCACGAGTAAAGGATACCGTGCTAAAGAAAAAGGACATCATAGATTAGGATGATATACAAATAAGGCGAGCAGTATATAAATACTGTTCGCCTTATTTACAATCTGTCAGCTTCTATAGTCAGCTTTTTGAAAAACACCAAGTGATGTGTGAGTCAGTGCATGGACAGCTGCTATTATTTTCTCTGTCTCTCCTTCATCTCCGACGGCTTTAAGCAATTTTTCCTTTAGCTGGGATTTTGTTAATGGATTCCCAGGACTTCCTTTAGGTGTATCGATTCGTTTCGAAAGTACATCCCCATTCGTTGTGGTCACGGTCACAATTGTAAATCGTCCCACTGGGAGTGCTGCTTTGGAAGGCTTGATCGTTGCATCCGTCTCTCTATTTACTTTTTGAAAGGGTTCTCTCCATGAATGGGGGATCGGTTTCGATTCAAAAGAAGCAAAGGTCAGGGGTTTGCCTGTTAGCGCGAGCCATACAATATACTCAATCGAAAATCTTCCTTCTTCACCAGTCGATGGGTTATGGTGAATTAAAGCGGAATCACCATTTGGAGGAAAGCAAACACTCACGGATTCAATGTCATCTTCCGACAAATCATACGCCTTATGTAAAAAGACAGCTGCATCAGCGCCATGTGCCGCAGCAGAACAAAAAGGATACTGTTTAAACCATAATCCTGGTGTTACGATCCGCCATGTCTTTCCCCAGTTCGCCGTCAAATCTGGAACTCCATTTTCTGCATATACCTCAAAGAAACCATTCTTATCGTTCAAAAAGTCGGGGTTGCTATGTAATCCCATCCGAATCCAATCTGCGGAATCCACAGCGTTTTTGGCAGCAATCCCTACATGGAGCGGCTTTATCACGGTACCAAATTGGAGTCGGAGACCCGCCGATTGGGTAGCAGCAAGACTCATCGTTTCAGCTATTAAGCGCGGTGAGTATTCCCGTAAATACGCAACCGCACCAGCTGCAGCTATTACGCCAAGTGTAGCTGTGTTATGCCAACCTTTTGTATAATGATATGGGTTCATAGCTTCTCCAAACCGAGCCATAATCTCCACACCAACCACATAGGCAGCTAAAAAACGTTTCCCAGGCATTTCAGGTTCTCCAACTGCTAACAAAGCAGACAAAATGACTGCGCTTGGATGACCTCGTACATCTGAATGTACATCATCATAATCTAGTAAATGAGCTTGAAAGCCATTGAAGAGTGCTGCTTGGGATCTTGTTGCATGTATGTGACTTCCAATCAAGTAACTCGTCCCATTTCCGCCTTCTTCCAAAATGATTTGCTTTAAAATCGAAATTTCCTTTTCGGATTTTGTTTGATAGGAAACAGCAAGATAATCTAGAAGTCCTTCGATGGCAGCCTGTAGTACTTCTTCATTTACCAACGGATTGGAATGATAAATCAATTCAGATAACTTTTCCGTGTTCATACACTTCACATCCTTTTTTGCCTGGCAGCTCCGTCCGTTTCATCTCCCATTTGCCGTAAAAAACGCTGAGTTCGCGGATTAAGAGAATGTTCAATTACTTGTTCTGGGGTGCCTTGTTCGATAATATGTCCATCTGCCATGAAAATGACATGGTCAGCCACTTCCTTCGCAAATTGCATTTCGTGCGTCACGATCACCATTGTGGTATCATCTTTCGCTAACTCCCGTATTACTTGTAAAACCTCATTAACCAATTCGGGATCTAGAGCGGAGGTAGGTTCATCAAATAAAATGGCATGTGGTTTTACCGCTAATGCTCTAGCGATGCTAACACGCTGCTGTTGTCCACCAGATAAGGTAGCGGGGTATTGTTTCGCTTGTTTTTCTAAGCCGACCCGTTTCAATAAATCCACGCCGATTTGAATGGCTTCCTCTTTTTTCATCTTTTTGCTGACAAGCAAAGATTCAATCACGTTTCTTAAAGCTGTTTTATTTTTAAAAAGGTTATAGTGTTGGAATACCATCGCTGTTTGCTGTCTTAATTGGTACGCGTCTCTCTCTTTATATTTTTGGGTATCCAATTTTACATCCTTGATTTCGATGGTGCCGCTGTTGGGCTTTTCCAACAAGTTCAGACAGCGTAATAACGTTGATTTTCCAGAACCAGATGGACCAATAATGGCGACAACTTCCCCAGTTCTTATATCCAAGTTAATATCGTTCAATACTTGTTTATCATCAAAATGCTTGGTTAAGTTTCTTACTTTTATCATATGATCACCTTCTAAGTGGTTTGCTGAGCCAAATTTCCAGATATTTTTGTATCCAAGAATAAAGAATAACCAATAGCCAGTAAATCAAGCCAACCACCAAATACGTCTCGAAAAAGCGCATGTTAGCGGATGCAATCATTTTTCCCTCTGCAAATAGTTCCGTAATTCCTAATGTAAAGGCAAGGGACGTTTCTTTAATCAAAGATATAAATGTATTCCCTGTTGCTGGCAATGCATTTAAAGCAGCTTGTGGTAAAATGATTCGCGAGTAAATTTGCACTCTTTTCATGCCAGTTGCAAGGCCAGCTTCCATCTGCCCTTTATCCACGGAGTTCAATCCAGCTCGGAAAATTTCTGCTAAATAAGAGGATTCTTTCAAACTAAATCCAATAATCGCCGCCGTGAGTGCTTCCATCGTTGACAACGATGGGAATAACTGTGGTAAACCGTAGTAAATGATGAATAATAGTACCAATGTTGGCATTCCTCGAAATAAAGAGATATATAAGCCTGCCAAATGGGTGATTCCAAAAATATTGCTATTTTTTATTAAGGCTACTACTAGTCCGATAATAATGGCTAAAACCATCGAAATGATGGCTAAAACCAGAGTGATCGGAATAAATTTTGCGATTTGTAGGGAAATTTCCAACATATATTGTAAATCAAAATTCATAATGCTTTAAAACCTCCGCTATGCTTATTCGCCGGAATTCGTGGTAATATCTTCACCAAAATATTTTTTGGATAGCTTCGCTAATGTACCATCTTCTTTTAGTTTTTTTATTTCTGTCGTGAATTCTTCATTTAATTTTTTGCCCTTTTCTGTCTTGGGAAATGGATATCCTACATTTTCATAGGCCACTGGATCACCGACTAGTTTTAACGGAAGATCATTTTTCTTTATTTCTGCAACTAGGATTGGGCGGGAATTGATATATCCATCTACACGGTTGTTAATGGCATCTTGCATTGCGCCATCCCGAGTTTCATAGGTTCGTATTTTGATATCGCCGTTTTTATCATATTTTTCTAGGTTCGCAACGTTATTAGACCCCAACACACCGGAAACTGTTTTGCCTTTAAGATCATCCAAACTTTTAATATCATTGTTTTTTGTGCTTGATACGATTTGTGCACCATAATAACTATATGGCTCTGTAAAATTAAATTGATCTTGTCGTTCTGGTGTTATAGCAACCGCATTCGCAACGGTGTCTAATTTACCTGATCCCAATTGCCCCATTATCCCACTGAAATCAGAAGTGACCCACTCTACCTTGTATCCTAAATCCTCAGCTATGCGTTCTGTAACTTCTACGTCAAAACCTATTAATTTACCATCCTCTTGATAACCGTTTGGATAGCTTTGGCCAGTTGACCCCACTTTGATTGTTTTTTGCTCGGAATCCTTGGCCGTATCCTCTTGTTTTGAATTGCCACATGCTGCAAGTACTAATATGAAAAGTAAAGAGAGTCCAAGGGAAAGTATTTTTTTCATCGTTATTTTCCTCCGATTTTTAAATAGTTTGATTATGTTTTTCAGTCCAAGCTTGATATTGTCCTGGTAACAAGATTTTCCTCAAATATATTGTGAGATGACCTTTGCCTAAATCTTTTTGACCTATTTCTTCAAATCCACTATTTTCGTACATTTCTTTTAGCCATGGATGATTATCCGCGGTTCCAAGTGTAACCGCGGGGGCTCTCAGTTGCTTCTTCAAAATTTCTTCCTCGAGCCATGACAGAACTTTTTTGCCTATGCCTTGACGCTTATATGCAGGGTTTGTAGCGAACCAGCCTATGTGTGGCAATACAAGCGGGCCAGGATTGGGGCCCCACGGTAACCGAATTGATACGGTGGAAATGAATGTCCCATTTTCCTCCAGAACATACACCTTATTTTCGGATATATGCTTAATTGCTTCCTCTCTTGTGGCCGTTGCCGCAGAAAAGTGAATATCCAACTCTCTAATACTTGCATAAGCATCCAATGTTAATTGAAGAAATTTATCGACATCTTCTACACGTACTTCACGAAAGATTTGACTCATCTTGCGCCTCCTATGCTCTAGTTAATTCCTCTTCGGCTGGGTGATTCTGTCTATTTGAATTTATCCGCCAGGTGCTTGATGTTTTAAAGCTTATGAGAATATTGATTGACCGGTTTATCCAGGCCAAGATTCCCTCGTAATGTGTTACTTTCATATTTCGTACGGAAAATCCCTTTTGATTGCAGTTCAGGGACAACAAGTTCAACAAAATCTGTTAAAGAATCAGGTAATAGGGCTGACATAATATTAAAGCCGTCAGCTGCATTTCCATTCACCCAATCTTCAATTTTATCCGCGATCTGCGTTGGTGTTCCAATCGCGATATGATGTCCACGTGATCCAGCAACCCACTGATATGTCTGACGTAACGTCAAATTTTCATTGATCGCCCGTTTTATGATCAAATCATATTTACTTTGGATGCTATCTACATTATCTGGTAACGAAATATCAGCAAACGGTGTATCCAAAGGGATATTCGAAAAATCCACATTTCCAAAATACCTTCCCATAACAGCCAATCCTATTTCGGGAATAATCAGCTCCTGCAATGCCTCGTACTTTTCTTGGGCTTCCTTCTCGGTCTGTCCCACAATCGGGAATAAACCTGGCATAATACTCAAGCTGCTTTTCTCCCGATTAAAAGCGGCCAAATGACCTTTTAATTCATGGTAGAAAGAAATCGCGTCCTCCTTGTTCTCCTGGGCAGTAAAGACAATCTCTGCGTGCTTAGCTGCAAGCAATTGCCCATCGCCAGAAGAGCCTGCTTGTACGATGACCGGATGCCCCTGAGGTGAGCGAGAAATATTTAATGGTCCTTTTACAGAAAAAAACTCACCTTGATGATTGATTTCATGAAACTTGCTTTCATCAATGAATTGTCCTGTTTCTTTATCAATAACCAACGTATCGTCTTCCCATGAGTCCCACAATTTCTTGGTAACTTCAACAAATTCAGTCGCCCTTTTATAACGAAGACCATGTTCTAAATGTTCTGATTTATTGAAGTTTACAGCAGTAGAGGCAAGGGACGTTGTGACAACATTCCATCCAGCGCGGCCGGAGGTAATATGGTCTAAAGAAGCAAATTTTCTAGCAACATTAAAGGGTTCTTCGTATGTGGTAGAGGCCGTTGAAACCAAACCAATATTGGAAGTCGCCGAGGCTAGATAAGATAACAGGGTCAATGGCTCGAATCGAGTCAGAATATTAGGATGCGAGTCCTTTGCAACTGATAAACTATCTGCCAAAAATAATAAATCAAATAAACCTTTTTCGGCAGTCTGCGCCAAACCCTTAAAGTAATCGATGCTCATATTGGCTTTCGGATTGGCGTGAGGATGTCTCCATGAAGCTACGTGATGTCCTGTTCCTGCCAAAAATACACCAAGTTTTACTGTTTTCTTTTTCATGTGTCAATTGCTCCTTTGTGTCTTCACTTTTAAACGCAGTGGATTTATAATGTTAATATCCTTACTGGTTTACTATGAATTAAGTCTAAAATAAAAACCCGCTTCCAGTTTAGAAGAGGGTTTCTTCCGACAATGTGTATGTATGTCTTTCCTTTTTTTCTACCGTAATAATTTATTCCTTTTTTGAATTGATACGTTAATCTAATATAGTAAATTACTTCAAATGGTAGCATCTTGTATAATAAAATGTCAATGTTAAAATATTCAAAATAAACACTTTTCATTTTTGGGAATTCATTGTTATGATGCTTACGATACCACCTAAATTAGAACTCATCCTTTGCACGTTTATCAAATAGCTTATCGATAGTGCTTCATTTGATATTCCGTTAGCTTTCGTTCTTTAATATTCGGGTTTTTAAGGAGATGGACAACCGTTGACTATAAGCAATGTAGAATTGGAAAATTATCTATTGGCATTCAGGCGTGATCTTCATATGACACCTGAATTATCAAACCAAGAATTTGAAACGACAAAAAAAATTAAAGATGCACTTCAATCTCAAAATATTGAGATCCTTGATTTTTCATTAAAAACTGGTGTAGTAGCTGAGATAAAAGGGAGCAAGCCGGGACCTACGATAGCACTTCGCTCCGATATTGATGCTTTACCAATTTTGGAGCAATCTGAGGTGGACTTCCCTTCAAGGCATGTAGGCGTAATGCATGCATGTGGTCATGATTTTCACACTTCTGTCATTTTGGGGACTGCTTTTTTATTAAAAAAAGAAGAAAGAGCTCTGTCCGGAACGATTCGTTTGATATTTCAACCTGCGGAGGAAACGGGGCATGGTGCAAGTGCTTTAATGGAAACCGGTGTGTTGAATGATGTGGATGTGATTTTTGGTCTTCACAATGATCCGACGTTGAAAGTTGGGGAGTTAGGGACAAAACATGGCGCACTGACAGCGGGTGTCGATCGCTTTGAAGTGCATGTTAAAGCAACTGGCTCACATGCGGCCAAACCGGAAGAGGGAAATGATCCGATTATCATAACAGGACATATTATCTCAACGTTGCAAACCATCATCAGCCGAAATGTGGCACCAAAAGAGTCCGCTGTTTTGAGCATCACTCAAATTCATAGTGGCTCAACGTGGAATGTTATCCCAGATAGTGCATATATGGAAGGAACCGTCCGCACATTCAGTAAAACCCAACGAGAGTTCATTCAGAAACGTATGAAACAAGTCCTACACGGTATAAGTGAAACATTCAATGCAAACGTTGAATTATCGTGGCATCCAGGCCCCCCATCAGTTGATAATACGCCTGAGTGGGCAGATTTGGCGCTTCAGGTCGGAGACACAGCCGGTTACACGACAAAAACGTTAGAAGCTAGCTCCATAGGGGAAGACTTCGCTTTTTACCAAGAAAAAATACCAGGTGCTTTCGTAATGATAGGTTCAGGCGGTCCGTATGACCTCCATCATCCTAAGTTTATAGTAGATGAAACGGCACTTTTTCCTGCCGCTTCTTATTTCCGCTTATTGGCTGTAGAAGCGTTAAAAAAAATCCCTAAATAAAGTAGTAGAAGAGAAGGAGGTACTATCATCAAAACCTATCCATTGAATGGGGCGGATCATGATTTAATAGCGGCTGCAAGTGCAAAAATTACGGAGCTTTACGAGGAAAATAAGCATCATGTTGGTGCGGCATTAAGAACGAAGTCAGGGAAAATAGTGGATGCCGTACATATTGAAGCGTATATTGGCCGGGTTACCGTATGTGCTGAAGCCATTGCGATTGGCAAGGCCATATCGGAAGGCGAAAAGGAATTTGATACGATCGTGGCGGTTAAGCATCCTTATTCTGATGAAGAAAATAGGGCTTTAAAAGTTGTTAGTCCATGTGGGATGTGTCGTGAATTAATCTCGGATTATGCAAAAGACTGCTTTGTCATACTGAATGTTGATGGGGAAACAATCAAGACGGAAATCAGTGAATTGCTCCCGCTGAAATATACGAGGAATTCATAATGGACATTCAATCATTCAACGACGAAAAAAAACACGCGTAGGAGGTTTTCCTACGCGTGTGGTCTATTTTTTTATAACGGTCGAAGGCGATGGCACGTATTGTTCGGATACGATAAAATCATTATCGTTTAGAATATAGGGATGTGTTTCCATCAAAATCTTTTCGAGGTAGTCTGGCATTTTGTGTCCTTCGTACGCACAAATTAAGGGAAACGACAGCAAGTTTACAGCTTCGTCTACTATTCTCTCGAAATCTTCGATGATATGCAGGGGCTCTTCCATGGTTGCCCACTCCACATGTGCCCAAGATCGGAAAGAGATCTTATTTTCCACATAGGGCTGTACCATTTTATTAAAGTATTCTTCGATCGCAGGGGGATGATAACTTCCGCTTGAACAATAGAAATCGAAGTTGTTTACAAAGTGAATGAACTTCATTTGATCGTTGGTCAACCGCGTGCTCAGCTCTTTGTGGATAATGGGATATAAACGATCATTTTCAATAAGAATGACGTAATCTCCTGCCGCGACGCCGTCTTGGATAAAATTCAAAACCTGCTTAAGGTAATTTTCTGCTTCATTATAGGAATACAGCACATGAACGCTCTTTTGGTCTTTAAACAACTGATTCATTTTGCTTTTCAATATATCAATCCTTCTTTCATGTATCTCTTCAATTATACTTAAATCCTATAAGCAGGGCAAAATGATAATTTTTTTAGCGCAGAAGAAGATTATCTCAACTGCCGGTATCTTTTGCCGGTTCGTAATTTAGAAGTCTGCAGGTTTTTACCGATTTCTTGATTCGAATCATGTAAATGGGAATCCACACAGCTCTTTTTGATTCATCTTAATAAAGAAATTGCGCCACTTTATTATTCCAGAGACTTAGAGTTAGGGTTCTTGCTCCTGCCGAACCATACCGACTACAAAACGTTATTCTCCTTGGCAATAGCCAATCCTGGAGTAAGAGCTATCATTAACCTTTTGGCTTTTGTTTAAGGGAGTAAAGGTACAACAATGAAAAAGCAATCCATCAATGATGAAGGATTGCTTTTTCATACTATATCAGACGCCCGATGAAATCATTCATTTTATCTAAAGTGGTTATATTCTGGTTGCATTTCATACTATCCAGGCAAATATAATTCCCTTTCTTAATGAATGTCCCTTGGACGGTTCCTTTTGTTTCAGACATGAACATCCCTATTTCTTCAAAACGACTGCAAATGGCGCAAATTCCCTTTTTGTTGGAAGGTTTAATGGTACCATTCAAACCGGTGAGTTTATTATGGTGATAGGCGATGATGAATTTCTTTCCTGATCCGCCATCATCCCATCCCAAGTATGAAATCTCTCTCAAATCGATGTTTTCCAACAAAGGGGCTTTTAATTTCTTCGCTTTAGGAAATACCTTTTTTATCGTTTTTTCGGTTATTTCTTTAAAGGGGATCACATAGGGCTTTACCTGCAAGAGTAAGACGTCGGCTTGTGCGGGATCTTTAATGGTATCAACAGGATCCAACAGCTGCTTTTGCTCTTCGCTCAAGTCACTGAATAGGCTTAATACTCTTTCTTTGGCTACTGTCTTCAGGGTGTGGATCACATCCTTATCGTTTGCAGTCGCATGTCCATTTATGAGAATCTGTGTTTGAGATTTAATGAAGTTATACTGCTCGCTTCTGATAAAAGGTTCCATTTTCTTCACTCCTGTTTCTGTTGCTGCGATACATATTACGTTTTTATTTACTTTACAGAAAATGCATCCTCATTAAAAGGGGGAAAACGACTAAGAAACGTACTCGACATAGAAAGAGCACTGATATCATTATCAGTGCTCCATTTAATCCTATTTAGAATAAACGATTTTCTTGATGGTCTCCACGGAGAGAAAATGTTCTTCGGCTAATTGATGAATGGTTTGCCCGTCTTTGAATGCAGATTTTATAGCGGCATTTCGGTCATCGATCAGTCCCCTTGAACCCGAACAGGTCCCCCATTTGTGATGGGTTTTTTCAGGTTTAGGGATATATATGGTTTCGCCTTGCACATACTTTTGGATTTCAACGATCAGTTTTTCAGGCAAAACGGCCGTTGCTTTTACATAGTTCATTTCTGCCAGCCCCTTATTCTTTTTTTAGAATGAAATAAGGTGCAAAGCCGAATATTAGAAATGATAAGTAGGGCGATTGAGTTTAGCTTAATTTAACCCCATGCAAAGTATCGCCTCCAATAATAGGCTTTGCATGAGACGCTGCAGAAGGTGGCATTAATACAGGAACTGCCATCTTTACACCTCCCCTTTGTGTCTTGAAGAACACGTATTATCATTAGTATAAAATACAAAAGGGTGATTGCCAAACTTTTTCCAATGTAAGACGATGAATCGACGACGGGCTGATTGTTTGATAATGATCTAAGTACATGAAATAATTTGTATGAAACAAAACTAACCATGGGAGCTGACTTTAATGAAAGTATTCGTAGTTGGAGCAAATGGGCAGATCGGCAAACACCTAGTAGATTTATTAAAAGATAGCCAGGAGCATAGTGTGCGAGCAATGATTCGCAAAGAAGAACAGAGGAAGCAGTTTGAGAAAAATGGAATTGAATCCACAGTCGTCAGTTTAACGGGCACAGTGGAAGAGATTGTAAATGCAGCAAAGGGCTGTGATGCAATCGTGTTTACAGCAGGATCCGGAGGGAGCACTGGTGCAGAACAAACACTTTTGATCGATCTTGATGGTGCTGTTAAAACGATTGAAGCAGCAGAAAATTTGGGCATCAACCGATTCATCATGGTGAGTGCTTTCCAGGCCAATAATCGGGAAAACTGGAATGAAGCCATTAAACCGTATTATGTGGCCAAGCACTATGCGGATAGAGCATTGTTACAAAGCGATTTAATCTATACCATCATTCGGCCGGGCGGTCTTGTGAACGAACCGGGAACGGGCAAAGTGACCGCAGCCGAAGCATTGGAACGAGGTCCGATTTCACGGGAAGATGTGGCCCAAACGATTTTGGCATCATTGACCGAAGAAAATACCTACAAGCGTTCTTTTGATTTAATCTCTGGAGAAACAGCGATCCCAGAAGCATTAAGGGAAATTTAAAATGAAAAAATGAAGGCAGGGCCACTCGGGAGATGAGTGAGCTCTGCTTTTTAATTCCCTCAATATGCTTGACGACACAACGCTTGCCACCACCAACAACTTCTTAAGGAACATCTTTTTTTAAGACGGCACATTAATCGACGACGGTATGACTCCCTATTGTTACTCCCCGATTAATAATGGCCCTCCCGCCAATCCAGACATTTCCCCACAGGGTAACTCGCTTTCTATATTCCACTCCTGAACTACATATCGATTCCAGGAGCCAACTCGCAATTCGTGCCAATTTGCACTTCACAAACATCCCTTTTCCCATGCAATTTAGCTTAACCTTTTATGTAGTCGCATATTGAAATTCATACACTATTTATGGAAATGAAGTAGACACATCGCCAGGACATACTGTTCGGTATCCGGTAGTTTGTCAAAACCATTTCATGAAAGAGGACATTTTGATTGAACAGAGATATTCAGTTTTTTATTCAAAAGAAATGCCAAGGTAAAGGGAAAAGACAGAAGGGGGGGAGTCGGAAAAAACGTTCGTATATTACGAAAAACAAGTGTAAATATTAGCGTTGCAAATTTATTAGAGCGATTCAAAATTGAAACGCTCCATGCTAAAACAGGGACAAGGCTCGACTTTTTAAATGGTACATTTGTTATCTGGGGGTGAACGTTAACGCCATACGGCTAAACATTCACCTGTAAATCATCGTGCATATTGGGAAATGGACACCTGTATGCGGAAAACATAGTTTTAGAGGAAGTGATGAAGTGAAGGTTCTATATTTGCATCAATATTTCAATACCAATAAAGGAAGTACTCGATCCTATGAAATTGCCAATTTTTTGGTTTCCAAAAATAATAAAGTCACCATAATTACCGGAAATGAAACAGATCCCTGTAGGGGAATAAAGATTATATCAACCAAAACGAAATATAAACAAGAATTTGGTTATATGAAAAGAATTCTATCTTTTATTCATTATATGTATAAAAGTTTTTTTATTGGGGTGAAGGAGAAAGGGATAGACGTTGTTTATGCTTCCTCGACTCCTTTGACAATTGGATTAATAGGAATGCTTCTTGCTAAGGTGAAGCGATGCAAATTTGTATTTGAAGTAAGAGATTTATGGCCAGATATCCCCATTGCGATGGGAATTATAAAAAATAAATGGTTGAAAAGAATTTTATTTGCGTTAGAAAGCATGATTTATTCGGCAGCTGATAAAATCATCGTGCTTTCGCCCGGCATGAAAGAAGATTTATTGAATAAAGGAGTTAAACAGGAAAAAATATCGACGGTCACTAACTTTGCGGATATTGACCATTTCACTCAAATTTGTTCAGAAGTTAAAGAAGAAGCATTGGATAAATTAGGTTTGAAGGCGAAGTTTATCTGTTTATATGCGGGCACATTAGGATTTATCAATAATATCGATTATATTTTAGAACTTGCTGAAAAGACAGATGACCCTGATATTGTTTATCTAATTGTAGGGGATGGAAAGGAAAAGGAGCGGTTAATTCAAGTAAAAGAGAGCAAAAAATTAAACAACGTTATTTTCTTAGATCAGGTTTCTAAAAAAGAAGCGTACTTATTAATGGCCATATGCCATATTGGTCTGTGTTTTGTACGTAATAATGAAATATTAAACAGGAATAGTCAAAATAAACTGTTTGACTTTTGGGCAGCCGGAAAACCAACCTTAATAAACTATAAAGGCTGGCAGCATGAGGCCATGACAAAATATCATGCAGGACACGGATTTGACTATAGTGAATTAACAAAAATGGCGGCGTATGTAAAAACCATGAAAAGTGACAAACAGATGTTTATGGACATACAAGAAAACATAAAAAAGTTAGCCCTCAATCATGAGAAAACGAAATTGGTGTCGAAAATAGAAACCACGCTGTCAGATTTAGTCGGTAACACTCTATAAATATTCAAGAAGTCAGAAGGTGTTCATTTTGATGGTTGGGTTAGACTGCTTCGCATTTAATTGGCTGTCGACCTTCTAACTATGGAAAAGGATGGGGTTATATGGAGAATATCGTAAATACAAAGCCGGTGATAACGGATTGGGTAAAACGAGAATATCTGACAAACCTTCCGCGCATTTTGGATTCCGGAAAGTTAATTCTAGGGGATTACACTCGGAAATTAGAAGAAGGCGTCAGACAATTCAGCAAATCTAAGTATGCGGTCGCTCTTTCTAGTGCAACAGCCGCCATTGAAGTGATTTTAAAGTATCTGGATGTTGAAGGCAAAGATGTGATCATGCCGAGCAATACGTTCGTTTCACCCGTGTATGCGGTGAAAAATGCGAAAGGAAGAGTCGTTCTTTGTGACATTAATTTAGACGATTTCAATTTAGATTTTAATAGTTTAAAGAACGCCGTGACCCCCAATACGAAGGTTGTCCTCATTACGTATATTGCCGGTAAGATCCCTAGTAATATTTTTGAAATGAAAGAGTTTTGCGATGAGAATAATCTGTATCTAATCGAAGATGCTTCCCATGCTTTTGGTGCCACTATAAATGGATATAAGGCCGGTTCAATTGGATATGCCGGGGTATTCTCCATGTATCCCACTAAAATTGTAACCAGTGCTACGGGAGGTGTCATGACAACGGATGATGAGCGTTTAAGCAAATACTGTGAGTTGCTGAGGCACCACGGAAATGAAAGTGGCGCCATCAATCAAGTGCTATCCAGCGACATGCTTTTAAGCGAATTTAATGCACTCCTTGGTTACCTGCAAATTCAGGAAGCGGATGGGATGATTCACTCGAGGCAGGATATCTTCCATTATTATAAAGAGAAATTAGAAGATGTTTTCCGGGAGAATGGTCTATATTTCCAAGCGGAGCCCGATCACAATGACTCAACGTATTATAAAATTATCGTCATGTCTAAAAACAAAGAGCAATGCGAGAAATTTCAACAGCATTTAAAGGAGCGTCATATAAGCACGGGACATTGTTATGGAGTCCCGTTACATTTACAGCCGACATTGCGTGATGAATATGCTCAGGTCTCTCTCCCAAATGCCGAGAGATTTAGTGAATCGCACTTTACGTTACCATGTCACTTGGAACTGTCTGAAGCGGATTTGACATACATTGTGACGACATGCAAACAGGTACTGGAAAATGACGATGAAAAATAGGATTGCCATAATAGGGACGGGTAGAATTAGCTGTGCAATGATTGATGCCATTAATGAAAGTTCCAATGGAGAAGTAATCGGGATTTGGGGAAGAAGATATCATTGCACTAAGAAGCTTGCAAAAGATAAAGGAGTTTCAAAAGCTTATCGGTCTTTGGGTGACGCCTATGAAGATGAGGAGCTGGATACTGTATATATTGCTACTCCTAATGCTTACCATTATGAGCATGCGATGAAGGCTATTGAGCATGGGAAGAACGTGATTGTGGAAAAAACGGCATTTATGACAGTCGAGCAAGCAAATCGGGTTTTCCATGCTGCAGATAAACAAAATGTGTTTGTATTTGAGGCCATACAATCTATTTACGAACCTAACTTCCGTATTTTGGAAAGTGTCATTAAAAAGGCAGGGAAAATTCATGGGGCAACCCTAAAGTATCAAAACTACACGAAGCAGTACTTGGCTTTATTGAATGGAGAAAAAGCGCCACTTTTTGATGAAAATCATGGTGGAGGCACATTAAGAACGATTGGAATTTATCCCATTTATGCTGCACTTCAATTATTTGGAGTTCCGGTTAACAGTTATTATTTTAAACAAATGAACGTAGAAAAAATGGATTTAGGCGGTACGCTCATTTTTGAATATAAAGAGTTTAACTTGACGATGTTGATTTCAAAAATACATTTAACATGTGATTCCATATCGGAAATCTACGGTGAGGAAGGAACGGTCAGGCTTCATTCGTTATATAAGATTCGAAAAATCAGTTTCCACAATCTCAAAAATAACACGGAAGAAACGTTGAGTATACCTATTAAAGAGAATAGTTTAATCTATGAAATCACTGAATTATCCGAATGGATATTAACAAAAAACAAAACAGCGTACAGAGAACAAAAGAACCTAACACTTAAAGCGATAGCTATAATTGAAAAGGCATTGAATGGAGGAACATGATGAAAAAAATATTATTAGTAACAGCACACCCAGATGATGCAGAAATTAGTATGGGCGGTACAATTCGTAAGCTAATGAGCCGAGGCCATCAAATTATCAACGTCATATTCTCCATCCCTTCCAATATCGATGTCAGGAAGCAAGAGTCCATCGAGTCAGCTATCAATTTTGGATATGAGGTACAGTTCTCTAAGCATTGTGAGGGACATAACGTTGAGGATATTCCATTACATACATTAATAAAAGAACTCGATACGATCATTGAAAAGGTGAATCCAGACGAAGTCTACACACATTGGATGAATGACAGTCATCAAGATCATCAAAAATTAGCAAAGGTCGTACGAAGCTGCTTCAGGAAAAAACAATTTACGTTATATGAATTCGAACAAATCAACCAAAACAATAACATCGCGGCCAATCAATTTCATCCCAATGTTTATAGTGATATTACAGAATTCATGGAAGATAAAAAACAAATGATTTCCTTGTTTCAATCGCAGTTAATCGGATATATGGGTCATTACTTAGTGAATGCAGAGCACATTGGCAGTTGGAGAGGTTCCCAAGTGAATTGTAAATACGCGGAAACGTTTCTATTAATTTTTTCAAAAGAGGTTTTGTAGGTGGGAAAAACGAAGATCGTCACCATTCACCAACCTAATTTCCTGCCGTGGATCGGTTTCTTTCATAAAGCTTTCCAATCTGATGTATTCATATATTTGACAGATGTGAAATACTCTTCAAGTAATTTTCAAAATAAAACATATATTCTTGGTGGGGATGGAAAAAAGTCCAGGCTAACGGTGCCACTTCAAAAAAAACCTGAAATGTTACATGAAAAGTTAATCAGTTATCATTCCCCCAACCAAAAATGGAAAAGGAATCATTTGAAACAAATTTCAGAAGTTTATAAAAAAGCCCCGTACTTTCACGACTTTTTCCCGATGCTGAAAGAAGCATATCAAAAAGAACAGGCTTTGTTAGTCGATTTAAATATTCATTTAATTGAATTGATCTTACATTATTTAAACTATGAAGGAGAGACACAACTTTCCACTGAGTTTAACACATCCTTTGGAAAAACAGAGAGATTAGTCAGCTTACTTAAGCAAACTGGCGGTACATGCTATTTAAGCGGGAAAAGCGGTAAGGATTATTTGGAAGTGGAATTATTTCAGCAAGAAGGGATCGAGGTAGTCTATCAAAATTTCATTCATCCCGTGTATGAAGTGAAAAATGAGAAAGAGTGTGTAAAAAATCTATCGATTCTTGACTGGATTATGTACTATCCGACCGATCAAATAAAAGAAACGTTAACGAAAGATCGATTTAGCTAATCTGAACAATGTACGTAAGTATATAAAATAGAGATGTGGCGTGGTATGAGAATATGAAAATAAAAAATGATTTTATCAATAAAATACTTGTATTATTAACGGGAAATTCACTTGCACAGCTGATTATCATTGTAAGTTCGCCCGTATTAACAAGAATATATAAACCAGCAGATTTTGGTGTGTTTTCAGCCTATACTTCCCTTTTGGCCATTCTCATGTCATTTGCATCTCTTTGTTTAGAAAAGGCGATTCCTTTAGAAAAAAACCATAAGAATACAATTCACATACTGTACATTAGTATGTTTACGATTGCCGTTGTTTGTATCCTGAATATGAGTTTTAGCTTTTTTAATTTATCGTTATTTCAATTATACGGAATTAAAACTTCGATGATGAATGACCTTTTGCTTTCAAGTGGTCTGTTTTTTGCCGGGATTTACCAAGTGTTGATTTACTGGATGGTAAAAGAAGATAAGTTTAAAGGTATAACCCATTCTAAACTGCTGCAATCAATTAGTAATGTGATTAGTCAGTTCTCGCTTATTTCGGTTAATCATATCACTCCAGGAATGGGTTTAATAGCGGGAGATATGATTGGACGAGGAATATCACTTGCGTATATATGGCGATTTTTCTTAAAGCAAATGCATTGGCCAAAAGTGGACTATAGGAGAATCGGATATTTGCTTAAAAAATATGAGAAATTCGCCAAATACTCCACATGGTCGACACTCTTAAGTTCTTTATCTATGCAAATCATATTTTTGTTATTAATGCGTCTATACGGACCCGAAGTGACAGGTTATTTTTCCATGGCTTCAAAAACGATCGGTTTACCCATTACATTGGTGGGAGCGAGTATTTCAACAGTATTCTACGCCGAAGTAGTTAAAAGTATTAAGAATGAGCCTGGAAGAGTTTTGAAATTATATAGAAGCATCATTACTAAGTTAGCAATGGCAGGTATACCGTCACTGATACTTTTAGCGTGGATAGCCCCAGGGCTCTTTGGTTTTGTTTTTGGAGAAGAGTGGAGTGTTTCCGGTGAATATGTGAGGTTGATGTCATTTATGTTTCTGTGTCAAGTGATTGTTGTACCAGTTTCCCAAATATTGTATATAGTCAATAAACAGCAGACTCAGCTTTTATGGGACGTTTCAAGGCTGTTGCTGTCAACTATTGGAGTACTGGTCATCTTCACTTTTGGGGGATCAGCTGAAACAGCCATTTTATACTATAGCATTTGTATGGGGGCCAGTTACTACTTTCTTGCTCTCCTCGGCTATAGGGCGATACATTCCATAGATCGAGAGGATAACCTAAAAAAATGAAGCTGATTCAAATGGGTCTGGTAGGAATATACGTCTGGTTACTCGATATTTCCTACGTTTACTTTATTTCCCCTGAATATGCTTATATGGGATATATATATCGACAACATCCAAGTGCAGTCATGATAGTAATTTCCATGTTTTTAATTATATTGCCAGCCATATTCATAAAAAAGGATCTGGATAAGCCGTCGGAACTCGTTTTCTGGATTTTATATTTTATTGTCTATATACCGGTAGTATGGGTTCCAAATTATTTATTTACGCTACAGCCTGATTTTATATATACGAATGTTCTTTTGTGTTTTTGTTTACTTATCATTGGAAATGTAAATCGATTGCCAACGATGAAGATTACACCTGCTAATGTTAATATCGGTCTATTAAAAATCGTTTTCGTTGTAACACTATTCATTTTTTTTCTTTACATCTTCAAGATTTCGGGTGGATTTAGTCTAAAGCCCCCTATAGATTCTGAGGATATCTATGATAAGAGATTATCCTTTCGAACAAAACTAACCCCTGCGGCCGGCTATATTATCCAGTGGCTTGCAAAAGTGTGTAATCCATTTATCGTGACCATTGGCTTATGCAAAAAAAAATATGTCTATGTGTTTATCGGACTGGCGTTACAATACCTTTTATACACCGCAAACGGGTTGAAATCGACTCTTTTATCGACCTTTTTGTTAATTGTTGTATTTATTGCGTTTCAGAATAAGGGCCGGAATTTCGCGGTGTATTTTTGCTTGAGCCTTTGCTCGTTGTTAGGCATCAGCATTTTTCTGGATTTTATCCTTGATCAGACATATTTATCTAATTTGTTTGCCAGAAGGATGATCATCACACCGGGTTTGCTGACAACCTATTATATCGATTTCTTTTCAACTCATCCAAAAGCCTTGCTATCGTATAGTATATTTGAAAAATTCATAGATCCTGTTTATGACAGGAGTCCGCCATATATTATCGGTACAGAGTACTTTGGCCGACCTGAAATGGCAGCCAATGCGAATATGTTCGCCGATGCTTTTGCTAATTTCGGTTATCTTGGATTCTTGATTTATACAGGGATCTTAGCAGCGGTATTATGGCTTTATGATAGCCTGACGCAAAACGAAAAGTGGCAAGGTGTTGGCATAATCCTGTTTGTTGTACCTGCATGGTGTTTAGCGGATACTGCGCTTACAACAACGTTCGTGACAGGTGGGATGGTTTTTACTTTCATTATCATGTATTTGTTGTTAGGGTCAGATTCACAAAAGGGAGATAACAGATGAAGTTATTTTATAATATTAGTTCTGTGCACCCATGGAATGATACGAGGATTTATTTTCGCCAAGCATTTTCTCATGGAGAAACAGGAAAGTACAAGGTGAAACATATAGCGATTGAAAATAATCTATTGCCAGGTAATATTCCAGCCAATATAGAAGTGGAACTGTTAGCTAAACAATCAAGAAAAAAGCGTATGTTAACGTGGACTCCTTTATATAAGAAAATCAAGAAAGATAAACCTGATGTGATTCAGTTTCATGATCCAGAGCTGCTCATTTTAATGAATATAATCAGATGGATTCCCAGCTATCATCCGGGCATCGTTTATGACATGCATGAAAATGTACCAAAGGTCCTTATGAGAAAAAAAATCCCCGAATTTGCATTGAGCATGTATCGTTTTTTGGAGAGACAATTGCTGAGGGCATGCAGCGGGGTCGTGTTTGCAGAAAGTACGTATAAAGAGGATTATCGATTCCTAACCTGCCCAACAATGGACGTGTATAATTACCCGAAAGTCCCTTTTATGAAAGAAAATGAAGCAAAAGAAGATGTTTTTACCTTTATCTATCTAGGGGGCATTTCAGATATACGCGGCGGGGAAACCATGCTGCTTCTCGCAAAAAGATTAGTGGATTTAAAGAAGAAATTTCACATGAAGATTATTGGAACGGGCAGTGAAGAATACATCGGAAAATTGAACACTTTCATTTTTAAAAACAACTTGGAGGATCATATCAGTCTGGAGGGTGCAATGGCTTTTGATAAAGCGTTTGAATCGATTCAGAGAGCACATGTAGGTATGGCATTTTTAGTCCCTGATCCTAATTTCATGGGTGGTAAAACAACAAAGTGTTTTGAATATATGGCCGCTGGCATTCCATTTATGGTTTCTGATTTTCTTATTCAAGATGTACTGGATAAATGGGAATGTGGAGTGTCGGTCGATGTATTAAATATGGATGAAATGGTTCAAAAAGCGGTTTATTTACTGGAATCCCCTGAAATGGCCACGAACATGGGGGAACGAGGAAAAGCTGCATATAGACAAGAATATAATTGGGAGAATGAAGAGGGAAAATTACTATCTCTGTTTGATAAAATAGGGTCATGCTCTTAGGAGGTATGTTATGGGATTATTTAAATGGTTGAATAAATTGGCATTTATTAATAACTGGGGGAGACTGGGCGGAATTCATGGAATAATCGTCATGTTCATTTACCGGATAGGCAATACGATTTACTATAAAGTGAACATTCCTGTCGTAAAACAAGTATTATGGATTATGTACCGCATGGTAGATTTATTGCTTGTAAGACTTTTCCTGAATTGCGAGTTTCCTGGACAATGTCAAATTGGAAAGGATTTACGTCTGCCTCATGGGGCTAAAGGCGTTATGATCAACCCATATTGCCAAATAGGGGATCATGTTACGATTATGCATCAAGTATCGCTCGGACAAAATAAAGAAAGTAAAAAAGCACCTACCGTATGTGATTATGCGTATATAGGATGTGGCGCTAAAATACACGGTGGCATCCGAATTGGCGCGAATTCGAAAGTGGGGGCAAATGCAGTCGTTTTGAAATCCGTGCCCGATAATTGCACGGCAGTCGGAGTACCCAGTGTGAATATAAAAAAGTAAGTACTTACTACTTAAAACAAAAAACCGATAATCCATGTCATGTGGAGAATCGGTTTTTTTCTAATGATCACATAAGTCTATATGAGGATTGTGGTTGGCTTTTTTCTCTCAAATATGGAACCATGGCCGAATAGGCTATAAGGTTGATTTTATTAAATGAAAAAACTGTATCCCATTATTTTCGAGATACAGTCATAATTAAGGAGGGAAACTATTCGATGCGTTTCCCGCTATTTTTTAAAAAGTATGAGCTAAGTCCTTTGCACGTGCAATTCCTTTTTCTTTGATTTCTTGTGCTTTATCTGCCATTGCATTATGACCCTCAATGAATATGCCTTCAAAAGACGGAATACCATAGAAATTCATTATGACATTTAAATAACGATGACCCATTTCCATCTCTGCAGCTGGGCCTTCAGAATAAAAACCTCCGCGGGCTTGGATATGAAGTGCTTTTTTATCTGTTAAAAGACCAACCGCGCCTTGTTCCGTGTACTTAAATGTTTTACCTGCAACAGAAACAGAATCAATATATGCTTTCATTACTGGAGGGAATGAAAAATTCCATAAAGGCGTTACGAATACATATTTATCAGCTGAAACAAACTGATCGCTTAGTTCACCTAGGCGTCCGACTTTTGCTTGTTCCTCTGCTGAAAGCTCTTCAAAACCTTTTCCTGTTTGAAGCTTGCCCCATCCACTAAAAACATCAACATCAAGTTGAGGGATGTTCTCTTTATAAAGATCAAGATGAACGACTTCATCGTTCGGATTGACCTCTTTGTAAGTCTCAATAAAAGCCTTTCCTGCTGCCATACTAAAAGATTGTGTATCATCATGTGGATGCGCTGTGATGTATAATACTTTAGCCATTTTGTTAAGTCACCTTTCTCCTTCAAAATTAAGACAAGTTTAGTTTGATTCAAATAGCAAAAAATTAATCAAAATATCTCTACATTAGAATTTTGTTTGTTATAAAAAGAGAAGAGGAAGCGAGTATTCCTTTCGGCCCCATCTATAAATTGGAGGTGCCGTCTTTTCATGATTTGAAAAACATGACATCGCCCATGTCCTTAAAAGGAAATTATCTTCATATAGCGGTCGGTGAAGCCTGGTTCATAAGCTGACTGACTTTTTAGATTCATTTCATAAATGGCAGCTCTTTTTCTTAGTGTTTGTTTTTAATGGGAAAGAGCCTTAAAATGTTCAAAAAGGGGTGTAGGGACATAATGATCAATCGATTACCAAAAGAAATCGCAACGATATTACAAACAAATAAAAAAATGCCTGCTCAATTTGAGGAATTGATCAGGAAAGGCGGGTATTTGCCTCCCGAGATGGAGTTGATGGTAGATGCCATCACTGCCTTAAGCATGGGGAAGAATATTCTCCTGAAAGGTCCGACAGGGGCCGGAAAGACTAAGTTTGCCGAGACATTATCGAATTTGTTCAACCAACCGATGTTCAGTGTGAACTGCTCAGTCGATCTTGATGCCGAAAGCTTATTGGGCTTCAAGACATTGGCTTACAAAGAGGAAAAACAGGTGATTGAATTCGTTCCAGGACCTGTGATCAATTCAATGAATCACGGTCATTTTCTATACATAGATGAAATAAACATGGCTAAACCGGAAACACTGCCGCTGATCAATGGGGTGCTTGATTACAGGAGAACGATAACGAATCCGTTCACGAACGAAGTCATCACTGCTAAAGATGGCTTTAATGTCATTGCTGCGATCAATGAAGGCTATGTAGGCACAGTTCCTTTGAATGAAGCGCTGAAGAATAGGTTTATCGTGATCGAGGTTCCTTATATCGAAGGGGAGCAATTAAAGCATTTGATCGAGACCAATACAAAGTTAAAGGATTCAAGAAATATTGAATTGTTCGTTAAACTGTCGAGTGACCTGATAAATGCTGTGAATCAAGGAAAAGTGGCCGAAGATGCGGCATCGATCCGGGCTTTGCTTGATGCTTGCGACCTGAGTGTATTGATTCCGCCAAAACGGGCGATTCTTCGTTCCATCGTGGATAAGTTGGACGAGGAACGGGAGCGGGAGTTTGTGAAGAACTTGGCTGACACATTATTCTAACTAGGAGAATGCCTCATGAAGTATATCCGATTCAATGATTCAATAATTGATACGGCTCTTTTTTTGCAGCTGCAGGATCTCTCGACTGTCTTGTCAGGCATTCCTGAGCTGGAATTCGAATACAATTATGGCTCCTTCATTGATTCCATCGAGAATAAGGTCACAGCCAGTCATTTTTGGGAAAACGGAAATAAGGAAGTGAAGGAAGCTGGGTTGAAAACGGACGTGCTCCTTAGAACGATAGGTACGTTGCATCATTCAACAATCCAGAGTATGAAGGAGTATCAGGAGATAATCGAGGAAAGTTCACTTCCAAAGTTTGCAGCCCAATTGTTCGCTTTATTGGAAGACTTGCGATTAGAAGAATTGGTGAAGAAAGAAAGGCCAGGCACGAAAAAATGGTTTTCGGTAAGGAGAGCTTACCTTAAACAATATTTCGAAAGCCAATTGGCTACGAATGTCACAAGAAGTTTTGCACTGGATGAATTATACTGCCTCATCTATTTACTGCTTCAATCTGACAGGCCAGATCCCATTTTTCCCAGAGCCAATGTGCGGCAACTGGAAGAACTGGAGAAAATCAAGCCGCATATCCATTCGGTTTTTGAAGCCACTAAAACAAGTGATATCACAAGGATTTGTGAGCAAATCGTTTTTCGTGTGAACGATGGATATCAGGATACGATGAATGAATATTTCATCTTCCCCATTGCAAATGTGGAGAAGTATACAGCAAATACCTTATTTGACGAACTGACTAGAAATGATGAACTGTTGAACGATGATACAGAAGATGTAGATGAAGAGAAAAGTGAGTTCATTGATGAAAAGTTCTCCACATGGCACCGAGAAAATAAGAATGGCGAGAATAATTCGACCTTTCTTCAATTTGAATTGGAACAGGGAACGAAAACAAGCTTGATGGGCGGAGGTGCGCGTGAAGCGGAAGATGCCGACCAAGCACTGGCGTCCATCCAAGGTTCTTCAGGTGAAAGTGAACAAAAGGAATACAATCAGCAGGAAACGCTAGAGAAGAAGCAAACGAATATCGGCAAGAGTGGTGAACATCCATTTGGTGAAGACAATAAAGACGTCGTCCAGGTAATCAAAGAAGCAAAAATACCGACTCTTACTGAAGAAAAACGCTACCGCGAGTTCGTTGCTGATATCGAACCATTTAAGAGAAAACTTGCAAGTATAATTGAAAAAACACTGGAAAATAAAAAGAATGCCCCAAGAAAAGATTTAGTTTTTGGTCGTTTATCGAAGAAATTACTGCCGATTGTACTAGAAGAAAATCCAAGGGTCTTTTATAAAAAGAACCAGGATTCAAATGAAATGGATGCAGTATTCACATTGCTTATCGATTGCTCGGCTTCTATGCATAACAAAATGGATGAAACGAAACGAGGGGTCGTACTCTTTCATGAAGTGCTGAAAAAGTTAAGGATACCCCACTCAATCGTGGGATTTTGGGAAGATGCAAATGAAGTGAGAGAAGGATATCAGCCGAATTACTTCCACGTGATCCAGTCCCATTCGGACTCTCTTTATGCAAATACAGGAGCAAAAATCATGCAGCTTGAACCGGAGGAAGACAACAGGGACGGATACAGCATCAGGGTTGCCACAATGGAATTGGAAAAAAGACGTGAAAAAAACCGTTTCTTGCTCGTATTTTCCGATGGTGAGCCGGCAGCAAGCGAATATGATCAAAATGGAATTGTCGATACGCATCTTGCCGTCTCCGAAGCCAGGAAAAAGGGAATAGAAGTCATAGGCCTGTTTTTAGCAGACGGATTGATTGATGAAAGTGAAGAACTGACGATGAAAAACATCTACGGAAAAGAACGGCTGATGATTCCGAGTGTTGCTGAATTGCCGGAACAATTTACACCGCTGTTGAAAAAACTGCTGCTGAAGACCATTTGATATGAAACATAATAATGAATTTGGAAGTTATGATAGATCTTGATTGATCAATTAAAAAACACAGTAGGATTCAATGGATCTTACTGTGTTTTTTTGTTTGTCTTGTCAGTTATTCGCAGTAAGCGAATATATTGATGGGAGCTTGAAAAGAAAACGAATGCGATTTCTTTTTTGGAATTTGGGTAAAGCATAACTGAGGGAGTGGTTATTTTGATGAATTTACTGTTTATGGTACTTTATTTTATAATCATTGTTCTTGTTATTGAAATATCGGTTACCTTGATGAAATTGACTGGATTGAAAAGCTCAGTGGCAAGATTTCAGGTTATCTCCATGCTGACGGGTACTGGGTTTACAACTGACGAGTCAAAATCGATTATTGATCACCCCGTTCGAAGGAAAATAAGCATGTTTTTAATTTTATTTGGTGCCTTCTCACTTGCGGTCATCATTTCATCGATCAGTACATTGCTTACAGATGATCTACGCTTGATAGAGTTAAGCATCATTATAGGGATACTGGTGATCTTAATCGTTTTAGTGAAAGCTCCAATCCTGAATAATAGAATATCGAATAAGATGAAAAGTGAAATGTACAATCATTATGAATTATGGGAACACCCGATAGAGGAGGTCCTGTTTTTAGAAGATGAAGACGTGGTCATGGAGATCGATATTTATGAGGATTCAGAATTCATCGATGTCAAAGCGTTTGATGTTATCCCAGAAGGAGCGGACATCAATATGTTGTTTATTGAAAGCGGAGAAGTGAAAATCAGGAAAGAGTTATATGAGTATAAAATCAAAATAGGTGATAACCTCTTTTTATATGGAAATAAAAAAGAGATAGAAGAAACATTCTCAAAAGAAATCGAAGAGATGAAGAAGAAAAGTACATCGGAGTGAAAAAGAATCCCAGCCTTATATTAAGGCTGGGATCTATTGAAGATGGGCTTCATTAATGTTTTTTATTCGGTAATTTCTGAGCGGGATTCCCATTGCCTTGACGGCGGAAATTGCCTTCTTCCTTTTTTTGCTGTTCTTGAATACTTTCAACAAATTCCTTAGAACTTTTCATTAAATGTACCTCCTCCGTTTATTTTCTTCTTTACTATAACCAGAAGAGGTGAAATTCATGAGTATGGGAGATAAAGGGCGACTCTAGGCTGATGGTAAAGGGAGAAAGGTGGTAAAATATGGACTGAAAGGATGTTTATTAAATCCTATCATGAAAAGAAAGAAGGGAAATGAGTGGAAAATCGGTTGGATGGAAAAGTTGCCTTGGTTACAGGTTCATCAAGAGGTATTGGTCGTGCTATAGCGGAACAGCTTGCTGATTTGGGTGCAAAAGTGGTGATCAACTATTCAGGCAGTTCTCAAAAGGCATATGAAGCGGTTGAAGGTATAAAGAAGAACGGCGGGGAAGCGGTAGCAATCCAAGCAGATATTAGCCAAGTTTCCCAAATTATAAATCTCTTCGAAGAAACGGTCCAAGCGTTCGGGAAAATCAATATTTTAGTGAACAATGCGGGACTGATGATAAATAAACCACTTTCCGAAGCAACGGAAGAAGACTTTGATAAACAGTTTGCAGTGAACGCCAAGGGGACATTCTTTGCTTGCCAACAAGCCCTGAAATGTATGGAGGCCGATGGAAGGATCGTCAATATTTCAACCTCTGTAATAGGACAGATGTTTCCTTCATATAGCATGTATGCAGGTACAAAGGGGGCGGTTGAACAATTCACAAGACATCTGTCCAAAGAGTTCGGCCCAAAAGGGATTACGATCAATGCAATTGCTCCAGGACCGGTTAACACAGAGTTGTTTAATGTAGGGAAATCTGAGCAGCAAATCGAAGGAATGAAAAAAATGAATGCCTTCGGACGTTTAGGTGAAACGGAAGACATTGCCAATGTGGTATCGTTTTTGGTGAGTGAACAAGCCCAGTGGGTTACGGGTCAGACGATTAGGGTCAATGGTGGATTCATTTAATTTAATTGCTTGTAATTCAACTAAAGCAACGTACTAATACAACGTTGCTTTAGTATTTTGTAATATTTTTAATTTGAAATTAACCATTCCAGTGAATTGTTTGAGCGATGATCAAGAAAGCGCCCGATAAGAGGAACCAGATTAAAAACAAGGGCAGGTAAAAGCGAACCCATTTTTGCCAGGCGACTCCTGCTAAGGCAAGGGTGGCCATGAAATAGCCAGATGTTGGATATAATATATTACCGATTCCGTCTGCTAGCTGATAAGCTAACACGGCTGTTTGTCTTGTAACACCGATGATGTCGGCCAATGGAGCCATGATGGGCATGGTAACTAAAGCCTGACCGCTTCCGGAGGGGATTAAAAGACTACATAACATTTGTACAATAAACATGCCGAGAGCGCTAAATACAGCGGGGAAGTCGCCGACAAGATTACCGAGACTATGAACGATCGTGTCCATTACTTGACCATCCTCCATAACAACAGCGACAGCTCTTGCAACACCCACAATCATGGAACCGACCAAAACTTCTCGAAATCCGTCATTAAATCCTTCGCAAATTTCCGATAAGTTTAACCCGGCAACTAAACCGACAACGATTCCCATGATAATGAAGAGACCTGCCATTTCCAACATAAACCAACCTTTTGCTAAAACGCCATATACGAGTAGAAACAAGAAACCGACCGTTAAAATTAATGCAATTTTCTGTTTTTTATTCACCTTATATATTTCAGATCCAGGCTTATTTAAGTATAGCGTCCGTTTGGTTTGATCGTCATCAAATACAAAACTACACTTTGGATTATTTTTAACCTTTTTAGCATACCGCATAATGTAAGCCATCCCAGCAGTAACAAATATGATAAAAGCGATAATCCTTAGCTCGATACCGGAATATAGGGGAAGACCTGCGATTTTTTGACCTAACCCAGTGTTAATGGGGTTAAGAAAGCCTGTCATGAACCCAGCGGTAGTTGCGACTAAAGCTACAGAGACGGCAACCATAGAATCAAATCCTAAGGCAATCATTAGGGGGAGGATGACAGGTACATACACTAAACTTAATTCCTGTGTTCCAATCAAACTGCAAATAATAGCAAATACTACTGTGAGGATAGGAATTAACATCATACTTTTTGTCGAAAATCGCCTTGCTAATCTATCCACTCCTATTTCAATAAGTCCTGTTTTCCGTAGTACTGAAAATATTCCTCCGATGATGAATGTGAAAAAAACGATCTCCCCTGCAGCTACCAAGCCTTTTGGTATAGCTGTCATGAAGTCTACTGGAGTAATAGGTGTTTGTTCAACGAGTCGATAGGAGTTTGGATCAATCGTCAATCGATCCTCAGGACCTGGAATTCGCTCATAAACACCAGCAGGAACGAAATAAGTTGCGAGTGCTGCAAGTATGATAAATACGAATAATATGACATAAATATGTGGCATATTAAACTTCTTTTTATTGAATTTAGTCGCTTCATCGATACTGACAATTTTTTTCGAATCATTTTCTAATGCCATTATTTTTCCCCCATCATCTTTAGTTTATTAACATGTACTTCCAGATAATATAGATGAAATGATCCATAATCATATTTCGTGTTATGTTAAATAACATCTTATGTATCTATATATTACATATTAATTTAATGATTATGGATTGTCATTGTTCATAATCACTAAAAATAATTTGATAAATTAGATAATGTGAATAATTCGAAAATATTAGGAGGTGGAAAAAAATTGTTGCACAGAAATGCAAATTAGATAAAAGGGCTAATTTAGGGATGATTTTTTATAGGGGTATACTATTAAAATATCGCTATCTAATGTAAGAATACATTACATTAGAATATTTTGAATATTGACAAAAATAGGGGCAATATCTATAATAATCAATAATAATATCCATGAATAAACGTTTATTGGGGTTTTGCCTATGGAACGGACAACTTCTGTCCGAGAGTTATGTGAGATGCATACTCACTTACTGGACAAGGATATTCAAATTCTAGAAAACCTATCAAAGAATTTATCGTTGATAGCTGATTTGAATAAGGCGAATGTCTTTATTGACTGTCCGGTGCGTGAAGGAAAGCATGCCATTGTCGTGGCAGAGGAAAGCGCGCATTCAGTAAAATCTGTTTATGATCATCCGGTTGTCGGGAAATTTGCTTATGAAGCTTTTGAGCCGGCAGTATTTTATGTATTGCGCACCGGTAAGGACATGTTTGTGAACCGGGCATTGACTCAAGAGGGAGCGATGGTCCAGCAAAGTGTTGTTCCAATCAAGGGGGAATGCAATCGGGTCATAGCCGTTTTGATCATGGAAAAGGCGATTCTAGAAGAACCTGAAACGTTGAATCATTTTGATAGGCAAGAACAGCAAAATTCCTTAGTTCCTGAATTTATCGAAGAGTCCATTTTCCTGATTAATAAACAGAATCGAATTGTCTATACGAATCCGGCTGCCATCAATCTAGTGACGGAAAATTGTTTGATGGATTGTGTGTTAGGGGACTGCATTTTCGAGTATTTTCCTAGTTTTTCCGATATTCTTGCTTCAAAAGAAGAGATTTTAATGAAGGAAATGACGATTGGGAAGAAAATTTTCCAAATAAAGAAATTCCATTTAGGCAATAAGAAATCCAACGAAACGTTCATTATCATCCGCGATTTGACTGAACTGCGTGATAAAGAGAGAGAGCTGATTAGCAAGTCAGTAGTCATTCGTGAAATTCATCATAGGGTGAAAAATAACTTGCAGACTGTTGCCAGTTTACTTCGTCTGCAAATGAGGATAGGGGTTCCAAAAGAAAGCAAGCCCCATTTATCGGTCAGTCTAAATCGGGTGTTAAGCATATCGTCGGTTTATGAAATCATTCTGGCAAGCAGCCATGTCGATCATGTGGACTTACTGGAGCTTATTAAAAAAATCGGCGATATGATCGTGTGTACGGAGGATCAAGTTCGAAACGACCTGAGTATCGAATATATGGGTGAGCTTCATTCGATTGATTCTGACATTGGTATTTCTGTCGCACTTGTGGTGAATGAACTCATTCATAATTGTGTGAAGCATGCTTTCATTGAAGGAACGGAAGGGAAGATTACCGTTTGCTTTCAAAAGGATGGTTCTGAATTGGAGATTCAAGTCATGGATAATGGCATCGGATATTCGCCGGAAATGAAAACGTCATTGGGATTGGATATCATCCGCATGACGGTTGAAAATGATTTGAATGGGGAGTTTTCGATTCATCGGATCAAAGAAGGTACCCTGGCTTCTGTAAGATTTCCATACAATAGGTAGGTGGGATAAGTGGTCAAGAGGATTTTGGTCGTGGAAGATGAATCGATTGTTCTGCTTGATATAACGATTATGCTCAAGGATGCAGGCTTCGATGTGGTTGGACATGCACGTGACGGCGAGAAGGCAATTGAGTTGGCACATGCTTTACAACCGGATCTCGTTTTGATGGATATAAAAATGCCTAAATTGAATGGGCTTAAGGCTAGCGAAGTTATTTCCAATACCTTTCAGATACCTGTCTTGCTTTTAACGGCATTCAGCCAGCGCGAATATATCGATCAGGCGAAACGAGCCAATATCGTAGGATATCTTGTAAAGCCGATTACAGAGGCCGATCTAATCCCAGCAGTGGAGATTGCCTTATTGCAGGCTGATAATGCAAAAAAGTATCAGGAACGAATGGCTCAATTGGATGAATCGCTCACAAATCGTAAAGTAATTGAAAAAGCAAAAGGAATTATCATGAAAAGAAAGAATGTAACAGAAGAAATCGCTTATAACAAGCTTCGAAAGCTAAGTATGGATAAGCAGCTTTCCATGGAGGAAGTGGCAAAGCTAATCGTTATAAATGATAAAAAACAAGTGAATAGATGAAGCAATGGCGCTTTGATGGACCAAATGGGATGTAGGCAGGCAATTCTGCTGAAAACCTAAGTTTGGGCTATATGAGGCGTCTTTTTTTTATACCCTTTTTTTAAAAATCGGTAGGCAAAAGAAATCGAAATTCAGGGGGGATTTGTATGGAGATGGTAGGGAAATTCGTTATCTATGTCATTATGGTGTGTGCCGTGATTGGTGCTTTTGCATCGATTAAAGACAGCGAGCAAGGGTTGGGCAAGCAGTTCATGGAAGGGTTGCATACCGTTGGACATATATTTGTCCCGGCAGCTGGGATCATGGCCTCCATCCCTTATTTATCATGGTTCATCGATACCGTATGCGGCCCGGTTTTCGCCGCGATTGGTGCAGATCCTGCACTCGCAGCAACAACTATTTTGGCAACCGATATGGGGGGGTATCAATTAGCCGCTGAGTTACAGGAAACATATGAAGGCTGGATCATGGCGATGATTGTCGGATTCATGTCAGGAGCAACAATCGTATTCTCGATTCCAATGGGGCTTGCCATGCTGGAGAAGCGTGATCATAAATATATGGCTCTTGGAGTCATGTCTGGAATCTTGACGATTCCAATTGGTGCTTTTATCTCAAGCATGCTGGTGGTGGCTACGAATTCAAAAGTTCGCGAAGTGATTTCCACGAATGCGGATTCCACATACGAATTCACGTTGAGCTATTTGAAAATTGCCCTGAATCTTTCCCCGCTCCTTATTTTTGTGATATTGCTTGCGTTAGGTCTTTATTTTTTACCGGATCTGATGATCAAAGGTTTCATGCTATTTGGAAAAGTTTTGGATACAGCGATTAAGCTTGTACTCGTGTTTTCAATCGTGGAAATTTTCACAGGACTGTTTTCCAATGTATTGGGTGCTTGGGGTTTTCATCCGATCATGGCCGATAAGGCGGATCAGTTCCGTGCCTTGGAAACGGCAGGGTATATCGGTATCATGCTGGCTGGTGCTTTTCCGATGATTTACCTGATCCAAAAATATGCCGGAAAGCCACTAGAAGCGATGGGCGGGAAAATTGGTTTGAGCAAAGCGGGGAGTGCAGGGATATTAGCCACTGTAGCCAATATATTGGCGATGTTCAAACTGGTTAAAGATATGCCGCCGAAAGATAAGGTCATAAACATTTCCTTCGCTGTGTGTGCAGCTTTCTTATTGGGCGATCATTTATCATTCACTGCCAACTTTCAGCCGTCCTTAATTTTCCCCATCATTGTAGGGAAGCTATCTGCCGGGGTCATTGGAATAGGTCTAGCTTATTGGCTGTCCGTCCCGAAAGCTTTGGAATTAGAGGAAAAAGATCGTGCAGCAGGTGTTATCGGCATAAATGAATATAAAGAGAATGACCAGGTAGATGACGACGATAAAATTCAAGTGGTGTAAAACCGAGGTGTGATTTTAATGAATGAACAGGTGGAAAAGATCATCAGTGCAGGAATTGATATTGGCACAAGCACGACCAAGCTAGTTATCAGCGAGCTTTCGCTCAGGAATGTGGCGGGTGGCGGACAGGTGCCTAAAATCGAAATTACCGATAAGAAAATTCTGTACCGAAGTCCAATTTTCAGGACCCCGCTTTTATCCGATACGGTCATTGATATTCCTGCTATTCATAGATTGGTAGAGAATGAGTATTCTTATGCCGGGATCACGATGGAACACATACAAACAGGGGCAGTCATCATCACAGGGGAGACGGCAACCAAACAAAATGCAGAAGAAATGGTACACCAGTTATCGCAGGCGGCAGGGGAATTCCTTGTAGCGGCGGCGGGTCCGGATTTGGAGGGAATCATTGCCGCCAAGGGATCCGGTGCCTATCAACATTCGATTGAGACAAGAAAGACAATAGCGAACATAGATATTGGCGGCGGAACAGCGAATATTGCCGTATACCGGACTGGTATCCTTTGCGGAACATGCACACTAAATATAGGAGGCCGTTTGGTGGAATGGGAGGGGAAAAAGATGAAGGTCGCCCCTTCAATAAGGAAATGGCTGAAATCAATTGGGTATTCTCCTTTTAATGCTGACGGGGCAATGATTGCAAATGAAATGGCGAAGGTGCTTTCGAGGTTTTTGGCCGATTCATTTACAAAAGAAGATGAACTCCTTTTAGTGGGGAAGGCGCCATCTTGGACAGGACGAATAGATGGGTTGATGTTCTCGGGAGGAGTCAGTGATTGTATCTATCATGAAGAACGGGTGGACAAAAGCTTTCAGGATATCGGTATGATGCTTGCCACTTCCATAAAAGAAAATGAAGAATTGGCTGCTTGGGAGTGGGAACATCCAACTGAAACGGTTCGGGCGACTGTCCTTGGGGCAGGCTCACATACAACTGAAATCAGCGGGGCCACTATCGAGGTGAATGATTCCCATCTGCCGATTCGCAATATTCCAGTCTATCGGCTCGATTTTGAAGGCGTGCTGGAAAACGGAATCGAGAGATTGAAGCAATCGGTTCAGGAGGCGATCACGATATACGACGCCTTGCAGGAGGGATTGAATTTTGCCTTTTATTTAACGAATCTGCCTTATCTTTCATTTCGTGACATTCAGCTGCTTGTAGCCACTTTTACCGAGGCATTGAAGCAAAAACCGGATCAGCAGCAACCTCTCATTATTGTCATGGATAGTGATTATGGAAAAGTGCTTGGTCAGACATTTATGGCGAATCGACCAGAAATGCCGGTCATCTGTATTGATCAGACACAAGTGGAACATGGTGATTATTTAGATATAGGAAGGCTATTGCAGACAGGGGTCGTTCCGGTTGTCGTTAAAACGCTAACCTTTCACAACTAAGAAACGGAGGAATATTCGATGAAATTATCCACTCAATACTTTGGGGAAATCCATCAATTCAAATCGTTGAAAGAAGTCTTGGCCAAAGCGAATGAAGAGAAGTCAGGAGATAGGCTTGCGGGCATTGCGGCAGATTCTGTCCAGGAACGGATTGCGGCAAAAGCGGTGCTTAGTGAATTGACTTTGGCAGACATTAGGAACTATCCATTACTTTCTCCGGAAGAGGATGAAGTGTCGCGGATCATAGACGGTCTCATCAATGGGACCATCTATCAAACTGTGAAGAATTGGAGCGTTGCCGAGCTGCGTGAATATATTTTGAGTGACGAAACGACAGGCGAGGATTTAAAGCGAATAAGCAGGGGGTTGAATAGTGAAATGATAGCAGCCGCTGCCAAACTCATGTCGAACCTCGACCTTGTCCATGCTGCCAATAAAATCGAAGTGCTCACCAAGAATAATAGTACGATTGGATACAAGGGAACGCTTGCCTCCCGCCTTCAGCCTAACCATCCGACGGACAATGTCGATGGAATGCTTGCTTCTTTAAAAGAGGGCCTTTCCTATGGAATCGGGGATGCTCTCATTGGAATCAACCCTGTCGATGATTCAGTCGAAAGCGTAAAGAGGCTGCTACATGCGACTCAAGACGTGATTCAGAAGTGGAATATCCCGACGCAAAATTGTGTGCTTGCCCATGTGGCCACCCAAATTAAAGCCGTGCAGCAGGGGGCACCTGCTGACATGATCTTTCAAAGCATAGCCGGGACGGAGGCTGCCAATCGTTCTTTTGGCATTAACGTTCGATTGCTTGAAGAAGCGAATGAGGTCGCAAAGTCCTATGGGACGGGTACAGGTCCACAGCATCTTTATTTTGAAACGGGGCAAGGTTCCGAGTTATCGGCGGAAGCCCATTTTGGAATCGATCAAGTGACGCTTGAGGCCAGGAACTATGGGTTTGCCCGGTATTTTGATCCGTACATCGTCAATACGGTCGTCGGATTCATCGGACCTGAATACTTATATAACAGCAAGCAGGTCATCCGTGCCGGGTTGGAAGATCACTTCATGGGGAAAATGCATGGGCTGCCGATGGGTGTGGATATTTGCTATACGAATCATATGAAAGCGGATCAGAATGATATCGAGGATTTGGGCGTACTTTTAACAGCGGCTGGCGTGAATTTCATCATCGCAACTCCGATGGGCGATGACTGCATGTTAAACTATCAGTCTTTGAGTTACCACGATATAGCGACATTGAGACAAACGATGGATAAGCGGCCCGCACCATTATATGAAGCCTGGCTGGAGAAGATGGGGATTTTGGAAAATGGCAAGTTGACGAAGCATGCAGGAGATCCAACTATATTTAACCATTAGGAGTGGATGAGATGGGAATGAACGATCCATATAATAAGGAAGAATTGGATGCTTTGAAAGCGAATACTCCTGCCCGGATAGGTGTAGGCAGAGCGGGGACACGTCCGAAAACGGATTCTTGGCTTAAATTCCGTTTTGACCATGCCGCAGCCGTTGATGCTGTATATGGTGAAGTTAGTGAGATTCTATTGAAACGCTTGAACTTGTTCAAGGTGAAAACGAGGGCTGGTGATAAAGAAGTGTATTTACGCCGTCCGGATTATGGAAGGAAACTTTCGGATGAAGCGAAGCGGATGATTGAAGCCAAATGCATAAAGAACCCTACGGTTCAAATCATCATTTCCGATGGATTAAGTGCCAAGGCGATCGAAGATAATGTCGAGGACGTCTACTTATCTTTCAAACAATCTTTGGCAGGGGCAAAACTGGATACAGGTACACCGTTTTATATAGAAAAAGGCAGGGTTGCCGTTATGGATGATATCGGTGAAATCCTGAGGCCTAAGGTGATTGTCCTGCTGATCGGCGAACGGCCTGGTCTTGTCAGTGCTGAATCATTAAGCGCTTATATTTGCTATAAACCTTGTTTGGGTACGATTGAAGCGGAAAGGATGGTCATTTCCAACATTCATAAAGGAGGCATTCCACCTGTTGAAGCGGGAGCGCATCTTGGCACGGTCATTCAAAAAATCCTCAAATACCAGGCAAGCGGCATGTCACTCGTGAAGAAAGAAAATGAAGAAGAAATGAGTGCGGAATCAGTATAACAAAATATAATGGAGGAGCATTTGCTCCTCTATTTGCTTGTTCCCAAATTCCATAATCCAAATGGATTGTAAAAGGGATTGTCTTCTTCGTATCTAAAGTCCTGAAGGCCTGTCAAAATATAGTTGGGAGCATCTTTTTGTATGCTAAAGGTTTCACCATTTGTAAAGAGAGGTCGTTCACCTACATGGTAATAATTGAACGTATTCAGTAAAGCGGCCGCTTCTTTCGGACTCATTGTGTTAAGTGTAACGGCATCCGGAAGGCCAAACGCTTTCATTCCGAATGAACAATAATAATCTTCCTCACCAATGATCGTGACAAAATGAGCGTAAACCGAAAGAATATCCGGGTTATGATGAAGCTGCAGCCAATCCATCTTTGAATGGGCAATGCCGGCTGTCTCTATTTTCACTGCCAATCCGCCTGCCCTGAGGATTGCTGCGCCTGCGTCGATCAGATCTGTAACATTTCCTGTATCTGATATATCGGCAATAATATAGACCGTAAAGGTATGATCATTGATTTCCTCTAATAAGCTCTCTGAAAAGGCTCCTTTACTGGCGTAGGAAAAGGTCTCTTTTAAAGTCGGTTCATAATCCTGGACTTCAGCCTGAAAAGTGATGTTCTTATCCTTGTTGTGAAAAATATTTCCGGCTAACAGGTACCCCTCGCCTTTTGAAGCGAGAGTTTGAATCAACGCCGTCCGGTTTTTCCATTTTCCAGGTATCCCGATGATGATTTGGTTTTCCATATATCGTATCTCCTTTCCAATCACTTCATACTATACCACTCTTGATATTTTCCATAGTATTTTATAAACATTAGCGCCAAGTAAGCCTATTTAATGCAATGGAGAAGATGTACAGGACTTTTTCAAAGTTATACAATTGATGTATAATATAATCGAGTAAACGTATATCCTGTCTTCAAATGGTGTTCGTGAGAATTCACTGGTAGGACAAGTATCATAATAATCTATTCGTATATATTCAATGATGAAAGAGAGTGGAATATAATGGGTCGTAAGTGGAATAACATTAAAGAAAAAAAAGCGTCAAAAGATGCAAATACAAGTCGTATTTATGCTAAGTTCGGACGGGAAATTTATGTAGTGGCAAAACAAGGTGAACCAGACCCGGAATCCAATCAGGCATTAAGGGTCGTGCTTGAGCGTGCGAAAACGTACAATGTACCAAGAGCGATCATTGACCGTGCCATTGAAAAGGCAAAAGGCGGTTCGGAAGAAAGCTATGACGAGCTTCGCTATGAAGGATTCGGACCAAATGGATCAATGGTCATTGTTGATGCATTGACGAACAACGTAAATCGGACGGCTTCTGATGTACGTGCCGCATTTGGGAAAAATGGCGGGAACATGGGTGTCAGTGGATCTGTTGCTTATATGTTCGATGCAACGGCTGTAATCGGGATTGAAGGTAAAACGGCTGATGATGTGCTTGAGCTATTAATGGAAGCGGATGTTGATGTACGTGACATCATTGAAGAAGAGGAATCGGTCATCGTTTATGCTGAACCTGAACAATTTCATGCTGTACAGCAAGCATTCAAGGATGTCGGCATCACCGATTTTACTGTGGCGGAGCTGACGATGCTTGCTCAAAATGATCTAGCCCTTCCACAAGATTCTCAAGCACAATTCGAAAAAATGATTGATGCATTGGAAGATTTGGAAGATGTTCAGCAAGTGTATCATAATGTGGATCTTGGTGAATGAAAAAACAGAGCAGACCTTTGATCAAAGGTCTGCTTATTTTATCTTCATGCAAAAGAGCCTGTTTCAATTGAAACAGGCTCTTTCCTTTTGATTATTCTTTTATGACGATTCCGGAAAGTTCACGGTCTTTATTTACCTTCTCCAACTCAGAAATAGTGACCATTTGATAGCCTTCGTCATGAAGTTGTTTGATGATTGTTCCTGCAGCCTGGGCGCTAGTTTGGTAGATATCATGCATTAATATGATTTTGCCATCTTTGGCTTTACTCATCACTTTGCTCACGATTTTCTTTTCATCGCGTTCTTTCCAATCTTCGGGATCGATATCCCAAAGTATGACTTGCATATCCTTCATATTTTCACGTGCATTACTGTTGATCGCACCATATGGGGGACGGATGAGTATTGGCTTTGCACCAGTGGCTTTTACTACAGCGTCCTGGGTTTTTTCGATTTGACTTTTTATTTTGTTTTTGCTTAAGCGCGTCAGCTGAGGATGATCCCATGAGTGGTTGCCGATTTCATTGCCTTGTTCCAGCATTTTTTGCAGAACAACAGGATAGTGCTGTACGCGGCTTCCTAATACGAAAAAGGTCGCATGTGCATTATACTTGTTCAGGTCTTTCAGAATGGACATGGTATGACTTGGATGCGGTCCATCATCGAACGTTAAGGCAATGACCTTTTTGGACGGGTCAATCCATTCATTATGAACGGGCAGCTTTGCGACGATGTGTTTTGGTTGCCATTCCTTTACACGATCCTCATTCAAATCTTGACTTTGATATGAATCTAGCAAACTATTTTTGAACAGTTCCTTCTTGATGGCTATAGTATGAGTCTTAGCTGAGTCATCAGTCTTAACGTAAAATACAAGTGTATTTTTCAAGACAGAAAAAGAATCGAAGTTAGCGGCATTCAGTTTGTTATCCTTTTTAATAAGACTCTTTGAAATGCCTTCTTCTTCCTTCTCGGTTAACTCTTCAAAAACAATATCTGATAAAACGGATAAATAATCGGTATCCGTGGCAAAAATGTCTTCTATGGAGAGCTTACGCTGAGACGGAATATCGTAAGTGAAGGTCCGTGATTCAGACTGCTTCTTTTCTTCCACTTGTTCATATTTTTCGAAGGTGATGGTAATGGTCTGCTTTGAGAAATGGAGGATTGTATACGTGAGGTTAAGCTCAGACGCTTTTACGTCGGAGGCTTTCCATTTCTTTTCGTAATCCTTAATTTCTTTCTTTATGTAAGCGTCTAGTTGCGTGTCGATATTTTCTATATGGAGAACGGGCCTGCTTACTGAATACCCGCCTTTCGTATTATCTTTTAAATACGTTTGAATATCAGCTTCTGGGTAATTTTCATCGCTTGTATAGGCCGAAACGGTTCGCTTTTTATCAAAAGCAAGGCTTTTGATGGCTAATCCCAACGTTCCCGCTGCAGCTGTTAGACAAAATAGAAAAATAAAGACTTTTTTATAATTTAATTTCCTCATGATGCACTCCACCTCGTTTATCATTCTACTATATAGACGCGCCAAAAGCCTTAAAAGTTTGTAAAAAATTTCATTATTTTATATGAAAAAATTTCATTAGCTATTTTCAAACTTTTATAGCAGTTAGTGCGTCTATCCTTTGTACCTAGGATACGTAACTAAAATGTAAGGAGCTCTATAATGCAATGAAAAATCTAGATATGAATCAGTTATTGGCCGCAAGGATAACCGAAAGGCAAGAAAATTTATACAGACTAGCTTTTTATTATGTGAAGAATCAAGAGGATGCGCTTGATATCGTGCAGGAATCGATCAGAAAAGCGTTAGCCTCCAGTAATAAAATCAAAGACGCAGCTTCTATAGATAGTTGGCTATATAAGATCATAGTCCGAACGGCACTTGATATTTTGCGAAAGAAAAAGAAGCTGACCGTCGCCGATGACGAAACAATAGAATACTTACGCAGCGGAGAGGAAGATTACTACCCTGACCTGGATTTGCAAAAGGCACTTGAAGGACTTTCGGTCAAGTATAAGACGGTAGTCATTCTACGATTCTTTGAGGACCTGAAGTTGGAAGGAATAGCGGAAGTGTTGGAAGAGAACGTAAGCACGGTTAAAACGAGATTATATAAAGCACTGCAACTATTACGGATCAACATGACTGAACAGGAGGAAACGAAAAGATGGAAAAAAAATTAAAAGATTTGCGGGAAGGATACCTTCAAACACCGATCCCTAAGGAATTGAAAGATGTCGTTCAAGCAGCCTTGAATGAAAGGCCCAGGAAGAAGCCACGGATTGGCAGGAATATCTTGGTGTCAGCGGCGGCAGCACTTCTGATTGTGACAGCTTCCGTCAACACCAGTCCGGCAGCGGCGAAAGCGATGATTGATATTCCGATAGTTGAAAAGGTCATCAAAATGATCACCTTCGTCGAATGGAAAGAAGAAGTCAATAATTCCTCGGCAGTAATCAAAACACCTGCCATTTCTGGTCTGGAGAATAAACAGCTGGAAAATGGTTTGAATGATAAATACTTATCGGAAAGCAAGCAGCTCTACAAGGAATTCACGGACTCCATGTCAAAACTGAAGGAAGGGGAAAAGGGAAATATCTCAGTGGAAAGCGGATATAAGATATTGACTGATAATGAAACGATCTTATCTGTACAGCGTTATACTGACAAGATTTCTGCCTCCAGTTCTACAGAAAGTCAATTTGATACAGTCGACAAGAAAAACGAAGTGCTTATAACGTTAAATAGCTTATTTAAAGATGATCGCTATCTGCAGGTGATCAGTGAGAACATCAAGGAACAGATGAAGCAACAAATGGCAGAAGATCCGGATAAAATATATTGGGCCGAAGATGATGATCTTACTCCATTTAAAGGCATTGATGAAAATCAAAACTTTTATATAAACAAAGATGGCAAGCTTGTCATCGCCTTCAACAGCTTTGAAGCTGCCCCAGGATACATGGGGGCCGTCGAATTCATCATCCCGACCAAGGTACTCTCAGACCATCTTGTGGGCAATCAATATATTCATTAGAACGGACTTCATTATTCTTATGAGACCCGAAAGGTTTTTAAAACAGGGATGCACCTTAAAAAGACGAACCAACGTTACTTGACTACAGTAACCTTGGCTCGTCTCTTTTTTCATCGAATTTCATCTGATCCAGTTCCAGCCTCATTTTCTCTGTCTCCAAAAGGAAGTTTTCATGCTTAATTTTTTCGAGTTCCAACTCATCTTTGAGCATACTGTGTTTGGTTTTTGATTGTTTCTCAAAATGGCTTGTCAGAATGCCAAGTATGGGGATGGAAAAAATCATTACAACGGTTATGGTACCGAGCATTTTTATGCCTCCTCATTTTGTATTATTTCTATTATACGGTGTATATAACGGTTTTGGTTGGGGTTTTTCCTTATTATTTTTTGGACTTCATTTAATTGGAAAAAGGTAACTAGAGAGGTATTAAACGTAATATCATTGGCAAAGTTAGGGCAATATATCAATAATGACGATTCCTATCAGATGATGTGATTCGCAGTGTAACATGTATGGTGAAAAGCTATTAATATTTATTTTGAAATTAATTATTTAAATATACTAAATATTTGTTTACAACAGAGAAAATAAAAGTTATTATACAATAATAAAAGGAGGGCTAGGTATGGCAACGATAAATAAACAGAAAATTGTGGATAGCGTACCCCAAAAAGGTTTTTTTGGGAACCCGAAAGGATTATTCACCCTTTTCTTTACTGAGTTCTGGGAGCGTTTCTCCTATTATGGCATGAGGGCCATTCTTGTTTACTATATGTATTATGAAGTTTCTAAAGGGGGACTAGGTCTTGATGAAACAACAGCACTTGCCCTAGTATCCATTTACGGATCTTTAGTATATATGTCCGGTATAATTGGCGGCTGGCTAGCCGATAGGATTTTCGGGACTTCAAAAGCCGTATTTTACGGTGGTATCTTGATCATGCTCGGGCATATTGTCCTTGCTGTACCAGGCAGTCTCTCCCTGTTCTTTGTTTCCATGGTACTTATCGTTCTGGGTACTGGTTTATTAAAACCGAACGTCTCCAGCATTGTTGGAGAAATATATGCGGAAAATGATGAGCGCCGGGATTCCGGTTTCAGTATATTCTATATGGGTATCAACGCGGGAGCATTCCTTTCACCGTTTGTTGTCGGTACAGTCGGAATGAACTACAGCTTCCACCTTGGTTTTGGACTTGCGGCAATTGGTATGTTACTTGGACTCATCGTCTTTGTTGCAACAAAGAAAAAGAACTTGGGCCTAGCCGGGACTCTTCCTGCTAACCCTTTATCACAAGATGAAAAGAAAGCGACATTCACTAAACTGGGAATAGCTACATTGATCGTAGCGGCCATCATTGGCATCACTGCTTCTGCAGGTATCTTGACGATTAAGACCTTTATTAATCTTGTAGGTATCCTAGGGATCGTTATTCCGACCCTTTATTTCATTTTCATGTATCGCAGCCCTAAAACAACTTCTGTTGAACGTTCCCGCTTGATTGCCTATATTCCTTTGTTTATAGCAGCTGTCATGTTCTGGGCGATTCAAGAGCAAGGTGCAACTATATTAGCAAGCTATGCTGACAAACGGACACAGTTGAATTTTGCTGGAATAGAAATAAACCCGGCATGGTTCCAATCATTGAATCCTTTGTTCATCATTACTCTTGCACCAGTATTCGCATGGTTATGGATTAAATTAGGTAAGCGCCAGCCAACCATCCCACAAAAATTCTCGTTAGGATTGTTCTTCGCTGGTTTATCATTCTTGGTAATTCTGCTTCCTGTTTATTTCGGCGGATCAGACTCATTAGTCAATCCACTATGGCTTGTACTAAGCTATTTCCTTGTAGTACTTGGAGAACTTTGTCTATCACCTGTTGGACTTTCAGCAACAACTAAATTGGCTCCAGCTGCCTTCTCGGCACAAACGATGAGCTTGTGGTTCCTGGCAAGTGCAGCAGCGCAAGCGCTGAACGCGCAAATCGTCAGATTCTACACTCCGCAAACCGAAATGGCTTACTTTGGCGTGATCGGTGTTGCTTCCATGATCCTTGGACTGGCCCTGTTGGCCTTATCACCAAAAATTCAAGGGTACATGAAAGGCATTCGCTAACACAAGGCCTGTCAGTTTGTTAAGAAAAAGAATATGTATATGAAGAAGATGACCTCTGTATAGGGTCATCTTCTTTTTTTATTCCAAATGTCATTTTTCGTGTTTCTTGCATAACGGGAGTGGGGGATTCAATTCGATATTATTTTGAAATTTTATTTAAGGTTAAGATTCAAAACTTTATTTATTAACTTTTTTTTAATAAGATCCACACTGAACACTAATACAAAAAACAAAATAATCTTGGGAATGTGTCCGATATCCATTAAAAAATAAATGCAAATTCCTAAAATTAAATAAATCGAAAATAGATAATAAAATAAATACCTAGCTATAGAACGAGCTGAGTATCTATCCCAATTCCGCTTAACACAATGGTCTTGCCTAGCCTTTTTTCCAGCAGCAGCTGCTTGAACATTTGATACATTCATACTGAAAAATAATGAAATACTCAAAAGAATAATTAATGCAGGGTTTACGAACATTTTATATATTTTTGCTTTTTTTTGCCATCACTATTACCTCCTGATTATATCCAGTAAATCCATAATAAATTGTTTTTTAACTTTGATAGATTCCAAAAGTGACCAGTGGAATTCCGGAAATGACACCGTTCCTCCTAGTTTTAGGAAAGACAAAATAGCCCTTAAAAAAGGGCTACTGGAAAGTCTTAAAATGTGATTTTACATTGGTTAAATAAACCTTAGAAATGAAAATGAATGATGCTGTGGAAAAGAGTGATTGGCTATTAATTACTCGAATGCGGGCACCTATAAAGTTGGGCAATTGGTTGCATTTTAGGGAAAGTCATACAATAAATACTGAACAATATCCGAAATGAACTCTCAAAGGTTCTTACAATCTTTAGACGGAAATAAAGGACAGTTAACTTTTGGTTATCATTACCAATAATAACAATGATAAGTATTTTCCTCGATAGATAACAAGGTCTATTACTTAGATTTGAAAATTAGAATATATTTCCCTATGTGAGCGTTAATAAGCTACCACTCCAAATTCCTCATTTTACAAAAACATATAGATTTTTCCATTTATTTGTAATAGTATCATCTTTATTAAAAGCTGAATTTTTTGAAAATGGAGGCGGAAAAAATACTTAAAAGAATCGTGCATATTGAAGATTCAGATAGCGCGCTAGATCAAAGCAAACTTATTGGAGCATCTCCAATAGACTCTGTTGTATTCAGTAACATATTTTCTGATAGAACGAAAAAAGCTTCTAAAATGCTATATTCACAATTTAATATGGAGACCACTTTAGCCATACCATATACTGATCAACATTCAAATTTAATGAAAGATTACGTTAGCTTACTAACAGAATTAAAAATTGGAAAAATAATTTTGAAGATTGGAACATGGGGAATCAACAATTCATTCATGGATCCGGGTGGATTCCAGTATCAAAATAAAAAATCAATCCAGGATTTACAATCTTGGATTTCTGATTTAAAAAAAAATCATGATATCCCAATTTATTTACATCCGATTAGACAATTATCACTATCCCCTCAATTATTTTATAAAAAGATAATTACTGAATTGAGTGATTTACATATTCCTTTATCAATCGATTTAGGCTGTGTATTGTCTGACTATAAAAACTGGGGAACGGAGAACAAAAAAGAAATTCTTGGGATTCTTAAAGGAAATCCTTTAATCTCAATGTTTTGGTTAAGCGCTGTTAGAAAGGCTGGAGATGCCTATATACCATGTGCTTGTGAAAGAGTGGATGATGAAATATGGGATATGTTGGGTTTATTAACATGTGAAGATTCTGCATTGATATTAATGACAGACAGACTGTCTAATGATTCACAAATTACTGCGGATATAAAAAAACTAATGAATGTAAAGGGAGCCGTGCCTAAACATGAGTACTTCAATTAAGCATGAGATAGCCTTACAGGATTTGCTTGTGAAAATGAGCATTGACCCTAAGTGGAGTCCAGATATCAAAGGTGGAAAATTCCAGCAAACAGTAAAAAAAATGGGCAAAGAAGAACTGCTTCATGTGAATTTACATGCATTTCATTCAGAAAGAAGAGGAAGGTGGTTACAAATCCTAGCCCATTTAACAACCATATTCTCAAATGGTGTCCCCTTATTAAGCGAAGAATTAAATGCCTCTAATGATAATGAATTAATAGAAACAAGTATATTTAACGAATTCTTTTCATCTCCTTTTTTATGGAACATCGAGTTCAGCATTCCTCACCCCCTAGGCTATGGCAAAGGAATAGAAAAAGCTACTGCTTTTATTTACTTTCTTAGATCGCAAAAAGAAATGCTTCCATTAAAACTGGTGGAACTTTTCGAATTAGAATATGCCATATTCAAAGCTTCCTATAAATTACCTAGCAAAAATACGTCCTTAATTGAGGGGACTCTTTATAAAAACACTTCAGCTACAATTATCAAAACTAAATATGATGTATTAAGCGTAATTGAGGGTAACAATGAATTTCATCCATTATTACCATGCGAATCTTTTTATATCGTTTCACCATTAAATAAGACTTATAGAATAAATGCAGATTACTTTAACCTTTTATCTTCTTACGAGGAAGGATATACAACAGATAATCTTAATGATTCTGAAAGACATATAATTTCTTCTGCCTTAAAACTCAGAATACTTTGTGCTAACGCTTTGGATATAGATGAACAGCTTATTACACTTAAACACTAGCATTAATCAGTTTAGTACATGGATATGATATAGCGCACCAAACCAATAATAAATTTTAATACATAGTGGGGGAAGGAGGAACGTATATGGATAAATCAAATAAAGACCTAGATTTAAATGCAGATAAAAAAGAACTTTCATTAAATGAGTTACAAGAGCTTGTTGCTCCCGGGTTTCTTGAAGCCAATCCAAATGGTGGCTTACGAGATGCCGTATTAGGCCAGCTTCTTGGGCCACGTACTGATAACTAATTTTAAGGAGGGGAAGATTATATGGAAAAAATAAAAAAGAATACCGAACTAAATTCCGATAATAAAGAACTTACATTAAATGACCTGCAAGAACTTGTAGCACCTGGTTTTCTGGAAGCTAATCCAAACGGTAGCTTAACGGATGCCGTATTAGGCCAGCTTCTTGGACCACGTGTTGATAATTAAAGAGTAATTGACTAGTATTTAAATTTATTATTTTTGGTGCGTTATGCCATATCCATGTATTGGTTTTATTTAATATCATGTTCAATTTGGAGGTATAAAATGTGCGGTATATCTGGGTTTCTTGGAAGGGAAAATAACAAACCTTTATATGTAAAGCAATGTTTAAATGGAATGATGCATCGAGGACCTGATAATTGCAGAATTGTGGACTTAGATCATATTTCAATGGGAACTGTTAGATTATCAATTAGAGATACTAATGAAGAAGCCAATCAACCATTCATTAGTTCTTCTGGGAGATGGATCGTAACCTTTAATGGAGAATTAAATAATTTTCAGCAGTTACGGATTGAGTTAGATTGTTCATGGAAAACAGAATGTGACACAGAAGTAGTGGCAGAGCTGTTTGAAAAGTTCGGGAATGAAGGGTTACAAAAATTAAGAGGAATGTATTCCATTGCTGCATTTGATACTCATACTGAAAAACTTTTTTTAGCGCGTGATTTTCCAGGAATCAAGCCTCTATATTGGGCAAAAACTAAAAATCGAGAATATATCTATGCTTCTGAATTCCCTGCATTACTAAACACGTTGAAAAGTTTACATGAAGAGTGCCTAATAACAGAAGAGCAATTCTATGAATATCTCATGTATCGAGACACATTACTTGAACCAATGACTTTGATCGATTCTATTAAGAAGGTCTCACCAGGGGAAACGCTCGAATTAAGTTTAGATAAAGAGATCGTCTCACATAAGCTTTCGAATGCTTATGAAAAAAATAAACCAGCAGATTTAGAAAGTCTTTTTACTCAAGCGATAACAAGTGTAATGGAACCGAATCAAAAATTGGGCATGTTCCTATCTGGTGGAGTTGATTCAAGTACGGTTTTATCAGAATTAGTATCTCAAGGTGCCAATGTAGAAGCATTTACGCTAAGGTATGAAAAAACAGGTGATTTTTCATATTCTGAAGTGCCCTTTAGTAAGTATGTTTGTGAATTTTTGAATGTACCCTTAAATGAAGTGATTCTATCAGAAAAAGAGTTTATTGAATTATTGCCCGAAGCGTTATCTAACCAGGATGGATTATCAATGGATCCAACCATAGTTGCATATTATGCTTTAGGAAAAGCCGCAGAAAAAAGAGGTCTAAAGGTTGTTATTACAGGTACAGGCAGCGATGAAATTTTCGGGAGCTATGACTGGCTGCATTCGGATTCAATGGAACAATTCGATCATTGGATGAAATCGGCTACAACAAAAAAATTATTAATGATTGATGAGGATGTCTGGAATCATATTGGTGAAACATGCTTTCAAGACCGAAAACATAAAATAGAAGGTTTCATGACGAATGGAGAAAATTTAGGAAATGCAATCCGTAGCTTTGGTTTTTATCATTTAGAAGCTGATGCGTTACCGAGAGTGGATTTAGGGACAATGAATGCTTCAGTGGAATGTAGAGTGCCATTGTTAGATCAAGATTTTTTACATGCAGCCTTGTCATTACCACCCGATAAGGAAAAAAGCCTTTTCCGTAATCTCAGTAAAAACAGAATTCCTATTGAAATACAAAAAAGACCGAAATGCGGATTTCCTCATCCTGTTTTTATATGGATGAAACATGGTGAACTAGGAAGAGTTGCTTATGAATTTTTAAAAACAAGCCAGTTGAAAGACTTAATCAATTTTAAAGAATTAGATAAGTTCCTGAATGATCGTTCAAGTCTCTTAGGAAGGAATCCCTCTGCCCATTTATATGATTTAGGAAGTTCATTTTGGTATTTATATAGCTTTGCACAATGGTGTGATATACATAAAGTAAAAGTGCCAATTATGAAGCGTCAGGAGGTCATTTATGAAAACTGAAACACTTTCGAAAAAAGAAGCGACATTGGGAAAAAAATTAGGGATAGGTGTTGCTTGGATAGACTCTCAGGAGTATTTAAGATTTATAAACAGCGAATTAGATCCCTTATACCACTATATCGAGGTACACCTCCCATCCAATATTCAAAATGTGCCGTCAAATTTCGAAAAAATTGCTCATTGCAGCACACTGCCATTGGCGGATATACATGAACCAACAAAAGATCTAACAAAAGCAGTCTTTCAACAAGCCAAAGAAATTAAAGCCCATTGGATCGGAGAACACCTTTCCATTTTAGGAACTACAGATGGGCTTCAATTTGGTTATATTTTTGCTCCAATTAAAGATGCAGGTTTAAAGAATAGAGTTATAAAGAAAATTAAGAGTTATCAAGAAACATACGGGATACCGTTTGTTATTGAATTAGGACCTCGATATCATGATTGGGGAGGAGTAGATGTTTTAGAGGACTATAAATTATTGAAATCAATTTCCAGTGAAGCCAATATTCCAATCATTCTCGATATTCCTCATACATGGGCAACTGCTAAAGCGTTTAACAAATCTTTTGAGGATTTGTTAAGCCTTTTGAAAGGAGCTCATATTACCGAGATTCATATTGGAGCTAGCGGTGTATCCAAACAGGGACAGATTTCTTTTGAACAAAGCTGGAATCAACTAGTCATTTGTTTAGAAATGTTCCCTGATGTTCGAGGTATTACTGTTGAGTTGGGGAAAAATACAAAAATAGAAGACTATTGCAATACTGTGAGAGAAGTATCAAAAAGATTCCAAAGCAGTAAATGGAGGATTAATAATGAAAACAATTGATTTTAAAAACTTATTAACTCCAGCAAGTGTAGATATTAATAGCGATGTTCACAAACAATTGCTTTCTCTTAGAAATATTAAAGCTTTAGAGTTAATCCATGCAAATGAAGCTGAAAACCTAAAATGGTTGGGAGATGCAATCAAGATATTCAGGAATTGTAATGCAGTAGAAAGAAATATTGTTCTTAATAAGCCGTATGTTTACTTATGGATTGAACAGTATAAGAATTTTTCCTCAATGGACGAAATAGAAAAACAAACGTGGATTTGGAATGGTTTTCTGCACATATTCTTACAATTGAAATATAAAATAAATGCTACGCTAGAAAATTTCGAGCTCAGATTTAGCGTGGAACCAAAGGATCTTTTTTTCATGAAAGACCTGACAGAGAATCAAGATCCTAAAGAAATTCTGGTAATAAGTGAAAATAACCACATTACTTTTGAAGTGGAAAAAGAAAATTACAAAGTGAATGGAAAAGATCTTAACAAATTATCGAAACATCCATTCATTACAAATGAAGTTTTTTGGTTCGAGGAATATGTAAACATTGCATCCTCTGCCGAATTGCGTATGAATATGGGAAGCACTGAAATTGTATCGCAGGAGATAAAGGAGACTTTTGAAGAAGCGTTGCAATTAATCAAAAATACTTGGCCGGAAATGTTTGACGAAATTGATAATAATATAGAAAACATTGTGTTTTTCAACCCACCTGGTCTACCTTTCTTTTCTGATTTTCGAGTACATGGAATAATCTTTGCTTGTCATGTTTCAAGACCTGTAGTTAAAGTTGCTGAATGGTTAATACATGAGGCAAGTCATGGTAGATTAAATACACTTATGTGCGCAAGGCCCCATATTTTCAACGATATGAAGCCTATTTATAGGTCACCATGGAGAGATGAATTAAGACCTTTATACGGTATTTACCATGGATGCTTCGTGCATTGCAGAGTATTACATTTTTATCGGTTATTGAAACAAAATCGGTCTATTGATCATGCAGAATTAATTAATGAAGAAATAGATAGAATTAGAGAAGAGTTACAACTCGGTTTATCCACGATTCAAGACCATGCTTCCTTGTCGCCTGATGGAGAAACACTCGTACATGACATGCATAATTTGGTTATGGGATAGTTCCAAAAGGTTAAACGTTTTACAAGGTCATTTTGCATTCAAATTAGTTGGGGGTATCTTATTGCACTTATTACATCAATATAAGAAATATACACCATTATTAAATGAAAAAAGGTTTCCTTATTTATGCTTATCTGAATCACTTTCCACACTTGGTAACATGGCACAAGGAATAGCTCTTGCTGCCTATATTTTCACTTTATCTCAATCCATATTCATCTTTGGTCTATTTCTCATTATTCGTTTCGCACCGCAATTTTTACTTTTTTCAATTGCCGGCAGTATAGTTGATAAATATTCTAGACGGTTTACCTTAACAATAATAAATATATTGTTAGCACTTTTAACATGTGTAATGGCATTTAATTCTCACAGTACAACCACCATTCTTATTATCACATTGCTAATTGGCATTATCGAGCTACCTTATCATCCTGCCCTTTCCTCAAGTATCCCATCTCTTGTGAATAAAGATCAGTTAGGCTTAGCTAACGGGCTAATGGGGATTTTAACAAGTATAGCTAGAGTAATCGGTTCAGCGATTGCCGCTTTCGGATTATTAAATGACACTGTAACCGGTTTGCTGATTTTTAATGCAATTACATTTTTTATTGCTGGAATAATAACTTGGACTAAGCTTCCCACTGCAAATCTGGATAATGATTCTTCTAGTTTGGAAGGTAGCCAGGAAAGCACAAGCTCCAAAGAAAGTGGATTAATAACCAGTGTCAAATATATAAAAAATCACATGGTTCTAAAAAACCTGATTTTCGGATCATTTTTGATTTGGGGATGTCTAAGCATCACAGATGTTTTGTTAGTTCCCTTGCTAAACTCCACCATTCAGGACGGTGAGAAATATTATGGTGTTTATCGATTTATTGCAGCTCTAGGTATGTTGATAGGGAATTATTTAACGGTTCCTTGGAGAGAAAAATATTTGTCTTTGAAAATAACTAAATATGGATATGTATTACCTTTGGTCATTTTATCGTTTAGTAGTATTGGTATTGCTCTGTCACCCTTTATATTAGGTCCCATATTATATTTATTTTTATGGATAGCCATGTTTCTTCCATCCAATTTATTAAATGTTGAACTTCAAACTACGCCAAATCACATTAGAGGGAAGGTAATTTCCATTGCGGATGCATTAGATGGAATTTTATTTATAATGTTGACTGGACTTTTACCTTATTTATCTTATTTCATAAGTGTTGAAAAATTGCTGATAGCTGCTTCTTTACCCTTTGTAGTTATAAGCTTAATTTTAACCTATAGCTTCATAAGATCCTTTTATATCAATAAAAAGAACAAAAGCTTGGAGGTAACATGAGAAGTGAATTTTTAACGAAAAACTTTAGAAATATCAACTTCCACCTTTTGCCTTCGAAAAAGTATTTTCAAACTACAATCGCTGTCAGAATGTATTTGGACCTTGATGAGAAAGTGGCTACTGGTGCTGCATTACTACCATATATTTTACTGCATGGAAGTGAACAATTTAGAAACAATCTTATAATCCAGTCAAAACTTGATGTAGAGTACGGAGCAAAAATAGGAGTTTCCATTGATAAAAAAGGCAATAAACAGGTTTTGTGTTTGTCACTTAAGTTTTACAACCAAAATCACAAAATAATCAATCCGGAAATATTAAATATTTTGCATGATTTATTAACCAAACCATTAATAACAAAGAAATCAGTTGAAATTGAAAAAAAGCTTCATGTATCAAGAATCCATAATGAGATTTTTAATGCGTATAATTATTCTTATAAAAAGAGCCTTCTATATCTACAAAGCAAACCACAAAACTTGTATATTGACCAGATAGGATCCATCCATGAAATAGAAGAGTGGAATGAGACAAATTTGGCCTCTCTCTATCAAAAGATACTTCAAACATCCTCCATACATATGTATGTAATTGGAGACTTTAATGAAGAAAATGTTTTGGAACAATTATGTGGCTATTTCCAGATAGAAACTGATGCCACAGGCCAAACAATTATTCCTCCATGCCCCGTGCAAAGCAATATAAAAACATATAATTCCGAAAAATATCAGTTTAAGCATTCGATAATGACGACATGTTTAAGTACAGGGGGAATCACGTTTAAAAACAAAGATTACCCCGCATTAGTGGTGTTTAATCGGCTTTTAGGTGGGTCCGCACACTCAAGGTTATTTATGAATGTAAGAAATGATCTCAATGCCGCTTATTCAATTATAAGCATACTGGATGCGATAAATGGTCTTCTATTCATACAAACAGCTATTGATCCCGCTTCTGAAGGAATGGTGCTTAGAAAAATATTTGATGAAATCAAGTCGATAAAAGAAGGGGCATTTACAAAAAAAGAACTAGAGGCCACTATAAAAACGTTGATAAATAGTTATAAACTATCTCAAGATTCCCCAATTAGCCTAATTGATTTTCATCAAAATGGGATCGTTAGCGGTCAAGTTAGGTCCATGGATGAAATGATAGATTACATGGATCGTATAAAACCTCAGGATATACAAGATGTCGCTCAAGTTTTACAAGGTTATTCCATTTACACTTTGGGGGAGAGATAAGGAGACCGCATGTTTACTGGTAGTTTTATAGAAAAAAAGAAAATAAACGGGTTAGATACTTATTTAGTAAATAAAACTGGTTTTCACGAAAATTATATTCTCCTATCCATCGACTTTGGAGGGATGGATAGCCATTCCATTTATCATGAAAAAGAATGTAATGGAAAAATCCCTTATGGAACGGCTCATTTTTTAGAGCATCTAATTATACAAAACAATCAATTCGATGCCTTACATAGATTTGGGGAAATGGGATCTTCTATAAATGCTAGTACGAATTATGAATATACCTCATTTGTAATATCTTGTACGGAACAGCTTGAGTTAAATATTCAAATGATTTTAAAACTTGTTCAATCCATCTCTATAACTAATGACATAGTGGAAAAAGAAAAAAAAATCATTAAGCAAGAAATTTTACATTCACAAAGTAATAAGAAAGCCAAATGCTTCACTAATTTATTATCAGACTTATACGGGGATGAAAGCGGGGGAGCACAACCAATCGTAGGGAATTTCGCGAGTATAGATTCAATGGATGCCAACATCATGGAGAGGTGTTTTCAGAAATTCTATTCTATTGAAAATATGAAATTGATTATAATTGGAGATATAATCCCTGAAGAAATCTATTCAATTATAGGAGATGAGGTTACGGGTTCTACTTTGAAAGAAAAAAATAGATACTTGCCTTTATTACCTGTCAAAAGAGAGAGTTTAAAGATCGAACCGATTAATACTAATCAATCGGTCTTATTATTGGGAAGTACGATTGCCAATGAAAGTGTGACCTCATCTGATACGGATATCCAAAATGAATTTATGATAAGAATAGGATTAGAAATACTATTTGGCAGAACCTCCGACTTTCAGCAAAAAATCTATAGTCACTCTCTTGTTGATAGAGACATCGATGTAAAATACGAAATATCCAATAGTTATTCTTTCGCCTTTTTAAGTGCCATTACAAGCAAACCATGTGTACTTATGGAAGAAATTAGATTGGCAAAAAATAAGATACAAGCGCGAAGTATCGATGATTATGAATTTTTGATTTCTAAACGAAGGATTATCGGAATGATTATCGACGTATATGATAATCCAACAAAATTAGCGAACTCCATTCTTCATTATTCTACAAGAGGAATGAATTTCTGTGATGTTATTAAAGTGATTAACAAGATTACAAAAAAGGAGGTTATTGATGCTTTATATTCACACATTTTAATCTAAAATGAGCAAGCGGCCATAAATTCCTTTGAGTCTTGTGGCATAATAATTTTTTTACTGGGTTTTCAGGTAAGAAGGATTATAGTAAAGAGGTTTTGGGACGTTTTGCGAAGAGGTTGGATTTGATATAGGATGTTTTGGCAGCTTACCAGATTTATAATGGTGTGAACTGGGGGTTCAGCTTTTTTCAATGAGGAAATCCTTGTGGACCTTATCCGTGTTCTTTCTTTTAATGGCTGCTTATTTCACGAAAACAAAAGATTCAATCGAAAAAGAACCGGAATGAAACACTCATCCGGTTCTTTTTGGGTCATTTTGCTGCTGGAATCAATCCTTTATGAATGGAGACTTCTTGTATGGACCGGTAGACGGTTTCGACCATGATCTTCAGTTCCTTTTCTGACATGGAAAGAATCGGCATCATCGTGATGACTGGACCAAGCTCCCGAATGATCAGGCCATTTTCCCGTGCGGTTTGGATGATTCCGGAAACGACGTTTTCCTGGAGCGTGAACGTTTCTTTTGTTTGGCGGTCTTTCACGATTTCCACTCCAATCATGAAGCCGCGCTGGCGGATATCGCCGACTATCGGAAGTTCGTATAGCGCTTGCAGTTTTTCGGATAGATATTTTGATTTTTTCTGGATGTCTTCAATGAGATTGCGGCTTTCCATTAGCTCGATATTCTTCAGGGCGAGTGCACAAGCTAGCTGATTTCCTGTATAGGTGTGGCCGTGATAAAAGGTTTTATGTTCTTCGAGTTCTCCTAAAAAGGACTGAAAGATCTGCTCGTTCATGATGGTTGCTGCAAGAGGCATATAGCCGCCAGTGATCCCTTTGCCCATGCACATGATATCAGGGACGACATCTTCATGTTCGCAGGCAAACATCGTACCGGTGCGACCGAATCCTACGGCCACCTCGTCACAAATTAAAAGGATATCGTACTTCCTGCATAATTGTTCGACCTCTTTTAAAAAGCCTGGTGGATGGGTTATGATGCCTGCGGCACCTTGAACGATTGGTTCGATGATCATTCCTGCAATTTCCTCTGATTGTTCTTGCAGTAACTTCTCCAGTTCCTTCAAACAATGGTTTTTCACTGCTTCTTGATCTCCGTATTCTGTCATGTGATACACATATGGTGAAGGGGCGGAAATCCGTTCGAATAATAGGGGCTTAAAGATTCTATGGAATAGATCCATTCCGCCCACACTCACGGCTCCAACCGTATCACCGTGATATGCTTCGTCCAGGGAGACGAATTTGTTTTTATGCTGATGTTTGACGGGATCGATATTCTGCCAATATTGATAAGCGACTTTAAGGGCGATTTCCACAGCTGCAGACCCCGTGTCAGAGTAGAAGACCTTCGATAAATGACCAGGTGTGATCTCAGCCAGTTTTTTTGCCAGTAAGATCGATGGTACATTTGCAGATCCCAGCAGGGTCGAGTGCGCGACTTTGTTCATTTGTTCAATAAGAGCGCCGTTTAATTCCGGCTCATTATGTCCGTGCACATTCACCCATAATGAAGCATAGCCGTCCAAATATCGTTTGCCATCCACATCAATCAGGTAGCTGCCTTCGCCGCGCTCGATGATTAACGGTTTACTTTCCCGATACGTTTTCATTTGTGTGAATGGGTGCCATACATATTCCTTATCCCATTGTTCTAATTCCTGTCCATTCATGCTTGGAACACCTCTTTCAGTTGTTGGGTATAATCTTGATCACGAAGTAAATCAAGGGTAAGGCTCCTTAAGTCTTTTCTAACATCGGCAAGTGTTGGAATGCAGGCGAGACCAGTGAGACCTGTCAGCTTTTCTATGGTTGCGATATTATCATTTTGAATCCGATCATCAGGAATATAATGGTTATATACAATCGCTTTAACGTATATATCATGAATTTGGGCATAGGAGTGTGTCGTCACGACATGATGGATCGCGCCTAAACCACATGTGGATACGAATACGACAGGCATGCTGCAATCCCTAATGAAATCCTTCGTCATATAAAAACTGTCCGATCGTTCAATGAGCGGGACAGCCAATCCACCTGCACCCTCGACTAATACGATGTCATACATTTCCTCAAGCTCATGGACTCTTTCCACGACTTTCTTTACATCGATCTGACTACCAGTTAATTTAATCGCCAAATGTGGAGAGGTTTCAGGTTCAAGCATGTAAAACCCTGATCCCTTTACACCTAGTTCCTGCTCGAACCAAGAAATGTCCGGGTATGTTTTCGATTCCTCGATGATTCCAGTTTGAAACGGCTTGAAAATCGTAACGCTTTTTCCTAATGCTTGAAGTGACAGATAAAGTGCACTCGTGACAATCGTTTTTCCGATATCCGTGCCAGTTCCGGTTATAAAGTAGGCTTGGCCCATGGATGATTCAGCTCCTTTATGTTTATATATCTTGCAATGCGTGGACGTACTTGTTGAATGATGACAGCACATAGAATGCACAGCAGCAAATCACCTGGTGTAGGTAATAAGAAGCCGTAAAGAATCGTTTGGTTGATTGAAAGCGGCGTTTCCACAATCCACTTCATTGCGCCGTACAGCCAGATGCAGCCGATTAAGTAAACAGTGAGCAATGTGGCAAGATTAGCAAAGAAAATGGAACGAATCGTGGAGAGATTATACCGGTTGATCAGTCTCCCGTTTACATAGGCCCCCAGTATATATCCTAGTAAATAGCCGAAAGTTGGTTTGAATATATAGCCTAACCCACCGCCCTCAGCAAACACCGGAACTCCGATGAGTCCAATCAAGACGTAGCATAACTGACTGAGCAAACCAAGACGTGGCCCCAACAATGCGCCGGCTAAATAGACTGCCAGAATTTGCAGCGTGAATGGTATGTATGGAATCGGTATTTTAATAAAGGCACCAATTGCGGTTAATGCGGTAAAAAGGGCCACATAAGAAATCGTTCTTGCTTTCAAGTTTCTAACCTCCTTTTTTGAAGTTGTAGACAAGATGCCCACTATTAGTTTGCCTGATTCATATTTTATATGTCAACTAATTTGTAGTTTAGTTAACATATAAAGTGCAATCTTCCTGATGATCAAAAGGACAGACTAGGAAAATATTGAAAATTAACATTGAATAATATTTTGTTTGTATGGTATTATTCATCCATATGTTAACTATAAAATGAATTGGTTAACATATTAAAGCGTTTGGAGGTTCGCTTATGACGGGAAATCTATTTTTGAATGATGAGCTTACTGCTGAAACATTATCTGTAATCCTTATTCTGCAGAAAGCTTCAAGCGAGGATGGGGCGGATGTTTACACAAACGGTACGGGGCCCTCATCATGGTGGATGATGCACATGCGAGGCTGCAGTCGATATCATTCTAACTGAACCCGAACGCAGAACGCATCTTCAAAACATGAGCCGACGTCTTTTTAACGAATTGTCCGCTCTTGGCTACACAGTATCTGGGGGAGAATCTCCATTATCTGCGGTGAACCGGAACGGGACATTTTCCTTTCCAAATAATTACATAAGTACGGAATTTACGCATCAGCGATTCGTCCTCCAACAGTAAAGAATGGAGCTTCTCGAATTCGGCTCACTTTAATGGCGACACATCATGAACAACACATCAATCAGGTGATAGATGTGTTGAAAACAATCCGTTCCAATGGATTCAGTTAATAGGGGATTCGTCGCGGCAACAGTTATCGGAAGGCATATACAACACTAAAAGAAAAGAGGAATGGGATTTGGAAACATTAACAAGGGATTGGAAGAGGTTAGCGGAAAACGTAATCAAAGGGTATAAAGTGACAGCGGATGAGGCATTATCCATCGTGCAAGCCCCAGATGAAGAAGTTTTGGAAATTTTGAATGCAGCATACCTCATACGTAAACATCATTATGGAAAAAAGGTCAAATTGAATATGATCATCAATACGAAGTCAGGGTTATGTCCCGAAGATTGCGGTTATTGCTCGCAGTCCATCGTATCGGAAGCCCCAATCGATAAATATGCATGGCTGACTAAAGAAAAGATTGTCGAGGGAGCACAAGAATCAATTCGTCGTAAAGCGGGTACGTATTGCATCGTTGCTTCCGGCCGGCGTCCAACCAACAGGGAAATTGATCATGTCATTGAAGCCGTCAAAGAAATCCGCGAAACAACGGACCTTAAAATCTGTTGCTGTCTAGGCTTCCTGAATGAAGAACATGCCGGCAAACTAGCGGAAGCTGGGGTTCACCGCTACAACCACAACTTGAATACATCACAGGAAAACTACAGCAATATTACATCGACACATACATATGAGGACCGGGTAGATACAGTCGAAGCTGTGAAAGATGCTGGAATGTCTCCATGTTCCGGTGCCATTTTCGGTATGGGGGAATCTGAGGCGGAAACGGTGGAAATCGCTCTATCCTTACGCAGCCTTGATGCGGATTCCATTCCTTGTAATTTTCTCAATGCAATTGACGGAACGCCACTTGAGGGAACTTCCGAGCTTACACCTACTAAATGCTTGAAATTGATTTCAATGATGAGATTCGTTAATCCGAGTAAAGAAATTCGTCTGGCCGGCGGTCGTGAGGTCAACCTCCGTTCCGTGCAGCCCATGGCACTTTATGCAGCCAATTCGATCTTCGTCGGCGATTATTTAACGACAGCTGGCCAAGAACCAACGGAGGATTGGGGAATCATCAAAGATTTAGGGTTTGAAATCGAAGAGTGTGCTCTTTAGAGCAGTAAGAAAACATGGCAAAAGAGAACAGGAAGGCTGCTGATCCAGTAGCCTTCCTGTTTTAAAATGTCTCGTGAATGATAGAGCCTGTCCGGGAAACATCGTAATCACCTAAAGCATCGATTTCCGCTCGAAATGGTTCCGAGGATAGGATACTTTTGACGATGTTTATGATGTGCTCGTTTTTCGGCGTTTTTAATAGAACAAGGTCGTAGCGTTCCGTAATTAATGGAATGAAATCGACTCCGACCATTTTTGCCGCTTTTTCAATTCCAACTCCTACATCCGCACCCCCTGACGAAACAGCTGATGCCACACTTAAATGGTTGGTTTCTTCGTTTTCATACCCTTTAAGGTTTTTGGATGGAATTTTGTGGATCCTTAGCTGCTCATCAAGAAGGATTCTTGCACCAGAACCTCTTTCCCTATTGATGATGGTCAGGTCCTTGTTTAAATCAATCCAGCTGGTGAGATTGAAAGGGTTACCCTTTTTAACATATAAACCCGCTTTTCTTGAAACGAGATTAAGTAAAATATAGGGGTAGCCGACCAAGATCTTTTTTATATATGGAAGATTATATTCACCTGTATCTCCGTCAAACATGTGTAAACTCACGATGTCCGAATCACCATTGTACATGGATATAAGTCCGCTCAAACTTCCTATATTGGACCGTAGTGTTTTATGGCCGGAATCCTTCGTGATATACTGCCCAAGTATATCCAGCACCATGTCCTGACCGCTGATGACAAGAGTTTGTGTTTCCTTCACTTCGTTCTGATGAGGCTCGGCAACAGGGACCTGGGATGCATGGGATTTCCCGTCAGTGATATATTTCTCCAGGTCCTTTGCATCCATTCTCATTTGCCTGCCCACTCGGAATACAGGCAGTTCCCCTTTTTTAACAAGGTCATATATCGTCAATTTAGATACTTTTAAAAGCTGTGCAACTTCTTCGATTGTATAGGATAGCTCCTGCGACATGTGCATCCCTCCGCCCTTATTGTATCTTAGTGCCCTTTAGAAAGTAAATTCACAGGGAAAGGGGATTGATGTAAACCCTGAATTTTTGTTTTATACTGTTATATCTAATTATAACTAGTTATAATTAGATGTAATTATTTATAACAAGATAGGAAGGAAAAGTGACAATGAAAAAAATATATCTAATGATTTTCTCGATTATGCTGCTTGTGATTGTGGGGACTGGGTGTTCAAAAGATGAAGGGGAAAATACGGAAAAGAAGGCGCAGCAAGACGGCGAGAAAGTGGAATTGACGGTTTCCGCAGCTGCAAGTTTACAAGATGCTTTAAATGATATAAAAGCGGATTTTGAAAAGGAAAACGCAAATGTGAAAGTTCAATATAACTTTGGCGCTTCGGGAGCTCTTCAGCAGCAAATATCCCAAGGTGCACCTGTTGACCTGTTTTTCTCAGCTGCAGAAGATACATTTGATAAATTAGTGGATGAAGATCTTATTGAAGAGAAAAACGGGATCGATTTAGTCGGTAATGAACTGGTGCTGGTGGTGCCAAAAGATTCAGATAAGGAAATGGGTTCGATGGAAGACCTCACAAAGGCTGATAAGATTTCGATCGGTACGCCAGAGTCTGTACCAGCAGGGCAGTATGCGAAACAAACATTGGAAAACTTGAATCTCTGGAAAGAGGTTGAGGATAGAGTGATATATGCCAAGGATGTCCGGCAAGTGCTTACATATGTAGAAACGGGAAACGTGGAAGCAGGGCTCGTTTATAAAACGGATGCGATGAACTCATCAAAAGTTGATATCGTTGCAACAGCCAAGGAAGATATACACGATCCCATCATTTATCCGGCAGGCATCATTAAAGAAAGTTCTCACCCTAAAGAAGCGAAGCTATTTTACGACTATCTTCAAAGCGAAGATTCTGCCAAGATTTTTGAAAAATATGGATTTGGAGATTTGGACTAATCCCGCAGTTTTGTTAAACGATCAGCTTCTACCTAAAGATAGATTTCTTTCCATAAAATAAAGGCCACCAATTTGGTGGCCTTTATTTTTGTCGCTCAGCATGGGTGAATGAGGGGAATCCTCCAAATTTATGAATTCTCCTTATCTTCTAATGTTTTATAAAGACACTTATTCAAGTCAATCTTAACGCAATTTGAAAAAAGGATTAAAAATTAATTAAAAAGCGAAATAAAAAGCAAAATAATGCTAAATTGAAGAAAGAGCATTTCAAGAATTAGTGGAAACGATTAAAATGCAGGACTTTGGATAAATATAGAGGGAATTGAAATTTTAAACGGAATATTTAGGTTCGTGTAAAGTATGGAGCTAATATTCAAATTCGATAAATACATATGGATATGGATGCATATTCCACTCAAGTAGGAGGGTTTTAAATGAAACAGCGTATTTTGGTTGTAGAAGATGAAATCCAGATAGCAACGATATTAAAAATAGAACTCGAATTTGAGGGGTATGAAGTGCTTGTTGCCCATACCGGCAAGGCGGGGCTGGAAGCCGCATTGCACGAAGAATTAGATTTAGTACTTTTGGATGTTATGCTACCTGAGCTGAATGGCATTGAGGTTTTAAGAAGGATACGAAATGAGAACACATTACTGCCAATCATCCTATTAACAGCTCGTAATATTACAATGGATAAGGTGGCAGGGCTGGATCAAGGAGCCAATGACTATATAACGAAGCCTTTTGAAATCGAGGAATTATTGGCAAGAATACGTTCATCCATACGTCAGAATTCAATAACTGCCAATGCTACAAGAGAAGAGGAAACAATCTTATCAATAAAAGATTTATTCATTAATCTCGATACGAGAGAGGTTAAGAGGGGGGATTCTTCCATAGCGTTAACCCCAAAGGAATTTGATTTACTCGTTTATTTACTTTCCAATAAAAACAAAATCGTGACGCGAGAAAATATCCTGATGAATGTATGGGGTTATGAGTATGAAGGGGAGACCAATGTAATTGATGTGTATATCCGTCATTTAAGAAAGAAAACGGAAGAAGGTTTTTCTGATCCGATCATTATTCAAACGGTTAGAGGAATTGGCTATACAGTAAGGGAGAAATAAGTAATGAAAATTACAACAAAAATTAACCTGATTACGACAGCTTGGATACTCTGTGTGTTGGTTGCAGTCAATGCTGTTGTATTTATTTCTTTCATGAAAATTACTGTAAATATGGAAGAGGATGTATTGGTGCACAAAGCCCAAAATGTCATTGCCGAAATAAAAATGGATGATGCGCCTCAAGAAATGGAAAAAAAATTAACCACATATTTAACGAATCATTCATTTATAAGAATTATACAACCTGACTCGCAAATTAGAAGTGAAGTGTCCAGCGACCATTATTTGCTTACTAAATTTAAAGGAGAATTTTCTAGCGAACAAGAAGCCCATAGAAGCACAATTAGACAAGCTAGCAAAGAAGAACAAATATTAATCGTTAGGGTTCCCATCCTATCTAAAGGTAAAGTTGTTGGAACTTTAGAAATTGGAGATAGATTACTAGGACTGGAATTAGGGAAGGATGTATTACTTTCCATTCTGACATTTTGTACCCTATTAGGGGCAGGGTTATCGCTGCTAGGCGGCAGGTGGTTATCAAGTGTAATTATGAGACCTATTTCCAATATGATAAATACGATGGAGGATATTGAACAAAGCGGTATACCCAAAAAAATCATCATTCAACATGAAACAAAAGATGAACTGCAAAAAATGGCGGTTACTTTCAATCGGATGATGGGCAGATTGGATGTGAATTTGGATAAACAGAAGCAATTCATTTCAGATGCTTCTCATGAAATAAAGACACCGCTAACGATTATAAAAAGTTATGCCGATCTCTTGAGAAGACGCCGCATAAAAAGTGAAGAAAAAGCACTTGATGTGATAAATGTCATTCATTCAGAGGCAACCCGAATACAGAAAATGACGGAAAGGCTGCTGGAATTAGCCGATACGGAATTGGAAATTACCTTAGATTATAAATCAGTGAATGTAATAACGTTATGTGAGAACGTATTTAAACAATTCAAAGAGGTTTATGGGCGAGAAATAAACTTTCATTACGAAGAAGATTCCATTACGGTTATAGCAGATGAATTGAAGATAAAACAGGTGATCATCATTCTTTTAGATAATGCAATCAAATATAGTACAGACAAAATTGATGTGTATGTAAAGGTTCAGCTATACTCTACCGTCATTCGGGTAAAAGACTATGGTATTGGAATACCTGAGCGTGACATAGAAAATATCTTTGAGCGTTTTTATCGTGTGGATAAGGCTAGAAGCCGTGAGACAGGTGGATCAGGGCTAGGTTTATCGATAGCAAATAATATAATGAAGCAACATAATGGAGAAATTAAAGTGGTTAGTGAAGAAGGAATTGGAACGGAAGTGGCATTATTCTTACCCAAAAGGTAATCCGTTTCTTGTGCATGAAAATTTGCCGTAAAATACAAGATTGAGGTGTTCTGTGAGTGACACAAATATGGATGATTAGCTTGGGTATCATATTATTGTTTTTTCTAGTTTATACGATTGTCCCTACCGTAATTATTCGTGTAAGCGGATCGGGCATAACCCAAAAAAACAAGAGAAATAATGGGATAGCCCTAACTTTTGATGATGGTCCCAATCCTGAATATACGACACGATTACTTGATCTTTTAAAAAAGTACGAGATAAAGGGTTCGTTTTTTGTTGTGGGCAGTAAAGTGAGAAATAACCCTGATATCATTAAACGAATGCATGATGAGGGACATACAATTGGGATTCATCACTTTGATCATGTTTCAAGCTGGATCCTTTCGCCCTTTCGTTTAAGGAAACAGTTAAATATGACTGAAAAGGCCATTACGGATTGTACGCATGAAAAAGTCACCTTTTACAGACCGCCGTGGGGCCATTTTAATCTATTTACACCCATGATCAGTAAAAAATATAGAGTGGTCATGTGGTCGGCCATTTTTGGAGATTGGAAGGTGGAAACATGCAAGAATGACCTGCTAAATCAATTGCGAACAACGTCAACGGAAAGTTCCATTATCTTGCTCCATGACTGCGGGGAAACCTTGGGTGCGGATAAAGAAGCACCTCACTATATGATTGAAGTTTTGGAAATTTACTTAGAGGAAACAATTAAAAAGGGAACAAAATTTATTACATTAAAAGACTTATAACTGATTCGAGGGGATTTTATGAACATAGATAGTATTTTACATTTTATTGACTTATATGGCTATCTTATCATTTTTCTTTTTTTGTTCATGGGCATTGTGGGCATTCCCGCTCCAGAGGAATCTCTTCTATTTTTAATCGGAGTCTTAATTGGACAAAATAAGCTCTCTTTTGGTTTAGCAACCCTGAGTGCATTTCTTGGAGCCTTTTTAGGGATGCTTATCGCTTATGTATGTGGGAAATATGTTGGATATCCATTTATAAAGAAATTTGGGAAATACGTGGGCATTACCAATGAACGATGGGAGAAAGTACAGGAAAAGTATATGAATAATGTCCAAAAAACAATCGTGTTTGGGTTTTATCTACCAGGAATAAGGCAGATTAGTCCGTATTTTGCAGGAATCAATAATATTCCCCTCTTTAAATTCATTCTCTTTTCCCTGCTAGGCACGTTTCTCTGGACTGTCCCTTTTATAGTGGCAGGGTATTATATGGGCAACGCCTTTCATATAAATCCAGAATATGTTCCACTTTTAGGTGTCGTATTCATCGTCTTTTTTTTGATATATGCTTTTATCAATTACATGAAGAGCAAAAAAAAGAATGGATAGAAGACTATTCAAGCGGGCTGCCTAAGTTTAGGGAACGGGGGCTTGTGATAAGGTGAACGTATCATTAAAAATTGATTAAAATGAAAGTTATTAACAAAAAAAGTGTTATATTGTAAAGGGAAAAAAACTCTTGAACATGCAAAACGTCTTTTTTCCAAGTCCGTAATCATTACATTAAAAAGAATGATTTCAATAGGGGATGACATATATGAAGAAGGTTTTGTTTTTACCTCTCTTCCGCATGCAGTCGGGACATCATCAAGTTGCAGAGGCCTTAATGGATATGTTTAAAAAGCATACAGACGGAGTTATTTTGAAAAAAGTAGATTTGTTAAGTTATACGAATAATTCTTTAGAAAAAATGATAACAACCGGTTATTTGAAATGGATCCGTTATGCACCAGAAAGCTATAATCTCGCCTACAAAAACCTTTTTTACGTTAACTCGCAGAAGGAACGTTCATTTAAATGGTATCAACATATATTTTTGAAAAAAATGGAACAATTGATAGCGGAGGAAAGGCCAGATTTAATTGTGTGTACACACGGATTCCCTTCCTATCTTTTAAGCCAGTTAAAGATAAAAGGGAAGTGCAGCACCCCGATTATAAACGTGTATACGGATTTCTTTATTAATAATGTATGGGGAAGCAATGGGATTGATTTTCACTTTCTTCCAAGTCAGGAATTGAAAGAAAAGCTATTAAGCAAGAATCAAATATCGAAACATAGTATGATGGTAACAGGTATTCCTGTGCATGAGGAAATCACTAAAAGGGCACGTGTATTTAACAACACAGATCGCCCCAAAGTTTTAATCTCAGGAGGAAATAGTGGTTTGGGCGGGATTTTGAATTTAGCTGGTGAATTAAAAAAATCAACCGCTTTTGATTATTTTGTACTTTGTGGTAACAACAAAAAGCTATATGATGAGATTAATACATGGGGTTTAGCTCATATTAAACCATTGCCTTATATCTCATCAAGAATTGAAATGAACAAAATTTATGATGAAGTGGATGTAATCATCACGAAACCAGGTGGTGTCACCATTAGTGAAGCACTTCGAAAAAGGCTTCCGATTTTCGTCCATTCGATGCTGCCAGGACAGGAGGAAATTAATCTACAGTATTTAAAAGACAATAAACTTGTATTTGAAATCAATCCTAAATCTTCATTTGAAAAACAAATGCTTACTATTTTAAAGGACCATGAAAAAATGGATCAGTGGGATAAATCGATCGAAACCTATCAAAAGGAAATGGAATTGGAAAACCCTGAGGGAATGGTTGAAATTATGAAAATGATTCTTAATCTGAAACAAGCCGATAAGCCATCATATTTCACAAATCAGTCAAAAGTTATTTATAGCTAGGGGACATTCTATTTTTCCTGCCGTCAAGCGGCCCCATTTTTAATAATAACATTCGAGATTCATATAAGAGAAAAGAAAGAAAACGAAAGAGAGAAGTTGAATGATAAACGACTTTATCCAATCTATTTTACTTACACTCATGGATTATGGGTACCTAGGAATTACACTTGGACTTATGATTGAAATTATTCCAAGTGAAATTGTATTATCCTATGGGGGCTTTTTAGTTTCCCAAGGAAAAATTGGCTTTGTTGGCGCGGTTATTGCTGGAACAATTGGCGGAACCATCGCTCAGATATTTGTTTATTTAATCGGATATTATGGTGGAAGACCATTTTTAGAAAAATATGGAAAGTATATATTCATTCACAAAAAACATATTGAACTATCGGAAACTTGGTTTACTAAATATGGACCAAGCGTCATTTTTACGGCTAGGTTCATTCCGGTTGTCAGACATGCTATTTCCATTCCAGCAGGGATTTCCAAAATGCCATTAATGAAGTTCACGAATTATACGCTGCTAGCTGTACTTCCGTGGTCTGTGCTTTTTGTATTCCTCGGGATGAAGTTAGGAAGCAATTGGGACCAGATTAACGAGATGGCCAAGCCCTATATCCAGCCAGTCGCATTCGTGGCGATCCTCATTATTGCCGGAATGATCATTCGCGGGTTCATGAAAAAAAAGAAAAACAAAGGTTTTTTATGATTTTAAATAGTGAAGGGACCTCCTATTAGGTGGTCTTTTTTTTTTGTCGACGAGATGGTGAATCTCTAGGGTTATTCCCTTTATTTTGAAACTTTGGTATGTGTTATCCGTATATAATGTGAGTAAATACCTATTACCAAGGAGGATAATAATGTGGAGAAAGCAATAGTTGATTATCTTATTGTGGCTCTGTTGATTATTGGTTTCACATACGGTCTTATTAGAGAAATTAGGCAATGCGTTAGCATCATAAAAGGAAATAAATCTGATGATGTTCATTACAAGAGGAGACTGATTGGGAACTATCTATCTTGCCTATCCTATGTGGGCTTTCTTTTTTCTTATATTTTGAATCTATTATTAGTATTAATGATTATACCAGATGCATTTTTCACAAGTGATAATACGAGTTTTTGTTGTTTTGGGTTTCTTGCGATGCTTTTAATCGCTAAATTTGGGATTATTCCAAAAGAAATGAAAGAAACTAATTACAAAATATGAGCCACGAATACATAATTGAGAAAGTGAAAATATGAAGTGAAGGAAATCCGAAATGACCCCACATATATGTCCTTTATGAACATAAGAAGATAGATCGTCATTCGAACGAAATGGAAAAAAAGATGTTTGCCGAAACTTCATGGAAGTGGGTGATTAAATGGAAAAACCAATCAAAATCGAAGATTATAAGCCCGAGTGGGTAAGTGAGTTCGAACAGGAAAAAGCGAGGATAATGGAGGCATTAAAAAATTATCCCCTTTTTGTTGAGCATATTGGAAGTACATCTGTCGAAGGATTGGGGGCAAAACCCATTTTGGACATCATGGCTGGCGTTCATCATTTAGATGAGGTGGATATGTTCATTGAACCCTTGCAATCGATTGGGTATGTATTTGTCGCACATAAGGAATTTCCCGAAAGGCGTTTTTTTAGAAAAGGTCAATGGAGAGCGGGGACACACCATTTGCATTTCTATAAATACGGAAGTGAACAGTGGAAAAATCAACTTTCATTTAGGGATTATCTAAGAACTCATCCTAACGTACGGAACCAACATCAGCAATAAAACGGGAATTATCTCAAATCCATCCAGCTGATGTGGTGGGTATACGGAATCGAAAGCTCCATTTATTCAATTTGTTCTGGAACAAGCGAATAAAGAACGTAATGGGTATGTGATTTTTTTAAAAAGGAAACGTTTATTATTTTTTGCACGCTCCAGATCAATGAGATATAACCTGCATTGGAAAAAGGAGGCTTTCATGAGAAAGGTCGAGGTCGTTTCACATAAGAAAGAGTGGTCGATTCTGTTTCAAGGTGAATGCAAAGAATTACAGGATATATTTGGGGATGAATTGATAGGGCTATACCATATTGGCAGTACGGCGATACCTGCCATTCATGCCAAACCTGTAATAGATATTTTGGCAGTCGTTCGTAGTATAGAACGTGTCGTTGGGTTTAATCAAAAAATGGAACAGATAGGTTATGAAGCCAGGGGAGAGAATGGGATCGCTGGACGAAGATTTTTTAGTAAAGGCGGGAATGAGAGGACGCACCATATTCACATGTTTCAAAAAGGACATGAAGAAATAGCCAGACACCTCGCTTTTCGGGACTATATGTTGGCCCATTCCTATGAAGCACAAAGATATAGTCAGCTGAAACAGCGCTTGGCTGCACAATTCCCGAATGATATCAATGGATATGTAAACGGGAAAAATGATTTTATAAAAGAGATGGATGAACGAGCAAAACACTGGCTGAAATCGATGAATAAGCAGGGTGATCATGATGCTGATAAAGTGGATATGATGCCAAGTGAGTGTGGAAATCCAAAGTTTTAGGTTAAGGTTGAATCTAAGTCACCCTTACGAAGTTTAGGAGATGAAACAGTTAAACGGGGTTTAGCAAAAGTATGGATCTACCCCGTTAAAGTACACCCTCAAATAAAATCCCGACTTTATCTTTGAAAGAAAGAGATAGATTCGGGATTTGTTTTTTATTAAGTTTTAAAACTTATTTGGGAATTGTTTGATAATCCCTTCTGTTAGGGTGTCAGCCAATTTAATAATATGATCTTCACCTTTATCAAAAGCAGAAATTTCCGCATCTGTATCCTTTTTTATTCTGGATACAACTTGGTCTGTAAGCAATTTTAAATGTGTATATAGCAATTCCTTTAATTCATCATTGCTCCAATTCGGATTGGCTTTACTAAGGAAAAGAGCAATATCATCAGCGTTTCTATACCATTCAGCATTAAATTTTTTCAGATTTTCCTGGTTTCCGCTTTTTGCTGCATCCACCACTTTTCCTGCAAGAACGATGTGCTCCCTTAACAGTTCAGCTAGTTTGTTGCCAGCTGCATCGCCATAATAAGGTTTGATTGCATTTCCTATATCATCCTGATTTTTTAATAACCTATTCAGTACCTTTTCTTTGTCATCCAAATCTGATAAGGCGCTTACCATATAGCTTCTTGTCCATATAGTATGGTCAATCCAAAGTTTCTGTAAAGAATGTTTTAGCTGTTCCGATGATTTACTAATACATTGTCTTTGTTGAGCCCCTTTTCCTTTTGCCTCAGTGGTTAGAGGAGAAAAGATCAAAGCAAAAGACATAAACAAGATCATTAATGTTAAAAATCGGTTTTTGATAAAAATCATCTCCTTTATATACATTTAAATGCTCCATTATTATTTGAGTAATTTATAGGTTTTACTCTTCACGGAAAAATTCGGAACCGTTAAGGGTAATAATACTGACCCATTGAATGCACCTTATTTTTGCCGAGTTAATGCCAATCACCGCATGACTAACGGTTGTGTAAACTACTAGCACCGCGTATTCGAGTTTTTCATTTTATTGAAATACAGGATTGACAGCTTAGGTGTATTACGGGTATAGTACATCCATAAGGTGTATGAACCACTTGGTACATACACGCAAGACAATCAGACTTTTTTTAATAAATAGGGGGTGGTTTTTTATGAACGTAAATACCCGGGAACCGGTATATCTGCAAGTCGTTAGGCATTTTAAAGAACAAATAGCCATTGGCAAATTCGTGGCCGGACAGGAAATTCCCTCTCGAAGAGAACTGGCCGCTTCATTGAACATAAATCCTAATACTGCTCAAAAAGCGTATAAAGAAATGGAGGAACAGGGCTTGATTCATACTGAACGAAATTTTCCCAGTCAAATTACGACGAACGAAACGGTTTTACAGGCTGTGAGGCAGGAACTTATTCTGGCTGCCGTTGATTCGTTTGTCGATGCGATCCGTCCTATTAATGTGCCAGTTGATGAACTGCTTCGTGTGGTTAAAGAGAAATATTCGGAAGAAATAAGGGAGGGGGAAGAAGAATGATCGAAGTAAAAAAAATCTCTAAGAATTACGGCCGGAAGAAAATCTTGGACGGTGTTTCTTTTACCGCCAATAAAGGGGAAGTCACTTGTCTGATCGGGATAAATGGTGTCGGTAAAACGACTACACTCAAAGCCATTATGGGCTTGACGCCATATAAAGGCGAAATCCTGATTGATGATCAAAAAATGACAAAGGACAGCTATGAAAAAATCACCTTCATTCCAGACGCACCAACGATGCTTCCGCAAATGACGGTTAAACAGGCAATGGTGTTCATGGAGGATTTCTATACATCATGGAACACGGAAAGAGCCAATCAATTAATGGGATTCTTTAAGCTGAAAGAGGAGACCCCCATTTCGGAATTGTCAAAAGGGAATACAGCTAAGCTTAACTTAATGCTGGGTCTGTCCCTTGACGTGGATTATGTACTGATGGACGAACCGTTTTCGGGCATCGATATGTTTAGCCGTGAGCAAATCGCCGATGTCTTTGCAAGTCACCTTATTGAAGACAGGGGCGTCATCATCACGACCCATGAAATTGGTGATATTGAACATTTAATCGATAAGGTCATTTTATTGGATAATGGTACAGTGCTGAAAGAGTTCAATACAGAAGAAATGCGTGAAGAGGAAGGGAAATCGGTAGTCGATGTAATGAGAGAGGTGTATCAATCATGATGCGTTATTTAAAACTAGTGAACTTTGAAATCAACCGTTTCAGTAAAATCTATCTTAGCTTATTGTTGATCACCTTGGTTTCACAATTTGCTGGAGTGATCATTGTAACGAACAGTCTTCTTAATGATGCCAGGAAGATCATGTCGGAAGAAAAACTATCGGAGGCCGCTTATATTACCAATTATGGAGGCATTGATTTTACCCATATCGCCAATACGCTTTTGTTTCAAGGACCGATCGCGCTCAGTGCCGTTGCTCTTATTTTTTACATTTTCCTTATATGGTATCGTGATTGGTTTGGAAAAAATACGTTCATTTATCGCCTATTGATGTTACCGACATCCAGATTGTCGATCTACCTTTCCAAGGCCACGGCCATCTTTTTGATGGTGTTAGGATTGATTGCTTGGCAGATTATCATTTTACCAATGGAAAATGCCCTTTTTGATTCAAGGGTGCCTGAAGCGTTCTTGAACATGGAAATGTCGTCTGCTGGAATAATCAAATTCAATCCTGTCTTGAATTTAATTATTCCAACTACATTCACGCAATTCTTGCTTTCCTATGGGATCGGTCTAATGGTCATGGCTATATTATTTACAGCGATCATGTTTGAAAGAAGTTTCCGTATAAAAGGTATCATTTTGGGCTTGGTGTATTGCGGAATAGCTGCAGCGTTGTTTTTAACTCCTGTTTTCGCAATGGCAAGTGATGTTTTCTATTTTTACCCTGGTGAACTTGTTGGAACACTGATCGCTTTAGGAATCATCGTGACAGGAATTTCGATTTGGCTTGGTTCTTGGTTATTAAAAAACCGCGTTACTGTATAACAACAACTTTTAAGGAGAGTGAACAAGGTGAAACGTTATCTATGCAGCATCATAATTGGATTGGTAGTCATTTTAAGCATCGGGACCTATTATGTCAAAGTAGCTTCCTCCGCTTCAGGACTTCCAATGTATACGTTCAAGAAGCTAGAAGGTAGTAGCAAAGAGCTTGATCCGGTAATCATACATGGTTCACATGAAGCCGATCCCTATTTTGAATCATTAACGATTGAATCCAATCAAACAACATATGACAGCGAAAAGTCTTACTTTGAAAGTTTAACTGGAAGACAAGATGCTCAAATGGGAAGATTAATGAAAGAACATCGTTCATTTATGCGTGGGAAGGATTACATCGATTCTTTTTATGAAGACAGTGATTTCCTAGCTTACGCCTCGGTGAATGAGGATTTCACAAAGAACGGAAACATGGAAGCGGAGTTTGATATCGCTTTATTGGAGAAGAAAGGCAACGATGAAACTTCTTTCAGTTTGGAACTTCCCGATCAAGTGAGAAAAATGAATACGAATGTGGTGGATGTGCAATTGGTCCATTCAAAGCTACAGGTATTAACGACTAATGATGTGAATTCCAACGATGACAAGCAAACGAAAGAGGTTCATCTGTATACGATCGATTTAGCTAATAAGAAAGTAATAAGCGATAAAACTCTATTTTCCGAAACTTATAAAGGCAATGACCAAGTCGAAGTTGGGATGCCAGTTGATGTTGCTCCCACCCAGTCAAACAACATGATTTTATTTTCTGTAATCAAAGGGGTAAATCATGAGGATGGTTCGTATGAGGAAAGGCCAAATGAAAGCAAACTGCTATCTTATAATTATGAAACGGAAAAAATGGAACATGTTAAATGGCCAAAAAATGAATCGCTTAGCCTAGACAAGATAAGAAAAGGCTTTGGGGATGGGAAAAATCTATACGTAGTTGATAATCAATCCAACAATTATCACATTAAGACGATTGATCTAAGCAGTCAAAAGGTAACGAAGGATCTAGAGCTAGACCTAGCTGTTCATAAGAATGAAGAATACTTCGCCACCGTTAAGAATGGAAGTGTGTATTTACTTCTAGGTAATGACAGATATCCAGAAGAAATGGATTATAAAACTAAACCGCCTCAATTGCTGATCGCCGATTTAAAGACCGGAAAGACTTTATATAAAGGGGAAACAGTCATCCAATCAGCAGAGCAAAAGAAGACCAAAAATCTTGGTTTTTATGTAGAAAATATAGAAGTCAAATAAGGACCACTATCACTAGAAGCTTTCTCAAAAGTAAAAACTTTTGAGCGGCTTCTTTTTTAGTAATGGTCGAAATATCTCACTGAAGGTCGAATTATCACCAACAACTGACGAATTCCCATGTGCAATTTCACGGACTGCTTATCTCGGACAGATTCCAAGAATCGAACTCGTGGAACAAAGGCCATGAAAAAAGGATATCCTCCAATAGGATATCCTTTTTTCCGTTATCGGTTAAATGGAAACGATTTTTGCTCGTGCAGTCCGTTCTTTCCTGCCGTGCAAGAAGTAGTAAAGAACGGAAGTTGCGATGACCACAACGCCAAGGATGACATAAAGTGTGCTATAGCCTGTTACTGGAATGATGAATCCCAGAATATAAGGGCCAAACCCAAGTCCTGCATCAAGCATGATAAAGAAGGTGGATGTTGCCATTCCCATACGGTGAGGAGGTGTCAATTTCACGGCAATAGCCTGTGAGCTTGATTGCATGTTACCGAATCCAAGGCCGATGAGGAAACCAGCTGCCAATAAAGTGAAGCTATTGGTTGATATACTTAGTAGGAGCAACCCGACACCGAAAATCATGAAAGCTGGATACATAATGAAGTTCGCGCCTTTCCGGTCCATTAGCGGTCCTGAGAAAGGGCGTGATAATAATACGGCTACTGCGTAAACGACAAAAAAGAAGCTTGCAGTATTGACCAGGTCGATTTCTATGGCATAGAAACTGATGAAAGAAAGGACGCTGGAATAACAGAATGCCAATAACAGTGTAATGAATGAAATGGGCAGTGCCTTCGGTTCAATAAAATTGGAAAGCTTGAATCCTTTACTTTCAGATACTTTTGCCGTTACTTTCAATGCTGGTACATACAAGAAGAATGCTGTAATCAGACTGATAATCCCTAATGCCAGGCAGAAACTGAAAATGACTTTGAAGCTTGTATGTTGGGCCATATAAAGACCGATGAAAGGGCCGATTGCTGTCGCAAGTGTCGCGCTCATGCTGTAATAGCCGATGCCCTCGCCTTTTCGTGTTGTAGGGATGATCTGAGCGACGATCGTTCCTGTCGCAGTACTAGCCATCCCCATCGCCATACCATGAATCAGCCGGTTAACGAGCAGGAAGCCAATTCCTAGATCCACAAAATATAGAATGGTTGTCAATGTGAAAAAGATCAAACCGATGAATAATGTTTTCTTCCGGCCGATTGAATCAATGAAACGGCCGATGAATAGACGTCCGATTAATGTTCCTATTATGAATATACCCGATATGAGTCCTGCTTGACTTGTAGATGCATGCAATTCATTTACAGCATAGATGGCAAGTGTCACCATCAATAAATAAAAGATTAAAGTTATGAAAAAATTAATGGAAGAAACGATGATGAAGTCCTTCGTCCATAATTTAGGTCTGGATTGTTCCATTTTATTATCTCCTTACTTTATGATGTTATTTCTTATTTCGCCCATGATGCGGATGGCTGCGAGTTGTTCCTCTTCGGTGATCCCTTTTAGGATGTCCTGTTCGTATCGATCGATTGTCACGCGGACTTCACTGTATATCTTTGATCCAAGCTCCGTAAGCCGCATTCTTTTTTCGCGTCTATCCTTGCTTGGGACATGCTCGACATACCCAAGCTCTTCTAAACGGGTGATGGTCCTCGTAATCGTGGGTTTTTCAACATTTTGGTAATTGGCCAGTTCTACTAGAGTTGCAGAACCATAATTGGATAAGTAATGCAATATGGACCATTGCGCTCGGTGTAAATCATGCTGGTTCAGCTGTATATTTAAATTATTTTCAAAAGGCCGGTACAGCAGCAATAGTTCTTGAAAGAATTTTTGGAAAGTCTTTATTAGAAACACTCCTTATAATATATAGTTACCAAGAGTAATTGTTACCCTGAGTAACTATAATATCAAAATTAATCCATTTTGTCCACTCGGATTTGAATTGTTTAGTTAAATTGGTTTTTAGTTAAAATGAGGGGGAATATAGGAATAGGAGATGATGTGAAGTATGTATAAATCTATGATCGCGTTGATTGCCGCAGCAACAATGCTAACTGCTTGCAATAATGACAAAGCGGATGAAAACGGGGAAAAATCTGTGCAAACAGCAGATGAAACTCAAACAAGTCCTAAACATGAGAAGTGGTCTTCTTTACCCGAATATGACCAAATCATCGAGCAAATCGGCAACGAAGACTATACTTTCAATAAGGAAACGGATAACGATGATAAACGAGTATTCCTTATTGAACTGAACGGTAAAAAACAATATAAAACCGTTTTCGTCAAAAATACCAATCGCCTGAAAATTATCAAAATAAATGGCGGTGGGGAGGTTTATGACGAAATCTTAAAATAAGTGGACCTGCATAAGTGTTGTATAGAGACCTTTATTGGTTTGATAAAGGGGCGGGGGAAAAGGACTGTAATGTAGCAGCCCTTTTTTGTTCTGTAAACCTTGACTAAGGTTATCGCATCATAATATTATGCCCGTTTCTCCAAGAGCACTGAAAAAATTTGAACGCCGGGACATGTGGGGATGACAGTTGTCAAAAGGTTTCATCCATCATATTGAGCTGTATGTTTCATGTTTAAAAAGAGGACCATTGATTTTGGGGGCTGGTTTTGGACGAGATGGGCTATGAGCGATTTCAGGAGTGGGAAAGCGGGTGAGATGTACATCGTTTTTGTACAAACGGAAACAAGGTTTCTTGACATTCCCTATCATAGGGGGCGAGTGGGTCTTAACCATCTAGTTTTTCACGCCACTTCCCGGCAACTGGTTGATGAGATCACCAGAAAGGTAAGGAACAGTGGAGTTACCATCCTATATGCTGACAAGCATCCATCGCCGTTGGGTAGGGTCATTATGCTGTATATTTCGAAAATCGAACTCGCGGCCCCTTAATGGATCATACGGAATAGTTGGCATAGCTATAATGGCCGTTATGTTCATCTTTACCTTTCTCGGGTTGTTCAGGTTCTGGACCAAGGTAAAATGCTTCGATTAATATAAATGCACCGAAAACCTGGGCCCAGCTGCCAAGCAAAAGGATTTGCTCTCCCATTCGCTTTTTTTTATTTAAAATGAAAATACTCCCAATAGATTCAAAAAAAGAGCCCGCCGCAATGAGGGCATTTCCTTTAATTTCAAGAGATCGTGAAAGGGACTCCTCCGTCAAAGATGCCCCGATTGCTTCAAAAACGGCACCTAGGCCTTGGATTCCACTGCCGAGCGCATCCGTTCTGGTGCCCTCATCTTCTGAGCCATTCAGCTGCATATCTATTCCAACTGCATTTGCTGTATTACCTGCAGCCTCAAGCCAAGCACCGAAAATGAAATAGGATTCCGAAAGTTCATTTTCCGGATTTATCATTTTTGTTCGACCGATTGCTTGCAGCGAATTTCCAACGGCTTCAATGACATTCCCTTTTAAGAGCAGATCTTTTCCGAGGTTAGTACCCGTTAAAGTTTGCCGGGTTTGACCGATTGCACCAGCGAGTGTGCCAATTCCTAATAACCATGCTCCTGAAATAAGGAGGTCATCTCCATGAGTGGTCATATCTCAAACGCTCCTTAAAAGTGGTTACATTATATTATTCAAAAGCCATTGTTTGTTTCATGTTGCTTAAAGTCAGGTAAGGAGCACGAGTGGACGAATGATATAATTTTTAACCATTTATTGGTATAATGGCGATTGGAGGTGATGGCATGTCTTTTAAATATATTTTTCAAATGATAATCGCTGCAATTTTCTTTTTGCTTTTTTCAGTTTGTACCTGGTATGAAGGCAGCGAAATTCTTGATAATCCGTGGGAATGGAAGTATTCAACATATTTTTCACAAGCATCGGATGATCAAGTGATGGATGCCCAAGATATTTCGGATTTGGACTATTTTGTGTATGCCGCGAAATTCAAGCCGACATTTCCAATATTTATGATCCTTGCAGCTTCGTACTTAATCATACTTACGGGTTATATCCTTTTCAAAGGAAGTATAAAACGTATGGCTCTATTTTTGTCTGGATTGGGTGCCCTTTTTCTGCTTTCAAGCGTATTTGTATCCAATACCCCGACGGTAGGAGGAACTATCTTTCAAGTTTTCTTTCTCATAAGCGGGATGATATCCATAATGGGTGCAGCTCTATATTATTTTTGGATGTCAAAAGGATTCAAGACTGAAATATGATGTCACTTCATGCAAATGAAACAGCGAAGCTGCCGATACATACGAGACATTTTTTTTTTTTGCAAATAGGTGACACAAAATGACCAAAATTAATAGTCATTTCAGCGATATTCTAAAGAATTGAACTTACCTGAAATATGGTTTATAGTTAAGTCGAAATTAGTAGACCAATTGCTATATTCAGTTACGGACCTAATGCCTTCAATCGTTTTTTAAAAGAATAAAGTGAAATGGTGATAATATGTCAGGCAAAATCAAAATTGAACAGCCAAAGATTCCCAAGGACTTAACTCAAGCAAATTTTCAGGAAATTTATTATAAAGATGAGCCTTATCTGGATTCTTGTATCATAACTAATTGCACGATTGATAGAGAAAAGATGGACCAAATCGTTTTATCACAGGTTGTCTTTAAACATGTGACATTCAGTGATGTATCATTCAGGAATATTGAACTGACGGATGTAATTTTTGACCATTGTGATTTGACGAATGCCGATTTCATGGGTGGCTCGATTCATCGGGTTGAATTCAGAGAGTCCAAATTACTAGGCATTAATCTTTCCGATGCCAGTTTAGGAAATGTCCTATTTGAGAATTGTAACTTAAATTTAAGTGCTTTTGGTTATGCTGCTTTAAAGCAAGTGAAGTTCGAACATTGCTCTTTGGACAGTGCCGATTATTATGAGTGTAATTTCAAGAAAGTGATGTTCGATACATGTCAACTAAACGAAGTGAATTTTTCTCGGACTCCGCTTAAAGGAATTGATCTTAGCAGTTCTCAATTTCAAAGGCTAACCGTATCCCTGGAAGATTTAAATGGATGTGAAGTTTCCCCTGACCAAGCGATAGGCTTTGCAGCGATGCTTGGACTAAAAATTAAAGCATGAACCTGTGATAAATAAAATCGTAAACTGAGAGCTTGCGATGACTTTTGGGGCCACAATTTGGTGGCCTCTTTTTTAGTTGGCTGGCCGATACGGTGGATCCATGAAAACATGGTGTATTCCATCCATTTGAAATACATATATTTTTATGTGAATGAAGAGTACAGAATGTTTGCACAAACACAACATTGCTTTACAATATCTGTTAGATGGGTTGGGGGTGGAAATGTTGATTATCAATAAGGTCACTTTATATAGTCATGCATTGAATGATATGCGTACTTTCTATGTTAATGAGTTAGGATTTGAGTTGCTCGCGGATACTCAAGATGGCTTTGAAATTAAAGTTGGGGACAGTGTACTTGAAATTAAAAAATATCTACACGAAGAAAAGCCTTATTATCATTTTGCGATGAACATACCGACCAATTTATTTCTTGCTGCAAAAGAATGGGCAAAATCAAAAGTGGAATTAACTAGGGAAGATGATGAGGACGAAGTTTATTTTAGCTTTTCGGATGCACATGCCTTTTATTTTTTGGACCCTTCAGGCAACATTGTCGAGTTCATATCGAGATATGCCGTTTCACCGAAATCTGAGGCAGTGTCTTTTTCTGCTCAAGAAGTCCTGTGCATTAGCGAAATAAACATTACGACTGATGAAGTTAGAGTACTAGGAAATCAGTTGATCGGTTTGGGTATTCCCGTAAGGAAAGATGAGCCGATAAGAGAAGATGGTTTAAATTTTATAGGGGAACATGAAGCAGGCTCGTTTTTACTTTTAGGCCCTAGGAAAAGGCGTTGGATCTTTTCGAAAAGAGAATCGGAAATTTTTCCACTTTCGATAGTCATTGATGAGCAAATAACAATTTCAGTGGATGGGGAAGGATATATGAAATTGAAAAAGGGGGATGATTGATTGATCAGAAATTTGGAATGAGGTAGATTTATATTTTGGGTGAAAAGCTTCAAACGTCTGAACACATCGTGAATTCGATATTGAAAGCAAATGCAGAAGCGGGGCTGCCTGCCATTGATGTATCCCCAGGCCAAGGGAAATGCCTTCATTTACTCGCAAAAACCAGTGGAGCGAAAAGAATAGTGGGAATTGGAACTCTTGGCGGCTAAGCGGTGTTTGGATCGCGGGCGTTGCCGGATTGATGGCAGGTTGATAACGCTTGAATATGAGGCTAAGCATGCTAAAGTGGCTGAGGAGAATATAAAGAATGCGGGAATGGCCAATAAAATCGATATCATTGTCGGGACGGCGCTCAAAACTTTGCAAGCTCTTAAAGAAAAGGGATTGTCCAGTTTCGATCTTATTTTTATTGATGCTGATAAACCTAATAATCCCGAGTATCTTATATGGGCGTTGGAACTTTCGCGGCCTGGGACCGTCATCCTGGAATCGTTCACGGAGCATGAAATGAAAAATCGTCGTTTACATACAATTGTTTATAGTTCGCTCAATACAGTGAATAAAACACCATAAGCCAAGGAGCCAGCCATGAAAAAAAGAGGTAGTTTAACCATAATAGTAGGCGTGATCGTTTTCGGAATCATTGCCACGATTGCAGTAGTGTCTCAATCCACAAAGAAAGAGATGGGCAGTAAAAGGCCATTTCCACAGCATACAGTCTATCAATCAGGAACGATAAAACCAAACAATGTGTCACAAGAGGAAATGGATAAGGCCGTAGCCGGATTTTATGAAACTTGGAAAAATGAATACCTTAAGCAGCCTGCCGATAAAAAAGATGAATATTATATTTTTTATAATGATAAAGGATATGCAGAACCCAAAAACGCAGTGACCGTTTCTGAAGCACATGGTTACGGGATGATGATAACGGCAATCATGGCAGGCAGCAAGGATAAGCAGTATTTCGACGGTCTCTATCGGTTTTATAAAGCGCATGGAAGTATCAATGATCCTTCTTTAATGGCTTGGCAGCAAGTAAAGGATAAATCGGGTAAGATCATAAATACACCAGGTGATGCTGATTCAGCAACTGATGGTGATATGGATATCGCTTTTTCGTTATTATTGGCTGATCGTCAATGGGGAAGTGAAGGGGAAATCGACTATCTTGCCAGAGCAAAAGACATCATGGAGGCGATCATGTCGAATGAAATAAATCGATCGCAATCGATGATTAAACTAGGAGACTGGGCGGAAGATAATGATGATGTATACGGGCAATCAACTCGTGCATCGGACCTTCTTCTCAATCATATGAAGTCATTTGAGGCGGCAACAGGGAATCATGAATGGGAAGATGTAACGGATAAGGCTTATCATATCATTCATTCCATTTATGAGCAGAAAAGCGGTAATACCGGACTTATGCCGGACTTCATTGTCCAATCCAAGGGAGGATACAGGCCGGCACAAGCTGACTTTTTGGAAGGGGAGAATGATGGCAATTATAGCTGGAACAGCAGTAGGACCCCTTGGCGCTATACGATTGATTACTTACTGACTGGTGATGACAGAGCGCTGCCGCAGCTAAAGAAGATGAATGATTGGATTAAAGCGGAAACGGGTGGTAACCCTGAAAATATCCAATCCGGCTATACACTTAGCGGAAAAACTGTAGAAGAAGGAAATAGTACAAGCTTTGTTGCTCCGTTCATGGTGAGTGCCATGGTTGATCCGTCCAATCAGCAATGGATTAACCGATTATGGAATAGGATGATGCAGGAACAAGACGATGATGACTATTTTGCCAATACGATTAAATTACAGACATTGATTGTGGTTTCAGGCAATTGGTGGGCACCATATTCCAATACATGAATGTCCAAGATTTGAAGAATAGGTCACTTACAGCTTACTTTCCCAATATGAATGATATAGAAAAGGCCATAGGATCAGTGGTTTTTTTCATGTTCATAGTGAACACTGAGGTAAAGTTTTATAAGCAAGCTTTAAACATTCAACACATAAACCGGACAAGAGTAAGGTAAATCCAGGAGAAACCGTTTGTACTGTGAAGGAATTAATTATATATTAATCCTTGAGTACATTCATTCATGGATTGAAGTATGATGATGAAAAGAAAAGCTCGGAGGAGACAATCATGAAAAATATTAATACAGAACAAGAATACCGTGAACAAATCAAACAAGAGGGACTGACAGTCGGGATTTTTACAACTACTTGGTGCCCAGACTGCAAACGTTTAGACATGTTCATTGATGAGATCACTCAAGAACATCAAGACAAACAGTGGTTTACGATCGATCGTGACGAGTTCCCTGAGATTTCTGAAGAGCAAACCGTAATGGGGATTCCATCTTTATTAGTCTTCAAAAATGGTGAAAAGATTGCACATCTGCATAGTGCAAATGCAAAAACTCCAGAGGCAGTAAATGAATTTTTAAATGACCTGTAAAATGGCAAAGGTGAACCCCGCATGATGTCATCATGCGGGGTTCACCTTATTTTGAGGTCGCAAATGCCTTTTTAGTAATTTTTTCTAAAAATAACTTGATTTTTAAGATGAAACGGGTTTTAATTATAGATACCAAATATCCATTATGGATATCTAACATCCATATAAGTACTTAAAGAGGTGAAAGGATTTGCAATTAACAAAAGGGGTCGAGCAAGCCATCTGCATCATAGTTATACTCTCTACCCAGGATAAAAATGTCCCGCTGGCGTCTAATGAGATCAGCAGGAGGTTAGAAGTGTCTCCTTCTTATTTGAAAAAAATCATAAGGAAATTGGTCGTGAAGCAAATAATCACTTCCGTTCCTGGTAATAATGGCGGCCTTTCTCTTGCCAAAAGTGTAGATAAGATTAAAAACCTTGAAATTATTGAAGCGATGGAAGGCCCGATTTCGATATTTCCAGATACAGGACTTATAGAAAAAGCGTTTAAAGATGGAGAGTATGCAGAAAAGGGTATGGACGTTCTTCGTCGGATGTTTTCTCAAGCGGATGAACTATTAATGGAGTTCTTTTCCAGCCGAACAGTAGCAGATTTGCTTAAAGAAAGCTTTGGCACCACGGATATTCCAACTCTTAATTGGAATTCGTCGTCATTGAGTGAATTATTGCGTGAAAAGAAAGGTGAAAAAGAGTGAACATGTTAAAACAAGAATGGAAGCTTTTCCTAACAAATCGAAAACTGCTTGGTGTCGCTATTGTTTTGCTGTTTGTACCGATTATTTATGGGGGGCTATTCCTTAGTTCTGCTTGGAACCCATACGGCAATACAGGTAAACTGCCTGTTGCCGTCGTGAATAATGATGTGAAGGCAGAGTATGAGGGTAAGACCTTAACAATCGGTAATGAGCTTGTTGAACAATTAAAGGACAATGATGATTTAGAATGGCATTTCGTAACGGAAAAAGAAGCGAAAAAAGGATTCGATGATGGTACATATTATATGGTCGTTACCATTCCAGAGGACTTTTCTAAAAATGCTTCGACCGTCATGGATAATAAGCCTAGGAAAATGAATTTAACGTATGATGTGAATCCTGGACGCAGTTTCGTTTCTGAAACGGTCGGAAAACAGGCAACGAATAATTTAAAAACGGAAATTGCTGAAAGTGTAACAAAGGAATATGCGGAAGCGATCTTCTCGCAACTGGACGAGATCGGAGAAGGATTTGGTGACGCAGCGGATGGAGCATCGAAACTTGATGATGGCGCTGAAAAACTGCAAGATGGAAACAAAGAAGTGACAGACAATCTGAATAAATTAGCTTCTAGTACATTAACTTTTAAAGATGGAGCGAATAAACTTCAAATTGGCGTTGGCAAGTTTTTGGATGGAGTCAATAAACTTGAACGTGGTGCGACGGAATTGAACAAGGGGATTTCACAATATACTTCCGGTGTCGGACAGTTGCAAACGGGTGTGAACGAACTTGCATCAGGCACAGGGGAATTAACGAATAATAGTGAAGCACTTGTACAAGGTTCTTCCCAACTTTCCACTGGGCTGGCCCAAGTCGTTCCAGGAGCCCAAAATTTAAATACTGGATTGACGGAAGCTCAAACGGGCAGTGCGAATTTAAATGATGGCTTGAATACATTATCAGAAAGTGCAAACCAATTAACGGACCAATCTACAGGAATCCCGAAGCTGGCAGCGGGTCAGCAGAGTTTAAATGAGGGAATCACTAAACTTTCAGAAGGAAGCCAAGCGTTAAATGTCGGACTGAAGAAGATGGATGGTCAATTGCCTACAGACGAACAGCTGAGTCAGCTTACGCAAGGACTTACAAGTATTCAAAGCGGTGTAAATCAATTGCAAAAAGCGGTTCCTGCAGGAAGCAGCACGTCCGGTACTGTATCCAGCATTACTAAAGATCTCGAGAATAGCCAAAGAGCTTTGACGGAACTTCAATCAACGATTGAGAACAATGGACAAAGCACGATCCAGTCCGTTCAAAACACTGAAGCATACAAAAGTATGACAAGTGAACAACAAACAGAATTAATCGGGGCCATTCAAAACGAGCTTCAAATCCAAGCAGGAGCCCAAAAGCAAATTGCATCGTCTCTTGCAGCAAATATATCCGACTTATCAACACAATTGACGGATAAAGTAATGCCAGTATTGAATGGTTTAGGTCAGCTTCCTGAACAGGTGACCAACTTAAATAACGCTGTGAATAAAGTGAATCCTAACACTGTTTCAGCATTAAATGGATATGCAGCATTAAGAAGCGCACTGGAGGATCAATTGATTCCGGGTGCAACCCAATTGAATACCGGGTTGAATGAGGCTGTTATAGGCAGCAATCAATTAACGACGGCAACCCAAAGTTTAAATGAACGAACACCAGAACTAGTGAATGGAATCAATCAGTTAGCACAAGGTGGTTCATCGTTAAATAATGGCTTATCAAAACTAACTGAGGGATCTGGTCAATTGGTTGATGGAGTTTCACAACTTCAAGTAGGCTCCGCCTCTTTAGGAACTGGTTTAGAGAAGTATACATTGGGTGTTGGGCAAGTTGGCGAAGGGGCGAACAAACTTGCCGATGGAGCCAATCAATTGAATGCCAACTCAGCATCCTTGAACAATGGTTCATCAGCACTTGTTAAAGGTACTGAACAATTAGCAAGCAATCTGCCCACTTTAAGCAATGGTGTCATCCAACTTACTGATGGTGCAGGTAAGATCAATGAAGGTTCATCAGCACTTGCCGAAGGTTCAAGTAAATTGGGGGATGGAATCTCGACCCTACAAGATGGAACGGGCGAACTTTCGGAAAAACTAAGTGATGGTGCTGAAGAGATAAGTAAAAATAAAACAACGAATGATAATTACAGCATGATCGCTGAACCAACAAAGGTCAAAGAACAAAAAAGCAGTAAGGTACCTAATTATGGTCATGCTCTAGCTCCTTATGTGCTGTCTCTAGGGTTATTTGTAGGAGCGATTGCCTTCAATATGGGATTTCCGACAGGCATGCCGTCTACAAGACCAACATCAGGAGTGGCATGGTGGTTCAGTAAATTCACGGTCCTATTTATACAAGCGACGCTTTCAGCACTAGTTTTGGATGCGATCATGATTTGGGGAATGGATTTACAGGTCGAGAATATGGGGCAATTCATAGGAGTTTCCATATTGACTTCCCTTACCTTCATGTTCATTGTTACCTTCTTAACCGTAGCTTTTGGAAATCCAGGTCGCCTTTTAGCGATGATTTTCCTTGTATTACAGCTAGGTGCAAGCGGAGGAATGTTCCCTGTGGAGTTGACCAATAACTTCTTCAGTGCGGTTCATCCGTTCATACCAATGACGTATTCTGTCATGGGCTTCCGTCAGGCAATGAGCACGAGCCTTGGAGCGGATGCTTTAACAACAAGTATACTGTTCCTTACTGGATGCATCATCGTATTTAACCTGTTCTTATTGCTAACGATGGTTATACGGAAGCGCAAAGAACAAAATATTGAAATGGATGCATAAAATTATGAGAAAACCCCCGGTTTAAATGCACCGGGGGTTTTTTTATGTTATTTCATTAGGCTTGTCCATCTGTGTATCATTTTCTTTTTCAATGACTTTTAACCCGTCTTCTCCTGGATTTTCAATAACATGTTTAAGGATGGAAAGTTTGTTATCCCAAAATTTTTCGTAAAAAGAAAGCCACTGTTTCAATTCCGTTAAAGGTTCTGGCTGAAGCCGAAAGCGTTTCTCTCTTCCTATCTTCCGGCCACTGACTAATTCAGCTTCAGAAAGAATATGTAGATGCTTGGCAACCGCTGTACGGCTCATGGAAAAGTGAGAAGTGATTTCTGAAATAGGCAATTCCCCTTCTGAAAGCAATTGAAGGACCTTTCTTCGGGTTGGGTCGGCGATAGCCTGAAAAACATCATACTTTTCTGCTGAAGACACTTAGCCCTCAACAACCTTTTTCAGTTTTAAATGAACGATCTGTTCCCAGCCATGTGCCATCCTATCGCGAATCACTGAGCTTTTTTCGTTCGGTTTCGGAAGAATCGTATCCGGCTGCTTCCAACCACCATGAATAAGGGTAAACTCGGTTTTACCATTCAGTTCTTTTAAAATGAACGAAACGACCCAACCGTCCGTATCCCAAGTGAATGAAAGCCGATGAGGAGCATCTATCTCTATTACCTTACAAGGAGATGGGCCAAAGGGTGATTGCACATGGAACTCATGTCCCACTTTCGCTTGAAAATCATTTGGCATGAACCATGAAGCTATCCCCTCTGCAGTGGATACTGTATCCCAAACTTTTTGGATAGGCGCTTCAAGAATAACCGTCTGCTTGACATCTTGTAATGTTGGTTGATTTTCCATACTGATTCTCCTTTATTATTGAAAAATATAAAACCATTTGGTTTCGCATTTATTGATTATATAAAACCTTTTGGTTTCATGTCAATAATTTGTCTCCAGCCATTCTGTTTTATTCATGAAAATCTCCAAAGAGAGGGGGGACGCCAGTCTATGGAATGATTCTTAATTACCCAATTCTTCAATTTGTTTTGCTAAGCTTGTTATATTATCGATGGATTGCATAATCTCTGAATCTTCCAAAGCCTTAGGGTCGAGTTGACCATTTTCAATGTTATTCAGATATAATTCAATCCCATCTGACAGCTGTTGATTTGATTGGACGATTTTTTCATGGATGCCTTCAGCGATTTGAGGTGGTTCGATTGCATTAAATTCTTCAATCTCCGTTTTCATCAGTTGCAGTTCTTTTTCAAGATTTTTTCTTGCCTCGGTATCCGTGACGGCATCTTGGGATAATGCAGGTACTTCATTGGAAAATTCCTTAATGGTACTTACATACTCTGTCGCATTATCGGCATATTCCAATGATGAATTGACTTCTCCCAAAAGCGAGCACCCGCTTAATGTAAGAATGGACAGAAAAGCTATGGTTATTATTTTTTTCATATGTGCCTCCATTGTGATTTTATAGTGATGATCAGATGGGCAAGAATCGTTTTTTATAAATGGCTGCTATGGAATTCAATATGAAGCTTGGGATTTTCTTCGGAAAAAATGACTTCGAATAGAAAAGGTGAAAAGCACTTTTCAGGTCGTGCCATTGATTGCAGGATTTCACTTGTTTGAACCTTGCTACATCAATGATCTTCACCTTTTTTTCGGAGGTGATAAAGATGTTTCTTAAATGGATATCAGAAGGATTCAATCCTTCTTTCCTTGCTAATTGTAAGGCATGGTCAATCTCCTCGATGTTTTCTTTCGTTATCGGGATTCCTAATGTTAAACATTCAAATAGAGTGTAGCCTTCGATGTGATCGATAACCAGATAATTTATTCCCGCATCATATAGAGTTGGATAATAGTCGATGGATTGGACTGTTTTGTATATTTCAGCTTCTACCTTAGCTGTGTGAGTGTGGCCCGGGAAAAATACTTTTAATGCTTTATTGGTGGAATGTATTCGGAAAACATAAGCGCTGCGGCCCTTTCCGATAAGTGATAAAGATTGATCGACATCAAGCAAGATGTTTTTTTTATCATCGGAAATCTTAACGCTTTGAGCTAATTCATTATAGTTTTGCATACTTTTCACCCCTAATTGTTCAATTTTTGATTCAAAAAAAGACGGTATAACCGATTGTTGGTTATACCGTCTTTAAAAAGTAAAAGACCTCACCAAATAATCGGCAAGGTCTTGCAAACAACTAAAATCAGTTGCCAATAAAGCCGAGGATAAAAAATCCTGTATTGACGACTTTATTGTATAGCTACTCCCCTTAACAGAAGGATTCATATAAAAATATATAGTAATTATATAGTTTATGGCCTCAATCCGTCAAATATTAGGATTGGATGGCCTCCTGCTTACCCTACATATATATTCGATACATTTAAAAAAATGTACTTCTTATAAGCAATTAATTGGAGTGCGAAATAATTATTTTGATATATCTTTTATTCGCATTATCCTTCCAAGGGAAATTATCGGTTTTATATATATTTCAAATATTTCTATAATATTACTTAAATGTCTAATAGTTTACCGTTATATTAAAATCCCTGTTGGTCTCACTGTAGATCTAAAGGTTTATGTTATATTTTTAATGAATAAGTAAATATACCCATAATATAACGCTGAATTTAACCGATATTTAAATAAATGTTAAAAATATAATTCTTTAGTAGGGAGAATGAGATGAAAAAACTAATTTTACCAACTTTCTGTTTTGCAGTGTTGTCTACAGTTGCATTCGAAGAAAAAATATCTGCAGCTCCACTCCACGCAGAACAGACCAATTTTGAAACAAGTGTAATGTATGTCAATGTGAATTCAGGTTCACTCAATATGAGAAAAACTGGGGCGGAAAATGCAAGCATCGTCACAAAGCTGACAAAGGGTACGCAGGTAACGGTGTATTCGGAATCAAAAGGTTGGGCGAAAATCAAAGCCAATGGAAAAGATGGTTATGTCAGTATGAAGTATTTATCGGCAAAGAAGCCGGGGACTTTAACGAAAGCTGCAGTATCGGTTAAAACGACTACTAAATATGTGAATGTTATCACGGGTTCACTGAATGTGAGGAAAACAGGGACGGATAATGGCACCATCGTAACAAAGCTGACCAGAGGCACACAGGTGATGGTGTATTCGGAATCAAATGGTTGGGCAAAGATCAAAGCCAATGGAACAGAGGGTTATGTCAATACCAAGTATCTATCGACGAAGAAACCTGGTACGGTAACTAAAGCTGCAGTATCGGTTAAAGCAACGACAAAGTATGTGAATGTTAGCACGGGTTCACTGAATATGAGAAAAACAGAGACGGATAATGCAAGCATAGTTGCGAAGCTGACCAGAGGCACTCAGGTAACGGTGTATTCGGAATCAAAAGGTTGGGCGAAAATCAAAGCTAATGGAAAAGATGGTTATGTCAATACCAAGTATCTATCGACGACAAAGCCTGGTACGGTAACTAAAGCTGCAGCATCAGTTAAAACAACAACGAAATATGTGAATGCAAGCACGCTTAATATGCGAAAAAGCGGGACGGCAAGTGCTAGCATAATTACGAGGCTTTCAAAAGGAACGAAGGTAACGGTATATTCGGAATCAAAAGGTTGGGCGAAGATTAAAGCCAATGGAAAAGAAGGATATGTCAGCACGAAATATCTATCGACAGCAAAGCCAGGATCAGGATCTAATATATCCGCACCTGTAAAGACGACGACCAAATATGTGAATGCAAGTACGCTCAATATGCGGAAAAGCGGGACGGCAAGTGCAAGCATAGTCGCGAGGCTTTCAAAAGGAACGAAGGTAACGGTATATTCGGAGACCAAGGGTTGGGCGAAAATCAAAGCCAACGGAAAAGAAGGATATGTCAGCACCAAATATCTATCGACAGCAAAGCCAGGATCGGGCTCCAATATATCCACACCTGAAAAGACGACAACGAAATTTGTGAATGTAAGTTCCGGCACGCTCAATATGCGAAAAAGCGGGACGGCAAGTGCAAGCATAGTCGCGAAGCTTTCAAAAGGAACGAAGGTAACGGTGTATTCGGAATCCAAAGGTTGGGCGAAGATCAAAGCCAATGGAAAAGACGGACATGTCAGCACCAAATATCTATCGACTACAAAACCAGTAACGGAATCCAAGCCATCCACACCTGAAAAAACGACAACGAAATATGTAAATGTTGATTCTGGAACACTCAATTTGCGAAAAAGCGGGACAGATAGCGCGAGCATAGTCGCGAAGCTGACAAATGGCACGGAGGTAACGGTATATTCGGAATCCCAAGGATGGGCGAAGATCAAAGCAAATGGGAAAGAAGGGTATGTCAGCACGAAATATCTTTCGACAACAAAGCCGGTAACTGAATCAAAACCATCCGTCCCTGAAAAAACGACGACGAAATATGTAAATGTAAGCTCAGGAACGCTCAATATGCGGAATAAACCGTCTGAAGATGCTTCCGTCATTGTGAAATTGGCAAGAGGTATAGAGGTAGAAGTCATCTCGGAATCAAATGGTTGGTCAAAAATTAAAGCGTATGGCGGAGAAGGATACGTCAATACGAAATATCTATCAGCAACAAAGCCTGGTCCTATAACGGAAAGTCCAAATCCGAATCCAGGCGGTGAAGAAACGACGTTAGTAAAATATGTAGATGTGAGTGATGGCTCCAGTTTAAATATGCGCTCATCAGCATCAACGTCCGGTTCAATTATTGCTAAGCTTATAAACAAAACGGCTGTAACGGTGTATTCCGAGTCTAATGGCTGGTCAAGAATAACGGCGAATGGAAAAACGGGTTATGTCAGTTCTAAATATTTATCAGCCAAAGCACCGGAAAGTCCAGGGGGCTCTAATGGATCGATCGTCAGGATCGATAAAGCGTATAATCTGACAATGGACAAGATGGTTGAAATTCAAATGGCTGCAAATGGTCAAACGGATAAAAGGTATAAAACCTACATACGCGAGGATGGCTTAACCTTAATCAATTCAACAACGGGCACCGTTAAAGGAACCGGCTGGCGTGTAAGGGGCGGAGCAGGATCTAATTATTGGGTAGTCGGTGCTGTCAGCAATAATCAATCACTGAATATTAATTCAAAAGTCAAAGGCTCTGACGGGTACTATTGGTATGAAGTGAATTATAACAAGACATGGGTAAATGCTAGTCTAGAAGACATACGGTATAATCTAAATCCTGATAATTTCGTAAATGATCCAGTTCATTCATACCAATTCGTTAAGCTCTCTCAAGTCACCAACATGAATGTTTCTGAAGTGAATGATAGAATCCTTTCCGGTAAAGGAATTTTACAAGGCAAAGCAGCAACCTTCACTTCGGCAGGTGAAAAGTATGGAGTGAATGAAATTTACCTGATCTCTCACGCCCTCCTGGAAACGGGGAATGGTACTTCACCATTAGCAACAGGTGTAAAGGTGAATGGGAAAACGGTCTATAATATGTATGGAGTGGGAGCTTATGACGGAACAGCGTTAAGCAGCGGGGCACAATACGCATATAATGCAGGCTGGTTCACTCCGGAAGCGGCCATCATAGGCGGTGCCGAATTTATCGCCAAAGGATATATCTCTGCTGGACAGGATACGCTGTACAAAATGAGATGGAATCCTACAGCAGCCGAGAAGTATGGATATGCTTCACACCAGTACGCAACGGATATTGGTTGGGCAACAAAGCAAGTGAAACAGATTTATAATTTATATAGTTTATTAGATTCCTATAAATTGACGATAGAAGTTCCTAAGTACAAATAAACAATCAATAAAAAACACATGAGTCTTATCTCATGTGTTTTTTGCCTCTCAAACTATCTTGAAGCTTATGATTTACAGAGTTATCGACGAAAGGTGCAATTATTTCTCCGGAAATGAAATAAATCGATGAAAGGTGTCATTATTTCTCCGGAAGTGGAGATAGATCGACGGAAAGTGTCAGTATATCGCCGGAAATGGAGATATATCTGCGAAAAGTACCAATTTATCTTCGGAAAAGAAGATAGATCGACGAAAAGTGCCAGAATATCTCCGGAAGTGAAGATATATCGACGAAAAGTGTCAGTATATCTCCGAAAATGGAGATATATCAACGAAAGGTGCCAGAATATCGCCGGAAATGGAGATAGATCGACGAAAGGTGTCAGTATATCGCCGGAAATGGAGAAATATCGACGAAGGGTGCCAGAATATCTCCGGAAGTGAAGATAGATGACGAAAAGTGCCAGAATATCTCCAGAAATGGAGATATACCGATGAAAGGTGCCAGAATATCGCCGGAAATGGAGAAATATCGACGAAAGGTGCCAGAATATCGCCGGAAATGGAGATAGATCGGCGAAAAGTGTCAGTATATCGCCGGAAATGGAGAAATATCGACGAAGGGTGCCAGAATATCTCCGGAAGTGAAGATAGATGACGAAAAGTGCCAGAATATCTCCGGAAGTGAAGATAGATCGACGAAAAGTGCCGGTATATCTCCGGAAATGGAGATATACCGATGAAACGTGTCATTATTTCTCCGGAAATGGAGATAGATCGACGAAAGGTGCCAGAATATCGCCGGAAGTGAAGATAGATCGACGAAAGGTGCCAGTATATCGCCGGAAATGAAGATATATCGACGAAAAGTGTCATTTTATCTCCGAAAATGGAGATATATCAACGAAAGGTACAATTATATCTCCGAAATGATAGATCGACTAATTTTCATCTTTATCCTTTGCTATAATATCCTTAACGACATCTTCGATCGTTACTACTCCCAATGCCTTTTCCAAGGCAAGTTCAGCAACTGAAAAGATGGGCTCTATTGCACCCTGTATGTTTCTTCCAACAAGACAAGCTGGATTAGGATTTTCATGTATTCCGAATAACTCTTTGTCGGACAGTACGTTAACAGCTTGATAAACATCAAGCAAAGTAATTTCCGATAATTCCTTGGCTAATGTTGCACCAGCGATGCCTGGCCGAACGTTCACTAAACCTGCAGTCTTAAGCATTCCGGTGATTTTTCTGATTAAGGCAGGGTTGGTGTTTACACTTTTGGCAATAAAATCAGAAGTGTTAACGCCTTCTTTATTTATTTCTAAAAGAGATAATATATGGATTCCTACGGAAAAACGGGTACTGATTGACATCTTTATCTCTCCTTTAAAATCTCTATTCTTATATAGTATAAATTATTTAACATGTAATTCAAGTAGTTACAAGTTAGAAAGATGTGCAAGAATAAATTAATTCATTCCATTATCCTTTAAAAGAAAGGCCGTTTAGTCAGTGGCAAAAATAAAAGGTATGTGTAATTGACAAAACATCATGGTGAAACTTAACATGTAAATGAACCAGTTACAGGTAGGGAAGGAAAGGGGGAAATGAAATCGGCTTTAATGGTTCCTTATAGGTTCCACTACGGCTGTATAAGGAAATTCTAAACAACTACAACAGATATGGAGGTATAAGGTGTCTAATACAAAAAACAAAAAAAATAATAATCAAAAACAATCTTCTGCATTCACGTTTTGGATCATAGGATTAATCGCTGTAATCATTATTGGCTTTATATTTTTGGCAAATAGAAAAGGCGAAGATACAGCTGTTTATGAAATCGATTATAAATCACAGCCTTTTTTGGGAGATAAATCGGCTCCTGTTCAAATTGTTGAATTCGGTGATTATAAATGTCCAGTATGTAAGACATTCGAGGAGCAGTTTTTTCCTTCTATAAAAAGTGAATTGATTGATACTGGAAAAGCGCAATTTTATTTCATGAATTTTTCGTTCATTAACGTCGATTCAACTAGATCTGCTAAATTTGCGGAAAGTGTTTATCAGGAATTAGGAAATGATACTTTTTGGAAATTTCATGAGTTGTTATACAGTAAGCAGCCAGATGACCCGAAATATGAAAAGGAAGATGTATTTACGGACAAGTTTTTAGAAGAAACATTGAAAGAAATCGTCAATGACAGCGATGCAAAAAAGGTCGTTTCTTCTTTTAAAGCCGAAAAATCCGAGGACCAATGGAATAAGGATATGGAGATAGCCGACGAATTGGGCGTATCCGGAACACCTTCCTTATTTGTTAATGGCAAGAAGTTTGAAGGGAATACAATTGATGACTTAGTGAAAATGGTTGATGAAGCAGCGAAGGAGAAATAGTTGATGAACAAGCCACTATTATTTTCTTGGATCCTGTCCATCATGGCCACTGCGGGAAGTCTCTATTTTAGTGAGGTTCTCCATTATGTACCTTGTACCTTTTGTTGGTATCAAAGGATCTTTATGTACCCACTCGTTATTTTATTAGGCCGGGCCTTTTATGAGCAAGACCTGAAAATTTATCGATACATCCTCCCATTATCAATTTTGGGCATGTTGGTGTCAGGGTATCACTATTGTCTGCAAAAAATCCCAGCTTTACAACAATTCGAAATGTGCCAAAGTGGTGTTCCTTGCTCAGGTGAGTATATAAATTGGTTAGGGTTCATCACGATTCCGTTTTTGGCCTTTATTGCTTTTACTCTCATTACTGTATGTATGGGATTGCTAATGAGCAAGAATCGGAAGAACTGATTGGTAATATGATAAGCGCACCATTCCTACATGGAATGGTGCTTTTTTATCGCAGAACAGAAACGCAATATAAGTGGAAATTGGAATATTCTACGAAAATTGCAATATATCAGCGAAAATCGGAATATATCTACGAAAATTGTAATATATCTGCAAAAAATGGCAATTTATCTTCGAATTGCAACACCATCCTCCATACTAAAGAATTGACAAATCGCTAACATGTAATTTATATTATTACATGTAACTAATTTTATTACAATTAATGTTTCGCAAACGATATAGGAGGAATGAAAAATGAAAATAGGTATTATTGGTGCAAGCGGAAAAGCCGGAAATCTAATTTTAAAGGAAGCAATGACTAGGGGACATGAAGTTACGGCCATAGTCAGGGACGAAGCCAAAGTTCAAAATATCGCGGCTTCCGTAGTGGAAAAAGACATATTCTCGCTGAAAGCAGACGATATTAAAGAATTTGATGTGATCGTGAATGCCTTTGGTGCTGCTCCAGGGAAAGAAAATCTGCATGTGGATGCAGGAAAGGTCTTAATTGAGGCCATGAAAGGTGCTCCGCAAACTAAACTGATTGTTGTGGGCGGAGCTGGAAGCCTGTTCGTTGACGAGGCGAAAACGATTCGTGTACTGGATACGCCTGAATTCCCTAAAGAATACTTTGCTACAGCATATAATCAATCTAAAAACCTCGAGGATTTACAAAGTGCCAATGGCATTCAGTGGACCTTCATCAGTCCTTCTGCCTTCTTTGATCCGCAAGGAAATCGAACAGGTGGTTATAAATTGGGTAAAGACAACCTGCTTGTAAACTCGAAAGGCGAAAGTTATGTAAGTTATGCCGATTTTGCCATTGCAGTACTTGATGAAATTGAAAATCCGCAACACATCAATCAACGCTTTACCGTTGTATCCGAAGCTGAATAATTTTTCCATAGCGGGCGTCGATCCTGTCTTACAGAAACAACTTTTCAGTAAGACAGGGGCGATGTCAACCATGCCTAATCCATAGACAGACATTACATTTCCAGATTATTCCTCCATTCAAATTCATCAGGATATCCCCCCGTTGTAATAAAGCAAACTTTTTTATGTTGAAAAGATTGACTGATGTCTATTTATTGCTGATAATATAGCGAAGATAGTCCTATTAACGGCTTTTTTATTTCATGCAATACTGTTAGTTTTTGCTATAATTATTTAGATTTACCAACGGAAACCAGGAAGAAAGAAGGATTATGTGAAAATGGATTGGAAAAGTTCTTATAACTCATGGGTGAATTTCGGTTCCCTTGATGAGGAAATGAAATCATTACTTAACAAGATGCAAAATGATGAAAAAAAGATTGAAGATGCGTTTTATAAGAACTTGGAATTTGGCACAGGTGGTATGCGCGGGGAAATCGGGGCAGGTACGAATCGGATGAATCTTTATACAGTCCGCAAAGCGACATTGGGATTGGCTCATTATCTGCAATCAATCGGTGATGAAGCAAAATGCAGAGGTGTCGCGATTGCCTATGATTCACGTTTTAAATCACCTGAATTTGCCTTGGAAGCAGCCAAGACCTTGGCATCAGAAGGTATTAAGGCTTACCTATTCGATGAGTTAAGGCCAACGCCAGAGTTATCCTTTGCCGTTCGTGAACTGAATGCCTATGCTGGGATTGTTATCACGGCAAGTCATAATCCTCCGGAATATAATGGTTATAAAGTGTACGGACCAGATGGTGCTCAACTTCCTCCGGCAACGGCTGATAAAGTGATTGAATTCGTGGATGCAATTGAAAATGAACTGACCATTTCAGTAAAAGATGAAGAGACATTGAAAGCACAGGGCCTCATTGAAATTGTCGGTGAGGATATCGATGCTGCTTATAATGAAAAATTGCTTACAGTTCCCGAAAACAAAAACTTAAGTGAAGAAGTTGATGTGACAGTAGTGTTCACGCCACTTCATGGCACGGCAAATAAGTCGGTAAGGCGGGCTTTACAAGACCTGGGGTACGACAAGGTTCATGTTGTAAAAGAGCAGGAATTGCCTGATCCCAATTTTTCGACGGTAAAATCCCCTAACCCTGAAGAACATGCCGCATTTGAAATGGCTATGGAATTAGGAAATGAGGTATCGGCGGACTTGTTGATTGCAACCGATCCGGATGCTGATCGTCTCGGTATAGCCGTTAAAAATAATGATGGAGAATATGTGGTGCTTACAGGTAATCAAACAGGGGCACTTATATTGGATTATCTGTTAAAAGAAAAGAAATCAAAAGGCACTTTACCTGAAAATGGCGTTGTTTTAAAAACGATCGTAACGTCTGAAATCGGGCGCAGGATTGCAAAGGAATATGGTTTAGGGACAGTTGATGTATTAACCGGTTTTAAATTTATCGCTGAAAAAATAAACGAATATAAGGTAAGTGGTAAGCACACCTTCTTATTCGGTTATGAAGAAAGCTATGGTTATTTAATCAAGGATTTTGCCCGTGATAAAGATGCAATCCAAGCAGCCGTTCTTGCCGTGGAAGTTTGTGCTTACTATAAAAAACAGGGTATGAACCTTTATGAAGGGTTGCTTAATATCTTTGAAAAGTACGGATATTACCTTGAGGGGCTTCAATCCCTGACTTTAAAGGGGATTGAAGGCGCTGGGCAAATCCAAGGGATCCTGAACCAATTCCGTGAGAATCCTCCAAAGCAAATAGCTGGAAAAGCTGTAACGGTACAGGAAGATTATCAAAGCAGCATGAAGCTAACGGTGGGCACCAATAAGGAGGCAGTCATTGATTTACCTAAATCAAATGTAATTAAGTACTTCCTTGAGGATGGCACTTGGGTTTGCTTACGACCATCTGGCACAGAACCTAAAATCAAATTCTATTTCGGAATCCAAGGTGAAAAGATGGAAGAAGCTGAGCTGAAATTGAAGCAAGTCATGAATGCTTTTATGGAAACAATTAATGGAATAATTAATAGTTCAAAATAAGTCGGTCCTAGGACCTGACAGCTATATGAACAACATAAGGCCTTTTCCTGATAATCATACAGGGAAAGGTCGTTTGCATTTATTTCCATGTAGTAAAAACTGCACGAAACAGGAACAATTACTTGCATTTATGTCTGGCAATCCGGTCAAAGGTATAAAAAAAGGGTGCATGCCTTTTTCGGGGGTTTTTAATTTTGAAGAAATTGGTATATAATAAAGAATGTGAAATTGCATTCAGCCGACTAAAATATTTACAAAAAACGAGACTATGTTACTATAAATAAGTGATTAGGAACACTGACTAGTTTTATGGATCTATTTAAAAAGTCAATATGAAGGAGCTACAAAAGAATGAAAAAAGTGAAAAAGGCGATTATACCTGCAGCGGGGTTAGGAACTAGATTTTTACCTGCTACGAAGGCAATGCCAAAAGAAATGCTGCCAATAGTGGACAAACCAACTATTCAATATATTATAGAAGAGGCCGTCAAATCTGGAATTGAAGATATCATCATCGTCACAGGAAAGAATAAACGTGCGATAGAAGATCATTTTGATAATGCCTATGAGCTTGAGAACAACTTAAGGGAAAAAGGAAAATTCGATTTATTGGATAAAGTACAATACCCATCCAATTTAGCCAATATCCATTACATTAGGCAAAAAGAGCCTAAAGGCCTTGGACATGCTGTTTGGTGTGCACGAAATTTTATTGGTGATGAACCATTTGCCGTACTTTTAGGCGATGACATCGTTCAAAGCGAAGTGCCTTCATTACGTCAATTAATCAACCAATACGATGCGACAAATTCTTCTATCATTGGCGTTCAGCCAGTAAATGAAGAAGAAACACATAGATATGGGGTCATTGACCCGTTAGCCCAAGAAGGTAGAAGATACGAAGTGAATCGTTTCGTTGAAAAACCGAAACAAGGGACGGCACCATCCAATTTAGCCATCATGGGAAGATATATACTTACACCGGAAATTTTCGATTTCTTAGCTACACAGGAAACGGGAGCTGGCGGAGAAATTCAATTGACGGATGCCATCCAAAAATTGAATGAAATCCAAAAAGTATTCGCCTACGATTTTGAGGGAAAACGCTATGATGTTGGAGTTGTGGATGGCTTTGTGAAAACTACAATTGAATTTGCCCTACAACGTCCTGAATTGAGAGACGATATTTTGAAAGAACTGGAAAATATACTCAAGATGCACAAGGCAGCAACCAAATAGTCTTTTTTATATCTGATCCAAGTGAAAAAAGCCGGCTATGATAGGCTTTTTTCACTTGTCCTTTTTCTCAAAGCAAATGAAACGATGTGAATATGGTTAATTTCAATGAATGATTTGACAGAATAATCAGTTTAATTAATGCGAAGAACCGTTTTGGAAAAGGTTAAAGATGGACTGGAAAAGGCATATCTACCATGGTTAGTCATGATAATCCTACATAATGTTTGATTACCACCAATATAATGCTTTAGCCATGAAAACATCAGAAATGCTTTTCGCTAATGAAGGTAGTTTTGAAAGGGGAAATATAATATGATTTTGGTCGTTGGCGGTGCAGGGTATATTGGAAGTCATCTTGTAAAAGAGTTAGTAAATACAGAAGAGGTTGTCATTCTAGATAATCTTTCAACAGGTTTTCGCTCACTTGTTGATTCGAAAGCAATCTTGGTAGAAGGGAATTTAGGGGACGAAGCGGTTTTGGATGAGATATTCCTTAAATACCCAATTAAAGCGGTCATGCACTTTGCTGCTAATAGCTTAGTGGGGGAGTCTGTTCAAGACCCTTATAAATACTATGATAATAATGTTGGTGCAACTCTAACATTATTGAAAACTATGATTAAGCATGATGTTAAAAATTTCATTTTTTCATCCACTGCAGCTACTTACGGGATACCAAATGTAGAGATGATTGATGAAGATCAGCCAACAAATCCGATTAATCCATATGGTCGCTCTAAATTGATGGTAGAGCAAATCTTAGGTGATTTTGCACATGCATATGGACTTCATTACGTCGTTTTACGCTACTTTAATGCGGCTGGAGCACATGAGACGGCAGAAATCGGGGAAAGCCATGATCCGGAAACACACCTGATTCCTATTATTTTACAGCATTTATTAGGTCAACGGGAAAAAATCTCCGTGTTTGGTACAGACTATGACACAGAAGATGGTACTTGCATTCGTGACTATATTCACGTTACCGATTTAGCTAAAGCTCATATAATAGCGCTTCAAGCACTATTGTCCGGGAAGAAAGATACAGCAATCTACAACCTGGGGAATGGAAAAGGATTTTCAGTAAAAGATGTAATCGACACATGTGAAAAAGTCACAGGAGTGAAACCGAACATTGAGTATGCAGACCGTCGCCCAGGAGATCCAGCTCGTCTGGTTGCTTCAGCTAATAAGATATATGAAGACCTTGGATGGAAAGCAACAATAGATTTGGAAAAGATCATTGAAAGTGCGTGGAAATGGCATAAATCTCAAATGAATTAAAGGACAATAACTAATTCAATGATAGGTTACTTGGCTTTTCCAAGTGGTGAAGAACCAAAACAACGTTTCAGTTAGGAGAACGACTTACTTTAAAGTCGTTCTTTTTTTATTTTTATTACTGATGTGCGTTCTGTTATTGGCGTTCGGAGATGAGTTACCGTTGAAACGCTGGATCGAACGCTTTAATGGTGTTGCAAACAAGTATTTGAAGTTTCCGTTATTTAAACAGCAAGGAATATGAGAGTGGGGCATAGAATTAAAAGATATTGGTACTGTAAATGAGGTGGAATTTGTAAAACCAAGTTCATTAGGAGGAAGGTAGATTGTCAAATGATATAAACAGTTACATTGACTATCCAATGGCAAAAATTCCAGGGGGAGAAATAAAGTTAAGAGACGATAGAATAAAAAGCAAATGGAAAACGGAAATAAGACCGTTTCGTCTTGCTTGTTATCCTGTAACCAGGGGTCTATACTATGACATTGCCAATAAGTCACCTCATTCTTTTCATGGAGATCTAAAACCGGTTGTGAATATTTCTTGGAATGAGGCCATTTCTTTTTGTAATCTACTTTCACAGAAAGCTGGACTGAAAGCGTGTTATTCTATAAGTAATGATGGTGAAAAAATTATATGTGATTGGGAATCAGACGGTTATCGCCTTCCTTCAGAAGCGGAGTGGCAATATGCATGTAAAGCAGGGACGACTGGTTATAGATACGGAGTGCTTGATAAGATTGCTTGGTATAGCGAAAATTCAAAGAGCAAAATCCATGAAGTAGGAAGAAAGGAACCGAATGCATGGGGTCTGTATGATATGTTAGGGAATGTTTGGGAGTGGTGTTGGGATTTATATGATGAGCAAGTGTACGGCTCCTACCGAATTTTCCGAGGAGGCAGTTGGGCTGAAGAGGCCAGGGGTTGTGGGGCTTCATGTCGGCGTCGCAGCCATCCGTCATTTTGCATAGACGACCTTGGATTCCGACTCGCCCAATCTTTTTAACTACAACAATAAACCAACCTTCGGGATTTTACAGCTCAACGATAGTTAATTGACCGCCTTCTCTTGAAGGCGGTTTACTTTTGGTGAAATAGCCTTATTTTAAGAAACATCGCAGGAGAAATATTTTAAAGCTCCCTTCAAGTCCTTTTACCAAAAAGGGATTTTAATAAGGATATAGAATTACTAATCAGAGGTTTATCATTCATTTAATAGGAGATGTTCTGTTTGAAAATGGTAAGGGTATTTCATTATGATGCATTCAGTAATAAGCCGAATAAAGGAAATCCGGCTGGTGTCGTCCTAGATACAGATGGGCTGACGGAAAAGGAAATGCAAGATATAGCAAAGAAGGTGGGGTTCAATGAAACCTCTTTTCCCATTAAATCCGATATTGCCGATCTTAGGATTCGTTATTTTACACCAGGTCACGAAATGAATCTTTGTGGACACGCCACAATGGCTACCATTCATGCACTGAAGACAAGGGGATTGTTGGATAAAAACGAGCTGAAGATTGAAACAGGAGCGGGAATATTGCCAATCAAGATCGATACGACCGCGGAGCAAGAGCTATACATAACGATGAAACAGGCCACCCCACAGTTTGAAGCGTTTAGCGGGGATAAGGGGGATTTAGCCAGTTCCCTAGGACTTGATATAGAAGATCTGGATGCGGAATTGCCAATTTTATATGGAAGTACAGGTTTATGGACTTTACTGGTTCCGATAAAAGAACGCAAAGCATTCAAAAAGATGAAGGCGAACAATAACCTGTTTCCACAAATATTAAAGGAAATGCCTAGAGCTTCTGTTCATCCCTTTTGCTTGGAAACGGATGATCAGGATGCCCATATGCATGCACGGCATTTTTCCTCCCCGTTTTCAGGTACGCTTGAGGACCCTGTTACAGGAACGGCTTCAGGTGTAATGGGAGCTTATTATGCAAAATACAAAAAGGGTGACCTTGAAAATGAATTGAACCTGTTAATAGAACAGGGAAATGAAATCGGTAAGGATGGCAGAGTTCACGTTACTGTTACAAAAAACCATGACACCTATGATATTGAAATTAGAGGGAATGCTGTTTACGTTAAAGAATTTGAAGTGGAGGTATAAGTAAGAGGAGGATGGCCGGTTGTCATTTATGATGGAAAAATATCATCTTTGAATTAGGAGCTACCTTTGGAACCTTTTGCAATTCCATCCTTATCTATGAACTTACAAATTCCACTGAGGCTTTGGGGAGCATGTGGATGTTATACTTTGTGCCATCCTTGATATTGCAATTATTTATTAGCCATTATTTTCACCCGCCAATTACTTTACATTCATGGATCACCCCTAACGCTAGGGAGCGTACTGCTACATGAAATGGAAGGTATGTTGAACCTGTAAAAACCCTGATGCTTGACTTGAAACGTCAAGCATCAGGGTTTTTATCAGTCTCCCATGCTCATCCCTTTTAAGGTTACGGCAGTCAGGAACAAGGTTATGCAAATGATTGAGGTGGATACGACAATCGCAATCGGTAAAGTCATTGGAAATCCCTCCTTTAGATGATGGTTACGCTGCTAAGATCGACCTTTGCTCCATATAAAAAGTTGTAAGTAAGTTTATTCATTGATGCTCCAGTAAAGTCGATTTTCTTTAAATCGGAAATCCGGAATTGAACATTGATGAGTGTGGCATCGCGAAATGATGCCATTTTCAATGAAGAACCCTCGAAAATGGTTTGGTTGAATGTTTCCCCGTCAAATATAAGACCAGATAAATTACAACCTTTAAAATGAGTCTTGTTATAAATGCTGTTCTTGAAAGTGACGCCTTTTAAATTAGCACTTTTAAATAAGGTACTCGTTAAATTGGCATTTTCAAAGATGCAATTATTTAAGTTACTGCTCTTAAATGTGCTGTTCGTTAGGTCAGAATGACTGAAATCAGAACCGCTTAAATCGCAGGAATTAAACTTCCCATCATGCACGGATACCGAGCGGAAGTCGGAATCCACTAAGCGTTGTCTGGAATAGTCCATGTTTATCGCCTGCTCCAGCACATTATATTGTAGATTGAGTGATTCCATCAGCTCTGATACTTCCCCAATCGAATCCACGGTCAGCTTATACGCTTCCTGCTCACTAGCACCATTCCTTTTATGGTCATTGTATTTTTCCAGTAAGTTTTGTAGCAGCTCTTCTTCCAATTCCTTTGCTGTTTTTGCACTTTCGTACGGGGCAAAAATGCTATGAACATGTGCATTCAGTTTTTCAATCATATATCATCTTCCTTCCTTATAAGAGGCGTTCTAGTATGCGCTTGGCCTGCTCCCAGTCATTTTTATTTTGTGTATAGGTGTCTTCCCCGATGGAGGTGATTTTGTAATATTTCCTTCTTCCGCCTTGTGTAGCATCTCCCCAGTAAGAGAGGATGCACCCGTCTTTTTCTAGACGTTTTAAGCTGGAATACATCGTAGCTTCCTTTATTTCATATTGCTCATTTGAACTCATGTATATCAGTTTACTGATTTCATAGCCGTATTTATCGCCACTTTGCAGGAGCTTTAGAATCATCGTATCTACATGTCCGCGAAGTAAGTCAGAGGATAGTTGTCGTTGAACCAAATCCTCACCTCCTTTGGTATATCTTATAGTATATTACTATGACAGTCAAGGTAATTTGGTTACACAAATATGTGTGCGATCAGTATATTTGGAGAGGGATTTTAAGAAATGGGAAACGAATATTTGGCGTACGACATATGAAGAAATGGAAGGTATAAATAAGCACTGATTTTCCATATATATAATAGCTTGAAGGAATTTTTTATGTTTTATAGAAGAAGTATGTGAAGAAGTGCAGGAGGCGGGAGTGTTGAATAATTCTTGGAATAAAATTATTTATAAGGTTTGGTCTCCAGTTTACGTCAAAATCTTCAACTCACATCTCTTTTTCAATGCCAGAACAAGAATATTTGAAGAGATATCATTTCACGACAAAGGAAAGATTCTCTTTGTGGGTGTAGGAACGGGGGCAGATTTAGAGTTAATCAAGCATCTTGACCTTGAGGTTACAGCGATCGACCTTTCACCTGATATGCTGAAAAGGGCGAAGGGGAAATATAAAAATACTTCGATCACTTTTTTAGAGATGGATGCACAGAATATGAAATTTAATAATGAATCGTTTGATTATATAGTTGGAAGTTTGATCCTTTCCGTCGTACCTGATGCAAAAGAATGTCTTCGGGAAATGAGCAGGGTTTTAAAAAAAGACGGGAAAATCATTCTATTCGATAAATTCATCTCTAATGATGAAAAGCCTTCATTCCCCAAAAGGCTTGTGAGACCCATCATTAGATTTTTAGGTACAGATATTGGCTTGCGATTTGAAGACTTGTTCAGCAGGCATGATAAGAATATGAAAATTGAAGAAGACCGAGCGATTATGCTGAATGGCATGTATAGAAAGATCATAATCAATAAACGAAAATAATCAGCTAATTTAATTTTATTATCTTTGTGAAAAGGAGTGGAAGGTATGAAATTCCCATCAAAAAAAGATTGGTGGATGTATCCCATTTTTCTTGGAATATTCTTGGCGGTTCTCTCACCGGCAGTTTTGGATAAAGACTTCGCAAGTCTATGGGTCGGCATTCCCGTCATCTGTTTACTTCTCTGGGTTTGGTTCACGACTTATTATGTCATTGAAGGTAAAACCTTAATCATTCGGTCGGCATTCATCCATAAAACCATTTCCATCCATGATATCAAATCGATTGATAGGTCCTTTAACCCTTTATCCTCTCCAGCTCTTTCACTTGACCGTTTAAAAATACAATATGGCATTCATCATACTGCCCTCATCTCCTTTAAATCGAGAGGATTTCATTGAAGAACTATTGAAGCTGAATCCTTCAATACGGAGTAGCGTGAATGAATAGAATTTACTAAATTTCACAAATAGTAGTGTAGCCATGATAAAAGGTCTTTAAGAAGCACATTTACCAGTGTGTGATCTTGATGTCTCCATTGGATTTTATAAAAAGAATGTATAATTAAAATGTGGGATTTAATGGGAGAAGGTGATGGTTTTGTCGGAGACGATTACAACCTATGAAGATGTTTTAAATATGCTAGACTCGTTATTGCGTGAGCCAACTGCATTCTGGGATGGTTTTTATGAAAACCGTGAAAAGAAGATTCCCTTTTTTGAAAACCTCCCTGATGAGAATTTGATTCATTACTTTGATAGTGAATTACTTGGTTCAGGAAGGGTTCTTGAGCTTGGGTGCGGCCCTGGAAGAAATGCTATTTACCTTGCTCAAAAGGGGTGTTCTGTTGATGCGGTGGATCTTTCAAAAGAAGCCTTGGAATGGGGAAAAGAACGAGCGGCAGAAAAGAAAGTGCATGTGAACTTCATTCAAAGAAACATATTTGAGCTGGAAGTTGAGGAAGGGCAATATGACTTCGTCTATGATTCAGGCTGTTTTCATCATATTGCTCCACATCGAAGGATTAATTATTTGGAGATGGTGAAAAAGGCGTTAAAGCCAAAAGGATTGTACTCGATTATTTGTTTTGTTGAAGGCGGTATATTAGGTGGTGCCGATATTTCAGATTGGGAGGTATATAGGCAAAGAAGCCTTAAAGGCGGATTGGGTTTTAGTGAAGAAAAAATTAAAACAATCTTTAAGGACTTTGAAGTGGTGGAAATACGTAAAATGAGGAATATGGAACAATCAAAAGAAGCCTTTGGGGTACAAGGTTTATGGACGGGTTTATTTATGAAAAAGTAATTCTTGAGATAGGAGAAATGGTGATAAGATGGAGTTATGAGGTTGGGGATAGCTTGGCTGAATGTCACCAAAAGGGGATCTGGAGCAGATCCTTTTTTTGCGTTTTAAAGAGGAGGGGGATGAAAAAGGTTGATTTGTTAACTAAAATAAAAAATGGTAAACTATAACAATAAATGAAGTGAATCAAAATGCTGCAATCCTTGGGGGGGACTTGATTTACCAGATAAATAGAAAAAGAGCAGAACCTTTTTTTTTTTTCTAAATCGGTGATTTTATGGTTTTCAAAAGCAGCTGAGAAGGTATATGGAAAGAGGGCTGTTACCCTTTCAAAACCCTGATAATGGCCGATTCAGTCTTGAGAGCGTTAAATGTATCGTGTGCCGAGACCATTTGGAATACTAAAAAAATAAATAGGTGGAGAAGTCTATGCATAGAAATAAAGAGCTATATTCCTTTTTATTAGGTAAGGCAACACAAATGACTGAGGATTGGTACGCAACATTGAATAAAAATGATAAGGCGGGGGTTTATAGCTCACCTGATCCCCAAGTTATAAAGAAACTGAAACAGCAAAATAATGAATTCCACTTACATTTCTTTCAAATCTTCGTTACAGAGGAAAGGGAGTTCTTTAAGCATCTTGATGGTTGGATTGAAGATATCGGTAAGGATGAGCAACATTTAAAAACACCCGTATATTTCATATTGAGGGAATTTTTTCGAACGCAAGAGCAATACTTGGATTATATTGACCAATTTGTTGCATTGCATGAAGAGGAATATACACAAGAGGAAATAAACTCCTGGTATCGGATAGTGATCAAGGTTTTCAGTGAAGTGATGGAGAAGTTTACGGAAGCAAATCATAGATATGCCAATAAAATAATGAAAGCCCAACAGGCAACGATTGATGAATTGAGCTCTCCCATCATATCCCTTAAAGATAATACAGCATTGCTCCCATTGATTGGTGATATAGACACGGCGAGGGGCATGTCCTTGCTTGAAAACACCTTACAAAAGTGCGCTGAAAAAAATGTCACTAGGCTTTTCATTGACCTATCGGGCGTTCATGCGATAGATAGTGTATCTGCTCATCAACTGTCACAATTGATTGAATCCCTGCATCTGCTTGGAATCCATACAACCCTTTCAGGACTACGACCGGAAATAGCCATAACGGCAGTCAAGCTTCAATTGCCTTTTGATAAAGTGACGATAAAATCCACGCTTGCCCAAGCGATTAATACCATTAAATAATACATACGTAATCATGTCCTTGGGATGCTCGCTTTTGTGAAAATTAAGGTTTCATAAGCTTCAATGAGAAGGCCGCCATTTGGCGGTTTTTTTATCAGTAAAAGCTAGAATGATAGGATACTTAAGGCCGCGCTCTCATTATACTTACAGTTGCGAGTAAGATGTCACGGATTTTATTTCTAATGAATTGGAAGAACCTGACCAGCTGAGTTGAGGGAACATAAAATAACGGATAATAATAACATTCTAAGTAGTATCCGCGGAAATACTGCTAGCGTTGGGTGTCAAAAAATAATCGGTAGTTGGACCTGCTCTATTAAGTCTCCCTACAAATAGAGCAGGAAAGAGTGATACGGCATAGCTTATTCAATATTAGCAAACACGGCTAGATCTTCTTTATTACCGACGACTAAAAGCATATCTTTTTCATGAATATTGTGATCAGGTGATGGTGCTATGATAATTTCACCATTACTCACGATGGCAATGACGCTGATATTATACTTTGCACGTAAATCAAGCTCTCTGAGGCTTTTTCCCTTCATGCTCATGGGGAGGATGATTTCCTCGATATTGTATTCTTTAGAGAGTTCTATATAGTTCAACATGTTAGGGGACAGGAGCTGATTCGCGACCCGTTCCCCCATATCCCTCTCAGGATAGATGACCCAGTCAGCACCAACCTTGGTGAGCACTTGACCGTGATTTTTATTAAGGGCTTTGGCAATGACTTTTTCGACACCCAGCTCTTTTAAAAGCAAGGTGGTTAAAATGCTGGATTGCATATCATTCCCGATGGCTACGATGACACAATCAAAATTACGGATCCCCATGGACTTCAATGCCTCTTCTTCAGTGGTATCCGCAATGACCGCATGGGTAACGCTTAATTCTGCATTCTCGACTCTTTCCTCGCTGATATCAATCCCCAATACCTCTTGACCGGCCGTATACAATCTATGGGCCACACTCGTTCCGAATCTACCTAAACCGATAACGGCATATTGTCGTTTTCCCATCTTTTTCACTCCTTCATTTATGATTACCCAATCATGATTTTCCCTTTTGGCCGACGGAATGGATCTGGTTTACGCCTCATTGCGATAGCAAAGGCAATAGTCAAAGGACCCACCCTGCCTGCAAACATCGTGAATATGATGAGCATCCGGCCAACCGGTGATAATTCGGGTGTCAAACCCATTGAAAGTCCCACGGTGGCGAATGCTGAAGTGGCTTCAAATAAAATCATCAAGAAATCACTTCCGCTTTCAGTGATGGTCAGCAGAATGGTGATTATGGAAACGATGAATACGCCAATGAATGTAACGGATAACGCTTTAAAGACCGTTTCACTCACAATGCGGTGACGGTATAATACCACATCACCCTTTCCTGTAATTTGTGACCAGACCGTTCCGACGAGCGTCGCTAATGTGGTTGTTTTAATCCCGCCGCCAGTCGATCCAGGTGAAGCCCCAACGAACATCAAGAAAATGATGAGCAGTAATGTGGGCTGCGTTAAATCAGGGATATTCAGCGTATTGGAGCCTGCTGTCCTTGGTGAAACCGATTGAAATAGAGACGATAACGTTTTACCCATGAAAGATAAAGGCTGCAATGTTTTGGCATTACCGAATTCAAATAAAAAGATTAAAATGGCACCGCCTATTGTAAGGATCAAGCTAGTCATCAATACAACCTTCGTATGTATGGATAAACGATGGGTATCATGATATTCGTATAGTTCATTCATCACGATAAAACCTATTCCGCCAAACGTGATCAGGAAGGCGACCGTTAGGGTTACGAATGGATCCGATACATAAGGGGTCAAACTCTTGAATTCTCCCATTAAATCAAATCCGGCATTATTGAAATTCGATATGGAATGAAAAACCCCGTAATAGATCGCTTTGCCGATTGGCATGTCAAAAGAAAAGCGAATCGATAAGATGATGGCACCGATGCCTTCAATGATGCCTGTGAAAATTAAAAGCCGTTTTACTAACTTGACTATACCTGCCATGGATAGATTATTTAAGGACTCCTGCAAGAGTAACCTGCCTTTTAAAGAAATCCTTTTGCCTAAAAGGAAAAAGAAAAACGTAGCAAATGACATGAATCCTAAGCCGCCTATCTGAATCAGTGTTAAGATGACCAATTCACCAAAGGTGGTGAAAGTCGTTCCCGTATCCACTACGACAAGCCCTGTTACACATGTAGCGGAGGTTGAGGTGAATAAAGCATCCAGAAAAGCAAGACCATTTCCATTTTCAGTGGAAATCGGCAGGGTCAGCAAATAGGCCCCAATAAGTATCAAGGTGGCAAAGCCGAGTACAAGGATTTTTGGCGGATCCAATAATTTTTTTGTCATATTCAAATGATCATCCCTACCCATAAAAATATTGTTTAAAACTGTATGAATATCTTAACCATCAATCTTCTTTCCACAATTTTTTTTAAGGCATAATAAAAAGACCTACGAAAACATCACAGTTAATTTGCCACAAAAAGCGTGAAAAAAAACTCTCGATATAGGCGGTCTTATGACCTCCTTCGCTTTAGCCGACGAAGTTAGCTGACGGGTAGGATGGCGAAAGAGCAAATCTCATCCCTTCTGCAAGGCAGAATTAACCCCAAATAAGTGGGTCCTCCGTACTCAATTTCCTTGAGTCTTGGCCGAATTCTATTAAATTGATAAACGTATTCTACTCCCATCATTTAGCAGTTGTAAACCCCTATATTGTAAAAAAATATTTCTTTAACAAAACTGAAAATTTACGTTTTATTTACATTTTGAAAACGTATTGACAAATATTAGTTAGCACATTATGATAGGTTCGATTAAATCAAAAATGACAATCAGAATCGATGTACGATATACAGCATTTTCAAGTAGAACAATATATAAAATTACTTTTGGGAATGATAAAGCAATTCATTCGTATTTAAAAAGTTTTTGACATTTCATAAAAAAGGCGGGCAAATATGGAGAAGACGTACAATAGATATGTTATTAACGCGACAGGCAAAGGCGGGCAGACATATTTAACACAATGCCAGGATAAAGATGCACTAAAAAAATGGATAGCCGATCATGAGGATCAAATCATAATGAAAGAGTTAAGGATAACGGATAAGAAAAAGAACCCTTTTTTAAAATTGTTTTCTCTAAGGTAAAATCCTTGAATCCCACCATTCTTTAGGCGGCATTTTTTTATTAATTCCTGCGTTATGGCCAGGAACCTTGAAGCCGAGGAATCCATATCTTGTTTCGCTTTAAAACCCCATTTATATAAAATGGGGTTTTTTGCGTGCAAAATCGTATTATTTACAATATTATCCTATTGATGTTAAAATTTAGATGAAAACAGTGGTGAAGGGATCGCTTTCCAACCATGTTTATTGAGGGCAGTCTCCTAGCATTACGGTGGCACCAAGAAATATGATCTCGTCCACAAGATGCTTCTCTTGGGAACGGGATTTTTTTATTGCTTATATACCTCATTACGTTTAAAGGAGAGGAAACGTTGACATTCAAACATGTATTCATATCTTGGAAATATCCTTCGATCCTATTGTGCGGAATCGGAATTTCAAACTTCGGTGCATGGGTTTATTTTATCGCTCTCAATTTAATCATTCTGGATATGACGAATTCAGCCTTAGCGGTGGCTGGACTTTATATCGTTAAACCGATGGCTTCATTATTCACGAATGTGTGGGCAGGAAGCGTGATCGACAGGATAAATAAGCGGAATCTAATGGTGGCACTTGACCTATTTCGAACGGTATTCCTAGCTTTGCTGCCAACGATTTCTTCAATTTGGGTCATTTATTCCGTTGTCTTCGTGATCAATATGGCCGGGACCATGTTTGTAACAACATCAAGGTCGTATATCACAAAATTAATACCCGTAGAACAGAGAAAACGATTTAACTCATTGCGAAGCTTAATCGATTCTGGAGCTTTTTTGATTGGGCCAGCGATAGCGGGTATTCTTTTCTTGATCGGCACACCGGTCTTGGCCATCTATATGAACGCAGCAGCCTTATTGCTATCAGGCATCATAACTCTATTTATGCCCAACCTTGAAAAGGGACATTCCTTTGAACAATCCGATCGTTACCTGTCTTGGACCATCATGAAAAAGGATTGGGGGATCGTGCTGAACTTCAGCCGTAAATTTTCTTATATCATGCTCATTTATTTCTTTTTCAGCTGTATGGTCGTAATGGAAACGGCCATAGACTCCCAAGAAGCGGCGTTTGCCAAGGCCGTGCTCCTTTTGTCTGACAGCGATTATGGTTTCCTTGTAAGTATAGCCGGGGCAGGCATCATAGCAGGTGCGATCGTCAATGCTGTATCCATCAGCAAAGTGCAAATATCGTATCTAATTGGCCTGGGATCCTTATTTGTCTCAATAGGTTATATGATCTTTGCTTTTTCAACTTCGTTTACGATAGCGGCCATTGGATTTTTCATTATTGCCTTTTCACTGGCTTTTGCCAACACAGGTTTTCAAACATTTTATCAAAACAACATTCCAGTGGAAATCATGGGGAGGGTCGGAAGTATTTTTGGACTGTTAGAAGCATTGTTGATCATCATGACCACCGCAATAGTTGGAATTTCAGCTCATTTCATTTCGATTCGGTTCGTGGTGATCTCAGGTTCCGTGATCATGTTCGCTCTATCGATATTATTGTCCATGCTTAGCATGAAGACCTCGAAGAGCAGGTATTATCATATTGGTAATGTAGAGGCAAATGCGGAGGAAAAGAGATAAGTGTAAAGAGTGTATCCCATTTTAAAGGCATGTTAATGGAACATGCCTTTTATGAAGTTCATTCAATGAATGTACGTAATTGGCTGATGAATTTCAAAATTTGAAAGTGGATTTTTGCCATTTCCTCAACCGATTGCTCCTCGCAATTCTCCAGCCACTCCTGGATCACGCCTAAGATTGCAGATGTCATAAAGGCGTTCATATACTTAAGAAACTCTTCGTCTTTCGCTGCTGGATGCTGGCTGATTAAACGCTCCAACAGTACTTCTCCGAATACGCGCTTAACTTTTTTTGCAAAAGAGGGATCGCCTTTATCACCAAGAATGGCCCTCAATGCATGGGCATGCTCACTGATGAATTGAAAAATCGCTACGAAAGGTGGGTAAAGTTGTTGTTGATGAAGAGCCATAAAAACTTCTTTCGGCAAAATGGCAGTAATGCGTGCTTGAAGCTCATTCAGCAATTGCTGCTGTAAGTGATCCATCAATTCATATTTATCTACGTAATGCAAATAGAATGTGCCCCGGTTAATGTTCGCGCGTTCTGCAATTTTCTTCACTGATACTTGTGAGAACCCATCCTCTTCAACTAGTGCTATAAAATGATATTGTATCTGCGTTTTCGTTTTTTGTACCATTTCCTCATGAATCGATGCCATTCTAATATCTCCTTTCACTAAACATTTTTCCAAATGTGTTGATTGTATTAGACCAAATGCTACCTTAAAATGAAAATACATTCAACACTGTGTTAATTAAAGAGGAAGGATGTGTGTACATTGAAAAATGCGGTTACCATTGAAGGAATTGCTAAGGGCTTTCATCAAAAAAAGGTCATTGGGTCATTGAACATGAATATTGAAAAAAACGGCATATTCGGCTTGTTAGGTCCATCCGGTTGCGGTAAGACGACGTTGATTAAAATGATTGTCGGATTGATTAAGCCGGATGCTGGAAAAATCACGGTTCTGGATCATGAAGTTCCAAATGAAGCACTGTTAATGGACGTTGGCTATATGGCACAGTCCGATGCTTTATATACAGAACTGACGGGTGCTGAAAATCTAGAATTTTTTGCGAAGCTTTATCGTTTATCGAAAAAGGAACGAAGGGAACGTATTCAATACGCAGCTGAAATCGTCCAATTAACGAATGATTTGAACATTCGGGTTGCGTATTATTCTGGGGGAATGAAACGCCGTCTGTCACTAGCGGTAGCACTCATCCAAAATCCTGCGATTCTCATTTTGGATGAACCGACCGTAGGCATAGACCCTGTCCTGAAACAATCCATTTGGCAGGAACTTGAGCGTTTAAGAAATGAAGATCATAAGACGATCCTTATAACGACGCATGTAATGGATGAAGCGGAGCGATGCGATAAACTAGCGATGCTGCGTGAAGGTGAAATCATCGCATCAGGTACCCCTGAAGCTTTAAAGGCACAATATGCAGTGGAAACGCTTGATGATGTTTTTCTGAAGATTGGAGGTGAGCGGTAATGCGAATTGCCTCCCTTGTTACTCGAATTACACAGCAGATGCGCCGAGATCGGAGGACTCTCGCATTATTTTTCCTTGCTCCATTGCTCATTTTAACGCTCATGTATTTTATTTTCGATACAGAAGCGAGTGATTTGAAAATCGCTGTTACAGGCAGTGATGAAACCATGGTTAAAGCATTGGAACAAGCAGGTTTTCAAGTAACGGTGGCCGAGAAGTTTTCAAAGAAAGTAATGATTGAAAAGAATACAGATGGCTGGTTGCATGCTGAAAATGGCAAAATGGAACTGACACTTTTGAACGACCAACCGTCTCGTGCAAAGGCCGTCCAAATGCAGCTTATGCAAGGGTTGCAAGGTCATGTCAAAACCACGCCGTTGATTGAGGAGCAATATGTATACGGGGATGCCAAAACTAAGGGTTTTGATACTTTCAGTCCGATGCTTGTGAGCTTTTTCGTTTTCTTTTTTGTCTTTTTAATAGCAGGGATTGCGCTTTTGAAGGAGCGTACAAGTGGAACGTTGGAACGGTTACTTGCTACACCGATTAGACGATACGAAATCGTGGCAGGTTATGTGATCGGATATGGATCATTTGCTCTGATTCAAACGATAATTGTCGTACTATATGCAGTAAATGTATTGGATATTGTGCTAGTTGGTTCCATTTGGCTCGTTTTATTGACCAATATACTTGTCGCACTCGTTGCATTATCACTCGGTACATTACTGTCGAGTTTCGCAACATCTGAATTCCAAATGGTACAGTTCATTCCACTGGTCATCGTGCCGCAAGTCTTCTTTACCGGGATTTTTCCATTGGATGGCATGGCAGACTGGCTGCAAAAAATCGGAAAAATCATGCCGCTATATTATGCATCGGATGCCATGAACGGCATCATGTACAAAGGTTTCACGTTCACGGATGTTTCGCTGGATTTATTGATTCTCCTAGCATTTTCAGTCATTTTTATCACCATCAATATCATTAGCTTAAAAAAATATCGCTCCTTATAAATGAATCATCAATAAACGGAAAAGCCGGATTCCTGGAATGTGAGGAACCGGCTTTTTGTTTTGCTGGACATTTGAGATGAAAGGGATGCATTCCTAAAGATACTCATCGGCCGAAATATCTGGATTCAGGACGAATTAATCTTTGCATCGGTTAGTTAATCGAAAAAGTTCTCGTGCTAAATGACAGGTCAATGTTCTGCAGTTTGTTGACGCCTTGTTCAAGATGCCCTAGGATAAAAAGATATGAATTATTTGGAAGGATATAGAAGGGGGTGAACCTACATGTCTCTTAAATCGGTCATGCTTTCACTTTTGCTGTCGCAAGTCCTGTTTTTGTGCGGTTTGCCTCTTTTCCTTAAGCTCCTATTATATTTGAATCCTTTGGTGATCATGGTTGTCTGGTTTTGTATACTTCTTTTCGTTTCGTTTGTGGTTCTTTATTTTCGAGGTGAAAGGGTCAAGATTCCGCGCCTTTTGTGGCAGGCAGTCGTGTGTGGCTACAGTTTATCATTATTGGTTTTGCTGTTCTTTCGGCCAAAAGGGCAGGTTTATTCGTATAATTTGATTCCTTTTTCTACGATTTTTTCTTATTTATCGAACAATATGAACCGGCTTGTGTCATTTTATAACCTTAGCGCCAATGTAGGGTTGTTCATTCCATTCGGGCTGTATTTATTGTCCAGGGAAGGGACTGAGCTATCCGCTTTAAGGAAATTTCTTTATCCCTTCATCTCGATTTCTGCCATCGAAATCTGTCAGTATGTTTTTCGGCGGGGAAGTTTGGATGTCGATGACCTGATACTGAATGTGATTGGTGTTTACCTGGGGTACATTCTGTATCCATTGTTCACGAGAGTGGTAGTGTTCCGTTCTGGAAAAGAAAAAGGATGAGTGGCAATGACAAATAAGTTAAACGAAAGGATGTTTTTCCATGTATAGCACTTTAGAAGAATTATCGAGCCATCCTGTGTTTCATTATTTTGCAGCGATTTCCAAAATCCCGAGAGGTTCGGCTAATGAAAAAGCGATTAGTGACTATCTGGTTCGCTTCGCTAAGGATAGGGATCTAGAGGTGATCCAGGATGAAGCGCTAAATGTCATCATCAAAAAGCCTGCCACAATCGGATATGAAAGTGCACCTACCATCATTATCCAGGGCCATATGGACATGGTCTGTGAAAAGAATAAGGGTACACTTCATGATTTTGAGAAAGATCCGCTTCAATTAAGGATTTTGGGAGATATGTTGTATGCGACGGATACAACATTAGGTGCGGATAATGGGATTGCTGTTGCATATGCTTTGGCATTATTGGATGCAAATGATATACCGCATCCTACTCTCGAAATAGTCATAACGACAGAAGAAGAAACGACGATGAATGGTGCACTTGCTGTGGATCCGGCACACTTCAAGGGGGAAATGCTGATCAATATCGATTCGGAGGAAGATGGAAAGCTGCTGGTCAGCTCTGCAGGAGGAACACGTGTGCGGCAGATCCTGCCAATCGGATGGGAATCGGCTTCCGTTGTTGATGATGTAACTTATAACATCAGGATTAAAGGGCTGAAGGGCGGACACTCCGGTATGTCCATCCATAAGGAAAGAGGGAACTCCAATAAACTTTTGGGCAGAGTATTACATGACTTAACGACAGACTTCCCTTGCTTCATACAGCAAATGAATGGGGGCCTGAAGGGGAATGCGATTCCTCGTGAAGCAGAGGCGACTGTACTGATTCATGGAGAAGATGAACATAAGATAACGGAGAGAATCCAACAATGGGAAGATACTTTTAAAAGCGAACTGCAATCTTCCGACCCTGAGGTATCGATTAGTTTTGAAAAGATCGAAACGATTTCTTCAAACGTTTTTTCCAAAGAGACGATGACTAAAGCCATTGCCTCCTTACTGGTAATCCCGCATGGCGTTCAAGGAATGAGCATGGGAATAGAAGGGTTAGTGGAAAGTTCGACGAATCTAGGGGTCGTTACAACGAATGAAGCGGAAATGAAATTCGAAAGTGAAATCAGGAGTTCGGTCAAAAGCATCAAATATAATATGGTCACGCAAGCAAAGGCGATTGCCGACATGCTTGGATGCGCGCTATTGGTTGACGCGGATTATCCGGAATGGCCCTATAATCCAGATTCGAAACTCAAGAGATTATTTGAAGAGACATACAAAGAAAAATATCATGAAGATATTGAAATCATTGCTGTCCATGCAGGCATCGAGTGTGGGGTATTCATAGATAAGTTACCTGGGTTGGATACAGTTTCAATCGGACCGGATATGTTTTCCGTACATACTCCTGATGAACACTTAAGCATCCCCTCGACCATAAATAATTGGGAATACTTCATTTATACATTAAAAAGGATGAAGGATCTATAAACAACTGCATATCTGGGGAACAGTTAATAGATTTGGAGACATCCTATCGTTCAACGATAGGATGCCTCTTTTTTTTAGTTGAAATAAGGAACAGCTCGAGGATATGCACAGTACACTTTATTGTTTTCTACTGTTTATGAAACTCTCGCTGGATTGAAGAAATTTGCGACACCCCTGAGGAAGGTATAGAGAAATGTGGGTGTGAAATATAGAATGGTCGTGGAATGGAGTAAGAAATACTAGATGGAACATATACTTTAAATACTAAGTTGCCTACTGAAGAAGTTGAATTGGAGATTTCGATTCTCACCGTTTTTTTCTTTACCGATAAATCCCAAAATTTTATCTCCTCGGTATGGTTCATTCATCTTTTTTTTTTTAATCCGGATTGTCATGAAGTGACTACAGCCTGATTTCTTTCAATGGGGAATCAGGCTTTTAATGGTTTTCAGCCATGGGGAATTAATAACAGTACACCTAGTGCGATGATGATAAAGAATAAATAGCTTTCGAATTTCTTCTCAGGAATTCGCTTATTAATGAAGATTCCAAGAGCTGTCGCCAATAATATAGCTGGAATGGAATAGCCGAAAAGGATCAGTGAATCGGCTGTCCATAGTCCGCCTAGCGCATGCCCCGTCACCACCAGGATTCCGGATATAAGAAAATGGGCTTGCAATGTTCCGCGGAATCGATCTGGATTCCATCTTCGTAATGTTCCATAGACGACGACTGGCACTCCATTAAAGTTATAGGCGCTGCCAAGGGCTCCCGAAGCAAAACCAAACGGCCATACCCATGCCTTTGAGTTAAGTAACGGTTTATCCACAACCTGAAAAAGTTTTTGCTTAATGAGAGAGTATCCTCCGTATACAATCAAAAAAACACCGAGTGCAGAAGTAATGATCATTGCAGGTGCGTAATGGAGTAAAGCCAGGCCAGCTGGTATGCCGATCACCGTTGCGAGTGCCAATCTGATTAATACCGAGCGTTCGATATGCCGCCATCCACTAACTACAGTTAGTGAAGCGACGGTAAGGCCTGCCAGCCCAATCAGGGAAACCGAAGTGTTAAGCGGAATGTGGAGTAAGGCAAGCAGAGGCATGCTGACAATCGCTTCACCGAACCCGAACATCGTCCGCATCAAGGCACCGATAAAGACTGCCGCTACCACCAATATGATACTGCTGATCGTCATTATTTCACCTCCTGGAGCAAGAAATTACCCTTCTTTAATTATACCATAACAAACCGGATTTGTTTGATGGAAACCCGCTTCAGAACGAGTGATTTGAGGTTTGATTTCGCCTCTGTAACGCGTTTGGTATGTTTTTTAATGGAGAGGTACGCGGATTTGTTTTCGTTGCCTAGGAGGCTGGTATTGGGGTTGGGAAGTGGATGCGTATTTTGTGATGTAATGTGTTGATAAAGATGGAAGATTCTTTGTTTAATTGAATTGGATGTGCTGGCTTTCTTATAGATTAATAGAGGTAACGAAGGGTGGTTTGCGGAAATATGTTACGGGCAATACATTTAGGGAGGCATTTTTTCCATGCAAGAAGCTTTAAAGAGATATTCATAGCCTTTCATTGGATTTCGTACCAGGAAAGGCTATGACTTCGAGAATAATTTGACCTGGAATCCAATCTGCTGTAACTTTGGAAAAAATTTGTTTAAAAAGACCTATTAAATCCTTATTTGATAAATAAAAACACTTGATTTTGAAAAAAGATCGATAGTTCAGCTTTTAAGCTAACTCACTTGATAGTTGCTAAACAAACAAGGTTGCAGGAAAGCTTGTCAACACCTTGTTTAATTCTTTACATTTTTACGCTTATCAAAAAGATTAATCAAACTAGCAATAATCACAATAAAAATTGAAAACACAACGCCCTTAATAAAAGTGAAGTCTAAAATAAAATATGAAACCATTAATAAAGCAACAAATAATCTACGATAGTGGGCATCTTGTATCAATTTTTGCTCGATTTTCAATTCATTTCCTCCTTGATCATTATGTAAATTCAATATTTCAAAACCATTCAAGGTACAGCCCGCCCCTTTAGTTCATTAAGGAAAACCAAAATCCAGCATTCATTCGGTTTTTATAAAAGATTACACTTAATTCAAGATGGTGCAACTTTTTTTATGAACCGTTCATTTTTATCATCATCTAAGAAACTTCTTTTAATCGAAGGTAAAAGAAGAAAAATGAAGAATAAGTATGTATCGATTTATATTTAAGGATTTTGGGGTAATAACATGACAAGAGTAAAACTGGAAATCATTAAGAAACCAGCTTTTAATGCTGTCGGCTATAAGTGGCAGGGCACTTTTGAAGAAGCGGGAAAAGGCGGCATTCACGCTTTGCATGTCCAAATGAAAGAGAACGCTAGATTTGTTCAACCTATCATTGATCCCGATGTTTTGCTGGGTATTAACCATCACAATATACCAGGTGGGTTCACGCATTATATCGCAGTGGAAGTGTCTGCTGGCCATCCAGTTCTGGATTGCATGGAATCATTGAACATTACCGAACGCTGGTACGCCCGCCATACACATGAAAGGGGAGAAGATATAACCAGCACTTATGAAATGATATCAGATAGAATTAGAGAGTGTGGGTATCGACCATTAAAAGAGGAAAACATGGAGGTGTACGACCAACTGCCAATAAAGTTGGAATTATATAAGATTGACTTGATAGGGTCAGAGGATCCCGAGTTTGAGATATTAATTCCAATTGAAAGTGGGTCAAACGAAGGTAAAGCAGAAATAAATTGAAATTCATCATGTTGAATCAATATGGCATAGAACAAAGACTGGGGAGAGATTTAAGTATCTCCCTTTTTTTATGACTGTTTGTAAATTTAGGTACAAAGTCCAAAGTTAGTTTAAATAAATCTCCATACTATTATCCTATTAAATAATTTTATTGGGATAGCTTCAATCGGTTAATAGGCATTATGGATTAAGTATAATGAAAATATTCTGTTAATAATTTGTGTGATATTGTAAATTTATTTTAAAATTGGATTATTTTGTTGTAATATAGGATGTACACGAATCTTTACAGGAAAAAAGTAGGGGGGATTTGTGTAAAAAGATTAACACTTATTCAGGTTTTTGGAAAAGTATGTCGATTTCACGGATAGGTTGACAAAATATTATGTCAATATAGAACTAATGGGGGGAAACTCTAATGGGGAAAAAGAAAATATTTAAAATTGCATCAGCTACAGTAATGGCCGCGACAACGATCGTAGCAGTAGCTCCGGCACCATCAGATGCTGCTACTAGCCTGAACAGTAAAATCAAGACGGCGAAGGCCACCATCAAAAAGCCATTCGATACCTATTTCTACTCTTCTAAACTCGCTTCCGTGTCCACTGTCGAGAAACAAATCAAGTCGGCTAAACAAGCTAAAAAAGACATCAACTCTACCATAAAAAAATCAATGTTAAGCAAAAAAGAAAAAGATGCCAAATACAAAGAAATCGAAGCCTATGATAAATATATCACACGTTCAGAAGGCTATGTAAAAGGATATAAAGCGGCTGAAAAAGCAAAAGCTGCTCATGATAAGGCGATTAATGCCTTTACGAATTCGGTCATTGCCAAGAAATCCAATGATATCAGGGATCTATACAATGCATTGGATAAATCCGTGAAAAAGACAGACAAAGATATTAAAGATACGGTGTACGGTGCGAAGATTGAAAAGCTTTTATATGATAAATTCACTAAATCAACCAAAACAGCTTTGAACGGTGACCTAAAAGTGCCGTACTACTATGAAAAAGTAGCTTACTGGGTCAAGAAAGGTGAATTAAAGACCGCGGACAATCGGATGAAAACCGTTTCTTCACAGTTGAAAAAGGTCAGCAAAACATCAAAGCTCGGTAAAGCCATCCATGCTTATGTAAAAGAAGTGACAGGTAAGTATGATGATGCGGTATATGCAGAAAAGAAAAAAGAAGTGGCAAAACGGGTAAATGCCTATGTTGCTCTTGCCAACGGGGAGCTTAAAACGAAAGAGCAGATTAAAGCGGCTAAAAAAGCGAGGGCCGCCATTCACTTCAATGGAATCAAGGATTCCGATCGAAAGAAATTCGAAGAGGAAATAGCGCTGGCTGATAAAAAAGTGGCTGCTGCTAAAGAAGCTTTAAAGCCGAAGGCCATCACGCTTTCCTTGATGCATACGAATGATACGCATGCCCACCTCGACAATGTGGCTAAAAGGGTGACAGCTGTTAAAGAAGTGCGTAAGGAAAAGCCGCAAGCCCTTTTGGTGGATGCTGGTGATGTCTTCTCGGGGACACTTTATTTTAATGAATTCAAGGGACAAGCAGATCTTCGCTTCATGAATTTAATGAAATATGACGTCATGACATTTGGAAATCATGAGTTTGATTTGGGATCAAGCGGTGAAGGGCATCAAGCATTGGCTGACTTTGTTAAGGGGGCACAGTTCCCGTTTGTCAGCTCGAATGTGGACTTCTCCAAAGATGATAAGTTCAAGGGGCTATTCACAGATCTGATTTCTAGTAAACCAGAGCAAGGGAAGATCTACAATGGAATCGTGAAAGAAGTGGATGGTCAAAAGGTAGGGTTCTTCGGGCTTACGACTGAAGAAACGAAAGATATTTCTAGTCCTGGAAGTATTGAATTTGAAAACTATCTTGAAGAAGCCGAAAAAGCGGTCGAAGCGTTCGAAGGCATGGGTGTGAATAAGATCGTTGCCATCTCCCATATTGGTTATGATGACAATGCAGCTTATGACAATGACCTAACACTAGCTGCCAAGGTCAAAGGGATCGATGTGATTGTGGGCGGGCATAGTCATACGCAGTTAGATGCTCCGGTGGTTATTGACAAGGATGACAAAGGGAAAACGAAAGAGCCAACTGTCATTGTTCAAGGGTATCAGTATAGTGACTTTTTAGGAACGGTCGATGTGAATTTTGATAAGAAAGGTAAGATTGTCGGACAAGCTGGTAAGCTGATCAAGCTTGCTGAAAAACAGGATGATGCTGAGGCAGCAGAAGAGCTCGAAACGTACTCCTCAAAGATTAAGGAGCTGAAAGAAACGAAGACAGGTGCAACAACTGTGAAAGCCTTGGAAAGTCCGCGTGATGGAGGCGTTGAAACGAATCCGAGCGTTCGTAAAAATGAAACGGAACTGGGCAATTTAATTACGGATGGAATGCTTAGTAAAGCAAAAGAGTTTAATAAAGATGTGGTCATCGCTTTCCAAAATGGCGGGGGAATCCGTGCTTCTATCGATCAAGGTGAAATCACTTTAGGGGAAATACTTACCGTTTTACCGTTTGGGAATACACTGGCGACGATGAAGCTGACGGGTGCAGAAATCACGGAAGCATTAGAGCATAGTGTAAGCCTGGCACCTAAGGAAAATGGCGGCTTTCTGCATGTATCAGGAATGAAATTCAGTTACGATAGTTCGAAGGAAGCAGGCAATCGTGTGAACAAGGTTGAAGTCCTGGGCCAAGATGGAACTTATTCCGAATTGGATGCAACGAAGGTATATGTTGTGGCAACCAACGCTTTTACAGCTAAGGGCGGGGATGGATTCACCGTTTTCAAGAAGGCTTATGAAGAAGGAAGAGTGACGGATCTTGGGCTCTCCGATTGGGAAAATCTACGGGATTATGTAAGTGGTCTGAAAACGGTCCATCCAAGCATCGAGGGACGCATTAAAGATGTGGCCGGAAACCCTACAGATCCGACTGTGGTATTGGCGAAAGACTTTGGAGGAACGGCTGATGCACCGAAAACACATGAAGGTAATGTGGTTGTGGACATCACGGATTTCGCTTCATTAAAAGATGCAGTGGTAAAAGGGAATCTTACATTAACAGGAACTCCTCCTGATAGCTTTACTTTTTCAAATGTTACAGTCGAGGGCAATTTGGATTTATCGGGGCTTAATGGGAAAACCGTGAACATGAGCGGTGTCACCGTGAACGGCGAGACCATTCTTTAAATGGCATCGCAATGAAAGCTGCTTGAGGCGGACCTTAGAATATGCAGTACGTAAAAAGTTGGAGGGGTTGAGATCTTGAAGAAGAATGGGATAAGCAAGCTTTTCTTTGCTATATTGTTCGTGCTATCAACAATTTTGCCATATGCAGCCGATGCGAAAGCAGAAGGGACAATAACAGTAGCGGAAGCCATTAATAATAACAGTGGAACGGCGACGGTGAAGGGGTACATCGTCGGCACAGCTAAAAGCGGTACAAGCTATCAACAAACATCGCCCTTTACTGAAAGTACGAATATTGGAATAGCTGATAATCCGGATGAAACGGATGTAAAGAAAATCATGCCTGTCCAGCTTCCGTCCGGAAACATTCGTACGTCATTGAATCTAGTCGACCATTCGGAATTACTCAAAGCACAGGTGACGATCACGGGAAAACTGGAAAAATATTTTTCCGTACCTGGTCTTAAATCGGCAACGGATTACACCATCATCTCTGATGGAGGAACACCTCCTGAACAGCCTGATGTGAAGGTTCTGGAGTCTATTGCCGAGGCACGTACGAATACCGAAGATGTCGTGCAGGTTGATGGGGTGGTTACGACAGGGCTCGGCTTTTGGGGAGGAAAAGGCTTTTATATCCAAGATGAAACGGCTGGGCTATATGTTTATGCTTCTTCATGGCCTGCGGATGTAAAGCAAGGGGATGAGGTTCGTTTAATCGGCCAAGTGTCCGCTTATAATAAAGAATTACAAATTCAACCAACCTCCTTGGAAGTCGTCTCTTCAGGTAATGAGCTTCCTGAAATCCAAAAAGTTGATGCATCCGGCGTCAATGGGGATACACAAGGTGAGTTGGTAACGATTGAAGAAGCAACCATTACAGGATTGGAAGCATCAGGAACATACGGAACATTTGAATTCAAGGCGACAGATGCTAAAGGAAACTCTGTGATCGTTCGTCATGATAACCGGAACGGTTCGAATTATGATGACTTCCTGAAGAGCTTTAAGGAAGGCGATGTCATTTCCGTTACCGGAATCGCATCGCAGTTCAATGACACATATCAATTGAAGCCGCGTGGTATTGAAGATTATGAACTAGTCAACAAACCGGCCGTTTACACGGATATTTTCCCTGGTACGGTTAGTGAAAATACAAAAGTATCACTTGAATCGGGTTGGAAAGAAGCGAAGATCCATTATACGCTGGATGGATCCACTCCGACTTCTTCAAGTACCTTGTACACTGAGCCTATTGTTTTAATGAAAGATACGGTCATAAAGGCAATCGCTGTCAACGACAAAACATCGGAGGTTTTTACATTTGCCTATACCGTTACCAAAACCAATGAATTGAAGATACGTGACATCCAGGGGATGAATCATTTTTCATCGTATGAGAATCAACTCGTCTCAGATGTGGAAGGTGTCGTCACTTATGTAAAAGATGCGAATAACTTTTACATGCAGGATCCGAATCCGGATAAGGACTTAACGACTTCAGAGGGAATACTTGTGTACAGCAAAGTACATGGCCTAAAAGCGGGAGACCATGTCAAAGTGGCCGGTAAAGTCGTCGAGTGGTATATCGAAGGATATTCGGAGATGAAAATGACGGATCTGCCAACAACTGAATTGACGAATACGACCATTGAAAAACTTGGCACGAAAGAGATTCCAAAACCGATTGTCATTGGTAAAGATGTCACTCCACCGTCTGAAAATATAGATGATGATAGATTGACGGATTTTAATCCAAACGAAGACGGTATTGATTTTTACGAGAGCTTGGAAGGGATGCTCGTACAAGTTTATAATCCGAAAGTGGTTGCACCACAAGACTACGGTGAATTGGTCGTGATTCCGGGAAATATGGAGACGACGACTGCCGTTCAAGGCGTCAAAATAACGGAAACGGACTTCAATCCTGAAAGAATTACTTTGGATTTGGATGATGAATCATTTGTAGCGAAAACAGGGGATTCTTTTGAAGGGCCAGTTTCGGGCGTCATCAGTTATGGGTATAGCAACTATCGGGTATTGACGAATAAAAACCAGCTGCCAACGTTGAAGGATGGCGGTACGGCTCGGGAAGTGACATTTTTAGAGAAGGATTCCGATAAACTATCGATTGCTTCCTATAATATAGAAAATTTCTCTACGCAAACTGCTAACGCGAAAGTTGAAACGATTGCAACATCCATCATTACTAACCTTAAACAGCCGGATATCATCGGCGTAACGGAAATGCAGGATAATGATGGAGCAACAGATAGCGGGACAACGGATTCTGCTCAAAGCGCCAAAAAGTTGACCGACAAAATAAAAGCATTAGGCGGACCGCAATATCAATTCATCGATATCGCGCCAGAAGATAAACTTGATGGCGGGGCTCCTGGCGGGAATATCCGTGTAGGCTTTTTATATAATGTGGACCGTGTCAAATTAACGGAGGGGACGAAAGGGACAGCGACACAATCCGTAGCCTTCAAAGACGGAAAACTTACCTTGAACCCTGGACGAATCGAGCCTACTAATTCTGCCTTCACTTCAAGTCGAAAGCCTTTGGCCGCTCAATTCGAATTTAAAGGGGAAAGTGTAGTGGTAGTGGCCAATCATTTTAATTCAAAGGGCGGCGACCAGCCATTATTCGGCAAGAACCAACCTCCTGTGCTTTCAAGTGAGACGCAAAGGCTTAAAATTGCCTCCATCGTCAATGGGTTTGTCAGTGATATCAAGTCACAGGATGCCAAGGCAAATATCGTGTTGCTTGGAGATTTTAATGACTATGAATTTTCGGCACCGCTTAAAACATTAAAGGGTAAAGACTTAACCAATATGATCGAGAAGGTCCCTTTTGAAAAACGTTATTCTTACACATATCAAGGTAATTCCCAAGTACTGGACCATATCCTGGTATCAAATAATATGGCGGCTGCAACGAAAGTCGATATTGTCCATATTAACTCATCCTTCATGGAAGTGCATGGACGGGCAAGCGATCACGATCCTGTATTGATTCAAACCGCTTTAACTGAATCAGGGGGAGTTGAACCAGTTGCTCCAGACAAAACGTATCATTTAACGAACGTTAAAACAAAAAAACTTACGATTGATTCACCTAGTGCTTTGATCGATCTTGATGAAACGTCCAAAATCGAAGAAGGCATCTTGCTAAAAGGTTCTTATGCTGTACTGAAAGGTCTTGGGCTGAAAGATGTAACTGTAACGATCAAACCGGATAAGGAAGGCGCGGTCATTGATTTTGGAGGCATGGCGGTGAAGGAAGTCATCATTGATAACGCCAATGTAAAAGAAATCAGAGGTGCTGAAAATGTTCAGAAGTGGTCTGTAACGGAAGGTGTCGACACGAAGAATATCAAGTTTTTCGATTCAAAAGGGGAAGCAATTGCTTCTCCTTTTGACACTAGAGAGAATCAAGCACCTATCGTAACGAAAAACTTGGCAAATTTAGAAGTTAAAGTCGGTTCCAAGGTCACGATTGATTTGAGTGAGCACGTAACAGATCCGGATGGAGATCCACTGACCTTTTCATCCACCATCGGTACAGTTGTAGGCTCGACATTAACTCTTCCTACAAATGAAGCGGGAACATACCTTGTCGCAGTCAAGGCTGAGGACAAACAATCGGAAGTGGTTGCCCGTTTCACTTTAACCGTATCGAATGATATGCAGCTTGAATCATACTACGAATCGGCAACAGGTAAAACAGGAACGGAATTGAAGTCGGTTCTGTATTCGATAATCAAGGGTCATACGATGTTATCCTATGATCAAGTATGGAATGCCCTTAAAGAAACGGATGAAGATCCGGATAACAGCAATAATGTCATTTTGCTTTACTCTGGAAAATCGATTTCGAAGAACTCTAATGGGGGAAATGCGGGACAATGGAACCGTGAACATGTATGGGCCAAGTCCCACGGTGATTTTGGAACAAGCAAAGGCCCAGGGACCGATCTTCATCACCTCCGTCCCGCTGATGTATCAGTGAATGGCAAACGGGGCCATCTTGATTTCGACGAGGGCGGTCAAACATATAGCGGATGTGCATGTAAGTTTGATGCTGATTCATGGGAGCCGCCGGACCAGGTTAAAGGCGATATAGCCCGGATGATATTTTACATGGCCGTCCGTTATGAAGGAAACGGTGAGTTGGATCTTGAATTATCCGATACAGTCAATACGTATCCGAAGCCGCTTCATGGAAAGCTGTCGACTCTTTTGAAATGGAATGATCTCGACCCTGTCGACGATTTCGAAAGCCATCGTAATGATGTCATTTATGATTGGCAGAATAACCGCAATCCATTCATCGATCATCCTGAATGGGCGTCCGAGATTTGGGGTGCCGCTAAATCCAACGATGAGAAAAAAGCGAGTTAAATCGGAGATAGAAGGGGAAAGCAGCCTGATGGCTGCTTTTTTTTATTTTTAATTGTTGTAAGTAATGTTATTAATTATTGTAATATACTGAAAAATCAATCATTACTTTCGCTTTAAAAATTAAAAGTTTTTGTAGGTATGAGTACTAATATATGTTAATATGAGAAAATAAATGAAAGGGTTTACATTGTTAGATGAAATAAAGCTATCTTAATATAATAATAGTGAATTTAATTCTATTCCTTATTTTTCGTAAGAAATTCTTAATTGATTAAGAACTAGAGACAGCCAACTACGAAAAAAAACAATGGACCGATGAGTGTTTTTTAATCGGAAAATTGAAGATGAATTAGTAGTTCGATTTAAATATTAGGTCAAAGTATACTTACTAATCACTAAGAGGAGAGAAGTTAATGGGAATTTTAAAAGGAACGGCCTTATTATTATTGGTACTTGGTTTATTTTCATTATTCAGTTTTAAAGCCCCAAAAGGGATGAAAGCAATGGGTGCACTTGCCAATGCAGCGGTTGCCGCTTTTCTAGTGGAAGCATTTCAGCGGTATGTCGGAGGGGATTTATTCAATATTAAATTCCTTGGAGAAGTAGGGGATGCGGCAGGAAGCATGGGGGGCGTTGCAGCGGCTTCACTTGTTGCATTAGCACTAGGGGTTTCTCCCGTATATGCTATATTACTTGGTGTTTCATGTGCGGGCTTAGGTTTGCTGCCTGGATTTTTCGCAGGGTATCTTGTTGCTTTCCTTGTGAAAGTCATCGAGAAAAAAGTTCCTGCTGGATTGGATTTAATCGTTACCATCATCATTGCAGCGCCGCTCGTCCGGTTTATTGGTGAAAATTTAACGCCTTTGGTGAATGCAACGCTTTTGAATATCGGTGGAATCATTAAGGAAACGGCAAACAGTAATCCAATCTTGATGGGAATCATTCTTGGAGGGGTCATAACGGTCGTCGCCACTGCACCATTAAGCTCGATGGCATTGACAGCAATGCTTGGATTGACGGGACTTCCTATGGCAATCGGGGCACTTGCAGTATTTGGATCATCTTTCATGAACTTTGTTTTGTTCGATCGCTTGAAATTTGGAGACAGAAGTACTACAATTGCGGTTGCGATTGAACCTTTGACACAAGCAGATATCATATCCGCCAATCCCATTCCTGTGTATTCCACCAATTTCATTGGCGGAGCGGCTGCAGGTGTGGTTGTGGCCATGTTTGGTTTAGTGAATAATGCAACAGGGACGGCAACACCTATCGCAGGGTTGGCAGTCATGTACGGTTTCAATGATCCAGTAAAAGTGACGATCACTGCTGGGATATGCGCAGTTGTTGGAGCAACGGTAGGTTTCCTTGGCTCGCTCGTATTCAAGAATTATAAGATTAGGACTGTTTCAGAAATAAGGGTGAATGAAGAACAAAAAGCGGCATAATGAAAGACGGTTAGCCGAATCTTTTGCCAGGAAAAGGGGCATTACACAATGAAGTACAGATCTGCATTCGATATAATCGGTCCCGTCATGATTGGACCTTCCAGTTCACATACAGCAGGAGCTGCCAGAATTGGCAGGGTAGCAAGGACACTATTCGGAAAGCAACCGAAGAAAGCCATTATTTCTTTATATGGTTCTTTTGCAAAAACATACAGGGGACACGGTACGGATGTTGCTGTCGTAGGCGGGATATTGGATTTCGATA
>NZ_CAKKLV010000010.1 GCF_918698115.1 Peribacillus sp. Bi96
ATATCCATTACTACAATCATCAACGAATCAAGGTAAAATTAAAAGGCATGAGCCCGGTAGATTACCGGATTCATGCCCTCAAGGCTGCCTAATTAAATAAAGTGTCTAACTTTTTGGGTTCACTTCATGTGAAAACACACACCCGGTCCTTTTTATTTACCAACCCAATGTTGGTCAATGAATTCATCGCGTCCTGACTTTTCACGGTCCGCTTTATAATCCTCTTTGTTTTTTTGATGATAGTCTTGATGGTATTCCTCTGCAGGATAGAAGGTTTGGGCCGGAAGGATTTCCGTTACGATCGGTTTCTTGAACTTCCCGCTGGTTGCTACCTGTTCTTTTGCTTCATTGGCCAATTTTTCTTGAACATCATCATGATAGAAGATGGCCGTTAAATACTGACTTCCCCTGTCATGGAATTGACCGCCGTCGTCTGTTGGATCAATCTGCTGCCAATACAGTTCCAGCAGCCTTTCATAAGGGAATAATCGAGGATCGAAAGTGATTTCAACGACTTCATAATGACCCGTTTTCCCCGTCTTCACTTCCTCGTAAGTTGGGTTTTCAACCTGTCCTCCCATATAACCGGATACGATTCCTCCAATTCCGGGTTGTTCTTCAAATGGTGTCACCATGCACCAAAAACAACCTCCAGCAAATGTAGCTTTTTGCATAATGGTCATCTCCTTCCTATACTAATGAATAAAAATTAATATATCATATCCTAACCGAAACCATGTGTTTTTTGATTCTGATTTACGGAGCCAACAGGCTAATCGCGCCAAAAAGGATCTCCCTCTTTGGCAAATCCTTTAATCAATCTTTTGACCAGCCTTTTTCCTTGAATCTTACAATCGCTTCAACTCGATTGCTTACATCCAATTTATCGAGAATCACCGAAATATAATTGCGAACCGTCCCATTAGTCAAATAAAGTTGGCTGGCAATTTCCTTTGTATTCTTACCATCTGCTATCAACTTCAGTACTTGACACTCTCTTTCAGTCAAAGGGTTTTCTTCTTCATAAGCCATATCCACCAGCTCAGGAGCATAAATGCGCCGACCATCCATGATGACACGGATCGAGTTCGCCAATTCCTCACTTGGGCTATCCTTCAGAAGATATCCCCCTACCTCGGCCTTTCTGGCTCTTTCAAAATACCCAGGACGTGCAAAAGTGGTTAAAATGATGACTTTGCATTGATGGCCCTGATTCTTGATCTCTTCTGCTACATCAAGCCCGGTTTTAACTGGCATTTCAATATCCGTTATGCAGATATCCGGCTTTAAACGATTGACGAGATTCATTGCTTCTTCCCCATTGCTCGCTTTTCCGACAACTTCCATATCCTCTTCCAAATCAAGGATAGAACCCAGTGCACCTAGCAGCATCCGCTGGTCTTCAGCAATTACGATTCGAATCAATGTTAATCCCACCTATCCATTATTTTTTATTGCATTCGGAACCCTAATGTAGAGAGTGGTTCCATCAGTTGATTGAATATCCAGGCTGCCATTAACGAATTCAAGCCTTTCTTTCATGCCTTGAAGTCCATTGCCTTTAAAAAACTCTGATTTATGTGAAAGCCCCACTCCATTATCCTGGACTTTGATCGTCACTCCTGTCTGTAATTCTTCTATAACGATATTACAGGAGTCGGCACGGCTATGTTTGATGATATTAGTAACCGCTTCTTTCAAACACATGCTTAAAACCGTTTCAACAAGCAATGGGGTATCTTGCAATTCCGTGGTGCCTTCCAAATTGAAATCGATCTCTGCCGCTTTCAATATTTGCCTGATCCGGATGATTTCATCACTTAGCTTGGCCCCACGCATTTCTGATACCATTTCCCGTACTTCTTTAAGTGCCGTCCTCGCCGTTTGGCGGATATCCTTGATTTCCTTCCTAGCAGAATCCGGATTTAAATCGATCAATTTCCCTGCAAGGTCACTTTTCAAGCCTATCAAAGAAAGTTTTTGACCAAGTGTATCATGTAAATCACGAGCAATTCGCTGACGTTCTTCCATTTTGCCAAGCTCGGATATTCTTTTATGTGCATCTTCCAATTGTTCTTCCAGCCTATCCCGTTTATTCCGATTATAAGTGTTGAATGGAAGAAGAATCACCCCAACTACACAAATGAGCATAAAGGGAAACTGCGAAAAGAAGGTAGGATCTTTCATGATGAACCCAATGTTGACTGATACGATGGTAGCTAATAGCTGGATTGAATATAATACGAAAAAACCAACCTTATTTTGAACATTCCCAATAAAGAATGCTAAAAAAAGTGAAAAGTAAATGTAGCTGAAAAATATGGTCATGGAAATGGATATGACTATTTGTATCGCAGTCCAAACGTATACGGGCCATCCCTTCGAAACGAATGAGAGGCCATATGAAATGAAAAATAAAATGATCATGACGATCCCAAAAACAATCTCCAGCATCGATGAAGATTTAAAAATGAAATAAAAAGGAAGGATACAAAAAATGATCCACACATATGGGCTTAGCCCTGTGTTCTTCGGAAAAATATGATACCAACTTTGCATGGCTCAGCCTCATTTTCTTTTACTTCTAGTATATACTACAGGGTTTTATCAAAAAACCATCCAATGGAAATTGAATGGTTTTTTGATAAGCTATTTATTTTTCTTGAAGGCTTGGACGTTTGTTATTGATTCCTACCTTTGATTTTGTATCGCTTAGACGGTGCTTCATCTCTTTAAAACTTACAAACGTTTTGTTTTCGCCATCATAAAGGCGGAAGCGAAGCGACTTTAAGCTTGAACCAAGAGTGATTGTCGTTGCCTGTTGCAAAGGCAAGGTAGAATCATGGACTTTTTCCAGATTATAGTTTGGTACTCTTGGACTAAGGTGATGCACGTGGTGAAAACCGATATTTCCTGTTACCCATTGTAAAATCTTTGGAAGCTTATAATAAGAACTTCCATCAATGGCAGCCTTCACGTAATCCCATTCTGATTCCTCTTCGAAATAAGAATCTTCAAACTGATGCTGTACATAGAACAGCCAGATGCCCAATGATCCCGTTACAAAAAGAAGCGGTACTTGGATCATCAAGAATGCCTGCCATCCGATAGCCAAACATAATATACCATAAATCACAACGACGGCCGCATTTGTCAAATACGTATTCATTCGTTCTTTCTTTCTTGCACCTTTTACATTCAGGCGATTCGACACAAGGAATAGATAAAATGGCCCTAAACCAAACATGACGATCGGATTTCTATATAAACGGTAAGCTAGACGTCCCCAGAATGTGGCAGATACATATTCATCAACGGTCATGATCCAAATATCTCCTGTACCGCGTTTGTTTAAATTACTGCTGGTTGCATGATGTATGGAATGACTATGCTTCCATTGCTCATACGGAAATAATGTGACGATCCCACTGATTGTACCTAGGATATTGTTCGCTTTCCTGCTTTTGAAGAACGATTGATGACAGCAATCATGGAATATGATGAAGATCCTGACCACGAACCCTGAAGCAAGAACCGAAAGGGCCAGGGTCAGCCAATATGAAATCGATAAGCTTTGATAAGCTAAAAACCATAATAGGAAAAATGGTGGAAAAGTATTTATAAGCTGTTTTACACTTGATTTAATATTGGATTTTTCAAAAGGCGCAACGTCTTTTCTCAATTGTTTTTGATTATGGTTACTCATGATTTCCTCCTCTTAACTCTATATTAAAACCTGGAGTGTTTAATTGGATTGATGAGATTACATTTTTAAGGCAGCTTTCATTCATGCCTCGGCAGCGTGTGTTCAATGACACTCTCTTTCTTCCTTAAGTATAGGATTGATCACCGTTCATCTGTAGTCATAAACGTCAATGGGCTGGCATGACAATTGTCATATACTTGTCTACCCTTTCACTTTTCACACGTATTTTCTCCCCATTTATCATTTTTACACGTCAAAAAATAATAAATTCACTCAAAATCTCATGTAACATTCCATACAAATTTCGAATCAATCCCAATCTATTTTCTGCCAGACTATGTACTTAATCCAACAAAAAAAAACAGATCCGCCATCCGGCGAACCCATTTATATTTTGACGGCATATACCCGTTCAGGCCTTCCTACCGTGCCATATGTTAAATCCGCTTCAATTTTTTCCTCCGACATTAAGTGTTCAAGATAGCGCCTGGCCGTTGTCCTGCTCACGCCCATTTCCTTCGCCACTATTTCTGCAGTTAACCCAGCTGATGCTTTTCCCAACACAAGCATCACCTTCTCCAAAGTCATCCTATCGATCCCTTTCGGCAGTGAAATCTGTTCTCCTTCCCTGTTGCCATTCACTTCCTTTCGCAAAAGCTTGTCCACCTGTTGCTGCGTCATGGGAAAATTGCCTTCTTCTAATTCAGACAGTTTCATGTGATACTCTTGATATCGGAGTAGGGACTGCTTAAAGCGTTCAAATACGACAGGCTTGATAATATAATCAAATATGCCAATCTTGATGGCTTCCTGGACTTTTTCGATCTCTTTTGCCGCCGTTATCATAATGACATCACTTTGTTTGCTTTGCTGCTTGATTTCTTTTAGGATATCGAGGCCATTCATATCCGGAAAATACATATCGAGCAGTAATAGATCCGGCTGCATGATTTCAATGAAGCTTTTGGCCTCGACATAACTTGACGCAATCCCGATCGTTTGAAACCCCTCAATCTTTTCGATGAATAGCTTCTGTATCTCGGCAATCCGTAAGTCATCTTCTACGATTAAAACTTCTATATCACGAACGGCTTTCATTTAATCACCCCTCTGTTTTTTGGTATGGCCACAGTAAAGATCGTATATTCCGCTTCTTTCGTTGAAAAAGTGATAGATCCTCCTAATCCATCAATCGCTTCCTGAACAAGGCTCAGGCCGATACCTGAATTGGTTTGATGGCTTTTTGTCGTAAAACCGTTTAGGAAAATTTGTTCCGCAATTTCTGGATCCATCCCTTTTCCATTGTCCTCCACTTCAATGATCAACTCTTTACCTAAGTCCGTGACGAACAACGATACCTTTTTTCCCTCCCTTTGGTCCCTCACAGCTTCGAAGGCATTGTTGATCAGGTTACCGATGATCGTCACTAATAAATCCCGATTTATCTCTGATGGAATATCTTTAAAACTGCTCTCCCTATCAACTGTAAAATCAATTTTAAGCTCACTGGCTAAACTTACTTTCCCTAAGATGAACCCAGCAATAATCGGATCGGGCACTTCCTTCATTAGAAAGTGAATGAAACCTTGGGTAACATCGACTTCCTTCGAAATAAAATCTATCGCTTCTTTATAGGACTCCAGTTGAATCAGACCAAGAAGAGTATAGAGCCGATTGGAATATTCATGTGTCTGCGCTCTTAACCCCTCTGCATACGCCTTTACATGGGAAAGCTCTTGAAGTAGGTTGGATAGTTCGGATTTATTCCTCAAACTTGCAACAGCGCCGATGACTTCTCCGTGTTTATTTAAAATGGGAATGCGGCTAGCCAAAAAAATCTCACCGTCAATCATAAATTCCTGATCATACTCTGCCTGTGCTGTGCTGACTACATCAAGCAGATGTGTATGTGTAATGACTTCTTCAATTTTTCTCCCGCGAAGCTCAACATCTTTAGGAATATGAAGGAATTTATGCGCCGTCTCATTGACAACCGTAATTTTCCCATGAACATCAATGGCGATGATTCCTTCATGAATCGACTCCAAAATGGCATGTTTCTCTTGAAACATCCAAGCAATCTCTTTCGGCTCCAGCCCTAATATCGCCTTTTTTATATTTATGGAAATGAAGAAGGCTATTAATAAACCTCCTATTAAAATAAAAGAAATGGTCCAAACTATCTTTCTTTGTATACTGGACACTTCTTTTTCAATATCGTTCTGAAGGTAACCGACAGAAACTACCCCAATTACTTTTCCGTCTGCCATTATCGGGGATTTCCCCCTTATGGAAGGACCCAATGTCCCGGTTGACTCCGTGATGATGGATTTCCCATTCCAAACCTCAGCGTTATCTCCCCCTACCATTTTCTTTCCAATCAAGTTTGGATCAGGGTGGGACAGGCGCTTTTCATTCTCATCCCCTATAACAATGAATTCCGCGTCAATCTGTCTGCGAATTTTTTCTGCCATGGGCTGGATGATTACAGAAGGATTATCCGTTCGAAAAGCCTGGTGAATTTCAGGCAGCAAAGAAATGGTTTGGGCAACCGATAATGCTTTTTCCCCTGTTTCCTGCTTCAGGTTACTTTCCAAGATATTTATAAAAATAACTTCAAAGATTCCACCAATTAAGATGATTAACGTGCAGATGCCCAGCATCAGCTTAGTATGTAAACGCATTCAACCACCTCTTCTTACATCATATAAAAAAAAACCCCTTTAAAAAAGGAGTTTTTCGAAACATTCAGAAAATGTTGTTCATTAACCTTCTATATTAATGACAACATCTTTCCCTCGTTTCTTAAGTAAAACCGGAATGAGCAGCCATAGTGCCGTTACAATCAGGAAGGCAAGTGAAAGCGGCCTAGTGAAAAACAAGCTGTAATCCCCATCGGATATGGTCAAGGCCCTGCGCATATTGTTTTCTATCATCGGGCCTAATACCAACCCCAATACCAATGGCGCGATAGGGTAATCATTTTTACTCAAGAAATAACCCAAAACCCCGCATCCTAATAATAGCAATAAATCATAAGTGGATACTTGTACGGCATATACACCAAAGATGGAAATCGCGATAATGATCGGGATCAAGTACTTCTTGGGCGTTTCAATGATTTTCGCAAAAACCTTAACGAGCGGGAGATTAAGGATGAGGAGCATCAGATTCCCAATGAACATACTGGCGATCAGTCCCCAAGCTACCTGAGGGTGATCTTCGAATAATAATGGACCAGGTTGAACATTGTACATCATGAGCGCCCCCATTAAGATGGCTGTTGTACCGGAACCTGGGATCCCCAGAGTCAATAATGGAATCATCGCTCCACCAGAAGCTGCGTTATTAGCCGTCTCAGGCCCTGCTACTCCTGCAATCGCTCCAGTACCGAATTTCTCAGGTTTTTTTGAAATGCGTTTTTCCATAAGATAAGAGAAGAAAGAAGCAAGAGTTGCCCCTGCACCGGGTAGGATTCCTACAAAGAAACCTAAGAGCGATCCCCTGGCAATGGGACCCGCGGATTCCTTGAATTCTTCTTTGGAAGGAATCAAATTATTGATCTTCGTAATCTCCCCATCGTCCTCTTCTTTTTCCAATATCGTCTTGAAAACTTCTCCAAGGGCGAATAGACCTACTGCAATCGTCAGGAATTCGATCCCTTGATAAAGCCAAGGAAGGTCAAAGGTAAAACGGGCGATCCCGGATACATTATCAATTCCTATCGTCCCGATCAACAAACCGCAGACCGTCATGATCAGTGCCTTGGTTACGGATTTCCCCGCCAGTCCACTGACAGCCGCTAGGCCTAGAAGCATGAGCGAAAAATACTCAGCCGGCCCGAATTTAATGGCAATCGCCGATAATGGTTTAGCTAACGCAATCATGGCGATAAGGGTGACGATCCCTCCAACGAAGGAACCGATGGCTGAAATGGATAATGCACTCCCCGCCCTGCCCTTCTTTGCCATTTGGTAGCCATCCAAAGTAGTGACGACAGAAGAGGATTCGCCAGGTGTATTTAATAGAATGGACGTTGTCGACCCTCCATACATCGCTCCATAATAAACACCTGCAAGTAAAATGATGGCGCTTGTCGCAGCTTGCTCTTGTGGAAGTCCGCCTGTGATCGATGCGGTTACCGGAATTAAAAGAGCCACACCGCTCATCGGCCCGATTCCCGGCAAAACGCCTACAGCGGTACCAATCAATACTCCGAAAAATGCAAAAAGTATGTTATACCAAGTAAGTGCCGTTTCAAATCCTTGTAATAAATAATCAAAAGTTCCCACTTCCCATCCCCCTTCCTCTTATGAAAACCAGATTGGCCAACCCGGTAGTGTTCCCTTTAAAACATTCACGAATAAAAAATAGATGATTCCGGAAAATCCTGCGGAAATGATGAGGGATGTCACCCATTTATTCCGTTCCATCGTTTGAAAGCAAACAAACAAAAAGAGAAAAGTCGTAATGACATACCCTATCGTTTCCAATGTCAAAATATAAAGTAAGGTTGAGAGGAAAATGATGATAAACGGCTTATACTCCAGCTTTTCCTTTCTCGCTTCTTGTCTCTTGCTCCGATATGCCTCATAGAACAGGCGTATACTTAAAGCAGCAAGAACAAGTCCTAGTACAAATGGAAAAATATCCGGCCCTACCGAACTTCCATATGACGAGCTGGCAAGCTTCCTGCTTCCTATCATAAACAGCACTCCAACAGCCAGAAAGGCTACAGATGCAAAGCGATCAAATTTCACGTCCATCCTTGTCCCCCCATTTCAGAAAATAAGAAGAAGGTGAAAGCACCTCCTTCCTCCCCATTATTTTTCCATGCCTAAGGCTTCTAATAATTGCTGCACTTGTTTCTCCTGTTCTTCTAAAAACTTGCCGAATTCTTCACTATTTTTATATTCTTGTTCCCATCCTTGAACTTCCACTTCCTTCTTCCATTCAGAAGTTTCCACTAACTTCGCAATGGATTTGTCCCAAAATGTTTTCGCTTCTTCAGACATATTCTGAGGTCCAAATACGCCTCTCCAAATCGTGAATTCCGCATCTATACCCTGTTCCTTTGCCGTCGGTATGTCTTTCAGATCTCCACCAAGACGCTCCGTCGAGGTTACGGCCAATACTCTGATTTTTCCTGCTTTTAAGAATTCCCTGACGCTGGAGGCATCCGTCCCGATTACATCTGCATTCCCTCCAAGCAATGCCGTAATCGCTTCCCCTCCGCCGTCGTAGGAGACATATTTAAGCTTAGTTGGATCCAATCCGTATTCATATGCCGGTAGAATGGAAATCAAATGATCCATGGATCCCGGAGCCGATCCTCCTGCAAAAGTTAACTTGCGCGGATCTTTCTTCACCACTTCCAACAAGGATTTCAAATCCTTGAATTCAGAATCCGCCTTTACCACTATCGCTCCGTAATCTTTTGTCAGCTGTGCCAAAGGAGTCGTATTTTTATATCCATAAGGACTGTTGCCCTCTTTTTTAAGATTATTGATGATGACAGGCGGTGAGTTCACGAAAAGCATGTCGTTATTATCCGCTTGCTGTGTTGCATAATCGGCCATGAAGACAGCACCCCCGCCACCAGGTTTGTTTTCGACGGTTAAAGGCTGGTTCACCAGTTTTGTCTCACCTAAGACCTTCGTAAATGAACGGGCTGTTAAATCCCATCCTCCACCTGCACCCGAAGGAGCAACGATCGTTATGGCTTTTTTCGGATAACCTGTACTTTCTTTCTTTTCGCCTGATGTATCCGAACTACTGCCACATGCACCTAAACTTAAAGCTAACGAACTTGCCAATAGTACCGCAGAAATCTTTTTACGAGAAAACATATGAATCCCCCTTTTGAAAGCGTTTTCTTCATTCTACAAAAATATCTTGATTTTCTTTAATTATTAAACTAAAATGCATAAATTCCATAATCTTCATATTGTTCATAAAGTTTTATAGCAGGAAAAGGGGAAAAAGACTGCCCATTAAGAGCAGTCCAACTAGAATAGAATTTTTGATAGATATACGACCAATGTTACCGTTATACTGCTGAATAAAGTGGACATCAAGACCGTCTGTGCCGCATACTCCGGATGGTTGCCATACTCTAAAGCGAATAATGCGCTGTTTCTTGATGTTGGAAATGAGCTCGCGATAAATAACCCTTGAGCCACAGTCCCTTCCAAACCAAGCATGTGGATGATCAGGAATGCGATGGATGGTGAGAGTATTAAGCGTCCAATCAAGCTAAGAATAAGCGGAAGTGGGAAATGGGTTATTTTCAAGTAAGCACTCTGTGCCCCCAATGTAATCAGGGCAATGGCTATGAATGCACTCGCGATATTATCAATTGGGGTCCATAAAAACAGAGGAATATCGAAAGAAGCCTCTTGTAATAGGAAACCGAGTAAGAGAGCATAAATGACGGGGTTCTTCAAGAACTCGCGCATGGCACCCTTTGCACTTTTTGTATGGACGGAAACGGAATTCATCAATCCATAGGTATAACTCAATAGATTTTGAAAGATGATCACGATGACTTGGATTGACAGACCAAGAGGATTGGAATGAAAAACCATCTGGCTGACGGGGAGTCCGAAATTGGCTGAGTTATTTAGGACCACACTATTTTTAAACGTGGCAGAAAGACTTTGATCAAACTTCGCGAGTTTGGCAATCACTGTACTCACTATGATGAGACTTCCAGCTTGCAGAGCAAGGAAGCCAAATATTTGGACGATCATTCCCCCACCCATATTACTATGATATATATTGACAAAGCTAATGGCCGGCATGAGCAGGAAGTGATTCAATTTAGATAACGTATTCATATCCAGGTTGAATTTACGATGAAGAATGGCCCCCGCCCCTATAAGGAAAAAGACCGGCACAATGACATTCAATACGATTAGAAACAGGACACTCATTTGACTACCTCTCCATTCCTTAGGCAAACCTCCGTTGATTTACATCTCCCATCTATCATAATGCCGAGAAACCCATAATTAAAATACCAAAAATTTATCGTTACCGATTCAAAAATGGAATGACAAAAAAAAAGCACAGAAGTTTCTGTGCCTTTTTAAATATCCTTCATGAAATCGACGTCCTTGACAAATTGGACAAACTCTTTGACCAGCCTTAATTCCAGCGACTTTTCATGATATAACATCCACGTATTCCTTATAAGCAGATTTCCTTGCTTATCCTTCAAATCCATTTGACGGAGATTTTGGTCTTTCTCCAATAAAACACTAGGAAGGATTCCATATCCCAGTCCATTCCTGACCATTTCTTTGCATGTATCCCCTTTGTCCACTTCCATCCCTACCAAAGGAGGCCCTGAAAAATTGTCTCTCCACCAATTATCGATCATTGTTTTTAAAAGAGCATCTGTCCCATAATCAATCCTCGGCATTGAGGGCAGATCCCGGACTTCGATTTTTTCCTTGGAAGCAATACAAATCGTTTCCTCAAAAAGATGATGCCTTGCCCCTGCCCATTGATAGTCCCCCCTGACAATCCCGACATGGACTTCTTCCTTGTAAATGAGGTTCAATACTTCCTTGCTCCAACCTGTAGTCACATGGAAATCCACTTTAGGATATCGTTCACGAAATAATTTCAAAAGGCCGGGCAATTTATGCAGCGTAATATAGTTGGAAACACCCAACCGTAATGTTCCACTGATCTCCTGACCCATATTGAACGCTGTCTCTTTTATCTGCCGGAGCTTGATCAGCATCTCATCTGCACAGATTGCCAAGTAATCCCCTTGAGGGGTGAATTGGACTCCTCTTGTTCCCCGCTCAACAATTTTTAAATTGAATTCCTTCTCCATTTGTTGAATTCGTTTCGTTAAAGAAGGTTGAGAGATATATAAACTTTGCGCCGTTTTAGTAATATTCTTGTGCTCATGTAACACCTTTAAAATATGCCAATCCCTTTCATTCATAACCCTTCCCCCGATACCGATTTTCCTGTTTGTTTTATTAAACTTACCATAAATGGCATGTTGGTTATATCCTTTTACAAAGTAAAAAAGCCCAAGCCATGCAGGCAAGGACCTTCCCATAATCGCATTCTCTTGCCCATTCAAGCGGGGGATGCTCAGTCATTCATTTAATTGAATTCTCTCTGGGCAAGTATAGATATTCATGGAATCATTACGAATGAATCCGACCGTGGTAATTCCCAATCCTTCAGCCAACTCCAAAGCCAATTCCGTTGGAGCGGATTTCGAGAGTATCAGTTCACAGCCGATCTTCGCCACTTTCAATAGAATTTCCGATGAAATCCGGCCACTGAACACGATGGCTTTTCCTTCTATCGAAATACCATTTTTCAAGCAATGACCATATATTTTGTCCAAAGCGTTATGCCGTCCGATGTCCATCCTGCTCAATACGAGGCCATCGACATCACATAATGCAGCATTATGGACTCCGCCCGTATTCTGAAAGGTGACAGCAGAATTTTGTAAGTCCTTCATCAAGCGGAAGCAATCATTAGGTGTTAGTTTTACCGATACATTATCCATTTTCTTGGCAGTCAACGCATCATTCACAAAGACGAAACCTTGTCTGCTCATCCCGCAGCAAGACGTTATATATCGCTTATTTTGAAAGTCCTGGTAGTAAGGGTTCACTTTATCTGTCTTCACATGAACAAATCCCTCTTTTTCCTGGACCCAGATTTCTTTTATCTCTTCATATTTTTTGATGATGCCTTCAGAAGCCAAATAACCAATCACCATATCTTCGATGTACTCAGGTGTGCAAACCATCGTAACGAATTCCTGGCCATTTATTTTCACTGTAACGGGAAACTCCGTTACGATCGTATCTTCCGTTCGCTTCATGTTGCCTTTGGTTATCCGGATGATATCCCTCTTCATTTCAATCGCTTTCACGTTTCCACTCCCTTTTAATATCCAGGAGCCAATCGACCATTGGTAAGGAACATCGATTTACCATACCTGGTCAATGCCCGTTTAGTTTATCCGCTAAATTCTTATCAAATACAAATACGGAAATCGCTATGTTCTCTTTAACTTTGATGTCTGTAAACAAATGGACCAGATTAGCCCCAACCAGTTCTTCCATTCCATCAGGAGGACTCTCCGAATACACATCCTGAATCATTTTGGTTCGAGCAGAATGGACCATATCCCTTCCTTCCTCTGATCTTGATATGAACATTTCCGTCGGAGTCAAATTCCCATATAATGTAGAAACGGCCATGTTTTCGACGAAAACTGTGTGTATGCGTTCCGGACCTTTCCCGAATAGTTCCTTGCGAAGCTTGCGGATTATATCATTGAATTCATGAATTACTTTTGACAAATTAACCTCACTCCTAATCAAGGAATTTTCTTCTTCTTAATTGTCTTATCATAAATCAACAAAAAACAAAAGGAATTTGGAAGTTGCAGCCCTTATACAGGATTGTTTCTTTCTGGAATTAAAGGTATAATATCAGTGATGAAAGTTGGGTATGCAATATTGTATTGTTGTGTCCCTATCTTTTTCAATACCTATACATAATGGTATGATTGGTATATTGGCAAGTTTTGCTATTAAACTATTCCACCATGACTTACACAACCGTTTTAGAGCTGGAGGTGTAATCATGGTGGTTTTTTTACGTGTTTTCAGCTCTAAAAGGGGGATATATTATGAGTGATTCGTATATTACTATAATAATTAATGGGTTGGAGCATACGGCAAAAACCGGATCAACAATCCTTGAAGTTATCAATCAAAATGAGATAGCCCATCCGCAAATTTGTTATGTCCCTGAAGTGGATCCAATCCAAACATGTGACACTTGTATCGTCGAGGTCGACGGAAAGCTCGTCCGATCATGTTCGACAGTGGCAGTGAGCGGCATGGATATTGCCTTGGACTCAAGAAAGGCAAAAGAAGCCCAAACCGAAGCAATGGACCGGATCCTGGAAAATCATTCATTATACTGTACAGTATGTGATAATAATAATGGAAATTGTACACTTCATAACACGGCAGAATTAATGGAAATCGAACATCAAAAATATCCTTATACACCGAAAGTGAAATTGGGTGACGTCGATATGTCCCATCCATTTTACCGCTATGATGCCAATCAATGCATTGCATGCGGTCAATGCGTCGAAGTCTGCCAAAATCTACAGGTCAATGAGACGCTTTCCATCGACTGGGAAGCAGATCGCCCTAGGGTAATCTGGGATGAAGGAACGGAAATCAACAACTCATCATGTGTAGGCTGCGGACAGTGTGTCACCATTTGTCCTTGTAATGCTTTAATGGAGAAATCAATGCTGGGTGAGGCTGGTTTCATGTCAGGTTTGAAAAGCGACATGCTTGAACCCATGATTGACCTTGTTAAAGAGGTGGAACCTGGATACAGTGGGATTTTTGCCATTTCGGAAATTGAAGCGGCAATGCGTGATACAAGGACGAAGAAAACAAAAACGGTCTGTACGTTCTGTGGGGTAGGTTGCACATTTGAAGTTTGGACAAAAGGCCGTACAATCCTTAAAGTCCAGCCTACTCATGAAGCCCCGGTTAATGCCATTTCCACATGTGTTAAAGGGAAATTCGGCTGGGACTTCGTAAACTCCGAAAAACGCTTGACCAAGCCCCTGATTCGTAAAAATGGGAAATTCGTTGAATCAAGCTGGGATGAAGCACTTGATTTGGTTGCCTCAAAATTTGGTTCGATCAAGCAACAGCACGGCGGTAATTCAGTCGGATTCATTTCTTCATCCAAGATCACGAATGAAGAAAACTATGTGATACAAAAATTGGCACGACAAGTTTTCGAGACGAATAACGTCGACAATTGCTCCCGTTATTGTCAATCACCAGCAACAGACGGATTATTCCGTACAGTCGGAATGGGTGGAGATGCTGGCACGATTAAAGATATCGCAGCGGCAGGACTTGTCATCATCGTCGGTGCTAACCCTGCAGAAGGCCATCCGGTATTAGCAACACGCGTTAAACGGGCCCATAAACTCCATGGTCAAAAACTGATTGTTTCAGATCTTCGGAAAAATGAAATGGCAGAGCGTTCTGATCTCTTTATGAGACCAAAGCAAGGTACGGACCAAGTATGGCTTATGGCCGTTACAAAATATATAATCGATCAAGGCTGGCATGATCACGAATTCATCAATGAAAATGTGAATTTCTTCGACGATTATAAAGAGATACTTAAGAAATATACTTTGGAATATGCAGAACAAAAAACAGGAATAACAAAAGAAACACTAATTCAAGTAGCTGAAACGATTCGTGATGCTGACGGGACTTGCATCCTTTGGGGAATGGGTGTAACACAAAACACTGGTGGTTCCGATACTTCCGCTGCAATTTCCAACCTTTTACTAGCTACAGGAAACTACCGCCGTCCAGGAGCTGGAGCGTATCCACTTCGCGGCCATAACAATGTACAAGGTGCTTGTGATATGGGTACTCTTCCAACATGGCTTCCAGGATATCAGCATATTTCTGATGATGCAGCACGGGCTAAATTCGAAAAAGCATATGGAGTAAAAATTGATGGACAACCAGGTATGAACAATATCGAAATGCTTCACGCAATTGAAAAAGGCGATATGAAAGCAATGTACCTTGTCGGTGAGGATATGGCACTTGTCGATTCTGATGCCAACCACGTTCATAACGTATTATCGAGCTTGGATTTCTTTGTTGTTCAAGATATTTTCCTTTCCAGAACCGCACAATATGCAGACGTCGTATTACCAGGAGTACCATCTCTTGAAAAAGACGGAACGTTTACCAATACGGAGCGCCGTGTACAGCGTTTATACCAAGCACTGCCTACTTTAGGAGAAGCTAAAGCAGACTGGTGGATCACCCAAGAGATTGCTAAACGCTTAGGAGCGGATTGGAACTACAAGCACCCTAGTGAAATCTATGCGGAAATGGCAAGCCTCTCTCCACTATTTAGCGGAGCGAATTATGAAGTCCTTGAAGGTTGGAACAGCTTCCTATGGGGAAGCCATGATGGTACCAGCACGCCGCTTCTTTATGTGGATGGCTTCAACTTCCCTGATAAGAAAGCCCGTTTTGCTCTATCTGATTGGGTGGAACCTGCTCAATTCCCAGAGGAATATGATCTTCATATCAACAATGGACGTATGCTTGAACATTTCCATGAAGGAAATATGACGAATAAATCCAAGGGCATTCAATCTAAAGTTCCTGATATATTCGTTGAGGTTTCTCCCGAGCTTGCAAAAGAACGAAAAGTCAGTGATGGCGGACTTGTTCGCTTAGCTTCACCATTCGGAGCCGTTAAAGTAAAGGTTCTGATTACAGACCGAGTACAAGCAAATGAGCTTTTCCTGCCAATGAACTCAGTGGATAAAGACTCAGCCATTAATTTCTTGACAGGCCCTGTGTATGATAACCGTACAAGCACTCCTGCTTACAAACAAACGATGGTCCGCATGGAAGTATTAAGTACAAGCGGAGAAATCCCACTGCCGGGTACCAACCCACGGAATAAAAAACGTCATCCCCAAAATGGTGTTGAGGTTGAACGTAAGTGGGCTCGTCCAGGGTATGTTCACTTAACGGAAAAATAAACAAGGAGGGTGAAAAGGTCATGGCAGCTCCCATTACGGAAATCCATAATCCCATTACTGAGGAAGAAATAAAGCTACAAAAACTAGAAGAACTAAAAACGCTGATCACCAATAATGAAGATGCGTTAAACAATATGTTTAAAATTGTCAATGAACTGAATGACTCAGGAGTATTCGAAGCCGCGACCTCCATGCTTCAAGGAAAAGAACAAATTGCAAAAATCGCGCTTCAACAAGTCACAAGACAACCTGTAACAAACCTGATCAATACCCTTATGGGTGCAACAGGAGCCTTGATGAACGCCGATGCCGCACAATCCACGAAACTGCTAAACAGTGCACTGGCAGGAATCGATGAAGGAAACAAATTCCTCCAGGCCGATAAGAAAATCGGCGTGTTGGATTTAATGAAAACGTTGAATGATCCCGACATAAACCGGGCAATAGGTTTTGGCGTCCACTTCCTAAAGGGAATGGGTAAGGAATTGAAAGAATAGAGTTGGAATCTGCACTAAACATGGTAAGGAATATCAAAAACAGTCCAGCTAGAAATCTTACTTACCATTCAAGAATGTCCTTTGAGCCAAAGTTCAGGAAGAAATTAACCATCGGTGCATCCACCGTAGATTGGATGATTCATACGTTGGAGGAAACATTCTCTTCTTTAACAGAAGATATAATTAATAAAGTATAATTTTGAACAGAGGTTGACTCCTAAGGGTCAACCTCTGTTTTTTACTCATTAAAAAAAAGGCTGTACACCCTCCCCTTATTCGCACCACGGCCTGTCAGATTCAATGATTGCAAAATCCTCGTTGCACTGGATGAGGAGGAAATGTTTAAAAAATCCCTCAACTGCCGATTCGTTATAGTCGAGCCTATTAGATAAAAATAATTTCGTAAAGCCTGGATATGTGCATCTTTACTGAATAGTTGGCATTGATTGCAAAACCATGTGCTATGCCTTCTAAATAACTGATTCCCCTTACAATTCTCACATATCACTCCCTTGATAAGTTCTTCTTCGGTAAGATTGTATCGTTCCAGAATGGAAGAGGCGGCTTCGATATGATGCTTATTTATAATCCGAACTACTTTCTTTAAGTCTTTTTCACCTAAAATGGAACCTGTAATGGAATCCTCCATTACGTTGATTCTTGAGGGCAACACATCGGGATGGATAACATTGTAATGGAGTTTACGGTTTTCAGGAGAAGTACGAATGATCGTTTGGGGATTACTGATAACAACCAAAGAAAGGATAGGTAGTGAGGGAAAGCCATTTTTCAAGAACCAATTCTTCAACTGTGATTCCTGGCGGCTGACTTGAATGAGGGGATCTGGAAAAGCCGTCTCTTTTCCATCTTTCGTTCGAATGAGCTGATTGAAATGCGAATCAAAATAAATCATGCCAGCTATATTCTTCACTTCAATAATAAGGGCAAATTTCTTCGAGATTAATAAGGTATCCAGTTGAAAAAAACGGGATTGCTCCTGCAGCCTTAAATCGTGGAAGATAAAGTATCTTTTCGAATCAAGAAAGCTTAGCGGAAAGTCAATGGACTTTTCCCCTTTATAGCCCGCTTCCCTTTTATTGAGATCATTCATGATTGAGGAGATCTTAGGATGATTCGGAGGAAGCCTGCGCACTAAAGCACGTAATTTAAGGATAGTAAGGGGGACTTTTCGTTGTTTTACAATCAATTTTCATCACTCCAATCTTGGTTTCTCCCAATAAATCTACACTAGCAAGGAATATTCCTTTAATGGAAAGCGATATTACCGATTATCTTCGAAAAATGGAGGTATATCTCCGAATTCAGCCATATATCAACGAAAATGGAGATATATCATCGAAAACTCCTGGTATATCTACGAATTATTCGATATATCGATTTTTCGACAAAAGCAAACGAATTGATTGAAAAAAAACAAATAAAAAACCACCAATATATGTATTGGTGGAGACGGTGGGAGTCGAACCCACGTCCAGACATAACGGCACTTAAGCTTCTACGAGTGTAGTCGATATATTCGCATTTCGCGAACTCATTAGCCTATCGACAGGCGGCAGAGCAGCTAGTCTGATTGGTCTCTTCCTTCATCCTCAGACGGTGGATTCCGGCGTATCCCACTTAGAGTGAGTCCCTTACCCTACCACGTGGGCCATGGAGGGAGGAACAGCTAACGACTGTTGTTACGCAGCGAAAGCTAGGTTGTTGTTTTGTTTGCCAGTTATAGGCGTTGACGTTTTAACGAGGCCGATCCCCTCGACTCGCAACTTAAGCTCGAACTATCCCTGTCGAATCCGTAACGTCCCCATGATTGAAATGGAGCGTACGAGAGAAGAATAGTCAGCAAGTTGGCTGATATTCAATTGTCATCGGTACAGGTTTAATTATAACAGATTGCTTCAAAAAATCAATTGTAAGGTCTTGGCAGTTCTACATCTTCTGACGATCACGGAAAGCACGTTCAATATCACGTTTTGCTTCCTTCTTCTTCAGGTCATCACGCTTGTCATATTGTTTCTTCCCTTTTCCAATTCCAATTAAAACTTTGGCAAAGCCATTCTTTAAATACATTTTCAACGGGACGATGGTATAACCTGTTTCCTTTGTTGTACCGATCAATTTACTGATTTCTTTCTTATGCAAAAGAAGCTTCCTTGTCCGCAACGGGTCATGGTTAAACTGGTTTCCCTGCTCATAAGGACTGACATGCATATTATGAAGATAGATTTCACCATTTTCTATTTTAGCAAAGGCATCCTTCAAATTCACTCGGGCCGCGCGGATTGCCTTGATTTCGGTCCCTTTCAAAACGATGCCTGCTTCAAATGTTTGTTCAATGAAGAAATCATGATATGCTTTTTTATTTTGTGCTAGTTGTTTACCTGAGCCTTTTGGCATCGTACTCTCCCCTTTTTACATCCAATCGCGGTGAGAGGAGGAATGAATCATCCCCTCACCTCAATCTTATCTCTTTTTAGGTTTTCTCTTGCGCTTGGCTGCCGGCGCATTTTCGAAGAATTTTTTCTTCTTTTTCGGTTTTCTATCGGAAGAAGGCGCATCTCCATTGCGGTTACCTCCGCGGCCGCCGCCTTTCCCTTCGTTACGTCCACCATTGCCACCACGGCCCCGTTTACGTTCACCTGAATTGGCCTTGAATATTTTCTTCTCGCCAGATGGACGCGGACGGCTTACCTTCATGCCAATAATCTCGAAATCGATGGCGCGTTCTTCTTTATTGACGTTGGAAACACGTACGTTGATCTCATCGCCAATCCTGAACACATTACCTGTGCGTTCCCCGATCATTGCAAGCTGACGCTCATCGAAGCGGTAATAATCATCCGTCATGAAGCTGACATGGACAAGTCCTTCAATGGTGTTTGGCAGCTCGACGAACATTCCGAAATTCGTAACGGATCCAATGATCCCGGTATATTCTTCTCCGATTTTATCAAGCATATATTCCGCTTTCTTCAAATCATCGGTTTCCCGTTCGGCATCGACGGAGCGGCGTTCACGTTTCGATGTATGATCGGCAATATCAGGTAAAATGGCATTCCATTTCTCTTTCGTAGCCTCATCGAGTTTCCCTTCCACCAAATAGGTCCTGATCAACCTGTGTACGATCAAATCGGGGTAACGGCGAATCGGCGATGTGAAATGTGTGTAAAACTCAGCTGATAATCCAAAGTGGCCTAAGCTCTCCGGATCATATTTCGCTTGTTGCATGGAACGAAGCATAACGGTGGATATGACCGTTTCTTCCGGCTTACCGGCTACTGCCTCGATGATTTCCTGTAACGCCTTCGGATGAACATCATTGGCCGATCCTCGTACAATATACCCGAAGTTCGTGATGAATTCAAAGAAACGCTGCAGCTTTTCCGGTTTGGGATCTTCATGAATACGGTAAATGAACGGTACTTTAAGACGGTTGAAATGCTCTGCAACGGTTTCATTAGCCGCAAGCATGAATTCTTCAATCAGCTTTTCCGCAACCGATCTTTCCCGTAAAACAACATCAGTCGGATGTCCCTCTTCATCTACGATAACTCTTGCTTCATTGAAGTCAAAGTCGATTGCACCGCGGTTCATCCGATTTTTACGAAGAATGGCCGCTAGCTTCTCCATATCCTGGAACATCGGCACTAACGCTTCGTAACGTTCGAGCTGTTCTTCATCTTTTTCCACAAGAATTTTGTTCACATTTCCATATGTCATCCGTTCCGTCGTTTTAATGACACTTTCAAAAATCTCATGGTTGACGACTTGCCCACTTGGCGTGATCTCCATCTCACAAGACAGTGTAAAGCGATCGACTTGTGGGTTCAAAGAACAAATCCCATTTGATAAACGATGCGGAATCATCGGAATGACCCTGTCCACCAAATAAACGCTCGTTCCTCTTTCAAGAGCTTCCTTATCGATCGGTGAACCTTCCATTACATAATGGCTGACATCGGCAATATGTACACCCAACTTGTAATTGCCATTTTCAAGCTTCGAAACCGTAACGGCATCATCCAAATCCTTCGCGTCTGCTCCATCAATCGTTACCAAAACATCATTCCGCAAATCCCTGCGGTTGCCTATTTCACTTTCTTCAATGGTATCCGAAACGGCATTGGCTTGATCCATGACGTCCTCTGGGAACTCCATCGGCAAGCCATATTTATGGATCACGGAAAGAATATCCACACCAGGGTCATTCTTATGTCCAAGAATTTCAATGACTTCACCTTCAGCACTTACGCGTCCTTCAGGATAAGAAGTAAGCTTGACGACAACCTTATGGCCCTCTACCGCTCCATGTGAAGCATGCTGCGGAATGAAGATATCGCTTGCGATCTTTTTGTCATCAGGGATGACAAAACCGAAGCTTTTACTTTCAGAGTATGTACCCACCACTTGTGTAATTCCGCGTTCAAGGATTCTGATGACAGTACCTTCTTGTCTCGATCCTGATGTCTCTGAAGATACACGGACCATGACGATATCTCCATGCATCGCTGTACCCGTTTCATTTGGCGGGATGAATATATCATCCATTCCTGGATTATCTTCAGGTGTCACAAAAGCAAAGCCTTTTGCATGCCCCGTTAATTTACCGCGAAATAAATTCATTTTTTGCGGCAGGCCATAACGATTGCTTCTCGTTCTGACGACCAATCCCTTTTCCTCCATCTTAACTAACGCCTTAACGAAATTCTTGAAGTCTGCCGAGTCTTCGATTTTCAAAGCCTCTTCAAGCTCTTGTACGGTTAACGGCTTATATGCTTCGTCGGTCATATACGTCAGAAGCTTATTAATGTGTTCTTGAATGTTATCTTCCATAAAAACCCTCCTATTCAGGGTATGATAATTTTGTTATTCGGACCAATCCAGACTTTCTAAAAATTCTAATACATCTTCATGCAATTGGTTACGTTCTTTATCAAGAGTTATGACATGACCGGATTCTTCATACCACTTGAGCTTTTTGACAGGTGACTCAATGGCATCGATAATAATATCGGCACTTTTCGGATTGATGACATCATCATGCCGCCCTTGAACGACAAATGTCGGTGCATAGACTAGATCGATATGCTCCCTTACATCCGTTATCAATTCCTGAAGGGCCTTTAATGTATTCATAGGTTTATTAGCGAAGCGGTCCATTTCCAGCTCTATTTGCTCTGGTGTTTTTCCTTCATACTTCTTAAATTCTCTGGCGTACTCCAAAACTCCTTTATACATCATTTCTTCACTTTTGATATACATAGGCGCACACATTGATACGATACCCTTTATAGGTACAGTGTAACCTAATTTAAGAGAAAATACGCCTCCTAAAGAGAGTCCTGCAACAGCAATTTCTTCATGGCCTTTGCTCTTTAAAAAATCATAGGCCATCGTGACATCTTTCCACCAATCAGTTGGACCCGTTTCCACTAACTCCTCTGGCGGCACACCATGGCCTTTATAGTGCGGGGCATGGCACGTATATCCATGCTTCTCCAGGTGGCGTCCAAGCATCCGTACATCAGCGGAATTTCCCGTAAATCCATGTAATAGTAAGACAGCTCTTTTTCCGCCTTCAAAAGTAAAGGGCTGCTGCAGCTTGATTTTCATGATTATAAGCTCCTTTATCAGTAAATAGCATCCAAAAAAATTTTTCCCTATCCTATCATTAAGTACTAAAATTACTATATCTATTCATACAACTATTGTGCAAAGAAAAGAGCCTAGCTATTTAGCTAGACTCATTTTTGATCCATTACACATCAAAGAATGCAACAAGTAAAGTTAAAGCAAAGAATAAAATGGCTAATACTATCGTTGCCCGGTGTAAAACAAGATCTAAACCGCGTGCTTTTTGCTTTCCGAATAGCTGCTCAGCACCGCCGGCTATCGCACCTGATAAACCTGCACTTTTACCTGATTGAAGTAATACCGTCACAATAAGGGCGATACTGACAATCACTAAAAGCGTTATGAGAAATGCATGCATGCAATTACACCTCCTGAAGAACCATAAACATTTACTTTAACTTTACCACACACACTAAATATCTACAATCTTTGTTATACTGTAATGGTAAGAATTCCTAAACATCCATAGTCATTGATTTCTTTTTGAATAAAAATTTGAGATACTTTACATAAAGAGAAGAAAGAGGTGTCACCATGTTTAAGTCCATACTTCGGATTCTTGATCTCCTGACCATCCTATTCTCGGCGGTTGCCGGATATTCTTTATGGACAGGCGGAAGCAATCTTATAAGTGTCTTATTAATCATCCTATCACCGCTTTTATTGCTGCTTGCAAAGTATCACGAAAATCGATACTTATTATTTGCTGCATATATCACGACAACCGTTTATTTTACTGCTATTATTTATAATGGACTTTCCAATAGCGGTATCGATTTTTTCCAATCTAGCTTTAATGTCCTCCTAATCGGGGCAGCAGCCGTCTTGCTGAGCATCATAGCAGCGGTCATTGGGTTTGGGACAAATACCCTTACGATTCTTTGGTTATCTCTTCATGCCCTGGTCACATTCGAGACAATCAGAATGTCATCTGGTTTCCTTTCACATTTTTGGTCAGATCCCGTCGTGGAAACCGCAATCCGAAATGATTATCCTTTTTTGTTGATGGTCATCTGGATTGGCTTATTTCTGGATAAATATCAAAGTGAATTAACAAGGGATTACTTATCACGATAATCTTTCAAAACTACCTTTATTGGAAATCTTATATTAAAAGCAAGGGGCCTTCCATATGTTAAAATCTGTATTTGCAGCAACTGCTCTATCATCCTTCATTCTATTGTCCGGATGCTCATTCGACCAATCAAACGAGGATAAAAAAGAGCCAAAAGAAGAACAGCCGAGCTCCCAGAATAAGGAGACAGAAACTGATAAGAATAATGATTCAAAAGAAACGACTCAACGCCAGGTAGAAGTTGATGAAACGGTTAAACCCGCACAGGATGGACTTCAGACATTAGCCAACCCGAAAAGCATACCTGTACTTGTCAATAAACAATACAGCCTGCCGGAAGATTACAAACCTGATGACCTTATCTATCCAAAAGTGGATTTCATCTTTCAAGATAAAATTGAAAAAAGAATGATGCGAAAAGAAGCGGGAGAAGCACTCGAAGAGTTGTTCCAAGCTGCCGAAAACGAAAACATGCACTTTGCCGGTGTTTCCGCTTACCGTTCACATCAAACGCAAATCGCTGTCTTTAACAACTATGTGGCTAAAGACGGGGAAGAAAAAGCGAGAACCTACAGTGCAATGCCTGGGACAAGCGAGCATGAAACAGGTCTAGCGATTGACGTCACGACCCATGACGGTGCATGTGCCGCCCAGGACTGCTTCGGTGACACGAATGAAGCCGCCTGGCTTGCTGAACACGCCCATGAATACGGATTTATCATCCGCTATCCAGAAGGCAAGGAAAACATCACAGGCTATAAATACGAACCATGGCACATCCGCTATGTCGGTGTTGATGCTGCAACTGAAATTTTTGAAACGAAGAGTACATTAGAAGAATACTATAATGCCGTTCCAGTAGAAGCTGTGTCGGATAATTAAAAAAAGGTGCCCAGATGCGGCACCTTTTTTTGTCTGAAATGTATTAATCAAACGTTTGATTAAATGGCTTAAACCACGCTACTTTGGTAGCGTTACCGCTGCTAAAATCTAGTAAAGGTTGTAATTATCATGTTAATGATAGTTAGATATGTTCCATTTTCACTAAAAAATAGGGACTGACTAATATGAATGCAAGCCTCAAACGTCCTTACTTTCCACCCTTCAGTATACATAAAAAACCTCCCATTCAAAATGTGGATTACCACATTGAATGGGAGGTGCTCACTCCATCCGCTTCTCGTCAGAAGCTGGCTTTGCAGTGATTACTTCTTCAAGTTATAGAAAGATTTCAAGCCTGCATATACAGCCAAGTCACCAAGCTGATCTTCGATGCGAAGAAGTTGGTTGTATTTAGCGATACGGTCTGTACGGGACATGGAACCTGTTTTGATTTGTCCTGCGTTTGTTGCAACGGCGATGTCAGCGATAGTTGCATCTTCCGTTTCACCGGAACGGTGGGAAACGACTGCAGTATAGCCTGCGCGCTTAGCCATTTCGATTGCTTCAAACGTTTCAGTCAGTGTACCAATTTGGTTCACTTTAATCAGGATGGAGTTACCGATGCCTTTTTCGATGCCTTCAGCCAATTTTTTTGTGTTCGTTACGAATAAATCGTCACCAACTAATTGAACTTTAGAACCAATGCGTTCAGTTAAAAGCTTGTGGCCTTCCCAGTCATTTTCATCCAAGCCATCTTCAATTGAAAGAATTGGGAATTCATTCACTAGCTCTTCATAGAACGCAACCATTTCTTCGGATGTAACGCCATTGCGGCCTTCGCCTGCAAGATCGTATTTGCCTGTTTCTTTGTTATAGAATTCAGATGAAGCTACGTCCATACCAAGGTAGATATCTTCGCCTGCTTTATAGCCTGCTTTTTCAATTGCCTCGATGATGACTTGCAGCGCTTCACGGTTTGAACCAAGGTTAGGAGCAAAGCCACCTTCATCGCCAACAGCCGTGTTCAAGCCTTTAGCAGAAAGAACGGATTTCAATGCATGGAATACTTCGGCACCCATACGAACTGCTTCTTTGAAGCTAGGAGCACCGACAGGAAGGATCATGAATTCCTGGAAGTCTACATTGTTGTCTGCATGTGATCCACCGTTAATGATGTTCATCATTGGAGTTGGAAGTTGTTTCGCGTTGAACCCTCCAAGGTAACGATACAATGGTAAACCGGAAAATTCCGCAGCGGCGTGGGCAGCAGCCATTGATACACCAAGGATTGCGTTCGCTCCCAAGTTCCCTTTGTTTTCAGTACCATCCAGTTCGATCATTGTAAGGTCAAGGCCTGCTTGGTTCGTTACATCCAAACCAATGACAGCTTCAGCAATGACATCATTTACATTATCAACTGCTTTTTGTACCCCTTTACCCAGGTAACGAGATTTATCTCCGTCACGAAGCTCAACTGCTTCGTGTTCTCCTGTGGAAGCTCCCGATGGTACGATTGCACGTCCGAAGTATCCGGACTCTGTTTGGATTTCTACTTCTACTGTTGGATTACCACGAGAATCTAACACTTCGCGTGCATATACATGTTCGATGTACGGCATTATAAATCTCTCCTTTTCCAATTCACAATTTTATTTAGATAATAGGGATTTCCCTGTCATTTCAACAGGTTTTTCGACTCCAAGCAAATCAAGCATTGTTGGAGCTAAATCGCCTAATATACCATCTGTTCTTAATGTTACCTGATTTTTAGTAATAATGACAGGCACAGGATTCGTTGTATGGGCAGTCATCGGGTTGCCTTCAAGCGTTACGACTTCATCAGCGTTCCCATGGTCAGCGGTAATGATTGCTGTACCGCCTTTTGAGACAATTAAATCGACAATCCTGCCTAGGCATTCATCCACGGTTTCAATCGCTTTGACGGTCGGTTCTAGCATCCCTGAATGACCAACCATATCCGGGTTGGCGAAATTCAAGAGGATCGCATCGAAGCGGTCAGCCTCTATTTGTTCCATCAACGCATCCGTCACTTCATAGGCACTCATTTCCGGCTTTAAATCATATGTAGCGACTCTCGGAGAATTAATTAATATTCTCTCTTCACCAGGAAACTTCTCTTCACGTCCGCCGCTCATGAAAAACGTCACATGCGGATATTTTTCAGTTTCAGCAATACGAAGCTGGGTAAGCTGGTTTTGGGAAAGTACCTCCCCTAATGTATTATCAAGATTTGTCGGCTTAAAAGCAACATATCCGTCAACTGTTTCTGAAAAATGTGTCAAGCAGACAAAATGGAGATGCTTCGGATGTCCAGGACCACGGTCAAATGAGCGAAAGTCCTCATTCGTGAATGTATTGGAAATCTGGATCGCCCGGTCAGGACGGAAATTATAAAAGATAACGGCATCATCATCTTTAATCGTTGCCACTGGTTTTCCGTCTTCCGCCGTTATCACAGAAGGTATCACGAACTCGTCAAAAATACCATGTTCATAGGAATCCTCGACACATTCCATCGCAGAAGAATAAGCAGGCCCATCACCATACACCATTGATCGATAGGATTTCTCCACACGCTCCCAGCGTTTATCACGGTCCATCGAATAATATCTTCCGGATATGGTCGCAAACTGACCAACACCGAATTCCTTCATTTTTGCTTCTGCATCCTTAATATAACCCTGTGCCGTTTTCGGGCCGACATCACGTCCATCTAAAAATGCATGTACATATACATTTTTAACTCCTTCTTTAGCCGCCAATTTCAGCAAGGCATACATATGTTCAATATGACTGTGCACGCCGCCATCTGAGAGAAGTCCGAAGAGATGAAGGTCCGTGCCCTTTTTCTTCGTATAGCTCACGGCCTCTACCAAAGTTGGATTTTCTGCAAACTCACCTTCACGAATAGCCAGATTCACACGGGTCAGACTTTGATAAACGATCCGTCCTGCCCCTATATTCAAATGACCCACTTCAGAGTTCCCCATTTGACCGGCAGGCAAGCCTACAGCTTCCCCGCTTGCAGTTAAATGGGAATGCGGATACTGTTCCCAATAACGATCAAAGTTCGGTTTTTTCGCATGAAAAACAGCATTTCCTTTCTCTTCGCTACGGCAGCCAAAACCGTCTAAGATGATAAGTGCCACAGGCGACTTACTCATAATGACCAGCCTCCAGCAATTGTAAAAAGGAAACAGTTTTTAAGCTTGCCCCGCCTACCAACGCACCGTCAATATCAGGCTGTGACATATACTCTTTAATATTCTCAGGTTTAACACTGCCGCCGTACTGAATTCGGATGGCTGCAGCTGCTTCGTTTGAAAACTTGTCAGCAACAACTGAGCGGATATGTGCACAAACTTCATTGGCATCTTGAGCCGATGAAGATTTCCCTGTTCCAATCGCCCAGATCGGCTCATAAGCGATAACGGCTTGTTTCAATTGTTCATTAGATAATCCAGCTAGGCCTTTTTCTATTTGGCTGCCAACAAATTCATTCGTTTCGCCAGCTTCCCTTTGTTCAAGTGTTTCACCACAACAAACGATAGGAGTTAACCCGTGGGCAAAAGCGGCATGAGCTTTTTTATTGACGGCTTCATCCGTTTCGTTGAACATTTCCCGGCGTTCAGAATGACCAAGAATGACATAAGATACACCGAGATCAGTTAATGCAATCGGACTGATTTCTCCTGTGAAGGCACCACTTTCTTCGAAGTGCATGTTTTGCGCACCGATTTTCACATCGGTTCCTTTTGCTGCTTGAACAAGTTGATCCAAAAACAAAGCTGGAGAACATACCACCGTATCGATTAAATCTTGCTTCGGAATCAGATTGCTCACTTCTTCTATAAAAGCAGTCGATTCAGATAGTGTTTTATTCATTTTCCAGTTTCCTGCAATAATCGGTTTACGCATTTGGTTTCTCATCCCTTCTAAAGTTGAAATTTTTAACGGTTCACGCTTATTTATCGTTCAATGCTACAACGCCAGGCAATTCTTTGCCTTCCATGAACTCAAGAGATGCACCGCCGCCAGTTGAAATATGGGACATTTTTTCTGCTAAGCCAAACTTTTCAGCAGCTGCGGCAGAATCCCCTCCGCCTACAATGCTGTACGTATCTTTTGCTTCCGCCAATGCTTCAGCAACGGTTTTCGTTCCATTTGCAAATTTATCGAACTCGAATACACCCATTGGTCCATTCCAAATGACAAGCTTGGAACCTTTGATTACATCCGCAAATAATTCACTTGTTTTTGGACCGATATCAAGAGCCATTTTATCAGCTGGAATAGCATCTATATCGACATTCTCGGCTTCTGCATCTGGTGAGAATTCAGCCGCTACAACTGCATCGATTGGCAAATGTAATTTTACGCCTTTTTCTTTAGCGCTTTCGATGAAAGATTTGGCCAATTCTATTTTGTCTTCTTCCAATAAAGAATTTCCGATTTCATGACCTTGAGCTTTAATAAATGTATAACCTAGTCCGCCACCAATAATCAAGTGATCGACGTTTTCCAAAAGGTTTTCGATAACGCCTATTTTATCCTTTACTTTTGCGCCGCCAATTATAGCTGTAAAAGGACGTTCTGGGTTGGATAAAGCTTTTCCAAGCACCGAAAGTTCTTTTTCCATAAGCAATCCGGCAACAGCTGGAAGATGGTGTGCGATTCCTTCCGTTGAAGCATGTGCACGATGAGCAGCTCCGAATGCATCATTAACATAAACATCCGCCAGTGCAGCAAATGACTTCGCCAATTCTGGATCGTTCTTCTCTTCTCCTGGATAGAAACGAACATTTTCCAATAACAGAATCTCACCATTTTCCATGTTATCAATGATGGACTTAACTGAATCCCCGTAAGCTTCTTCAGCCTTTTGTACATCTTTTCCACTAAGCTCACTCAGTCTTTTTGCAACAGGAGCTAAACGCAATTCTTCAACGACTTGTCCCTTAGGACGTCCAAGATGGCTAGCTAAAATGACTTTAGCACCTTGTTCCGTCAGATAGGAAATCGTCGGCAATGCCGCTCTGATTCTCGTATCATCCGAAATCTTTCCGTCCTGCATCGGAACGTTGAAATCAACACGGCAAAAAACGCGTTTCCCTTTTAATTCAATATCTCTAATCGACTTTTTATTCATAATCCAAGAACCTCCTTAGATATTGTTATCATATTTTTGATTCTCTTAGCCAAAAAGGGAGAGGGTAAATATCCCAACTCCCCTTTTCTCTTTTTCATTATAGTCGGTTTCCAGGAAATTATCCAAAAACAAGAAATGTAAACGCTTGACTGTTTAATGACTTACTAATAATATCATCTTCTGCCAAGTTTTTTTAGAGGTGTTATAAAAAAAACCTCACCTTGGTGAGGTTTTTTTATTATTCTAATTACAATCCTTTTTTAGCCAAATAGTCGATTAAATCAACAACACGACTAGAATATCCTGTTTCATTATCATACCAAGATAATACTTTAACCATGTTTCCTTCCATTACCATTGTGGAAAGGGCATCAATTGTAGATGATGATGGGTTACCGTTATAGTCAGTTGATACTAGCGGAAGTTCGCTGTACTCAAGAATTCCTTTTAATTCGCCTTCAGAAGCCTTTTTGAATGCTGCATTAACTTCTTCAACTGTTGTGTCTTTTTCAAGCTCTGCAACAAGGTCGACTACAGACACGTTTGGAGTAGGTACACGCATTGCCATACCATTCAATTTCCCTTTAAGTTCAGGAAGAACAAGTGCAACAGCTTTTGCTGCCCCAGTTGTTGTAGGAATGATATTCTCGGCAGCTGCACGTGCACGGCGGTAATCTTTATGAGGCAAATCAAGGATTTGCTGATCATTTGTATATGAGTGAACAGTAGTCATCATACCGCGTTTGATTCCGAATTGTTCATGAAGCACTTTAGCAAATGGCGCTAAGCAGTTTGTTGTACAAGAAGCATTAGAGATTACATGGTGGTTCGCTGCATCATATTTGTCTTCGTTTACACCCATGACGATTGTGATATCTTCATCAGATGCAGGAGCAGAGATGATTACTTTTTTCGCGCCAGCTTCTAAATGTTTAGCTGCATCTGCACGTTTTGTGAAACGACCTGTAGATTCTACAACTACTTCTACTCCTAGCTCACCCCATGCTAATTGTGCAGGATCACGTTCAGCCAATACTTTGACTTTATGGCCATCAACAACCAAGTAATCCCCATCAACTGCCACTTTTTCATTAAGAGATCCATGAATTGTATCGTATTGAAGAAGGTGCGCTAACATATTAGCATCCGTTAAGTCGTTAATAGCTACAATTTCCACCTCAGGATTACTCAATGCTGCACGAAATACATTACGTCCAATACGTCCAAAACCATTAATACCAACTTTTACTGCCATGAAAAATTCCTCCTTTTAAGTTCGCAAATATATTAAGGGGTGTAATTCCCCTGAATTAACTCTTGTGCTGCCGCTTCATCCGTGATCAAAACCGTTGATGAAGGCGCTCCTTTCATGTAAGAACGGATAGCCTTAGCTTTAGTTTTCCCACCCGCCACAGTTATCACTCGCTTTTCAGGGCTGAGATCATCTAACTGGATACCGACTGTCAAAACTTTATGAACAACTTTGCCATTTTCATCGTAGTAATAACCGAATGCTTCTCCTACAGCATTTCCATCTAACAGTTTCTTTAACGTTTCTGGCGAAGAATTTCTTCTCTCTGCCATCGCAATGGCATCACCAATTCCATGAATGATCATATCAGCAGATTTAATTTTGGAAATGACTTCTTCAATAGCAGGTTCCTTCATGAAGGAAGCATAGACCTCACCGCTTAATTGATCGGGTACATATAACACTCTGTATGAGGCATGCGCCTTCTGTGCCATTCTTTCGACAATCGTATTAGCCTGATTCTGCACTGCCTCACCAATTCCCCCGCGGGCTGGGACAAATGTCAATTTCTTAGACGCTTCATCAGGTGACAACGAATTGGCCACTTCGGCCATTGTCGATCCACCAGTAACTGCAATGATATTCTTTGAGTTCCATTCTTGTTTCATACGGTTGGCACAGGCTTTACCCAATTCTTTTTTTACCCAAGGGGTTTCGTCACAATTTCCTGAGACAATGATGACCTCATCCACTTGTAACAATTCCTGCAACTGCCGTTCCATTATGTCTATACCCATTACTTCACGCATTATTCCTTCTAACTTATCCAGGATTTCCATCCCTTCATCTGTCAGCGTCATACCAGAACTGAATATATTAACCAGACTCTGACTTTTCAGAAAATCAACCTCGCTTCTAAGCGTCCGCTCAGTCAAGTTAAGGCTTACAGCCAGACTTCGCCTTCCCACTGGCTGCATCATTTTGATATAACGCAGGATATCATATCTTTTTTGCATAACCATAAGGAAATCAGGTAATAATTTTCTTTGTACCTCGAGTAATGTACGCATATTTTAAAACTCCTAAAAATTTAAGTTGGACGTATAATGTCCCGCGTAGTCATTTTCTGTCCCACTTAAAACAAAAAAATATTCCTGCTACATATTTTATTCTAGCAGGAACGGAATGTTTCTTCAAATGATTTGAAAAATTATTTTTCCAAAAGCTTATTTAGAGCTGATTTATCAACCTTTCCGAATTGAACGATATCATCTTTCCATTCTATGACAGGGATCATCAGTCCGAATTTCTCAAGCAAATCGTCATCGGAATGGATATCAATTTCCTTATACCCTATTCCCGATTCCAATTTCATTTCTTCAAGTATTAGCTTGGCTTTATCACATAAGGGACATTTATCCCTACTATATAAAACAAACGCACTTGATTCCAAAATCACTCATCCTTTTCAATCATATCTTTTTCGTTTAGATGAAGAAGGGATCCCCAGTTGTTCACGGTATTTGGCGACAGTTCGGCGTGCCAGGATAATTCCATGCTCCTCTTTCAGTCTTTCAGCCAAATCTTGATCCGAAAGCGGCTTTTGCTTATTTTCACCATTGATGGCTGCCTGGAGGCTCTTCTTTGCTTGCATGCCAGACATATCCTCATCAAGGCCGACTGACTGTAAAGAAGTGGTGAAAAATATTCGCATTTCTATCGTACCAAATGGTGTCTGCACGTATTTCCCTTTAACAGCCCGACTGACTGTGGACTCATGTATGCCAAGCTCGTCTGCGACTTCTTTCATCGTCATGGGCTTCAAGTAGTTCAGTCCGTGATGAAAGCACCCTGGCTGTTTTTCGACTATGCACTGAATAACCTTCAATATAGTCTCTTTTCTCTGCTGAATTCCTCTTGAGATCCATTGGTATTCCTGCCACTTATCTTGAATAAAGCGTTGAACTCCCTGATCTTTATGACTCTTCATTCGGTTTAAATACCCTTTATCCACATTAAGATTGGGTGTGTTGCCATCATAATTCCCTACAAGCAGTATCCCATCACGAACCTCCACGACCACATCCGGCACTATATAGGAAGGTTTTTCTTGAAAAAAGAGTGAAGCCGGTCGCGGGTTCAACGTCTGGACATAATCAAAAACTTCTTGAATCTCCTTCATCGTAACACCGATCTTCTTGCTTAAGTCTTTCCAACGCTTTTCAGCAAAATCGAGGAAGTGGTTTTCTATGATCGATTCTGCCAGCAGATTCACTCCTTCTGCCTTTACCTGAAGTAAAAGACACTCTTGAAGATTTCTCGCCGCAAGCCCATGCGGTTCGAGTTGCTGTAAAATCGAGAGGCTCTCTTCCAAAACGTCTAAAGATATACCTGGGACACAAATATCCTCCAGCTGAATGCGCAAGTAACCGTTTTCATCCAGGTTATGAATTAAGAGCAACATCGCCTTTTGCTGCTCACCGGAAAGTTCCTGATGATTCACTTGGGACATGACATGCTGCTCAAGTGAAAGTGTATCTTCACTGATTTGTTCAATCCAATAGTTGGCATCATACGTATTTTTAAGAGTCCGTTTACCCTTTTTCCGATCAAAGGTTGGCTGAAATAAAGCAGATGTTGGCTGATCTAGGGACAGTAATGGATTTTCCGCGATTTTATTTTCTAAGAAAGCGGAAAGCTCCTGTGCGGAGTATTGCAGCAGTGTAATAGCCTGCATAAGCTCCTGGGTCATTGCCATCTTTAATGTTTGCTGTTGAAATAGTCCTGCTTTCATATTCATACTCATCGATTCATCCCTCCCCCATTCCATTTTACATTATCAGGAGAAAATTCTACACAAAAACCCATGAAAACGCTTACGTTTTTTTCAGAATAGTGTATTTGTTTTAAACTACTATATGTTAGAAATGAGATTTTAACAACTACTTTTATTGAGAAATCGCCATTTTTCAAGGGATACACACCAAAATATCCCAAGTGTTTGCCAACATACCACGATTCGATAGAAATTTACTAGAATCGAGTAAATTCATCAAAAATCGAGAAAGGACCATTCGATGCCTACGCTTAAAAAAGCTCAATAAAAAATCCCCCACTTCAATAATAAAGCAGGAGATTGGTAATGCCCTCGGCAGGAATCGAACCTGCATTTCAAGCTTCGGAGGCTTGCGTTCTATCCGTTGCACTACGAGGGCGAGAAAACTATATTTTTTCGACAGACTTCATTATATGATAGAATGCCTTCCTTTGCAAGGGTTATCAGGTTTAAAACTTTATCTTTTGGGTATTATGGATAATGTGGAAATTCATCCCTGTGCGGCATAATTATGAATGATTTTAATCGGAAGGAGACTTAGTCAGAAAATTGTCGAACAAATTATCAATTATAGGGTTTGTTTTGTTTGACCTAAATTGACCAAAAAGTGTATCATACATACATAAAGAATTTAAATGATTCTCTTAATCGAAGGAGGAAATGAACATGAATTTAATTCCTACAGTTATTGAACAAACAAGTCGTGGGGAGCGTGCCTACGATATTTACTCCCGTTTATTAAAAGATCGGATCATTATGCTAGGAAGTGCAATTGACGATAATGTTTCCAACTCCATTGTTGCTCAATTACTATTTTTAGAAGCAGAAAATCCTGAAAAAGATATCACTTTATACATCAACAGCCCAGGTGGAAGCATCACTTCCGGTATGGCCATTTACGATACGATGCAATATATCAAACCTAATGTATCCACTGTATGCATTGGTATGGCTGCTTCCATGGGTGCATTCCTATTGGCTGCTGGTGAAAAAGGCAAACGTTATGCGTTGCCAAACAGTGAAGTCATGATTCACCAACCACTTGGAGGAGCTCAAGGTCAAGCGACGGAAATCGAAATTGCTGCCCGCCGAATCCTTCACCTGAAAGATAAGTTAAACCAAATCTTAGCGGAACGTACTGGACAACCTCTTGAAGTCCTTCAAAGAGATACGGAACGTGATAACTTCATGACTTCTGAAAGAGCTCTTGAATATGGCTTGATTGACAAAGTCATCACTCGCAGCAATCTTGAAGATAAAAAAGACAATAAATAATAATGATTAAAAGGCCCCGAAAGGCGTGTTAAGCGACTTTCGGGGCCTTTTTTATATAGTACTATGCAAAAGTTCGGCAACCTCTTCTTTTAACCCTCTTGCTGAACGAACTCTTCCAATGCCTCTAATGCTTCTTTTTCATCGCGTCCTTCAACAATTAACTTAACGGACACGCCGGAACTGATGGCAAGGCTCATCAATCCCATGATACTTTTTGCATTTACTTTTTTTCCTTCTTTTTCAAGGAAAACATCTGAATGAAAGCGGTTAGCTTCTTGTACAAAAAGAGCAGCCGGCCGGGCTTGTAAGCCTGTCTTCAGTTTTACTTCAACTTGTTTTTCCACCATCTTGATCTCCCCTGTTAGTTTTATTTTTTCGCAGCAATAGCTTCTCCCCCACGGAGCCTGTCAGCTATTTCATCAATCTTTCGTAAACGGTGATTAATCCCGGACTTACTGATGTTTCCTCCAGATACCATTTCCCCAAGTTCCTTTAAGGTTATATCCTGAAATGCTATTCTAAGCTCGGCAATTTCACGAAGCTTATCCGGCAATATGTTGAGTCCTACCGTATCCTCAATGTATAGGATATTTTCAACCTGGCGTAATGAGGCACCAATCGTTTTGTTCAAATTAGCTGTTTCACAATTCACAAGACGATTCACTGAATTACGCATATCACGGACAATCCGTACATCCTCGAATCTTAATAAAGCTGAATGGGCACCAACGATACTTAAAAACTCGGCAATCTTTTCGGCTTCTTTCAAATAAATGATATACCCTTTTTTGCGTTCAAGCGTCTTCGCCTTTAAGTCAAACTTATTCATTAGCTCACAAAGGGCATCATTGTGCTCTTTATAAAGTGAGAAAATCTCAAGGTGATAGGAAGACGTTTCCGGATTATTGACCGAACCTCCCGCAAGAAATGCACCTCTTAGGTATGATCGCTTACAGCATTTCTTTCCAACAATAGTATCGGATATGGCATGGAGAATTTCAAAGCCCTCGCCTAAAATTTCTAAATCGGTTAAAACCCGCTGTCCTCCAGATGACATCCTGACAATATAAACATTATTCTTTTTAAGCTTCATCTTTTTACGGACCAGCAGCTCGACTTGGACTTCATAACTTTTTTTCAACAGCGTATATATTCTTCTGGCAATCGCTGCATTTTCAGTTTGAATATCCACAACTAGCTTCCGATTAGAAAATGAAAGGGATCCGTTCATCCGGATAAGCGCACATAATTCCGCTTTTCCGCAGCAATCCTTTCCCTCTAATTGTGTAAGCTCTTTTTTTGTTTCTGAAGCAAAAGACATCCATTTCACCCCCAATCGAACGCAGGTAATCTATTTTTATCAATTAAAGAAAAACCGTCCCCGCTTATATCTACGGAACTATATGGCTTTTTGTTTCATTTACAAGCATATTAAAAAGCAAATCCGCCACTTTTTTCGTGTCATGGCGTATTACATTCCCTTCATAGCTGAAAATGCGCTCTTGTATGATTTCAAGACCCATTTGTTTTAAACTTTCCACATCATACATGACCGGTTTGGCATATTCAGCTTGATAACGTTGCTGAATCTGTGCCGGTATTTCTTCATTATTAACAAGTATCCTGTCAATATATGCATTTCCCATATGGTCGTATATGGCTTTAATATGATCGCTCGCGCTATAATCCAGCGTCTCGCCGGCTTGTGTCATCAAGTTGCAAATATAAACTTTCTTAGCCTTGGAACGGCCAACTTCTTCCCCTAGACCCGGGACAAGTAAGTTAGGCAGAATGCTAGTATATAAGCTTCCTGGACCGATGACAATGAGATCAGCATGCTTGATTTCCTGGATAGTTTCACTGAGCGGCTTTATATGTTGAGGAGACAAAAATACTCTTTTTATTTTCTTTCCTGAAAAGGGGATCTTGGATTCTCCTGTAACAATCGTTCCGTCAGCCATTTCCGCGTGGAGAACCACACTTTGGTTGGCAGCCGGAAGCACTTTACCACGCACATTCAGGAATTTACTCATTTCCTGGATTGCATGGACAAAGTCTCCGGTCAACGAGGTCATTGCAGCCAGGATCAAATTCCCCAGTGAATGCCCGGACAACTCATTTTTACTCTGAAAGCGATGCTGAAACATTTGTTCAACGAGAGGCTCTACATCCGATAACGCAGCCAGCACATTACGGATATCACCTGGAGCGGGGATATCCATATCCTCACGAAGGCGACCTGAACTTCCACCATCATCAGCTACCGTAACGATTGCTGTTATATCCACTGGATGCTTCTTTAAACCCCTTAACAAAACCGGAAGGCCTGTTCCCCCTCCTATGATCACAACCTTAGGTTGTTTCTTATTATCTAACATCTGCTTTCCCCTTACTTTTTTCGATATCCCGATGTGACACTTGAACTCTGTAATCCTTTTTGAAGTGGTTTGAGAGATACTCCGTCAATGCTACCGATCGATGCTGACCGCCTGTACACCCAATCGCAATAACAAGCTGTGCTTTTCCTTCACGCTTATAATATGGGAGCATGAAAGCAAGCAAATCAGTCACCTTTTCCAAAAACTTTTGTGTTTCACTCCATTTTAAAACGTAACTCGACACTTCCTGTTCCAATCCAGTCTTTGGCCTCATATGGTCAATATAATATGGATTTGGCAGGAAACGTACATCAAACACAAGGTCAGCATCTATTGGCAGACCATGCTTGAATCCGAAGGACATGACATTGACCGTGAAACCTACACTTTTATCCGTAGAAAATTCCGAAGCGATTTTCTCCCTCAATTCGCGCGGTTTCAATTGTGATGTATTAAAAATCAACTGAGCCCTGCCCTTTAATTCGTCCAAAAGTTCCCGTTCCATTTTAATGCCTTCCAATGGCCGGCCTAATGGAGCAAGGGGATGGGTCCTTCTCGTTTCCTTATATCTGCGTACCAAGGAATCATCATCAGCTTCAAGAAACAGGATTCTTGGTGATACTGCTGATGTATCCGTTAATTCATCAAGTGCCAGAAATAAGGAATCAAAAAATTCCCTCCCCCTCAAATCCATGACAAGAGCCACTTTATTCATCTTATTCCCAGAGTCCTTCATTAACTCCAAAAATTTTGGCAATAGTGTGGGCGGCAAATTATCGACGCAAAAAAAGCCGAGGTCTTCAAAACTTTGAACCGCCACTGTCTTACCCGCTCCTGACATTCCGGTAATGATGACCAATTGCGTTTCATTCATCTGCCCTGTACTCATTTTTCTCCGCCCCCATGTATAACAATCTTTTTTATTAAGCAAATATTAACCTGGATCTAATCGATAAGAAAGTAACTTAAACTCAGGCGTATAGGTAAACGTTCCATAGATGATTCCACTTCCATGAACCATATAGTCCAGAATGTGAAAATCCCCTTCAGCCATTTTCAGGTTTTTAACATCATCAACTGGATGCCAGTTAAGCTCCCCTTCTTCACAAACATCCAAATTGACGCCATCGGAATCCGTTGCAAAGAAAGTGAACATCATCCATTCCGATAACACTTTGTCCCCATCCTTCATAATGAAGGTGAAAATACCTTTGATGGAAGGGTTTTTTAAATAAACGCCTGTTTCTTCGCGATATTCTCTAATACAAGCATCACGTATAGATTCTCCAGGCTCCATCTTGCCACCGGGAGCTACCCACCATCCGCGTCTAGGTTTTTTCAATAAGAGGATTTGATTATCCTTGATCAATACACAGTTTGTGACACGTTGCACGTTCTTCACCTCAATTGGATTCTGCTCGACTATAGAAACCTTCTCCCTCCTGGATGGAGGGATCCTGTTTATATCCTTAAACCGCCGCTAGATATCCATTTGGCGATTTACAAATGCTAATAGTTCAAACAAGTTGTATTTTACATCTTCTTACCATTATGAAAGATATGTTTAGTATATCTTATCATTATACTATTTTTGAAATGAGCTAACAATAAAGTAAACTTCCTGCATTGGGGGAATATTCATTCGCAGATTCACGTACGAAGTATTCATCTCCTGCTTAACTCCTATTATTCTCCACTTTCCCTGCCTAAATGCAAAGGGATGGCTTACTTCTCATTAGCAGCCCGTCAATTTTTCCTAAAATTGGAACTAAAGGAATGGTCTTAAAGCAGGACACAAAAAAAGGGACACAGATTCTTAATCTGTGTCCTCAAACGTTTATAATTAAAGGGGGTCAACTTCTACTCTTACTATACCCAATCATTATTTCACGCGTGTTACAACATCGTTAAAACCGAATTACGATGTATGAATTTTTGTAACCAAAACTTTTTAAGCCTTTGGCTGCAATTTTTCTTGGAGTTCCTCAACATAATGCTGAGCGGCTTGAGCGGCAATGCTTCCATCACCTGTTGCTGTAACGATTTGACGTAATGTTTTTTCACGAACGTCACCAGCTGCAAAAATGCCCGGGACGCGTGTCTCCATCAAATCATTCGTTTCTATATAGCCTGTAGCATTCAAGATGCCTAGCTTTTCAAAAGGTTTAGTTAGCGGAAGCATTCCAATATAAATGAATACACCGTCTGCGTCCATCTTAGTTTCTTCACCGTTTACAGTGGAAACTAGAGTGACACCACCGACTTTGCCGCCTTCTTCATTGATTTCCTTTAAAGTATGATTCCAGATGAAGTCAATTTTTTCATTGGCAAACGCACGATCCTGAAGGATCTTTTGCGCACGAAGTTCATCACGTCTGTGAACGATTGTCACTTTTGAAGCAAAGCGAGTTAAGTACACGCCCTCTTCAACTGCAGAGTCTCCTCCGCCGATTACGAACAATTCCTTTTGCTTGAAGAAAGCTCCATCACAAACCGCACAATACGATACACCGCGGCCGCCTAATTCTTTTTCGCCTGGAACGCCGATTTTTTTGTATTCGGCACCCGAAGAAATAATGATTGAACGTGCTTTGAATTCCTTGGAACCAGCAATGATGGTTTTATACTCTTCGCCGTCGATGATTTCCTTTACATCCCCATAAGCATACTCCGCACCGAATTTCTTCGCATGGTCAAACATTTTCGTTGAAAGTTCAGGTCCGAGGATCGTATCAAATCCAGGATAATTTTCAACTTCCTCCGTATTGGCCATTTGTCCGCCAGGTACGCCGCGTTCCAACATCAATGTTGAAAGGTTCGCACGTGATGTATAGACAGCAGCCGTCATCCCTGCAGGACCAGCTCCAATAATAACAACGTCATAAATTTTTTCAGACATGTTCTCACTCCTCCATATTCCATACCAAATGGAACCTTCACTACGGTTAGTGTTCCCTACCTATTATCCTATATAACAAATAATTTTTCGTCCAAATATCTGCTCACTCCAGAAGGTTTTGAACCAACTTTACGTATTTCGATAGGGTGGAAACCGAAATGAAATGTTTGTCTGCGATAGCCTGTTTGCTCGCTTTCTCGTTTTTGAGCTGATTCCACACGTATTCCACCGCAGAGGCCCAGCCTGCTGGATTATTTAGTTTCTGCTCGGACTTCACCGCTTCGATAAATACGGAAAACCACATTAAATAGAGCCCTGCTTCATCTAATTGAATCGGTTGAAAATGCTGATATAATATCTCCGCTGTACGATCAGCAAAATCAATCGGTGTTAATTGGCGATCTTTAGCAGGAGCTTGAACAAGGTCGGCATAATCCCGTTCCAAATCAGTGAAATTCTGATTAAGATTGAGTACTTGGTTTTTCAATAGCTTCTGTTTATGGTCCGAATGTTTCAGAAGAAAGATGGCAAACAGCCTTTCTTCGATGAATTCGCTTTCCAGCCTTTTTATAATAGATGGAAAATGGTGTTCAAAACCATCTGTAGTCGCATTCATATCTCCCCAAGGCTCCATGCCTTCCTTTTCCGGGTTCATTTCCACGACCTTTTTCCAAGCCTTTCTGGCAACTTGTTCATGACCTAAGTGAAAAGCGGATATAGTAAGCCAATAGTAGAAGGTTCCGTCTCCCTCGAACCCTTGCTTTTGCAATGCTTTTAGCCATTTATATGCAGAGGCATAGTTTCCGATCAAAGCGAAGGTTGCTCCAAGCTTGAACCGATGTTCGGATAGCATTGGCCGAATTTTCTCCAACATCTCTATGAGTTCTTCAACTTTTGCTTCATCTTGTTGATAATGATGAAAAACAACAAGGTTACATAGTGCATGGAGGTTACCTGGACTTTTTTCCAGTACTTCATCAAGTGTTTCAAAAGCCTCATCTACTTGACCAAGGTAAAAATATGCCAGTGCCAAGTTATTATAAGCGGACCAGTATTCTTCGTATTCAGCAATCGTTTCTTTCAGTACTTCGATGGCCTTCGGGAAATTCCCTGATTCCAAATACTCGCGGGCCTTCTCCTGTTTAGTAATGAGCCCATCATGCTTAAAGGGATTTTCTTCTGATTCATCCGACTCAAAAGTTATCAATTCAAGCAGATCCTCGGCGTCATCGCTGAACTCCCCATCTTCTTCTTTATCAAGATAAGCACTAGCGTGACGGTAAGCTTCCTTGAACATGCCTAAGTGGGCATAATTATTCGCCAGGAAGTAATGGCATTCCGACATATAAGGATCCATCACATCCAATATATTTTCCAAGAGGTTGTTTGAATAATTATATTCACCGATTTCCGAACATGTGATTGCCAATTGACAGGCTATCATCGGTTCTGCCGGTTCAAGTTCCAGCGCACGTTCCAAGTATTTTTTTGATTTTGGTAATTCTCGTCTATGATATGCTTTTAAACCCTTGGTGAAATAATACTCACCTGTTGGGTGAAAGGTTAGAATTTTTGCCTGTTGGCCAAATTTAGAGTCTTTACTCATGTAATCCTCCATCTACAAGTTGATTAACCATAGTATTATAACATATTGGAGTAATTTTGCCGAACAATTCAAGAAAATGGAAAATGGGAGTTGCCATGCTTTCTTTAAGAAAAAATCAAAGTATATTCCTAGTCAAATGGGAATTCAAGATTGCATCTCATAGACGTAAATAAAAAAAAGCCCTCCTATTGACGGAGGACACAAACTGTAGACAAACTCGATGAAAATCAAGTTTGTCTACTGCTTTTTAAGGGGTTGTACAATTTGAACGTTGATTTCCTCTCCAGGCACTCGCCTTCCGCGGGCGGTCCGCCCTCGTCGCCATTGCGCCTGCGGGGTCTCCCCAAGACACGCTTTTCTAAGCAGGAGTCTCGCTTGTTTTAAAATTTTGATAGAATCCCTTTCGTCTACAAACTGAACCCTCCTCTATTACGGAGAGAAATCATCATTCATTCGGTTTCTTTAGGCTCGTCCTTATCGGAATGTCTAGCCTTCAATACATCAAGCACCGCTTGGAAAGGCAACTCTTGTTCTTGAAGAAGAACGAATAAGTGATAGAGAAGATCGGCACTTTCCATGGAAAGTTCCTCTGCATCGCGGTTTTTAGCAGCAATGATCACTTCTGACGCTTCTTCACCTACTTTTTTCAGGATTTTATCCACACCCTTATCGAATAAGTAGGTTGTATATGAACCTTCAGGCATTTCCGATTTTCTTCTTGCAATCAACTTTTCCAAATCCGTCAAGAATGTCACATTCGTTTTCACCGCTAGACGGGCTTCAGTGTTTTCGTAAATCGATTCGCTAAAACAGCTTGTTGCTCCAGTATGGCATGCAGGACCTGCAGGAACTACTTGAACGACCAATGCGTCTTGATCGCAGTCATACTTCATCTCGACGATTTTCTGTGTATTTCCGCTGGTTGCTCCTTTATGCCATATTTCATTGCGCGAACGGCTGAAGAAAACCGTTTCACCCTTTTCGATGGACAATTCTAGAGATTCTTTATTCATATAAGCAAGTGTCAGCACTTCGCCGCTTCGTACATCTTGGACAATTGCCGGTATTAGACCTTTTTCGTCGTATTTAATAGTTTCAAGATTCATCGTACAACCACTCCTTGTTGTTTGAGAAACGCTTTAACTTCTTTGACCGATGTTTCTTTATAATGAAAAATCGATGCGGCTAAGGCTGCATCTGCTTTACCTTCTTCAAAGGCCACCTGGAAGTGCTCGGCATTACCAGCACCGCCTGAGGCGATGACCGGCACCGAAACAGCTTCTGATACCGCTTTTGTTAAAGCGATATTAAACCCCTGTTTCTCCCCGTCACAATCCATGCTTGTCAATAAAATTTCGCCTGCACCGCGGCTGACAGCTTCTTTCGCCCAGTCGATCACTTCCCATTCAGTCGGTTTTCTGCCGCCATGGGTATATACGCGCCATGATCCTAGCTCTTCATCATATCGAGCATCAATAGCGACTACGATACATTGGGCACCAAAATACTCTGAACCTTCATTAATTAAGTCAGGACGAAGAACGGCTGCTGTATTTAAGGATACTTTATCTGCACCTGCACGTAATATTTTCTTCATATCCGCTAATGAATTAATGCCACCGCCAACTGTGAACGGGATTGCCAAGCTGCCAGCTACCGCTTGAACGACGTCGACTATCGTTTCCCTGCCTTCATGTGATGCGGAAATATCCAGAAAGACGAGCTCATCGGCACCTTCCTGGTCGTAAAAGGCTGCAAGCTCAACAGGATCTCCAGCATCTCTTAGTGAAACAAATTGTATGCCTTTAACTACACGCCCATCTTTTACATCGAGACAAGGAATAATTCGTTTAGTGAGCATTTAATCACGCACCTTTTCTAGTGCTTCTTCTACAGTAAAGCGATTCGTATATAGCGCCTTGCCAATGATTGCCCCTGCAACTCCTTGCGCTACATACTCTTTGAGGGTGACAAGGTCTTCCAGGGAACTAATTCCGCCCGAAGCAATCACATTTTTCCCAGTTGCCTCCGCCATAGCCAAGATACCTTTTACATTCGGGCCTGAAAGCATGCCATCCGTCGCAATATCAGTAACGATAAAGGTCTCTGCACCAGCATCGGCCAGCAGTTTACCAAGCTCTATTGCCAGTGTTTCAGACGTTTGAAGCCAACCATGTGTAGCAACCTTGCCATCCTTCGCATCTATGCCGATTGCAATATTCTTTCCATATTTCCTAATCATATCTTTCGTGAAATCAGGATTTGAAACGGCGGTGCTGCCTAGAATGACACGTTCTACTCCATTATCCAGATAGTGTGCGATATCTCGTTCCGTACGGATGCCGCCGCCGATCTGGATGCGGGCACCTAACTCTTTTGCTGCTTTAATCACGTATGAATCATTAATGCGAACTCCTTCTTTGGCTCCGTCCAGGTCGACCATATGTATCCAATCGGCTCCTTGGTCCGCAAAGCTTTTAGCCATATCGAAGGGGGAATCGCCATAAACGGTTTCCTGATTGTAATCGCCCTGGATTAAGCGGACGCATTTGCCTCCGCGCATATCAATCGCCGGGTAAATAGTAAAGTTGCTCATGCCCTTTCCTTCCCTTCTACTAATGACAGATAATTTCTCAAGAGTGACATGCCCATCTTCCCGCTTTTTTCCGGATGGAACTGCATGCCGAACACATTGCCTTTACCAACTATTGCCGGCACTTCCACATCATATGTCGCCGAAGCGGTAATGAAAGATTCATCCGTATCGACATAGTAAGAATGGACGAAATAAACATGTTCCTCTTCAAGACCCTCATTCACTGGTGACGCGTGTTTAAATTCAAGACGATTCCAGCCCATGTGCGGCACTTTATAAACCTGGTCATTCGCATCCACTCCCTTAAAACGAACGACTTTACCCGGTATAAGGGATAATCCCTTTGCCGGTCCATTCTCCTCACTTTCATCAAAGAGAAGCTGCATACCAAGGCAGATGCCTAATAGATAACCTCCATCGGCTACATGTTCCCTCAGGAATTTATCCAGCTTTTGTTTTTCCAAGAGACTCATGGCATCCCTGAAAGAACCAACACCGGGAAGTATGATCCCTTTCGACTTTGAAAGTTCTTTTGGGTCATCGGAAATGAATGAATCGGCACCAAGGCGCTCAAGCCCTTTACTTACAGAAAATAAATTCCCCATGCCATAATCGACAATCCCGATCATTTACAACATTCCTTTCGTAGAAGGGATGCCTTTGACACGCGGATCGATGGTCGTAGCTTCATCCAAAGCACGTCCCAGCGCTTTGAATATTGCTTCGATCATATGATGTGTGTTGTGACCGTAATGAACGACTACATGCAAATTCATCCTTGCTTCAAGAGCGAATTTCCAAAGGAACTCATGCACCAGTTCCGTATCGAAAGTACCGACCTTTTGCGAAGGAAACTCAGCCCGGAACTCCAGGTGCGGACGATTGCTTAAATCGATGACAACCTGTGCGAGTGCTTCATCCATCGGTACGAAAGCATTTCCGTAACGTTTTATCCCGCGCTTATCACCAAGTGCCTCCAACAACGTTTGACCTAAGCAAATGCCAATATCTTCAGTTGTATGATGATCATCGACCTCAGTATCGCCGTTTGCATCTACGGACAAATCAAACTTCCCGTGTTTCGTGAACAAATCAAGCATATGTGTCATAAACGGAACGCCCGTCTTAATCGAGGAATTCCCTTCCCCATCCACACCAAACCTTAAGCTGATCTCCGTTTCATTCGTCTTTCGTTCCACACTAGCAAAACGTTCCATTACAACTCCTCCTCATCGGGGTATGACCCCTTTTCCCAAGATGTAAACTGCATTTCAAAAGTCTTTATATTCAGTGTTTGTTATTTTATAAGGTATCAGGCACTATTTACTGGATTCATCCACTCCACGAGATTCAATGGCTCGAGCGTGAGCCTCAAGCCCTTCCATGCGGGCAAATCCAGTGATTTTCTCTGCATTTTGGCGGAAGGCCGTTTCACTATACATGATGATGCTCGATTTCTTTTGGAAATCATCCACATTAAGCGGGCTGGAAAAACGGGCGGTTCCATTGGTAGGGAGCACATGATTGGGACCTGCAAAATAATCCCCAACCGGCTCAGAACTAAATCGGCCAATGAAGATTGCCCCGGCATGCCTGATTTTAGCCATCACTTCCAGTGCATCATTGGTCACGATTTCCAAATGTTCTGGTGCAAGTTCATTGATTGCTTCAACTGCTTCCGCCATATTCCCGCATACAACGATTCGTCCATAGTCCTTTATGGATGCTGCAGCAATATCACGGCGCGGAAGTAACGCCACCTGCTTGGCCACTTCTGAGGCCACTTCTTCTGCAAGAATCATTGACGTCGTAACCAAAACACTGCAAGCACGGGCATCATGTTCTGCCTGTGACAGCAAGTCTGCCGCAACTTCTGTGGCAATGGCAGATTCGTCTGCCAACACCGCTATTTCACTTGGACCAGCAATCATATCAATGGCCACATCCCCAAATACTTCCCGCTTCGCTAACGCCACATAAATATTTCCTGGCCCCACTATTTTATCGACTTTCTTTATTGTTTCCGTCCCATAAGCGAGAGCCGCTATGGCCTGAGCCCCACCAACCTTATAGATTTCCGTGATTCCGGCAATTTTGGCAGCAGCTAAAACGACTGGCTCTAACTTCCCATCTTTCCCTGGAGGAGATACCATAACGATCCGTTCCACACCCGCAGCCTTTGCAGGCATCGAATTCATCAGTACAGACGAAGGGTATGCAGCTGTGCCCCCAGGTACGTAAATGCCAACAGCATCAAGAGGCGTTATTTTTTGTCCTAGCATCGTTCCCGTTTCATCTGTCGTAAACCATGAATTTCGAATTTGTTTCTCGTGAAACAATTGAATATTATTCGCAGCTTCTTGAATAATAGTAAGCTGCTCCGTAGGTAAGGACGCTGTCGCTTCTTCCATTTCCTGTTCCGATACACGTAATTCCTCTAGTGTGACACCATCAAAACGTTCGGTATAACTATGTAAAGCGGCGTTTCCTCTGTTCCTGACATCATAAATAATATCCTGGACCGCTTTTCGTTGATCCGCAGTACCTGCATCAACCGAACGTTTCAGTGAAATCCCTTCTGCAAACTGTTCAATTTTCATACGCTCACCTCATTAGCGATTCTTTACTATCCAATGATTTCTGCTAATCGATCCACAATTTCCGTAATTCTTGCTTCTTTTAAACGATAGCTGACAGGGTTTGCCACCAGCCTCGAAGTCACATCGGCTATTTTTGCATATTCAACTAGACCATTTTCCTTCAATGTCTGTCCCGTTGAAACGATATCGACGATTCGTTCAGCCAAACCAATTAATGGTGCTAACTCAATAGATCCATTCAATTTAATAATCTCGACTTGCTCTCCCTGCTCGCGGAAGTAACTGGAGGCAACATTCGGATATTTACTGGCTATTTTAGGGGCGATGTCACTTATTTTCGTTCCAGGCAGACCAGCTACGGCTAAGTAGCATGCACTGATTTTCAAATCAAGTAACTCATATACATCACGTTCTTCTTCCAACATGACATCCTTGCCTGCAATTCCAATGTCAGCCACGCCGTGTTCCACATAGGTTACGACATCCATCGGTTTAGCTAAAATGAAACGCAGGTTCTCCTCTTCCACATCAAGGATCAACTTTCGGGAATCATCAAACTCAGGAGGGAGACGAAAACCCGCCCCTCTTAATAGCTCTGCCGCTTCTTCAAATATTCTCCCTTTTGGCATCGCAATCGTTAAAAAGCTATTATTCATCTTTTCCACTCCCTCCATTCCCTACAAATAAATGCACCTCAGAAAATGTCCTTGTAAAGGCATCGACATTTTGAACGACTGTAATATCTTGAATCGTTATCCTTTTTCCTTCGGATCGTTTCATTCTTGCAAATTCAATGGCTTCCAATCGTCGTTCGGGACTGAATAAAATACATTCTGGCGCAGTAGGCTGCATCGGCTCCCCAAGAGCTTCTGCAAGACGATCCACACGGATTGCAAAACCTGTGGCCGAAGCATTCCAGCCGAACTTTTCAAGCAGATTATCATACCGCCCGCCATTACCGATTGGTGAACCCACTTGCCCCGCATACACTTCAAATAAAGTTCCAGTATAATAACTCATATGACTGACCAATGTTAAATCAAAGCTCACATATTGTTCGATGCCAAATTCTTTCAACTGCACTGCCAATTCCTTCAGTTCAGCCAAAGAATCTTGCCCTTTATTGTTTTCAACTAACCCCAGCGCCTTTTTCAGGGTGTCTTCACTGCCCCTTAATGAGGTAAACTCGATAAGCCGTTGTTTATCAATCGATGAAAGCGGAAGCGATTTTACATGCTCCCGAAAACCAACATAATTCTTTTCATATAAAAACTTCCTTAATATAGAGGCTCTTTCCTCCGTACCTAGAATGCTTAAGAAAAATTCTTGTAAAAAGCCGATATGTCCAATGGAAATCTTGAATTCCATAAGGCCGGCCGCCTTTAATACATCCGCAAGCAGCGCAATCATTTCAGCATCGGCACTTATTGACTTATTTCCGATACACTCAATACCAATCTGTTCGAATTCAGCCGGCCTGCCTCCTTCACGCTGCTGGGCCCGGTATACATTCGCGGAATAGGCCAGGCGAAGCGGAATTTGCTGTTTTAACAGTTTGGATGCCGCGACCCTTGCAATGGGTGCTGTCATATCGGGACGCAATACGAGCGTATGTCCCTGAGAATCGAGAAGTTTAAACAACTGTTGATCTAAAATTGCCGAAGCCTCGCCAATTGTTTCATAATATTCCAATGCAGGCGTTTCAATAAATTGATAACCCCACTTCTTGATTTCCTCACTCATTTTATTTCTTGCCGACACTTTCGTTTCATAAAACACCGGCAATGTATCTCTCATGCCTAACGGTTTCTCAAACATAAATGGCTTTGTCACAACTGCACATCCTTTTGAAATATTGATTACTATATATATCCAATCGGTCTGCCTTAAGCAAAAACCAATGTCATTTCCATTATTCCTTTTTGTATATACCTTTATCTTTCCAAGATTGCACGCTTAAATCCTAATTTCAGATAACATATAAAAATAGTATCAAACAAAATGCCATAATCATATAAATACTCAAAATAATCTATTAAAACACTTTAGTTCGCTAATATGGTAACAAGTTGAAGTTATTAATAGTTTACCCCTGCCCCTACCTCACGTCAAGGAAAAGCTGCCAAATTCCATACCCCCATTCACATTGCGTACATGGCTATTTCCTCGAACAGAATCTGAACCTTTTTCCCCGGACCCATCCTCCCATCTTTAGCCATTCATTGTTATTAATGTATACCTTTTGGTTTAGCTGTTTTATAATACTTAGGAGTTTGGATATATTAGATTTTTTAGGAGGAAATGGAATTGAAGAGATTTTTTTCGTTTTTTGTGGCGCTTGTCGTTCTTTTTTCGCTGGGTTTAAACGGAACGAAGGGTTTTGCAGCAACTAAGATCAACCAGGATGAGCTTAATGCATACCTTACTGAAGTTAGAATGACGCAAGAAGAATTGGAAGAGTATTTAGCCTATTATGACTTAACATTAAATGAGCTGGAATCGGTAGAAGAGCTGCGTGATACGTTAGGACCTACCGTCACTTCTGAAACTATACAGAATTTACTTAAAGAATATGAAATGACAGAAGCTGAACTTACGGAATTATTAATAGATTATGGCGAACTAGAAGAAGGAGATTCCATCATCGATACCTTCCACTTCATTTACGACATAGAAGATATTATCGATTTAGAAATGGATTACGATGATGAAGAGCTGGAATATGACGATGAAGAGATCATCGATTTAATGGATGGACTTTTTACTGAGATCGGTCTTACAGATGAGGAACTTGACAAATTCATGAACCACCTTTTACCTATCGTCGAAGACCCGACTTTTGAAGATCGTTTAATGGCCATTTCAGATAGGATGGACAAACTCGAGTATTTCGAAACAATTGATGAATTGTCTCCAGAACAAGTAGCGGAATTGCTTTCTATATATAATGATCTGCAAAGCTTGCTGCAAATTCAATTCAAATTCGCCTTAATTCAGGACGGTGTCACTAAAAATCTATCACTTGAAGCTTTATTCCAGCTAAAAGAATTGACGAATGCTAGTTTACTAGTTTCCATTTACGATTTAAGCGGCAACCTTTTGCTCGACTTTATATTGACAGGTGAAATGATTGGTTCCGATTTAGTGAAAGAAACCGGTAATGACATTAAACAGTCCACTGAGGTCATTTCAAAAGTCGTAGATGTAAAAAAAGAAAAGAAGAAACCCGCACATAAAACGGAAAAGGGCGGATTGCTTCCTAAAACGGCTGGTAATTACCTATTCGAAACTTTAATCGGTTTAGTGTTGATGGGTATTGCCTTTGGTTTAATTAGAAAAGCGAGACTTGCTAATTAAGATGAGCGCAAATAGGCAATCCAAGCATAAGAAAAAATGGTTACTTATCACTGCTGCTTGCTTTTTATCCTTAGGTTTTTATTTTACAACGACAAACGCCTATACACTTTTGAAAGGCTATGCCATATATAAATGGAATAAGCATGAAACAACCGATGGGGCTGAGGTGAACGAGGCTACGGCTAAGATCCACGAGCCGAAGGCGCAAGCAGATATTCCCGACGGGGTTGAACTATATGATAAGCAACCGGAGACAGGTGATTTGATGGGGGAGCTTTATATTCCAAAAATTGAAGCAACACTCCCAATTTATCACGGAACCGACGAAGATGAGCTCGAAAAGGGTGTCGGCCATTATGCAGGTTCGGTTCTACCCGGTGAAAAGGATAATTCCGTTTTATCTGGTCATCGAGATACCATTTTTAGAGAGCTGGGTGAAGTCGGTCAAGGAGACTTGCTGATTGCCAAAACAGAAGCTGGTACGTTTACATATAAAGTGAGGAAGGTACGTATCGTCGATGCTGATGACCGTACCGTAATCGTTCCCAAACCTAAAGCCACACTTACAGTAACAACTTGCTATCCTTTTTCATATATTGGTAGTGCACCAGAACGATACGTATTGGTTGCCGATTTATTGAAAACGGAAATAGCTAAATGAGATATGGGGACTGAAGTCATTCAGTCCTCTCTTCATTCATCATAAAAAGATGGTAGGAGGGCCAGTTTGATTATGGATAAACAAGCTCAGGAGAAGTTTTTCCAAATATTGAAAGACACTTATGAAACGACAGTGCACAAGGAAAATATATCGATCAACGAAGTCATTGATCATCTAAAGAATGAACTGACTCCACTATACCCAAAATGCCATTAAAAAAGGACGTGCCGCATAAATGGGCAAGTCCTTTTTTCATATGGAAGTTTGCTGATCCCTCTCAAGCATTTCCTCTTTGGTATAGATGATTTTCATTGGATTTCCGCCGACAAAAGCTCCCTCTGGAACATCCTTATGGACAAGTGTCCCCGCAGAAACAATCGCTCCATTACCGATTGTAAGTCCTGGAAGAATCGTAGAATTGGCTCCAATCAATACTTCATCTCCAATGACTACCTCTCCTAAACGGTATTCTTGAATTAAATATTCATGAGCAAGAATCGTCGTATTATAGCCAATGACTGTATTCATTCCCACGGATATTTTTTCAGGAAACATCACATCCGGCATGACCATCAAGGCAAAGGAAGTATGCTTTCCGACTTTCATATGTAAAAAAGTCCTATAAAGCCAATTCTTCATACCTAGAAAAGGTGTATAACGCGCAAGCTGAATCACCACAAAGTTCTTTACGACTTTCCAGAATGGAACGGTCTTATACACATGCCATAGTGAATTAGCCCCTTCAACTGGATAGCGGGTCGTGCGTCTCATCTTCTAGCCTCTGTGAGCTTTTCAACCTCAACGATATTTAATAAATCAGCCATTTGCTCAAGCATATAATCAGGATGATAACTTTCCAAAAATTCTCGGCCTTTAATGGACCATGAAACACCTGCCGTTTTTGTACCTGTATTTTTCCCACCGAGAATATCATGATAACTGTCGCCAATCATGATCGCTTCTTCGGGCACCGAACCGAGTTGATCTAAAGCTTTTAACAATGGCTCTGGGTCTGGCTTTGCATTTTCCACTTCATCCAGCGTGACCACCACTTCAAAGAATTGATCCAGTTTGCTTAAACTCAGGCCCTTTTCAACGACATCACGCTTCTTTGTCGTAACGACTGCCAATTTATAGCCGCTCTGCTTCAATGTTTGAACGGTTTCGAACACCCCGTCAAATTGTGTGACAAGCAAATCATGGTTCCGCCAATTATGCTCCCGATAATAAGCAATCATTTCATCCACTCGTTTCGGATCAATGGACGAAAAAGTATCAACCAAAGTCGGTCCGATGAATGGAATGATATCTTCCCGATTGAACTTTCCAGGACAAAAGTGGTTTAAAGTTTCTGTAAAAGAGGCGATGATCAATTCATTTGTATTGATCAACGTTCCATCAAGATCAAATAATAATGTAGTTATGTTACTGTTCATAAACAGCTTCCTTTCTATGTACACTGTCAGTCCGATTCCAAATATACGCAACCACCATCGTTAGAACAACAGCAGTGATTAACCGAATTAACAACAACGGCAATACCGGAATCCCCAGTGGTATAAAAATTAGTGTATCTTCTACAACAGCATGACAAGCAACTAAAAAAATGAATGCAATTGTCATATCCTTCTTCGAGACATTATCTTCTTTAGCTGCTTGAATCATTACGCCTGCCCCATATGCCAAACCAAGAGTAAGCCCTGTCACGAAAGGCATGGAAGCATTCGGCTTCATCCCCAGGACTTTCATAAAAGGAGCAAGGGCATTGGAGAAGGCCTCCAGCCATTTTAAATCTTTCATGATTTGAACTACTACCATAAGCGGGATAACGATGACCGCAAGATGGGCAATCCCCGAAAGAGCCTGAATGACCCCATGTAAAAGGATTTCCCCCGCTCCGTTCAACTCAGCAGTCCCGCCGTTAGCCATGCCTTGGGCCATTTCAGACCCGCCCTGCCAAACAAGATTGATGACGACTGCTGACAAAAGCGCCAGCCCGATCCGTACGGTTAAAATGATCCACAGCTTGACACCTGTTTTCATCGCCACACCTGATTCAATCAATAAATTATGTGAAAAAGATAGCATCATAGCGATAATAAATACTTCTTTCACAGTCAAATCAAGCGTTAATATGCCTGCAATCCCTGCATATAAATTCAGGAAATTCCCTAACACGAGCGGTATGGCAGCATCCCCTGGAAGACCGATGAGATTCATTAAAGGAGCTATCAAATTAATGATCCATGGCAATACAGGCGTGTATTGAAGCACAGTAACGATCAGAGTAACTGGAAATATCACTTTTCCCAAAGACCAGGTTGTATTCAAGCCAGAAAGAAGTCCCTTTTTAAGCGAATCTACTATCACTATGCCCTCTCCCTTTACACATATTCCCTATGCATCTAAATATCTTTTGTCTGCCTGCCCACTGACCCTTCTATAGACCATTAAGGCAATGGCTACAATTACTAACACAATGGAGATCACTTGTGCGATGCGCAGCGATTCCGTCAGCATCAAACTATCCGTCCGCAATCCCTCAATGTAAAAGCGGCCGATGGAATACCATAATACATATGTTAAAAATAGCTCACCCCTGCGTAAGTTCACTTTCCGTAAACTTAAGAGGATGATTACACCGATGAGATTCCAAATCGATTCATACAAAAAGGTTGGGTGATAATAAGTACCGTTTATGTACATTTGATTAATGATGAATTCAGGCAAGTGCATATTTTCAAGGAATGACCTTGTTATTTCGCCTCCATGCGCTTCCTGATTCATGAAATTACCCCACCGGCCAATCGCCTGCCCTAACAATAAGCTCGGTGCCGCAATATCCACCAGCTTCCAAAATGAGACTTTTTTGACCTTGGCAAAAACAATAACGGTCAACACCGATCCAATCAGCGCTCCGTGTATGGCAATTCCGCCATTCCATATTTTTATGATATCCCCTGGGTTTTGTGAATAGTACTCCCACTGGAATATGACATAATAAATACGTGCACAAATGATTGCGATAGGGACGGCAAACAAAATCAAATCCGTAAATATTTCCTTATCAAGACCTCTTCGCTCACATTCCCTTAAAGCAATAATAAGACCAAGTAACACACCGAAACCGATGATCAGTCCATACCAGTGCACCTGAATAGGACCAAGATCAATAGCGATCGGATTCAGTGGCTGTATTCCCTGTTCCATATTGTCCCCTCTTTTCCTTTATACCTTTTAAAATTCATCATGCTCCGGATCTGCAATCGCATGATTCAAGCGATCAGAAAACTGTTCTGCAGCATTTACTCCCATTCGTTTCAGGCGATAATTCATCGCTGCCACCTCAATAATAACAGCCAAATTTCGACCAGGACGAACGGGCACGGTAATCTTCGTCACTTCCGTATCGATGATTTTCATTTTTTCTTCATCGAGACCAACCCGGTCATATTGCTTGTTTTTTTCCCAAAGTTCCAGACTGATGACGATTGAAATCTTTTTATTACTACGGACTGCACCTGCTCCGAATAGAGTCATTACATTTATGATTCCCAATCCTCTTATTTCAAGAAGGTGTTCAATCAAATCGGGTGCATTCCCAACCAGCGTATCTTGATCTTCCTGGCGGATTTCGACGCAATCATCAGCAACTAGACGATGACCCCGTTTCACTAATTCAAGAGCTGTCTCACTTTTACCAACACCGCTTTTCCCGGTAATCAACACACCTAATCCATAAATATCCACCAATACACCATGAACAGCTGTGGTTGGTGCCAATCTACTTTCAAGGAAATTGGTCAGACGGCTGTATAAACGTGTTGTCTTCATATTAGATCTCATCACAGGAACGGATTCCCGCTCTGAAGCTTCAATCAACTCTATAGGCACTTCTTGTCCACGCGTAATGATGATGCCTGGAGTAAAGTCCCTGCATAACTCTTCCATCCTCTGTATTCGATCTGGTTCATTCAGCCGATTAAAAAAGGACATCTCCGTCATACCTATAAGCTGTACTCGATCCGCGGGATAATAATCAAAAAAACCGGCTATTTCAAGTCCTGGACGAGATAAATCACTTGTGACAATTGGCCGGTTAATTCCTTCTTCCCCACTGATAAGTTCTAGACCGAACGCTTCTACTATATCTTTTGTACGGACTTTTGCCATATATCTTTCCTCCTTTAGGAGCGATGCTATTTTTTAGAGATACTTTTTCTATTTTAGCATTTTTCTGTTAATAACCAAACAAAGCATTATCGATTTATTGTTTTTTTATTCACTCACCCGGATGATGGCAGCGGGAAGGTCCCCGTGTATAGGAAAGAGATGAGAGGAACATACCTGCTGCTTCCGCTCGTATGATTACAATGTAAAAGAAAGCCCTCCAGTTATATTTGCGGGTTTAACCTGTAGAGGGTTTGTAACATTTGAATGTTCTTTTCCATTCCAGGCACTCGCTTTCCGCGAACGGTCCAGGAGCATTCTCGGCTCTCTTTGCGCTTGCGGGGTCTTCCTTGGACACGTATTCCTAAGCGGGAGTCTCGTACCTTCCGTTACCATCGAACTTTTCTGAAGAGATTGGCTTTTTTTCGTGGTATTGAGAATCTTGGGTCAATCTCATTTCGGAGACGTTCTGATAAGCACACGTTTCTTTTCAAGCAATTTTCTTTTCAAATTTGTATATATTCGCATTCGCCTTCACATGTGTGGAATCAACGAAAGCGTGTAGGCAAAAGGGTTCTATCTAAATGTTAACGTACAAAACAGTTTACTCACTCATTCCATGCACTTCAGACCGAAATTTTTTTTTGGAAACACATAGAAACAATTGAGCGCGTATTCGCAAATGCAAAAGAAAGCATGGTATGCGTTGGACAACGTTAGGGGGACTTAAAAATTGTCGATGCAGGAAAAGGGTTTTGGAATGAGAGCATTCCAAAACCCTTTTGTCTAAAAACTGAGCCCGCCAGTTAATATGGCGGGCTTTCTTTTTCTTCAGGAAACCGTTATCGCCGCAGTCTTGGTTTCTGCAAAAACATGAAGCACAGGAACCTCTTCTTTAACCGTCTTAAACTTAAGAACCTTTTGAACCACATCACTCTTCTCTTCGATGATGGTCATCCCTTCCAAACTTACGTTAAAACTTCCTAAATTAGATTTCAACTCTCCCTCAATGGCCTTACCAGGGGGCAGGATCAGCTTGACTTTTCCAGTAATGGACCTCGCATGTATAGAGTCACAATCCATCCCAAAATTCGAACAGACGATTTCACCGTTAAAGGTTTGGACATCCAGTTTCTTGAAGTACCCAGCGGCATTAATGGCTCCATTCAGAGTTTCGGCTTCCAAGTCATTAAAGTTTGTATCTGAAATGGTGATCATCCCGTTACCCGTTTCGAGCTCACACGAATCGCCTTTTCCTTGCATGATATGAATGGCACCATTCGCGGTTTTTGCTTTAAGGTTCTCTGATTTCAATGACTCAGTCGTTATGGCACCATTGAACAGTCTTACTTGAATGTCCTCATATTCCTTCCTTGGAATGTACATGATCGTATCGACTTTAATGGCTTTTTCCCGAACCTTGAACTTCATCTTTCCATCTTCAATCGAAAATTCAACTTCTTCTAAAAAGTTTTTTCTCGCTTCTTCTATATCTTCCACCCGGTATACCTTAGCATGGCATTCAACCCGAACATCCTTCTGATCCCATGTAGCAATTTTCACTTTCCCATTGGCTATATCTACATCAACTTCATTGAGGAAATCATAATCATGCTGGAAAATATGACTGACTTCCACAGATTTCCCGAAATTGAAATCAAGGTCCGTTTCTTTTATTTTCTTAAAAGCACTTTCAACGAAATCAATAATCTTTTCCTTCGATGACTGGATATTCTTCTTAAACGTATCCTGAGTACTTCCTTCGCTTTTCTTATCCACGACAACCGTCGATAATTCATTTTGTAGTTTCTGCTCTTTAGCTTCACTTTCCTGACTAGCTTTTTCTAAATCTTCTAAAAGGCCCATGGCTTCGTCCGCTGTTAACTTGCCATCTTGAATCATTTCTAAAATCTTCTTTCTTTCCTCCTGCATGAACATTCCTCGCTTTCTTCTATCATGTTATTCATACATACGCCTAGATATCTAAAAAGTTTCATAAATGCCGTTTTTCCCATCATTCGACAAAGTAATATGACAAAATCTGAAAAGGAAAAAGTATAATTTCCCCGGAAATATCTTGTTTATGCAGTATTTAATCAATTGATTGATTAATTTCACACTGTCATTTTTCTACAAAAAAACAAGCCCGCAGGCTTGTTTTTTTAAGCATGTTCATGCTCCTGTTCTTTTTCTTCAATCCAATTTTCCATGCGAATTTGATCACGTGTAAGTACAGGTTTTAAATATTTACCCGTGTATGATTCGGAAACTTCACATATTTTTTCTGGTGTTCCATAAGTGACGATCGTTCCACCCTTATCTCCGCCTTCTGGACCTAGATCAATAATATGGTCCGCCGTCTTAATGACATCCAGATTATGCTCAATCACTAAAACGGTATCCCCATTATCAACCAGCCGCTGCAGGACTTCGAGCAACCTTGCTATATCATGGACATGAAGTCCTGTTGTCGGTTCATCCAATATATAAAAGGAGCGACCAGTGGAACGGCGATGCAATTCAGAAGCGAGTTTCACCCTTTGCGCTTCACCGCCTGATAAAGTGGTAGCTGGCTGTCCAAGCTTGATATATCCCAAGCCAACGTCAAAAATCGTTTGTAGCTTCCGTTTGATTTTCGGGATATTCTCAAAGAAGCTAACACCTTCCTCAACTGTCATATCAAGAATGTTGGAAATGTTTTTCCCTTTATATTTCACTTCAAGCGTTTCCCGGTTATAACGTTTCCCATGACAGATTTCACATGGTACATAGACATCAGGAAGGAAATGCATTTCAATCTTGATAATGCCATCACCACGGCATGCTTCACAGCGACCGCCCTTCACATTGAAGCTGAACCGTCCTTTTTTATAACCGCGTATCTTTGCTTCATTCGTTGAAGCAAAAACGTCACGAACATCATCGAATACCCCTGTATAGGTAGCTGGATTTGATCGAGGGGTTCTACCTATCGGTGATTGGTCAATATCAATGACTTTGTCTAAGTGTTCAATCCCTTTAATCTCACGAAAGTCCCCAGGTCTAGATTTTGCCCGGTTCAGTTTTTGAGCCAATGACTTATGGAGAATCTCATTCACCAATGTACTTTTCCCTGACCCCGAGACCCCAGTAACAGCTGTAAAGACTCCAAGAGGGAACTTCACATTAACGTTTTTCAAATTATTTTCCTTGGCACCTTTTATTTCAATGACACGGCCATCATTTTTCCGGCGTTCCAAAGGCAATGGAATGAACTTCTTCCCTGCTAAATATTGACCCGTTAATGATTTAGGATTATTCATGACCTCTTCCGGTGTACCAGCGGCCACTATTTCCCCTCCATGGGCACCTGCTCCAGGACCCACATCGATCAAATAATCGGCTGCAAGCATCGTATCTTCATCATGTTCGACGACAATAAGGGTGTTACCGATCTCGCGCATATTTTTCAGCGTTTCAATTAATCGATCGTTATCACGCTGATGCAGCCCAATTGAAGGTTCATCTAAAATGTACAGGACTCCCGTCAATCGGGAACCGATCTGCGTTGCCAATCGTATACGCTGCGCTTCGCCTCCTGATAATGTTCCAGCTGCCCTGCTTAACGTCAAATATTCCAAGCCTACATTAGCCAGGAAACCGAGCCGCTCGCGAATTTCACGTAAAATCAATCTCGCAATTGCAGCTTCCTTTTCCGTCAAGTCAAGCTCATCGAAAAATACTAACGCATCTTCCACTGATAAAGCGGTCGTTTCACTTATATGGACACCTTGGATGAGCACAGAAAGACTCTCTTTTTTCAATCGATGACCCTTACAGGTTGGACAGTGGTGTTCTGACATATATTTCTGCATTTGCTCGCGGATATAGTCTGAACTCGTCTCCTTGAAGCGCCTTTCGATATTTCTTAAAACTCCTTCAAAAGGAATATATCCTTCTTGCACTCTTCCAAAATCATTTTTATAACGGAAATATATCTTATCCTTGCCTGAACCAAGCAAGACCTTCTCCATCTTCTCTGCCGGTAAATCCTTAACGGGCACATCCATATCTATCCCATAATGATTGGCTACCGCTTCAAGAAGCTGAGGATAATATTGTGAGCTTGTCGGCTCCCATGGTGCAATCGCATTTTGACGGAGGCTCAACTCCTTATCCGGTATGACCAGATCTCGGTCCACTTCAAGCCTTGCTCCCAAGCCATCACAATCCGGACAGGCTCCAAAAGGGCTATTGAAGGAGAACATTCTTGGCTCTAACTCTTCAATCGAAAAGCCGCAGTATGGGCACGCATGATGTTCACTGAACAGCAATTCTTCTTCACCCATAACGTCAATGATGACTTTTCCTTCGCCAAGCTTCAGAGCACTTTCCAATGAATCTGCAAGCCTTGCCATGACACCCTCTTTAATGACAATCCGGTCTATAATGACTTCAATTGAATGTTTTTTATTCTTTTCGAGAGTGATCTCTTCACTAAGATCATGCATTTCCCCGTTCACACGGATGCGGACATATCCTTGTTTCTTAACTTCCTCCAAAACTTTTGCATGTGTCCCTTTTCTGCCTGAGACAAGCGGTGCCAATACCTGAAGCTTGGTACGCTCAGGGTAATCCAAAATGCGGTCCACCATTTGCTCAATCGTTTGGGAGGTAATCTCTATATGATGGATCGGACATGTCGGCCTGCCGACCCGTGCATATAACAGCCTTAAATAATCATAGATTTCCGTAACAGTCCCTACGGTTGAACGAGGATTTCGACTGGTCGTTTTCTGGTCTATGGAAATGGCTGGTGACAAACCTTCAATTGCATCGACATCCGGTTTATCCACTTGACCTAAAAATTGACGCGCATAAGCGGACAGTGATTCTACATAACGTCTTTGCCCTTCTGCATAAATCGTATCAAAAGCCAAGGAAGACTTTCCGGATCCGGACAATCCAGTTAGAACGACAAGTTTGTCTCTCGGTATCGTGATATCGATATTCTTTAAATTATTGGCCCTGGCGCCTTTTATCACAATCTTATCCATTGCCATGTTTCGTCACCCTTCCGCTTTTAACTCTAGTATTAAATCACGCAGCTCGGCAGCTCGCTCGAAGTCCAGTGCCTTTGCCGCTTCCTTCATTTCTTTTTCCATGCTTGCCATCACTTTCATACGCTCTTTTTTAGGAAGCTTGGCGAGGCTTGGTGCAAGATCCTTTTTGTACGCTTCTCCTTCTTCCGCTACATGAGTAGCCTTTATGGAGTCTCGGATATCCTTTTGAATGGTTTGCGGCAGTATTCCATGCTCATTATTATAATTTTCTTGAATTACACGGCGCCGTTTCGTTTCATTAATGGCAAGTTCCATCGAATTCGTGATGCGGTCTGCATACATGATGACGTGACCGTTGGCATTACGGGCGGCACGGCCCATCGTTTGAATTAGCGATCTTTCTGAGCGAAGGAATCCTTCTTTATCGGCATCCAGAATGGTCACTAATGAAACTTCCGGAATATCCAATCCTTCACGTAAAAGATTGATTCCAACCAATACATCATATTTGCCCATTCGCAGCTCCCGGATGATTTCTATCCTTTCGAGGGTTTTCACTTCCGAATGAAGGTACTGGACCTTGATGCCTATTTCCTTTAAATAATCAGTTAAGTCTTCAGACATCTTTTTCGTTAATGTCGTAATGAGGACACGTTCGTTCTTTTTGACCCGATCCTGTATTTCACCAATCAAGTCATCTATCTGCCCTTCAATTGGCCGTACTTCAATCGTTGGATCCAGCAAGCCGGTAGGACGGATAATCTGCTGAACCATTTCTGGTGTATGCTCAAGTTCATATAGTCCCGGAGTTGCCGAAACGAATATCGATTGATGGACCTTTTTTTCAAATTCTTCAAATCTTAGCGGACGGTTATCTTTTGCAGACGGCAGACGGAAGCCATGATCGACGAGTACTTGCTTACGTGCCTGATCTCCATTGAACATGCCCCTGATTTGCGAAAGGGTTACGTGCGATTCATCCACGACCAGCAGAAAGTCTTCAGGAAAATAATCCATTAACGTGTACGGCGTCGCACCTGCCGGACGAAGCGTTAAATGTCGGGAATAATTCTCGATCCCTGAACAAAAGCCCATTTCCCGCATCATTTCCAAATCATATCGGGTCCGTTGCTCCAAGCGCTGGGCTTCAAGCAATTTTTCATCTTCCCTTAATTCCGTCAATCGTTCTTCCAGTTCAATCTCGATATTTTGGATGGCTACCCTCATTTTCTCTTCGCGGGTTACGAAATGGGAAGCCGGAAAAATGGCAATATGTTCGCGTTCACCGGTGATTTCACCAGTAAGGGCATCGACTTCGCGGATACGGTCAATCTCATCCCCGAAAAACTCGACCCGTACGCAATGTTCATCGCGGGAGGCCGGAAAGATTTCGACCACGTCGCCGCGAACGCGGAAAGTCCCCCGTTGAAAGGCAATATCATTTCGTTCATATTGAATATCCACAAGTCTGTGCAGCAATGCATTTCGTTCTATTTCCATGCCAGTTCGGAGAGAAACGACCATCTCCCGGTACTCTTCAGGGGAACCCAGACCATAAATGCACGATACACTGGCAATGATGATGACATCTTTCCTTTCGAACAAAGATGAAGTTGCCGAGTGACGCAGTTTATCGATCTCATCATTGATGCTTGCATCTTTTTCGATGAATGTATCAGTGGATGGAACATAAGCCTCTGGCTGATAGTAATCATAATAGCTAACGAAGTATTCGACGGCATTATTAGGGAAAAACTCTTTGAACTCACTGTAAAGTTGCCCTGCCAACGTTTTATTGTGGGCGATGACAAGAGTCGGTTTATTGATTTGCTGAATCACATTGGAAACGGTGAAAGTTTTCCCTGTCCCCGTCGCCCCCAATAATGTCTGCATTTCCTTTCCTTCTTTAATGCCATCGACAAGCATTTCAATTGCTGCAGGTTGATCCCCTTGAGGAGAGTATTTTGAGACTAACTCAAATTTATCCTTCACCAAGCATAGCCTCCTATTGAAATATTTTTATATGAAAAACGGGACATGACCATATCCCTTCTATTTATTCCGGTTTATGAATGTATATATACACATTCTACCACAATAGCCTCAAAACAAACCAGCAAAAAGCGAACATCCATTCTGTTTTTAGGATATGGACTCTATGGGCGTCGGAGTGTAAATGCAAGTTGAGTACAAAAAAAGCACCTTTGATGTCAGGCGCTCTTGGATGTTCGTTTCATCATTCTTTTTGATAACCAAAATCCCACTGTCAGGGATAATGCATCAACGATGATCAATAAATTTGTATGCGTATAACCTTTATATGCAGACGCTGTAATCAGGGCAACAGTTAAAACAAGTCCCACGACATTGTTATAGGTAACCCTTGAAAATAACATGACAAGTAGACAAGGAAGGAAAAGGGCAGAAAGAATTTTAATCATTTTTTCATCTCCTTTATAAGAGAAAAATAGAGTAGTTTCAGTTTAAATGATTATGAAGTTTTTTGCCAATCTATTTCCTGCTTGATTTCATATCTTCTTCAGAAGAACGTTCCAGCCATTCACTCAATTATTCCCATAAAAAAAGGAAGCCAACCCTTTTAAAAGGAGTAGCTTCTTTTTTTGACCAATCAATATGGATCTGCTTCATGTCCTTTTTTTGCTGCATCCTCTGGGTTATCCGTTCCACCTAGAGGTTTTGAAGAATTCGTATGTTCAGAAGCTGAAGCTAGTCCCTCTTTTAGTCTGCGGCCATATTCTTCATCAGCCTCTGCAGCAAGAGCTATCATTTTTTCTTGAATGCGTGGGTCTGCCGGAGCTAATGCCGATACTAAATTGGAGATTAAATCATCTCTTTCCCAATCTTCAAATTCACGATATGTTTCACCAGCCTGTTTCGTATTGCTTTGGCGATCAATTGTTTCACGGACCAGTTTTCCTTCTACAAATGGTGTATGCTCTTTACCCGTTTGCTCGGCTTCCTTCAACCCGCCTACAGTTGATGGCTCATAGTTGATGTGAGGGCTTTGATTCCCTCTGCCAACTTCATATTGCATCTGGCCGCCAGTCTGATTCGTGGCTGTTGGTTTCTTTGGAGCATTAATCGGCAATTGCAGATAATTCGCTCCAACTCGGTGACGTTGTGTATCAGAATAAGAGAATGTACGTCCCTGTAACATCTTGTCATCCGAGAAGTCCAGTCCGTCCACCAAGACGCCCGTACCGAATGCAGCCTGTTCGACTTCAGTGAAATAGTCTTCCGGATTTTTATTCAGTACCATCGTACCAACATGCAGCCATGGGAACTCATCCTTCGGCCAGATCTTCGTATCATCCAGCGGATCAAAATCCAACTCAGGATGATCATCATCACTGATGATTTGTACGTTTAAATCCCATTCCGGATATTCCCCACGTTCAATCGCTTCATATAAGTCCTGTGTGGCATGATTGAAATTCGTAGCTTGAATTTCATTGGCCTCTTTCTGTGTCAAGTTCTTGATCCCCTGTTTCGGTTCCCAGTGATACTTGACAAGTACGGCTTTGCCTTCTTCATTCACCCATTTATAAGTATTGACGCCCGACCCTTGCATCATTCGGTAATTGGCTGGAATGCCCCAAGGGGAGAATACAAATGTGACCATATGAAATGTTTCCGGTGAGCTGGAGCAAAAATCGAAAATCCTTCTGCCATCCTGGATATTCGTGACCGGATCCGGTTTGAAGGCATGAATCAAATCAGGGAATTTCATGGCATCCCTGATAAAGAAAATTTTCAGGTTATTCCCCACAAGATCCCAGTTTCCATCTTCCGTATAAAATTTAACGGCAAATCCCCTGGGGTCACGTAGCGTTTCCGGGGATGTCCCTCCATGGATTACAGATGAAAATCTAACGAATACCGGTGTTTTTTTACCTTCTTCCTGAAAGACTTTCGCTCTCGTATATTTTGAAATCGGCTCGTCCCCCGCTTTACCAGTCGGAACAAAGTAACCATGGGCACCCGCACCACGGGCATGCACGACCCGTTCCGGAATGCGCTCCCTATCGAAGTGACTGATCTTTTCCAGGAAGTCATAGTTCTCCAATGTACTTGGTCCTCTGTTCCCCACAGTTCGAATGCTCTGGTTGTTCGTTACAGGGTGCCCTTGCCTGTTCGTTAATGTTTCATTAGATTCATCATTTGTTTTTTTGGATTTATTGGACAAAAAAATCCCTCCTATGTTAATAAAAGCCATAACACTACTTTACTTTCCCCAATTCCCTATATTTAACTCTCCAAACTTCATATTTACATACCATTCATCAAATGAGTGCTTTTTTCCTATAGGAGAATGAGGATATTTTCATACACCCTACTAAGTTTCATAATTGAAAAGCCTTTGAATGAGCATACCCATTTTTGTATAAGTCAACAGGACGCCATTATAATGAAGTAAGGACAAAAAAAATTCAAAAGCGAGGTACCCTCATTGGACGAATCAGTATTAGGAAGACTTAGCAGGATGATGACTGGAAAAGCTAGTCGCTGGGTTGTCATTGCTGTATGGCTAATTGCAGCAATACTATTAACACTCACATTGCCTGACGTAAAGGATCGAACAGCAAATAATGCCGCGGATTTGCCTGCAGACTCAGCTTCTGTTGTGGCTGATGAACTTATTAAAGAAAAGTTCCCCAATTCGTCAGGGATACCAGCCTTACTGACATGGCATCGGGAAGGCGGACTGACAGAAGCCGACTTGGCTGAAATCCAGTACCTTTCCAAAGAGCTGACAGATAATCCACTGAATCAGCAATCTTTTTTACCACCGCTTCATGAAATCCCGTTGCCCGCTCTGCAAGGGTCTGTTTCAGAAGATGGCATGACTTTCGTACAGCCGCTCTTCTTTAAAGAAAAGACCGAGACTGCCATTCTGGAAAAAAATCTTGAAAGCATTAATGAAATCGTTTCAGAACGCATTGGAACAGACCCGTTCAAAGTCCCGATAGATTCAGATCATTTATCCCTTCGTGTAACAGGCCCTGTAGGGATATCCGTCGATGCAACGGGATTATTTTCAGGTGCTGATTTCCAATTGCTTTTAGCAACCGTAATACTTGTACTTGTCGTCTTATTACTCATTTACCGTTCCCCGCTTTTAGCCATCATTCCTCTAATCGGAGTAGGCTTCGCCTATCTGGTCACAAGTCCGATTCTTGGATTCATGGCAGACCATGGTTGGATCACTGTCGATTCACAAGCCATTTCAATCATGACCGTATTATTATTCGGTGCTGGAACGGATTATTGTCTATTTTTAATTTCTCACTTCAGAAGTGAATTAAGGAATCATGAAAGTAAACGGGAAGCAATGATTGCCGCATTTAAAGATTCGTCCGGCGCAATTGCGATGAGCGGCCTTACGATCGTCATCTCCCTATTAACATTGCTTGTAGCGAAATACGGAGCTTATCACCGGTTCGCCGTACCCTTTGCCTTGTCCATTTTAATCATGATGGTGGCAGCTTTAACACTTGTACCGGCATTGCTTTCTGTATTTGGGCGGGCTTCCTTCTACCCGGTTGTTCCGCGCACACCGGAAATGGAAGAAGCACGGGCTAAGAAAAAAGGGAAAACCGTTAAAAGGCATAAAGAAACAGGCCGCATTGGTAATTGGATTGGTCATATTGTCACAACCAAACCATGGACTGTCATTCTTGCATGTTTGATCATCTTTAGTGTTTTAGCTGGATATTCTTCGCAAATAAAATATTCTTATGATATTCTCTCTTCATTCCCTGAAGATATGAACTCCCGAGAAGGCTATGCCGTCATTTCCGACTCGTACTCACCAGGTGAACTGGCGCCAGTCACAGTGGTTGCCGATACAGATGGTAAGGATATTGATTTAGCGGCATCATTAAAAGAGATGAAAATCGTTGAAAGTGTTGCAGATCCCGTTAATAGTAAATCCAATAAAGATCTGCAGTCATATGAAGTCACATTCAATATAAACCCTTATGATATTGAGGCCATTGATTCTATTCCGGACATTCGCACCATAGCGGAGAAAGAATTAAAAGCGGCCAATGTCACTTCCGTTGGTGAAAAGGTATGGATTGGCGGGCAAACTGCAACTCAATTTGATAAAAGGAATACTGTAAAAGCCGATGAATTCATGATTATCCCGATTATCATCGTCTTGATTTCCTTGCTTCTTTTAGCCTACTTACGATCTATAACAGCCATGGTTTATTTAATGGGAACTGTGATTCTCTCTTTCTTTGCAGCCATGGGCTTAGGCTGGATAATCTTGCACCACTTCATGGGAGTGGATGCCATCGAAGGGACAATTCCACTATATTCATTCGTGTTCCTCGTTGCATTAGGAGAAGATTATAATATTTTCATGGTTTCGAGCATTTGGCGGAAGAAAAAGACGAGGCCAATCAAGCAGGCCATTAAAGAAGGAGTTGCCGAAACTAGCGGTGTCATCACATCAGCCGGAATCATCTTAGCGGCCACCTTTTCCGTTCTTGCTACACTGCCGATTCAAGTATTGGTTCAATTCGGACTGATTACTGCTTTAGGTGTGTTAATGGACACTTTCATCGTCCGTCCATTCCTGGTTCCTGCAATTACCGCGCTCCTTGGCCGTCGTGCCTTTTGGCCAAGTAAAGCCAAACACCATGAAGAGAATGAACATGCCAATTATTAAAGAGGGTTAGACTTTCCCTTTTCCTAAAAACCCTGTGCCCCTATGAAGCACAGGGTTTTTACATGTTTTCTAAATTTAGGGAAAAAACCAGTTGACACTATTACTTTCAACTCTTATAATTACATTAAGTTCAAATATCTCAAATTAAAGATATATAAATTCAAGATTAATAATTAGGAGGAATAACCATGACAAATACAAAATGGACAATCGACCCAACTCACAGTGCTATTGAATTTTCTGTAAAACATATGATGATCGCTAAAGTAAAAGGAAGTTTTAATAAATTCGAGGCAAACATTTCAGCAAATCCATTGGATCTAACAACTGCAGATATCGATTTTACCGTAGATGTGGCCAGTATTGACACTCGCAATGCAGACCGGGATAATCACTTGCGTTCAGCTGACTTTTTTGATATAGAAAATAATCCTACATTAACGTTCAAATCAACAAAAATAGTGAAAACGGATGACGATGAATACGATGTAACAGGAAATGTAACTCTTAATGGAATTACACAAGAAGAAACTTTCGCCATCACCTTCGAAGGCCAAGGAAAAGATCCTTGGGGAAATGAAAAAGCAGGATTCAGCGGGAAAGGGAAAATTAAACGCAGTGATTATGGTTTAACGTATAACGCAGCATTAGAAACAGGCGGCGTACTTATCGGGGATCAAATCACTCTTACCATCGAAATTGAAGTAGCTAAAGAAGCGTAACGATTAAAAAGCAGCGATCCGTTTGGATGGCTGCTTCTTTTTTATTCAAGTATTCATTTACCCTATCCTGCTACTGCCTACCGAATTTACGAATTCCTCGTTTTATAAAGTAAATAAATGAAGTATGGTGCCCCGATGCTCGCTGTAAAGACACCAGCAGGTATTTCCAATGGTGAGAATAAGGTCCGTCCAATCAAATCCGCTACCATAACGAGTATTCCACCGAGCAAGGCTGAAGTAGGCAATAACACTCCAAAACTAGAGCCCACCAGCCTTCTAGCCATGTGTGGTGCCATTAATCCGACAAAACCTATGCCACCAGCAAAAGCTGTAGAACCACCAATCAAAGCTGTACTGATCATCAATAATATAAACCGCTGTTTTTGGACGTGTCCACCAAGCCCCGTTGCCAGATCATCGCCAAGCTCCTGTAAATTAATATTTCTAGCATATAGAAAGGCAAGTATAAGAAATAGAATCGTCCATGGAGCCAGCACAGCGATATTATTCCAGGTGGAGTTAGACACAGATCCCGTGATCCAAAGGTTTGCTTGGCTCGCTTGATAGACTGGGCCAAGAATCATCATCATCGTAGTGAGGGCTTTCATTAGAGCCATCACCCCAATCCCTATCAACACAAGCCTTATCGGGGGAACTCCATTTTTCCAGGCTAAGGAATAAACAAGGAATGCCACGACGGTCGCCCCGATGAATGCCGCTAACGGCAGCCAATTGATGCTCACCGTTAAGGAATGATTCTTATCGCTAAAAAAGGCCATGAATCCAACGACCGCCACAGTCGCTCCCCCTGTTATCCCCAAGATATCAGGCGAGGCAAGTGGATTTCGAATCATCCCTTGAAGAATTCCTCCCGCTACAGCAAGACCCATCCCCACCAAGAGAGCAACAATGATTCTAGGCAGGCGAAAGGACTGGATGATTAGACGATCGCTATCCGTTCCCCCTCCGAATAAGACCTGCAATACATTCCATGGATGAATATTCATTTCACCCCATCCAGTACTGATTACAAATACTAAGGAAGTGACCAAAAATAATATAAAAACGACGATCATCGCTTTTTTATCCATTAAGAAAGATATTTTTTCATTAAATAAACGAAAGCTTCTATATGACTTCATCGGCCGCTGAACCCCTTTCTAGCTATGTAAATAAAGAATGGGGTCCCGATTATCGCCGTCATGACTCCGACGGGAACTTCTCGGGGCATCAGAATATACCTGGATATGATATCTGCTGTAATCAAAAGCACCGCCCCGAAAAGTCCGGAGAACGGAATCAACCAACGATGATCGATTCCTACTATAGAACGGGTAAGATGCGGAACGATGATTCCTATAAAACCAATCGGACCCGCAACCGCCACTGATCCTCCAGCGAGCAGGATGATTGCCAGCCCCAGAACCAGCTTAAGGAAAACGATGTTCAGTCCTAGACCTTTTGCAACATCTTCACCCATGGATAACACATTCATTTTTCCGGACATGATCAAAGAAAGACCCCAACCTACAACAAGATAAGGTAGGACGGCAATTAAATTGTCTAAACTTCTGCCGGAAACCGATCCAGCAAGCCAGAACAAAACTTGATCTAATAGTGCCTCATTGGAAACAAGTAGACCTTGTGTAAGTGAAGCTACCATGGCCGTCATGGCTGCACCAGCCAAAGTCAGCTTCATCGGTGTCAAGCCGCCGCGTCCCATGCTTCCAATCATATATATGCTTATCGCGGCTATGGCTGCCCCTATGAAAGACAGCCAAGTGAATACTTGAAGGTTGCTTATCCCAAAAACAGTGACCCCAGTGACAACCGCCAATCCCGCCCCTGCGTTGACACCGAATATATCTGGAGAAGCGAGGGGATTTTTAGTTAGCGTTTGCATCAAAACCCCCGAAATGGCCAAACTTGCACCAATTGCCGAAGCGATCAGGGCCCGTGGCAGTCTGACTGATTGAATGACAATGTGTTCATTCGTCCCATTGAAATGGGTAAAAGCATCAATGGCCATTTGCCATGTTGTATCTGTATAACCGTATACAATACTTGAGCACATTAAGAAAAGCAGCAATAGAATGGTAATGAATAGCCCCATCCATTTCTGCCATGTATTTTTTAATAACATATCCAGTTACCTTTCCAATCACGTTTATATATCATTCTTTTATTTAATTGTACTGGCGTTAACAGCGGGATGTCAACGATTTTGAGAATCATTTTCAATTATATATTGACAGATAAGTATATTCATTTTATGATGAGGCTGTTAAGTGCGAATGATTATCATTTGCTCAAAATTGGGAGGGGTACATAAATGTTTAGAATCAAGTCATTATTCACCATTTTTACTATATTTGCAGTCTTCCTTCTTGCAGCTTGCGGAAATTCGGATGATAAAGCAGCAGGAAATAAAACAGATGACAAAAAAGAGGATACAAGCTATACAATCAAGCACGCCATGGGTTCCACTGAATTGAAAAAAGCGCCTAAAAGAGTGGTCGTTCTAACAAATGAAGGCACTGAAGCACTAATTGCTTTAGGAATTAAACCTGTTGGTGCCGTACAATCCTGGCTTGGCGACCCTTGGTACGACCATATTAAAGATGATATGGATGGGGTCGAAGTTGTTGGTGTGGAACATGAAGTAAACTTAGAGAAAATCGCATCACTGAAGCCTGACTTGATTATCGGAAGCAAAATTCGCCAAGAAGCTGTTTATGATAAATTAAGTGCAATCGCCCCTACCGTTTTCTCAGAAACACTTAGAGGAGATTGGAAAGAAAACTTTAAACTATATGCAAAAGCCGTTAACCTTGAAGATAAAGGGAACGACGTAATTGCTGAATTCGATAAACACACAGAAGATCTTAAAGCTAAATTGGGTGATAAGGTAAATCAAGAAGTTTCCGTTGTTCGTTTCATGGCTGGAACTACTCGTATTTATTACACGGATTCATTCTCTGGAGTGATTTTCGATCAATTAGGTTTCAAACGTGCAGAGCAACAGAAGGAACTATTCACTGCAGATAATAAATTAGGTAACCTTGCCATCGAGGTAGGTAAAGAAGTCATCCCTAAAATGGATGGAGATCTTCTCTTCTACTTCACCTACGCTCCTGAAGGCGACAAACAAGCCCTAAGCACAGCAAAAGAATGGACGAATGATCCACTTTGGAAAAACCTTGATGCAGTTAAAAATGGAAAAGCTTATGAGGTTAGCGACGCTACTTGGAATACAGCTGGCGGCGTAATTGCAGCTAATAAAATGCTCGACGATCTAGAAAAAATTATGCTTGAAAAGTAATAACATTGGATTGCGATCCTACTGAAAACGGCCTTTCTCGATATAAGATTCGAGAAAGGCCGTTTTATTTTACATTCACGAACTGCTGCTGTGTCATTTGTGCTTTAACCCGCTTGTCCACTTTCCTTTAATTGATCGTCAACGAACAAGATGCCCAATTCGTAATGCTCCCCGTCAAATAGCGCTCTTTGCACAAACCGGATCTGTTCATTATTATCGATGACCTCAAGCTTGCAATGTGCGCGGTTAATTTGGAGCGCCCTGTATAACTCTTCTTCTTCCCTGACGACGACACCATTTATTTTCGAAATGACCTCGCCTTTAACTAATCCCATTTTATCCGCCGGAGACTGAGGGATAACACCTAAGATCTGGACACCAAGCTTGCTTTTTGAAAAATAAAATGGAAGTTTGGTATCGAATGCTTTTTGGGAATAATGCAGGAATTCACGGCCAAGAATCGCTAATACAGCTGTAATGATTGCCAATGGCGGGTAGAAGTAACCAACAACAGCCAATGCCGTAATCACGAACCCTAAAGCTCCCACCTTTTTACCTTGCGCCCTAATGGCCTGTTCCGGAATCATCCCATGAACTTTTTGCTTAAAGCCGATTAACATGGGCAGCATGATCGGCGACAGGTTTACATCCCCGATTGAAAAAACCGGATACCAATCGAAAGGCGCTGGAAGCTGCCCTCCCGGAATCATGACGAACATTGGAATTAGCCAGATTCGTTGTGAAACATACACACCAATCGGCTGCCCCCTCTTGGATACCTCCAGCTGCGGGGAGACCTTTTTACTTCCATTGCCAACAATCAAAAAACCTTCAGCGATCAGTAATAACCCGATCAATATAACAAGTGCCGGATAGACGGACCGATCCAGTTGATTAAACGCATCCTGAAATACTGGCAGCTGGATATCTCCATCATATAGAAAGAAAAGGATAAAGAAGGTGATTCCCACTGTATAAACGGGTGAAACAAACCTCTTTTTCATGGTCAGTATGGATAAGAAAGTTACCCCGGCCATGACATACACTGCCGCTAAAGGGATGGTGATTCCTGAAGCCAACGTGAGGAAAGAAAGAATGAATCCCCCTATCAATCCTTGAAATAACATTGAACGCAACTCCATGGAAACCCTGTAGATCTTCGTATTAAAATCATGGCGTTCCCGTCTAACGCGGAGATAGCCAATGAATAAACAATAGACAATTGAAACATAAAGCAAAGGATGAAGGAAGATTTTCCCTAACCCTATAAAGCATGCAATCAGCCAATCCGTTGTCAATTTCTTTCCACCATCCTCAAAAGTAATCAAAAGTATGTAAAAATCGTTCTAGTCAGTTACCTCCTATTCTATCAAAAATGTAACCTCCCTGCCTATTAAGATACAGAAAAAGTATCTTTATCTTAAGTTTCCCTTCGATAGCATTCATGCTTGTAGAAGGACGATCAATCAATGGAAAAAAGGCACCGCTCCAAAGGAACAGTACCTTCACTATTATTTCACTAAATAATTCAACGCCGTGCGAAGCTGAATATCATTATCCTCATCCTGAATCTTTTCCAGAATGGCGGTTTCCAGATGTGCCGCCGTTTTAGCGTCAAGTTTACCTGTCACTTTCAGGCCAAATTGTTTTTGGAAAGCTTTTACTGCAATTTCAGTATTCCAATCATAATAACCATCTTCACGACCCGGTTCAAATCCGAGTCCTTTCAGAATGTTTTGGGCATACTGGATTTGTTCATCATTCATATCCCGTTGCAAGACCTTCTCAACAGCCAGCTGATGGGCATCGAAGTAATCCGGCTGTTTTACATTGATTGTCGGTTCGATCCCTTTTTTGTGGATCCAGTTCCCTGAAGGCGTCAGCCACTTGTATAATGTAAGTTTAATCTTACTCCCATCGCCCATTGGAACAGCTTGCTGTACTGTGCCTTTCCCGAAGGTCTTCTCTCCGACCAATGGGTAGCCTCCCGCCTCTTGCATCGCGCCAGCCAGAATTTCTGAAGCAGAGGCGCTCCCTTTATCCGTCAACACGGCAATAGGATAACTTTTCGCTTTCTTAAGGCTTGTAAAAAACGATTGTGTTTCTCCTGTTCTTTCAGCAATTTGCAAATAGGGTTTATCTTTTGTGATAAACTCGCCAAGAATCGTTTCCACACTAGATAGAAGGCCGCCTGGATTGCCGCGTACATCAATGACCAATCCTTCGATTCCCTTCTTTTCCAGCGCCTTCATCTGCTTTTTGAAATCAGTCGCCGTATTTTCCGAGAAAGTGGTTAACTCGATGTAGCCGATTTCTGTTCCTGCCACATCTTTAATTGATGAAAACACGGTATCAAGCGGAATTTCGGCACGCATCATATTGAATTCGAGTGGATTGGAAACCCCCGCACGTTTTATTTCCATTTTGACGGGTGACCCTTTTTCGCCACGGATTTTCAGGCGTGTTTCATACAGATCTAACCCTTCCACGCTTTCACCATTCACCTTAAGGATTTGATCTTTCGGCTTTAAACCAGCTTTTTCAGCAGGCGAGTCTTTGTAAGGAGATACAATTATCACCTTACCATCTTCCATACCAATTTCAGTCCCTATCCCCTCAAAAGAAGAGTCCAAGGTTTCATTGAATTGCTTAGCGGTCTCCTTGTCCATATATACGGAATAGGGATCTTTCAACGCTGACAGCATGCCTTGGATGGCACCTTCCACCAGGTGGGACCCATCCACCTGTTCTACATACTGACTTACGATCAAACCATAAGCTTGTTCCACTTTTGCCCATTCCTTATCTTTCGGTATTGTTTGGCTTTCTTGCTTTGCTTCATTCTTATTCGGGAGGCTTGTCCAATATATGCCCCCAAGTGCTCCAATGACTAGTGACATGATGATGGCTAGAGGAAGTACCCATTTTTTGATCATCTTTATCCCCATTTCTGACCTGATATGTATTTCACTATATGAGGTGATCAGAAAGAATATGCTTGAAGATCATCGTGCTCACAACAAAAAAAGACCGGGATAAAATCCCGGTCTTTTAATTCGTATCTATATTGAGTATTAGTTAGGTATATAGTTTAATGGATTAACAGCATTTGACTTGCTATAATTCCATGCGCCTTTATGTAGTTCAAAGTGTAAATGCTGACCGAACGAGTGTCCTGTGTTCCCCATGATACCAATTTGTTGACCTTTGGCAACAACAGCACCTTCGCCTACTTTTCTAGAGTTTAAATGTGCATACACCGTAGTCCATTGCTGACCGCTGATTGAATGGGTAACAAAGACGACATTACCGTATGTACTGGATAAATAAGAACGGCTTACTACTCCGTCAGCTGCTGCTACAACTGGAACCGTTCCACTAGCAGCAATATCAATGCCGGCATGCTTTTTATTCCAACGTTCACCCATTGTTGAAGATACATATCCTGCACTTGGTCTTGTAAAAGTACCCGATGATACAGCAGGCGCTTGACTTACATTTGACGAAGAGTGTGAAGATGATGATGATGATGAACTGTTGCTTTTTGCACTAGATCCTGATGAAGAAGATTGTTGTTTGGATTCGGAAGCCTTAGCTGCCGCTTGTGCTGCTTGTGCTGCTTGTTGCGCTGCACGTTCTTTCGCTTCGGCTGCCGCTTTTTTACGAGCTGCTTCCAATTCGGCAAGACGTTGATGCTCTAAGTCGATGGCTGATTTAATAGCCTTTTCTTGAGCAGCAAGATTCGCTTTTTCTTCCTCTAAGCCCATCTTCTCATCTTCATGTTTTTTAGTTTGGTGCTTTAATTTCTCAACTAATGCATCCTTTTCTTGCTTCTGCTTTTTTTGTTGCTCTTGGATTTGCAATAGTTCGGCTTTTGCCACTTCTAAACTAGCAAGCTTCGCTTCAACTTCATTTTGCTTTTCTTCCAAATCTTTTTTATCCAGTTCATGCTGCTTTAAAATATCCCGATCGGCTTCAGCGATTGTCGCTACAGCTCCGACGCGGTCTACTAAATCTCCAAAACTTGATGATCCGAATAACACTTCAAGGTAGTTCACGTCCCCGCCAGTCTCCTGGAAAGAAAGTGCCCTTTCCTTCAATACTTCATTACGTTTGGCAATCCGATCTTTTAAAACTTTAATCTCTTCTTTCAATGCTTCAATTTCTTTTTTCGTTTGTGTAATTTCAGCATTTTTAGCATCGATTTTTTTCGCGGACTCTGCAATTTTCGCTTCAATGGCCTCGATTTGTTCTTCTGCGGTCATTTGCTTATCGTGCAGGTTATCGATTTTTTTCTCCGTGTCGGAAATATTCGATTCTACACCCGAACGTTGTTCCTGAATGGAATCTTTCTGTTTTTCTAGATCCGATATCGACTCAGCATAAACCGAAGGTGCTGCTAAAATGCTTCCCAACCCAATCATGATGGAGGCATTCATGGCAATGATATTTTTTTTCAACGCTTCATTTCCCCTTTCAATCCCGTCACATACCGTGCCTTGCAACGTCTCTCTATTTGTATCAGGCTTCTTTTAACAATCGTGTGTTAAAGAATGTGTTTGATGATAATTTTATACTTTCAAGAACTTCCTGACGGACATCAAGCTGCCCCATATTCCGATAACGGCGCCTATTACAATGAGGAGGGCCGAAACTTGATAAATAAACGGGCTTGCAGGTAGCAAATCCACGAATTTGAACGTAATCTGTGGTGCTGCATATTTATAAATATTGTAATAGAGTACAGAAATCAGACCGATTGGTACAATAGAACCGAGGATTCCCAACCAAAGTCCTTCCAAGAAGAATGGCCAACGGATAAATGTATTCGTTGCTCCTACTAATCTCATAATCTCAATTTCTTTTCTTCTAGCTACAATTGTAATTTTAATCGTATTCGAGATCAGGAACATTGCAGTGAATAGTAATCCTACAATAAGAACGATCCCTATGTTTCTCGCTATATTCACGAAAGAGAATAGTTTCTCGACGTAGCCCTGTCCATATTTGACACTTTGGATATATTCAAAGCCCTCGATCTCTTTTGCCACCTTGATGACATCTTGCGGAGTTTTCGTTTTGATAATATAAACGTCTCTTAATGGGTTGTCCTGTTCAAATGGTTTAAATGCCTTACCATTATCACCTAAATCATCTATTAAATTGGTAAGCTCTTCATCTTTTGGAGAGAAGATGATGGATTCAATCCCGTTCATTTCCGAAATTTGTTTACCAATAGCTTTTATATCGTCATCATTCGCTGCATTATCAATATGCGCACGAACTTCGACATCTTTCTCCACATTTCCCGCGATATGATTTAAATTCATCATGAGCACTAAAAAGACGCCAACCAATGTTAGAGTGACTGTTACTGCACTGACTGAAGCAAACGTCATCCATCCATTACGGCCAATATTTTTAAAACTTTCACGGAAGTGACGGAGCAATGTTCTAAATTTCATATCCGTAATCACCTCGATGTTCATCGCGAACGATTTTTCCACTTTCAATGGCAATGACACGTCGTTTGATATTATTGACGATGTCCCTATTATGAGTAGCCATGACAAGTGTTGTTCCGCGTTTATTAATTTCTTCAAATATGTTCATGATTTCCCACGATGTTTCAGGATCAAGATTCCCTGTAGGCTCGTCGGCAATGACTACCTTAGGATCATTGACGATCGAACGGGCTATTGCAACCCTTTGCTGCTCTCCGCCAGATAGCTCGGAAGGGAGCATTCTAGCTTTATGTTTAATGCCCACCAGATCCAGAACTTCCATAACTCTCTTTTTGATTTCTTCTGGTTCCTTTTCGATAACTTCCATGGCAAATGCTACATTTTCATAAACTGTGAATGTTTGAAGGAGTTTAAAGTCTTGGAATACCATACCGATATTACGGCGGAATAGAGGAACTTTCGAATTGCGGATACTTGGGAGGCTAAGGCCATTGACCAAGATATTACCACTTGTCGGCTTTTCTTCCCTATACATCATTTTGATGAAGGTTGATTTCCCGGCACCGCTGGGACCAACTACATAAACGAATTCGCCTGGCTTTATTTTCACATTGATTCCATTGATGGCAATGACGCCATTTGGATATGTCTTTTTCACATCTATCATTTCTATCATTCTAAAACCACCTAATTTGCTTGGATTATCATTATGTACTAACGGCTTTTTCGACATTTTTCACTGAAATCTGACAGGAAATCTCTCTTACTTGAGCACAGAAACATTATAACATCATATTTTGTCAAATTAAGCATAAAAATTATTACAGTTTCATTTCAGTTAGACATAAATCAACATCTACGTAATAATTCAAGAATTTGATTGCTTGTAAAGGGGTTAATGTGAGGTGTTTAGAGGATTTTAAAGGAGGCTGAATGAAACGTTCTGCTGTTGCAGAACGTTTCGATGGTAATCACTTATGATCAGCAAGCCATTCAGCGACCATGCTCGCTTCTTTTCCCTGAATTATTCCTTTTGGCATTGCTCCTTGACCATTTGCAATGACTTTTTCGATATCAGCTTTTGATAGTTTCGATCCAACCTTCGTTAAATTCGGCCCCACGCCACCTTCGAGATTCACTGCATGACAACTTGAACATTTGTTTTCGTAAATTTTCGCGGCATCACCAGCACCTGCTGTTGTCGTTTCGTTATTTTCACTTGCAGGCTCTTTATCAGCGGCATCATCGTTCCCGCCACATGCGGCCAAGGCCAAAGAAGTACCCAAAAATAAGGCTAACCATTTCTTTTTCATGAATTTACCCCCTCTTTTTCGTACCAATACAAGAACATTATACCAATTTCAATCTAGTTTAAAACCCTCCCCAAGTACCTCCGATGCGTCCATTACAATGACAAACGCTTTAGGGTCAACGAGTTTCACCAATTGTTTCAATTTGGTGAATTCCGATTGGTCTATTACACACATCAATATCGGACGAGTATCATCCGTATAGCCGCCATACCCGGATATCCCTGTTACTCCCCGGTCAAGCTCATGTATGATAGCATCCCTTATTTCCGTTTCATTATTCGTGATAATCAGTGCCATTTTGGAACGATTCAAGCCGACCTGAACAAGATCAATCGTCTTACTTGTCACATATAACCCAATTAATGCATAAAGCCCTTTTTCTATATCAAAAACGATAGCAGCACTTAAGACAATGATTCCATCAATGACAGCCACACATGTCCCTAATGACATATGGGTATACTTATGAAAAATCTGGGCAGCTAAATCCGTTCCCCCTGTCGATCCCTTCCCGCGAAAGACAATCCCTAGCCCCAGTCCCACCATCATCCCTCCGCAAATCGAACCAAGCAATGCATCATTCGTCCATGCATCCCAATCCTTTGTCAGAAATACCACTAGAGGCAAGAACAAGGTTCCAATAAGGCTTTTGGCTCCAAAATGTCTTCCCAGTATGATAAGCCCAGCAACGAACAAAGGAATATTAAACCCCCACAATACATAAGCTGGCTCCCAACCGAGAGTTGACCTGAGAATCGTACTTATCCCACTGACCCCGCCCGATGCAACCTGGTTAGGCAGTAAGAATACATTAAAACCAATCGCAATTATGGCCGAACCCACAATCACCAATCCATACTCCATTAACTTTTGCATGTAAGGGTGCTTCGGCTCCCGGTATCTTTTTCTCATTCTATATTGTCTCCTCAAACCATCATTATTATCTAGTATTGGCTGTACGGAATGTAGCATCCCTTTTCATATCCTGTAAATGTCAGCCAGATGACCGTTAAAGAGACAGTGAGGTGGGTCCCATGTAAAAGAAATCATAAAAAAAGCCGGACCAGGGATACCGGTCCGGCTTTCACATCTTATAATTTTGAACGTAAGTACGCATCAATGAACATATCGATATCCCCATCCATGACAGATCCCAAGTTTCCAGTCTCCGCACTCGTACGGTGATCTTTAACCATGGAATACGGATGGAAAACATATGAACGGATTTGGCTTCCCCAGCCAATTTCCTTTTGCTCACCGCGAATTTCATCCAAATCCGCTTGTTGCTGTTCAATTTCACGTTGATACAGTTTGGCTTTCAGCATATTCATGGCTTGAGCCTTATTTTTGATTTGTGATCTTTCGTTTTGGCACGTCACCACTGTATTGGTAGGTAAATGTGTGATCCGGACCGCCGAGTCAGTCGTATTGATATGCTGACCACCTGCACCACTTGCCCGGTACGTATCTACCTTCAAATCTTCCGTACGTATTTCTATATTGATCGTCTCGTCGAATTCCGGCATGACTTCACAAGAAACGAATGATGTATGGCGCCGTCCAGAGGAATCAAAAGGAGAAATACGAACAAGACGGTGAACGCCTTTTTCCGCTTTCAAATAGCCGTAGGCGTTATGGCCCTTGAAAAGTAAAGTGACACTCTTGATCCCCGCTTCATCACCTGGAAGGTAATCAAGGGTTTCCACTTTAAAGCCTCTCTTCTCACCCCATCTTGTATACATACGAAGCAGCATCGAACCCCAATCCTGGGACTCCGTTCCGCCTGCACCTGGATGCAGTTCAAGAATGGCATTTTTCGAGTCATATTCTTCACTTAGTAAAAGTTGAAGTTCAAAGTCATTCATCTTTTGTGAAAGAACGGTGATTTCCTCTTCCAGCTCTGCCAAAAGTTCCTCATCATTCTCCTCTTTCACAAGTTCATACGTCAAATCCAGATTTTCATATGATTCATTCAGATCGGACAATTGATTGACCTGTTCTTTCAATGCATTCGTTTCATTGATGACAGTCTGTGCTTTTTGCTGATTATTCCAAAAATCGGGATGTGTCATCTCATTTTCTAGCTGTGCGATTCGTGCCTCTTTTTCATCTAAGTCAAAGAGACCCCCTAAAGTCCGTTAATCGTTGCGCTGTTCTTTCGAGTTCATTTCTAATTTCTGCTAATTCCATTTCTCTTCACCTCATTAAGTATGTTAAAAAACCCTGTGTTGGGTTCGCATCAGTACAAATAAGCCTCTTCAAACTATATGCAAATCTATTGCTTTATGCAAATTAAACATGAAAAGAGGCGGCAAGTCTTCCACTTAACCGTCTCATAATCATTATACACCTAACTTTAGCCTAAATTACCATGGCAATTCTTATATTTTTTTCCACTTCCGCATGGACATAACGCGTTTCGACCAACGTCTTCCTTTTTACGGGCCGGGGCTTTTTTCACTTTCCCCCCGTCTTCTTCCTTCGGATTGACCGCTTGTCCTTTTATGACTTCCTTCCGCTCTAAATTATTGCGGATTTCAGCTTTCATGATGTATTTGGCGACTTCATCTTCCATAGAAGCGATCATGGCTTCAAACATCGCGAAACCTTCTGATTGATATTCACGAAGTGGATCAATTTGTCCATAAGCACGAAGGTGAATCCCTTGGCGTAATTGTTCCATAGCATCAATATGGTCCATCCACTTACTATCGACCGCACGAAGTACGATGACTTTTTCGAATTCACGCATCTGTTCTTCAGATAGCTCTTCTTCTTTTTCGTCATAGTTTACTTTCAATTTAGCTAAAATGAACTCAACCAATTCCAGTTCATTTTTTCCTTCTAAATCTTCTACCGCGATGGAACCTTCATTGAATAGGTTGCCGTTCAAGTAATCGACAAGACCTCGTAAATTCCAGCCTTCCTCATCCCCCATTGGTGCAAACGCGACAACATTGCGCTGGATGGACGCCGTAATCATCGTTTCGACGATTTCTCGTAGGTTTTCACTTTCCATCACATCGAAACGCTGCTTATAGATAATTTCCCGTTGTTGACGGAGAACATCATCATACTGCAGCAATTGTTTACGTGAATCGAAGTTATTGCCTTCCACTCGTTTCTGGGCTGATTCAACGGCCCTTGTCACCATTTTACTTTGAATCGGCTGGGAATCATCCATGCCAAGCCTTGTCATCATGTTTTTCATGTTATCCGATCCAAAGCGACGCATCAATTCATCTTCCATTGATAAATAGAATTGAGTGACCCCCGGATCTCCTTGACGGCCCGACCGGCCACGCAACTGGTTATCTATACGCCTGCTTTCATGACGTTCCGTACCGATGACAGCAAGGCCTCCAATCTCCTTGACGCCTTCCCCAAGCTTGATATCCGTACCGCGGCCAGCCATGTTCGTAGCGATCGTAACTGAACCTTGATTACCTGCATTCGCAATGATTTCCGCTTCACGCTCATGGTTCTTTGCATTTAAAACATCGTGAGGGATTCCTTTTTTAGATAAATAAGCTGAAATGACTTCAGACGTTTCAATAGCTACCGTACCGACAAGCACTGGCTGCCCCTTTGCATGACGCTCGGCGATGTCTTCCACAACAGCCCGGAATTTTCCATCAGTTGAAGCATAAATAAGATCTGGCCTATCATCCCTGACGATATTCCTGTTTGTCGGAATGGCAATGACATTCATATTATAGATATTGCGGAATTCCTCTTCTTCCGTTTTGGCTGTACCAGTCATACCGGAAAGTTTCTCGTACATCCGGAAATAGTTCTGGAAAGTAATCGTCGCAAGTGTCATGCTTTCATTTTGAATTTCAAGGCCTTCCTTCGCCTCAATTGCCTGGTGGAGACCTTCACTGTAACGACGGCCTTTCATCAATCGGCCTGTGAATTGGTCAACGATGACAATCTCGCCTTCTTGGACAACATAATCCACATCCAAATGCATGGAAACATGTGCCTTCAACGCCTGATTTATATGATGATTTAAAGTCACGTGATTAATATCGAACAAGTTATCGATATTAAACGCTTTTTCAGCACGGTTCATCCCATCTTCTGTAAGCTGAACGCCTTTTGTCTTTTCATCATACGTATAATCGGTGTCTTTTTGTAACGTTCTCACAAACGCATTGGCTTGGATATAGAGCTGGGCCGATTTTTGTGCAGCACCGGATATGATCAATGGCGTTCTTGCCTCATCGATCAAAATCGAATCGACTTCATCAATGACAGCAAAATGCAGTGGGCGTTGGACCATTTGTTCTTTATATAGCACCATATTGTCCCGAAGATAGTCAAAGCCTAATTCATTATTCGTGCTATACGTAACGTCAGCATTATACGCCTCTTGTTTTTCTTCTTTAGAATGACTGTTCAAGTTCAATCCGACGGTCAAACCGAGGAAATCATACAATACACCCATCTCAGTGGCATCACGGTGTGCCAAATATTCATTGACAGTTACGACATGTACACCTTTACCAGTAAGCGCGTTTAAATAAACCGGCATGGTGGATGTTAATGTTTTACCTTCCCCTGTTTTCATCTCGGAGATATTGCCATCATGAAGGGATGCCCCTCCCATGATTTGGACGCGGTATGGATACAAACCTAGAGCACGCTTTGCCCCTTCACGCGCAACCGCAAAAGCCTCAACTAGCAGATCATCAACGGTTTCCCCGTTTTGATAACGCTCTTTGAACTCCCCCGTTTTAGCACGCAACTGTTCATCCGATAACGCAGCCGTCTCATCCGACAACGCTTCGACCTGATCAGCGATTTTTTCCAAACGTTTGATTTCTCGCTTATTCGGATCAAAAACTTTATTTAATATATTAAGCATTCAATAACGCTCCTCTATTATGGTAATGATCGTTCATTGATTTTTGACAAAATTCATATAAGTAAGAAGGAACACACCCTCTATCATTACTAATCACGCTTAATTTTACCACTTCTATCCTAGAGGTACAACTTCATGTCACTTCCATGCTTATTGATCTGAATTCAATTCTTGCGAAAAACATTGGATAAATGAGGAGTAAAGCTGTTAAAATAGAAGGAAGTAAAGAAATATATTGTACACTCCCCACTATTCCATGCAAATGCAAATTATCCATAACCTTCCATCACTAGATGCACTATACTCTCTAGCGATAGCATGTCAAGGTAATCCAACCTTACAGGCTTCATGTTTTGAATGATTTAAGGTGGGCTACTAATAATTTTAATCAGAAGATAAAAAGAACATGTTTCGAGGTGGTATTGATGATTGGTGAACGTGTAAAAAAACTGCGAGAAGAAAAGAAAATGTCAATGACTGAACTTGCCGATAAAGCCGGCGTGGCCAAGTCTTACTTAAGTTCGCTCGAGCGGAACTTACAAACGAATCCTTCTATTCAATTTCTCGAAAAAATCTCCGCCGTACTTAACATTCCTGTTAATGACCTTCTTTACGATGCACCCAAAAAGGAAAATTTGGACACTGACTGGATGAAAATCGTTGAGGAAGCTATGAATTCAGGCGTTTCAAAACAACAGTTCAGAGAATTCATCGAATTTAATAAATGGAGAAAAGATAAAGAAGAATAGAAGTGTTTTAGTCTACCTACATAATCCTAAAAAATACAGCTCGAATAAACTCGACTTGCTAGAATAACCTATAGGAATAAACCCTATAAACCGCTAATGAATGAAACCGCTGTTTATAGGGATGTTCTTGTTATTTTCGATACTTAGCTTCTTTCATTTTCTTCTAATGTAACCTCAAGGCTTTTCCGTTCAAAAAAAGCACTAATTTCCTCTTTTTTAAAACCCAAGCTCCTTGCTTCTGAAATCAACTTCACCCATTCTTGATCCATTTCCACATTTGCCACCTCTTCTACCTCCTAAAATACTCTTTGTATTTCAGGCAGACCAGCCATCATAGTCTCGAGGACCTTAGACCTGTGCCTTTGCGCCCTCATCTTTCAATAAGTTTGCCTTTGTCGTGGTACTTATTACCAAATACATCCCTTTTAATCATATTATAACGGAAACGCACTCCATATATTGCTATATTATGTCGCAAAACTACCAAAATGCAAAACTTTTATACGACAAAATATTACAATATTGAGATAATTCACTTCATTTATTATGCTTTTAATTTCGCTTGTTTACAAAATAGTAAATATTGCTCTTATTGTTCATTCGATGGGCCACATTAATTCTCTCCATTGTAAGTTCATCCAAGGCTTTTTGCACGGTTAAGTCCTCACCACATGTCGGGCAAAGCCACTTTCCATGTTCCGCACTGCTAAAAGAAGCCCTATGGCACGCACGGCAATTCTTTTGATACAAAAAATCCAACCCCTTTGCACCTTGATTAAATTGTTTTTTATAAACAACAAAATGTTCTTATTAAAGAACTAACAATTCGAGTATAGTACAAAAGGAAGGGGCAATAGAATAGACCAAACGACCCGTTTATCTCATTAAAGAACAAAAGTTCTTTGTAAAGAATTATCTATCATTTTGTATTTTTTAGAGAACAAGTGACGCGGTCATTTTTTATGTAATCTCCCTCAAATATCAACAAATAGTAATCTATCAAATTAAAAAAGCACAACCCATTTGCTGGGCTGTGCTTTTGATCATGGATTCATCATTAACTAGGTTCAATTAATCCGTAGCGTCCGTCTTTACGGCGGTACACCACGTTCGTTGTGTTAGTATCCGCATTCGTGTATACGAAGAAACTGTGACCAAGCATATTCATTTGTAAAATGGCTTCTTCACTGTCCATCGGCTTTAAATCAAAGCGCTTATTGCGGACCACTTCAATATCATTTTCATCTTCGAATTCATCCACCACTTCGTCAACTTCCGTATTGAAGGCAAATGCCTCGGGAGTCGTAGATAGATTGTTACGGAATTTACGATTGACCTTCGTTTTATGTTTACGAATTTGGCGTTCAAGCTTATCATTGATCAAGTCAATGGCAGCATACATATCCGCATTTTCCTCTTCAGCGCGAAGAACCAAATTCTGCATAGGAATCGTCACTTCGACCTTGGATGTATTATTGTTTACTTTCAAATTCACTAACACATTTGCATCTGGTGTATTGTTAAAATATCGTTCTAACTTGCCAATTTTCTTTTCGACGTATTCTCGAATTGCTGGAGTTACCTCAATGTTTTCACCGCGTACGTTGTAATTCATAAAGTGAGTCCTCCTTAAATTAAGACTATACAGTTAGATTCTACAATACCCCTCCGGTTCCCTTTAGAAACACATCATGAAATATGTCGAAATTATGAAACAATTGTCGGAAGGTTTGGAAAGGGTTGATGTCTGCCCTAGCTTCATTATAACAAATGCCTAGCCATAAAGAAAAAATTAAGCCTAAATTATTTACAGAAAATTTAAAAATATTTAATATAAAAACCGTTTGGAATCCAAACGGTCGGGTAATCAATTTCTTTTATCGTAAAACATGCCATCAATTGTTAGATTCTCATACGGATTCGTATATTTATTAGAAGATTGTTTCTTCTTATTAATTTCCTGGATATCCCTCTGTATTTCCTGCTTTTGGAGCATCAGCAAGCGGTCGACCTGTTGGTTTAGCAACATCGTTGCGCGGCCTAGCTGTTGCTCCTCACCAGTAAAAGGCGGCTTGATTTGAGAAAGCAGCTCATCCCGCTGATCAATCAGCTGTATGATCCTTTCTATTTTATCATCACGTTCAGCCATCGCCTGATCTTCCAGAACGGCAAGTAATTCAGCAGTCAAATCATGAAAGGTTTGAATCATCATTACACTTGACCACTTTGGGTAAATTGTTTTTTTCGATTCAACTGAATAACTTCCTTCCAAGTATTCCGGAAGTCAGTAACGAGACCTTCCACTTCTTCCAAGGCTGCCATATCATTTTTTACATTCGCCTCTATTAGGCGTCGGTTCATGAAATCATACAGACTCATCATATCTTTGGATACATCGACATCCATATTCAGCGTCACCATCAATTCATGGATAATGTTTTGCGCCTTTATGATGTTCGTATTTTTCGCTTCGATATTTCCTGCTTCAATGGCTTTCTTCCCAAGCATGATGAACTTTAGGCAGCCATTATATAGCATTAATGTAAGCTCTCCCGGGGATGCCGTATTGATTGAATTTTGTTGATACGATTGATATGGATTATTTATCGCCATACATAACTTCCTTTCAGACTTACCTTAACTAAAATAAGAAGCTAACGATGAACTTTGGCTGTTCGCCTTTTGAATCGCTTTTTCCATGGCCGTGAACTGGCTGTAATAGCGCGATTCCAATTTCGTTAACTTTGCTTCAAATGATGAGATCCGGGTATCTAATCCGTTAACCAGCTTCCCAATGGTAAACGAGTTATTAACAAATCCAGCTTTCCCGGCCTTTTCCGTTATCGTTTTCATTGAGGATTGTATATCATCCCGCAAACGGCGCGCCAGTCCTTTTTCGCCTTTTTCCGTTCCATTCGCCATGAACATATCATAAATCGCATTGGGATCCTCACTAATGGCTGCCCGGAGCTTGTCCTCATCAATCGTTAATTTACCGCCCTCCAAATAATTTTTGGTGGTGGTGATTCCCAAACTGCTGAGATTGTTTTTCCATGTGATCCCGTCTACCGAGGTGTACAGAGATGACCTCATTGTGGTCAAGAGACTTTTTAATGTCGAATCGCTTTTTAACGTTCCGCTCTTCGCCTTTTCTTCCCACAGCTTCACTTCATCCTCTGTCATTGCCTTCTTTTGCTCGGTTGTAAGCGGGGTGAAGGAGCGATATTTCGCCTCGCCTGTTTTATCCTGAACCTTTTTAATGATTTCATTGTACTTATTCACAAATTGAGTGACTGTGTCCAAGATGGAATCCACATCAGCTGTTGAAGAGAATGTGACGGTATCCGTCGTTTTCTGCTTTATCGTTATTTCCGCTCCATTGATTTGAAACGTATTCGAAGGCCGAGAAATGTCCAGGCCATTATAAGTAATCGATGCATTTTCCCCGATTGTGCCGCCAGTACCTTCATTGTTATTGCTCATTTTTAGCGTATTGAAGAAATCTCCGGTACCCCCTAATTCAATTTCAGGGCGATCTTTTATATCACCGGTATTTTTAGCAGTGATGGAAAACTTCTGCGAATTTTCATCAAAAAACAGAGTTACACCCGAGTTGGCATTAATTTTATTGATAACACTCTCTAACGTATCATCCGCATTAAGGGTAAGCGTATAAGGTTTTTCGATCGTTACCCCATCTTTTACTTCCGTATCAACGCCTCCATCTTTATTGATGGCCAGTATCGTAATATCTTGAGGTGTCGTAATACCCAATTCCGATAGTTTCTTTTTCGGATCAGTAACGGCTGATTTATCTGTACTGGTCATGGTGGCTGCTTTGGCAAGCCCGTTCACTTTGATATTTCCAGTAAAATCACTTGTCGAGCTTATATTTTTCACTGATACAGCATCTGGATTCGATACCGACACCTTCTTTTTAATAAAGGAAGACTGCTTCCCAATTCCATCACGAATGAGCGTATCCAACTCTGATAAAGACGTATTGATCGAGCGGTAATCATCTCGCTGCCACTCGGAATACTGCTTTTTCTGTGTTAATTTATCCAAAGGCACCCGTTCCGCCTGCATCATGCTTTTAACTAATTCATCAATGTCCATCCCACTTGCTAAACCACTGATTCGTACCACAATTGATCACCTGCTTATATTTTTTCATCTACCATGATGCCGACAAACTCCGTCATTGCCGCGTAGAAATCCAATAACTTCTTAGGAGGGATCTCTCGAATCGTCTCATCCGTTACGTCATCCACAACCTTGACATAATACTCATCCAGCTTCTCATGATATTCAAAACGAACGGCCGTATGAGTTGGATTCAAGAAGGTGTTCAAACTATCAACCACTTCCTGCACCTTTTCTTTTGTAGGCTGATTGGATTCCACACTTTGTTCAGAATAGGCTAGCGTATTCATTTCACGCTGATAATAAGAACTGATTCCATCCGAGATGGCTGTTCTGAGTTGTGAGGAAAGAATATTCGTGGACAAACTCTCCATCATCTATAAAGCCCCCAATATGATGTCTTTATTTTTTATATCGGTAATTACAATTTTATATTTAGTAAAGCTTTGATTTTGGTTTCAACTGCAGACTATCATGAATGATCCTTTTCTATAATAGAGATTCTACTAAAAAACTCCAGAAGAATATCTGGAGTCTAGTTGGTTTTTACTCCACTCTGCATTAAATATAAGATAGAACTCATATGCCCATTAATTTAGAGGAGCTGCACTTTGAACGTTTCATTCCACTTCAGGCACTCGCTTTCCGCGGGCGGTCCGGGAGCCTCGCATTTCCCGCAGGAGTCTAGCACCCTCCGTTCCAATCAACTTTGTATTAACATTTAGATAGAGCTCGTTTATCTACACTATTTTGAACTTATCTTTTATCGAATCTTAATATAGTCTACAAAAAAACGGATTGTAGAGATATATTTGTTGATTCCACACATGCGCAAGCTAGTACGAATAAGCGGAAACTACAAACTACCATTATGACAAAGAAATCACACCAGCTTTACCCTATACACGTCCTCGAACTGTGAGATGGATATCTCTATAATGGTAGCAAATCCAATAAAAAAGGTGTCGGAATGAGAGCATTCCGACACCTTTTTGTTTACAAACTGAAGACTCGATAAAAATATCTTGAGTCTTTTTGAATGAAAACAAAGTAAAGATTAACGTAGTAATTGAAGAACGCCCTGCGGTTGCTGGTTTGCTTGCGCGAGCATTGCTTGAGAAGCTTGAGCCAAGATAGAGTTTTTAGTTTGCTCCATCATTGTTTTAGCCATATCTGTATCACGTACACGTGATTCAGCAGCAGTCAGGTTTTCAGAAGAAGTACCTAAGTTGTTGATTGTGTGCTCTAAACGGTTTTGGTTAGCACCTAATTTAGAACGTTCTGCTGAAACTGTATTAATTGCGTCATTAATTTTTGTAATTGCTTCAGCAGCACTAGCATGAGTTCCTACATTTAATGCTTGTTCAGTTGTAACGTTATTAGTTCCGTCTGTTACTGCTAAGTCTGCATTTCCAGTTCCTTTTGAAGAGATACCTAAAGCTTCTGCTCTCATGTCTCCAATATCAAGTGTTAAGCTTTGGTTTTCATTAGCACCAATTTGGAATTTAAGGCTCTTGTTTGGATCAGCAGCAACCGCTTCAACCTTTTCAGATCCTGCTTTAGTTGTAGTTGCAGTTAATCCTGTAACAACTGGAGCAGTAGCTGATTCTTTGCCAGCCAATTGTTCCAATTTCACATTTCCATCAGCATCTTTTGAAGCTGTATAAGAAACTTTCAATGTAGCATCATCATTAATTCCAGCAATTAATTGATCTACATCCTTAAACTTAGTTTTATCTGTTCCGTCAGCAGCGGCATCGAATGTGAATGTTTGTCCACCGATTGTAACGTTTTTTCCTTCAAAGGCAATTTTGAATTCTCCTGCTACAGCCGGCTTTTCAGCAACTGCTGCTCCGCTTTTTTCACCATTTAAAAGTTTTTGAGTATTGAACTCAGTAGTGTTACCGATACGGTTGATTTCAGATGTTAAAGAATTTATTTCTTTTTGGATTTCGCCACGGTCGTTTGTTGTATTTGTATCTGTTGCTGCTTGAGTAGCAAGTTCACGCATACGTTGAAGGATGTCAGTTGTTTCGTTTAAAGCACCTTCAGCTGTTTGGATTAAAGAGATCGCATCTTGTGAGTTACGGGAAGCTTGATCCAATCCGCGGATTTGTCCACGCATTTTTTCAGAGATTGCAAGACCTGCAGCGTCATCGCCTGCACGGTTGATGCGCATACCTGATGCAAGTTTCTCCATTGATTTAGATTGTGCATTCGTTGCACTTGATAATTGACGGTGCGTGTTTAGAGCTGAGATATTGTGATTGATAATCATTTATGTTTCCTCCTTGAGTTTTAAGTTCCCACATCCATGTGGTTGTTCACGATGGGCAGTGAATAAGTCTGCCGCCTATTTCACTGCCCATCGTTGTATATGTAATATCGACCTGCTTGGAAACATATTTAGTGGGTTTTACGATTTTTTCTTGAAATACTCATTTATGTTTTCCAGGAGATTGGGTTCCGTTTTCGTGGCTTCGCTATTTTCCTGCTGGATGGACAGATAGATTTCCTTCCTATGGATATCGACGTTTTTCGGGGCATTGATACCGAGCTTGATCTGTTCGCCCTCGATGGACAGGATCTTTATTTCGATATCATCGCCAATCATGATCGCTTCATTCACTTTTCTAGTCAATACAAGCATCACTTCCCCCCTGTTCTGCTGGAGATTCAAACAGTCTGTGCTTTGTACGGTATTCACTGCCGCTCATGATAAGTTGCTTGCCCGTTTTGTTAGAGCGATTGATGATGATGGGAGCCTGGAGATTCGCCGTCGTTTCATTGAAAGGGTCCTGAATCGTTAATATAACGAAAGTAACGACTTCCTGTTCCGTTTCTATTTGTAAAGAAGATAATACCTCATCCGGAAGCTTCACTTCGTAATCACGAAATACATCAAATGGATTCGTCATAATGAAGGCTACCTGTTTTGTTTCTATTGATTGAAGGACGAAAAAGGGCGTGTCATCCAAAGTTAGCAAGCAAAACTGTTTTTCTTCTAAAAACCCCGGTATCCCGCTATCAAATCGATAAGTCTCTTCTTCCGATAATTCGATTTCGCCATGAAATTTTGTTTGTAGAATCATCTTTGTTTCACTCACCTATCTCATCCGGAAATAAATTGATGAAATCTATACCCAGTGCATTTTTTTGTAGAATTTCGACATCCACACTGCCTGGTGTGTATGTATGGTTCGGTGTATTGATTTGAGCATCAATGATCGGTTTTTGAGCAGTTGCTTCAATCTCCACCTGTGCCGGCTCGTAGTCAAGCTTTACGCTAAAATGGGAGGGAATCCAGCCAAGATTGAATTGCTTCTCCGCCCCTTTGCTGTTTTGCTTGGCCTGATCAGCGAGCGGACTGCCGCCTCTTTCAATGTGCCTTAGCTCCGTCCCCTGCTGCGAGCGTCGAGCCATGCCTGCTAGCCAATCCTGGTATCCTTGCTGCGCGAATTCCTCCACTCGCTTGGAGAGGCTTTTCAAATCCATATCCTCCCTGGCCTTTGTCTGATCGATCGTCAGCTTGCCTGGGGTCGTATGGATTTCTAGGATCGCTTGCGGCTGTTCAATTGATTGGACTGCTGGCTTTTGTTCTATTTGCTGTACAGGCTGTTCGATATTCAATCCGATCTTCATTGAGTTGGATTGCAATCTAATTTGCGGAAACTGCATCATCAACACTCCTTATAGAAAAAAGCTATCCATTTAAGAATAGCTTAGCGAAGAAAATCCAATAAACTCGGTTGCATGATTTTTGCCCCGATACTTAATGCAGCACTATGGACACTTTCTTGGGTCGTCAAATCCATGATCGCTTTTTCGATATCGACATCCTCATTTTTCGAAAGGATTTCGGTAGCAAAGACCTCCTGCTGCTTAAGGCGGTCCGTCATCAGCTCAATCCGATTCTGCCTTGCGCCAACCTGGGCCTGCATGCCTAAGAAGGTATTTATCGTTGCGTCAAGCCCTTCAAGCATGCCGCTCACGTCGCCGCCGTTTTCCAGTGCATCAATTGTTTTGTCGATGCTCCCACCATTTGCAAGCGCTTCTCCAAAAACCTTCGAACCGTCCGTATTGATTTTAAGGGAAATCCCGGAAAACACTTCAAGGTTTATGTCCCCTTTGCCATATACGATATTTCCATTGGCGTCTTTAACGGACGAAGGCTTCACATTCGTATCCTGACCGTTGAAAATATATTTCCCGCCGATCTGTGTGTCACCAAGTGTTACGAGATGTTCTTTTAATTGCTTGATTTCCTCTGAAATATTTTTCAATTGTTCGCCTTCATACGTTCCATTGCTGGCCTGAACCGTTAGCTCGCGAATCCGTTGCATGGCAGAAACTGCTTCACTAATGGCATCATCCGTGCTGTCGATCCAATTTGTCGCCTCAGAAATGTTGCTCTGATACTGCCCTATTTGATTGAGATTCGTCCTGTATCCCATTCCCATCATGGCTGCAACAGGATTGTCCGATGGTTTAGTAAATTTCTTTTGAGTAGATACCTGCTCTTGCAGCTTGGCCATCTTCTCGTAACTGCTGCTTAAATTGCTTAACATATTATTGGTTAGCATCGATTGCGTTACCCGCATGTTCGTTCACTCCTATTATCGGCCTACAGTACCCATTCCGTTTATGATTTTATCGAGCATTTCGTCCATCATCGTCATCATTCTTGCAGAAGCGTTGTATGCCTGCTGGAATTTGATCATATCCGTCATTTCTTCATCGAGGGATACGGAGCTTACTGACTCCCTATTTTGATTAACGGATGTAGCGAGCACGACAGAGTTGGAAAGGTTCTTTTGGGCACTTTGGGAATCCACCCCAAGCTTGCCGATGATTCCTGAATAATAGGAGTCGAAGCTTCCTGCCAATTCCTTTGAATTTTGGTCCTTAGTCGAGTACTCACTAAACGCTTTCTTCTTCAGGTCAGCCAGGAGTTTAGCATTTTCATTATCTCCGGATGCCCCTCCGCTTTTACCGCCTGCGGCAATTTTCGAGGGATCTTTTACGATCTCACTGTTCACCTTGATGCTTTGGGCTGCACTTTTGCCTGGTTCAATTTCAAAGAAGTTCAATGTGGACGTTTTACTGTCACCTAACGCATATCCTTGTTTATGGATGGCATTAAACTCATTCACAAAAGCCTTCGTCATATTATCGAGCTTTTTCAGCATATCAGGGTAAGCTCCCCCGATCGTGCCATCATCCTTTTTATAGCCAAAGCTGTTGATCAAACCTGATAGTTCTCCTGAGAATTTGAAATCCGTCATTATTTTCGAACCAAATTTCACGCCATCTACCATGCCTGTCGTTTTATCATAGTTAACTTCGAGCTTCGACGTTCCTATCATCCCAGTTTGGTTAACACTGACTAGATTGATAGGCGGCGTATAGGATGATCCATCTTCTTTCATTAATTCGATGTTATATAGCCCTGTAGCTGCATCACTGGCCCTGCCGTAATCCGTCGGGATGACGTTAGTCACTTTTATACTGACAAGCTGAGAGAGGTTGTCAACAAGTACATCACGTTTATCATAAAGGTCATTGGGGATATAACCATGGGGCTCCACTTTACTGATCTGTTGATTAAGTTGATCAATACTGCTAATGAGCGTATTGATTTCGTTCGCTTTGACGTTTATCTGATTTCCGATATCCGTTTGAACGCTGGTCAGCGAGTTGTGGTAGTAATTAAGGGTATCCGCGACCATTACGCCCGTCGAGGCAACAACTTCACGCGCCCCTGAGTTTTCCGTATTGGCCGTTAATCCCTGCAGTGAATTCCAGAATTTCTCCATTGTTGCGGCTAAACCGCTGTCGGTTGGTTCGTTCATGATCCCTTCCATTTTCGTCAAGGATTCGCTCATGGCCCCGTAATAACCGATTTTATTATTTTGTGTCCTGTACTGCGCGTCCAGGAAACTGTCCCGGATCCGCTGTACCGTTTCTGCCGCTACTCCGGTACCGATTTGACCGGCTACCCGCGGGCTGTTCAATCCGACAGTAGGAAAGCCAGACGTCTGCACCAAATTGACCCGCTGCCTTGAATATCCTAATGTATTGGCATTGGCCACGTTATTTCCAGTTGTATACAAAGCACCTTGAGAGGTGGATAACCCGCGCTTAGCCGTCTCAAGACCCATAAAGGTTGAAATCATTTACTCAAACCTCCATCTTTTTTCTGTTTCTTATGCTTTTGAATCAAACATTCCCATGCCGCTTTTTGCCGGTTTTTCAACCGAGTTCCCGTAATTCAGGTTCTGATTCTGCGGCCTTAGCATATCCAAAGAGACATTGATGAATTGAAGGGATTGATAGATCAATTGCTGATTTAGACTGTTCCGCTCCTTCAACTTAAATACCTCATCCATCAATTTAGCTTTTAACCGTTCAAGGATTTCCGTTTCAATTGGTCCTGTTAATTCCGTTACGGTCTTGATGGAGGCCGAATGTCCCTCAATTCCATTTGCCGCAAGATATTCCGCAACTGCCTCTTCTCTTTCCTTATCGGTTTGATTGATTGCTTTAATATGCGTTTGTTCCTGTATCAGCAGGGCTGTAATTGCCTCTGTATCATTTGCTTTCAAAATGGCCGTTTTTCTAATCGCTAATTGATTGAAGCTTTTATGAAGTTTGATCAATTTTCCAAGCGACTCGATGATGTTCCGTACAGACATTCCCACTGCCTCCTCTGCTCATAAATGAAGGACGGAGAATGGTTCCGTCCACTTCCTTTAAACATTTTCATTGAGCGTTTATTTCTTGTAAAAATCTATCAGACCCTTAGCGGTCGCTTGTGCATTCAATTTATAATTTCCGTTTTCCACTTGACTTTTCAGTTCATTCACTTTGGCTTGTCTTGCAGCAGGAATGGAAGATTGTTGCTGCATTTCTTTTGCCGCTGAAGAAATTTCAACTTTATCCGAGGCATTGACCTTAGATTCTTTGATATTCCCCGCTTTATTGGCTTGAAGATTATATGGGTTAACACCTGTCATACCGACGTTATTGATTTTCATATTCCAGATCCTCTCCTTCGGTTGATTTTTTAATCCCATTATATTACGATTCCTTCACAGACCATGAGAATGGGTCTGGACTGTGTGATTCTCCCTATCGTTATTATCGACAAGGAAGGGATATCTTTTATGGTTTCTTGTAATCTTACCACCTATTGACGATCATCGTTCTCAATATCGAATATTTTAACAAATCATTAATCATGTTGCCATGAATTATCCTTTTTGATCATCCTTCATGTAATACGCATTTTTTTTATTATTTTCTCGCATGTTACTTAGGCGCTTTCCCTCATTTTCATATGCCTGCAAATCCATAACGAGGGAATCGCTGCATTTGCCGCATAACTTTCCGCTCTTGATGTGAGTGCCGCATTTTTCACAAGGAATGCCTAAATTGGGGAAATGCGCAATCCTCAGCTTACCTGTTCTCACAAATTTTATAATCAAATTTTCTTCCACGCCTGTGTCCTTGACCACTTGTATCATGGACGCCGTTCTATTAACTTTCTTGCGAATATATGCATAAACTTTATCATATTGGGCTTCCTCTTCTTTATAACAGGCATCGCAAACATCACGGAATTTCGTCATAACGAATAATGAATGACAATTTGGACAATTGAATACTTCCATTGAGGCCCCTCCTTCACCTTCACAACGATTATTCTTCAGTATTGTATATATCGAATAATACGAGCGATACTTTAGGGAAGTTCATTAAAATAAGCTGTTTCACCTAGCCAGAGTAATGGAAGATACGCCTTTCGCCCCAGCTGTCATTAATGCCTTGGCAGCGTGCCTGAGGGTCGTGCCCGTCGTATAAATGTCATCGATGATCAGAATGGATTTATGCTGCAGCAAATCCGATTGTGTGACCTGAAAAACCTGCGGTAATGCCATCCTCTCTCGACGTGATTTTTTTGATTGTTTTTCCGTATGGATCCGCGTTAAGACATCAACAGTAAGCAGTCCAAGAAGATCTGCCAAAGCCTGTGCCTGGTTGAATCCACGCTCCCTAAGCCGTTCATCACTAAGCGGAATGACCGTTACCAGGTCAAACTCCATATCCTTTAGCCTATCTTTCAAAAAAGGGACGAAAATCCCAACCAATGCATAATCGCCTCGGTACTTATATTTGGCAATAATATCTTTTAGGTATTCATTATAATGAAAAAGCGATATGTTTCTGGATAAATAGCCTGCCCATTCCTTATTCCTTTCCCATCTTGAGCAATCCAGACAGTGGTCACCGGTGCTGTAATTCCCGTCCATCTCCCTTGAGCAGATTGAACATGTTTCTCCGGTTATCACATGAAGCTTCCCCTCACATCTTTCACAGATTGCCTTTGCCTCAGACCGCTTGAACAGGCTCCCCCACGTCAACGCTTCTTTTATTCCTTCATCACAAACGAGGCATCTACTCATCCAGCAGCCCCCTTTTTGAGGCAGCTTCATTCATCATTCGGATATGGTTAATCGTCTCGACCATGGCTTTACTTTTACCATAATGAAAAAAGGTAATCGTCCCTGTAGGGTGAATTTTGCTTCTCCCTACACGGCCTGCAATCTGAACGAGGGCACTATCTGTAAAAACGTCATGCTCAGCACCAATCACGGCTACTTCCAACCGTTCAATCGTGACGCCTCGTTCCAGGATGGTCGTGGTCAATAATCCTGGAACCTCGCCATTCCTTAATGCCATGACTCTTTCTTTTCGATCTGGGTGTTGTGAGTGAACGAAATTCAATTTAGGGGATAGCATTTGAAACAGCGGAATGACCTGCTCCATCACTTGAATGCTTGGAAAAAACAATAAGAAGGGGATATTCTGCTGTAGGCGTTCACTCACCCACCTGTTAATTACCGGTGGAATCTTTTTCTTAAGAAATTGTTTTTGCCAGTTACCGCACCACTTCATTTCAGGGACAGGGATCGGCTGACGATGGTAGCGGGCTGGGATTGTCACAGCTTCCAATTTGCCGTTTCGGTATAATCGTTGCATACGTTTCGAAGGTGTTGCGGTCAAGTAGATGGTTGCGGCCGAAAACTTTTTCGATTTATTAACCGCATAATGGAGCGAATCATCCGCCGTGTAGGGAAACGCATCGACTTCATCGACAATGATGACATCAAAGGCTTCTATAAAGCGGAAAAGCTGATGGGTCGTGGAAACTGTAAGCGGCGAAAACCCATGGCGATCAGCACTGCCGCCATATAAGGATGAGACATCAATGGAGGGAAAAGCCTTTTTTAACCTTGGTGAGAGTTCGAGAACGACATCCGTCCTTGGTGTTGCTAAACAGATTCGTTTCCCAGCAAGTAAGGCTGCCTCAATGGCTGCAAATAGGACCTCCGTCTTACCGGCACCACATACAGCCCAAACCAGAAATTCACTTTCCCCGCTTACCGCATCAACGACACAGTGCGAGGCCGTTTGCTGCCCTGCAGATAGAGTGCCATCCCAACTCATCAACTTATCAGGAATGGCAAACTGCAAACAGGGACCAGTCCACCTATATAACTTTGCACATTCACTGACCCGTCCCATCATGATGCATGAGCGGCAGTAAGTACAATCCCGATTGCATATCCTGCACGGGAAGGTATAAAACAAGGCTGGATCTCTGTTACCGCAGCGCACACAGTTAAAACGACCATTTTCTGATTGCACGCCGTACGTTTCCGAAACATACCCATTTTTGAGATGCTCGGCGATGAGTTCTTGGGAAAAAGGAATTTCGAAGGCCAAAAGATGTCTTCCTGAGAGATGATTTTGAAGTTCCGAGGAAAAAGGGGGAGAAATGATCATTTGTTCCAAACTGTAACCTTCTTTCTTCATAAATTACACTTCTCCAATATTATTCGCTTTTTACACTCAAATCCCTTTTCCCTCTTTGCTCCACAAAAAAAAGCCTTCCCCATTTTCGAGGAAGGACGTCTCTGCTTATATTTTATACCAACCCATCCCCATCGAGCCTTCGCCCAGATGGGTTCCGATTACTGGACCGAAATAGCTGATGTCGAATTCGACATTCGGGAACCGTGCTTCAAGTTCGGTTTTCCAGTCTTTAGCTTCACTCTCACGCTTTGCATGAATAATGACGGCTTTATACTTCTCCCCGCTTGCCGCATCATCCCCAAGTGAATCAGCAATCCGTTTCATTGCTTTTTTTCTGGTGCGGATTTTTTCGAACGGGACGATGACTTTATCGACAAAATGGAGAACCGGCTTCACTTGAAGCAGACTGCCAATCAATGCTTGGGCACTGCTTAAGCGTCCACCTCGCTGTAGATGGGATAGGTCATCTACCATGAAGTATGCCCTGACGGACGGTTTCATTTCCTCGAGCCTGGCCATGATCTCTCCTGCACCCTGTCCATCAAGTGCCATCTTAGCAGCCTCGATCACATAAAACCCTTGGACCATGCAGCTGATTTCCGAGTCAAAGGCATGAACCTTGATTCCTTCAACCATTTCTCCTGCCGATACCGCACCTTGATACGTACCACTGATGCCACTCGATAAATGAATCGAAATGACATCATCATATTCTTTTTGCAGCTCCTCGAACTTCTCGACAAACAGTCCGATTGGAGGCTGTGAAGTCGTAGGTAATTTATCATGCTTCTTTACTTCCTCATAAAACTCATCCGCAGCAATATCCACTTCTTCCCGGTGAGCCTCATTGGAGAAAATGACATTAAGCGGCATCATATGTATATGTAAACGTTCACGCATTTCCTTAGGTATATATGCAGTGCTATCTGTTACGACTGCGGTTTTCATAAATAGTACCATCCTTATAAAAATTTACTCTATATCTTATTCACCCTTTTATCTGAAAACGCCTTTATTTTCATTAAACAGTTCCTGGATTACCATAAATATGTAAAACCAAAAGTGAGTCCGGCATGCGAAAAAAAAATCCGGCACTTCAGCACGTTACGGAAACTGAAGAGCCGGACTTATCGAAAGCTGCAATTACTTCACTTCTACCCAGCCGTTTTTAATGGCTAGGACAACCGCTTGTGTACGGTCATTCACATTCATCTTCTGAAGAATGTTACTCACATGGTTCTTGACTGTCTTTTCACTGATATATAGAGTTTCGCCGATGGCACGGTTGCTTTTTCCGTCAGCTAAAAGTTGAAGGACTTCACATTCACGTCGAGTCAATAGGTGAAGCGGCCTCCTGATTTCTATTGTATGTACGGAATCACGATCAGCGCCCTCTTCAGCTGCTAAGCGGCGATATTCTTTAACTAAATTATGGGTAACCTTCGGATGAAGGTATGAGCCGCCTTCAGCTACTACGCGAACGGCATCGATTAACGCATCTGCGTCCATTTCTTTCAACAGGTAACCTTGTGCTCCCGTTTTCAACGCGTGCTGTACGTAGTTCTCATCATCATGAATGGAAAGGATGATGACTTTTGTTTCAGGGTAACGGTTCACAAGCATTTTTGTTGCTTCGACCCCATTCATGGTCGGCATGTTGATATCCATGATAACAACATCTGGTTTATGTGCTTCAACGAGATCCATAGCTTCGCTTCCGTCATCGCCCTCGGCAACAACATCAAAGGATGATTCAAAATCTAATATACGCTTAACGCCTTCACGGAAAAGCTGATGGTCATCGATAATGATGATACTAGTCTTCAACGGCTTCTTCCTCCTAGTTTCTATTTATAATGCCTATTCTCTATAATTTATAAATGATAGGGAATTTGTATAAACACCAAAGTGCCTGCGCCTGGTTGTGAATCGATCGTCATTTCACCTTCAAGCAGCTCGACTCTCTCTCTCATGCCTACCAAGCCAAAGGAACCTTCTTTTTGAATTGAAGAATCAAACCCTTTTCCATCATCTTTGACGACGACGGTCACCATCTCTTTGGAAATGGACAGTTTAACTTGAACCTGTTTTGGCTCCGCGTGCTTCAATGAATTTTGTACAGCCTCTTGAACCAGCCTGAATAAAGCGACCTCCATATCGGAAGGAAGCCTTTTGACCTGCCCAAGATTGACGAAATTCAAATGCACGCCAGTATTATAGTCTTCGGTCGTTTGCAGGTACTTTCTGAGGGTAGGTACAAGGCCTAAATCATCCAGTGCCATAGGACGAAGATCATAGATGATTCTGCGCACTTCATATAAAGCATTTCTTACCATGACTTTTAAACTGCGGATTTCCACGATCGCTTCATCAGGACCTCTCTCCCGTTGTACACGTTCTATCAGATCTGAACGCATCATGACATTTGCCAACATTTGAGCCGGACCATCATGAATTTCACGTGAGAGCTTTTTACGTTCCTGCTCCTGCGCTTCGATTATTTTCAAACCGAAGTCCTGTTTGCGTTTAGCCTCTTGAAGCGCTTCCCCAACAAACTTCAGGTCCTGAGTTAAATAATTCTGTACAACCGAGATTTGCGAGACGAGATGTACGGCTTTATCGATCGTCTGCTGTAAACCCCTTAACCTTAATTCAAGTTCATCCCGGCGATTACGGAGCTCTTTCTCCAATTGCCGGTTTATTTGTAAATCGACTTGCAGCTTATGTGCCCTTTCATAAGCATCGCGCACCTGTTCTTCAGAAAAATGGTTGAAGTGCATACTGACTTCGGAAAGCCTTTTTCGAGCAAACCTGGCTTTTGAATCCAGTGCATCGCTGTCGGTTATCACAATGGCGACCCTTATTTTTACATCATCAAGCTCTTTTGTTAATGATTCAAAATCTTTGCGGCATTGTTCGCCGATATCAAAGACTTCATCCTTACTTTCACTAACAGTGCTCACCATTGTTTCTAAGATCTTGTCCAATGCTTTAGCATCAACTTTTTTTATGGACATTAAGATCCCTCCACTTAAATCAAAAGACTTAATCATTATTGTCTTAAAGACTATGTATATGGCAAAAGTTCATTTTCCTTTTTCATGAATGGTCAAATTTGGATGAAGTAACCTTCATGAACATATTGTACCAAAAAAAGAATAAAAATACGTTAATTTCATTACCGGATATTCACAAAATGGACATATATGGTATACATCTCGTATTCATGTCTATTATGGACAACATAATAGTCTACTCTACCTATTAAAGGTAAACGTCCATTTCCATTATCCTAATACAAATGAACCTATTCAATCAAATGGGATATTCCGCTCATTTGATTATTATATGAAACAGATGCATTTATTAAATGGCAAAATCCTTGAAATGAGAGGACATGAAATGGACAAGCAAGGATTTTGGCACAAAACTCAATGTTTTTCCTACAATGTTATTCTTTTAAGCATAAATGACCAACAAATTACAATAACAAACAATAGAACTTATTATAACACGTACAAATTTTTCTTATATTAAAGTTTCTTTACACATACTACATAAAAATGACTGATCATTGCCACATTTTCCTCAAAGCTTTATAATGAATCAACTAATAGGAAGTACGAAGGTGGAATAGTAATGCTTACTCAATATTTAACGGTGACAGGTCGCGGGGAACATGAAATCGTCATTGAAAAGTCCCGTTTTATTTCCCACATCGCCCGTGTCGAAACAGAAGAAGCCGCCCAGGCCTTTATCCAGGAGATCAAGAAAAAGCACAAAGACGCCACACATAATTGTTCAGCCTATATGATTGGGGAACAAAACCAAGTCCAAAAGGCCCTCGATGACGGAGAGCCAAGCGGTACTGCAGGCGTCCCTATCCTTGAGGTTCTTAAGAAAAAAGAACTAAAAGACACCGCAGTTGTGGTCACACGGTATTTTGGGGGTATCAAACTTGGTGCTGGCGGCCTCATTCGTGCTTATAGTAAAGCGACTTCAGAAGGAATAGATACTACAGGTGTAGTCATTAGAAAATTAATGAGGGTCATTTCGACAACTGTCGACTATACTTGGCTTGGAAAATTGGAAAACGAATTGCGGTCTTCCGTTTATCAAATAAAGGAAATTATGTACCTTGATCAGGTCAACATCCTTGTATATGTGGAGGAAACACAAAAAGAAGCATATACCGCCTGGATGACAGAGCTGACAAACGGTCAAGGCATTATTACCGAAGGGGAAATGCTATATTTAGAGCAGGCATTCTCCTGATTTTCTCCTGCATATATTTCCTTTTTTATGCTGTAATATAATTGAAAAGAAATATTTATTTTACGAAATTATTAAATCATTGTAAAATTAAGAGAAATATATGACGAAATATAAACTGTAGGATTCGAAAAATAGCGATTTATGTCTGAAGTTCGCTATTTAAAAGGAGAAGAAAAAGATGTCTACTACTAGGCGTGTCTATAAAATTAAGAAAACAAGGAAAAAAAGACGAAAGAGGCTCTGGTTACTCCTTGTTCCACTGCTGGTACTTGGTCTAGGAGCTACTACGTATGCTGCAACTCTATATATGAAAGCCCAAAATGTATTCAATGATTCCTATGACCCTGTGGAAGCTTCAGCTAAGAGAAGTGAAACGGTCGACCCGCTCGAAGATAATTTCTCCATTCTTTTCATAGGAATTGATGATAGTGATGAACGTGACTATAAAGGAAACTCACGCTCGGATGCTTTAATGTTGGCAACATTCAATAAAGATCAGAAATCTATTAAACTTTTAAGCATTCCACGTGACTCTTATGTGTATGTGCCAGCCAAAGGCGTAACCACGAAAATCAACGCCGCCCATGCGGCCGGTGGACCAAAAGCCACAATGGACACCGTAGAGGAACTTTTCGATGTCCCTGTCGATTACTATGTCCGCATGAACTTTAATGCTTTCATTGATGTCGTCGATTCATTGGATGGAATCGAAGTCGACGTACCCTATGAAATGAATGAAATCGATTCACATGACAAAAAGAATGCCATCCATCTCGAAAAAGGATTACAGACTGTCGACGGTGAAGAAGCATTAGCCTTTGCACGAACTCGTAAGAAGGACAGTGATATTCAACGTGGTGAGCGTCAACAGGAAGTCCTTAAAGCCATTATTGCCAAAGCAACATCTGCTGGATCTTTAACGAAATATACAGACGTAATGGAAGCTGTCGGTGACAATATGACAACGAACCTTCAATTCTCACAAATTAAAGGGTTCATAAAATATGTGACTACCGATAACGGCCTAAATCTTGAAACAATCAAACTTGAAGGTCAGGATTCCACCATAAACGGAACCTATTATTATCAGTTGAATGAAACATCAGTAGCGAATACTAAGCTACTGCTTCAATCCCACTTAAACTTGGGACCTAAAGACGTTACGAATCAAACTGAAGCCGTTCAATCAAAAGTAGAAGAATAAAGTGAAAACCCCACTCCCCAAAGTGGGGTTTTCTTTATTCCTGATGATCCTGGCTACTTGCCTTTCTATCCCACCGGGGGATGAACTCCCTCACCTCCAAAACAAAAAAGCCTCCAACCATATCTGGTTGGAGGCTTTCCTATCTTTCAATACACGAATCTAGTAATCTATTTGCAAAGCAATCATGGTTTGTTTTTAAAATTGAGCATCTTCAGAAGCGGCTGGTAATTTGAATTGACCAAGCCAATTTTCTCCACAAAAATCTCTATGATCAAAAGGAGACCCGTTACAAGGATCAAAGCTCCCCACATCGTTGCAAATGAAAAGATTATCGCAGCTAAGCCAAAGCAGGCAGCTAAAGCATAGATGAGCAAGACAGTCTGCTTATGAGTGAAGCCCAAATTTATTAAACAGTGATGTAAATGGGATTTATCAGCAGCTGAAATCGGCTGTTTATTGACGACCCTGCGGATAATCGCAAAAAATGTGTCTGAAATGGGAACACCCAAAATGATGATTGGCACGATCAAGGAAATCATCGTAACGTTTTTAAATCCTAGCAGGGAAAGAACAGCAATGATGTATCCTAAAAATAGGGCACCTGTATCTCCCATGAAAATCTTTGCAGGGTGAAAATTGTACTTCAAAAAGCCAAGAGTGCTTCCAATCACGATTAATGCAACCATAGCAACGAATAAATCCCCTTTTATAAGGGCCATTGTTGCAATTGTCACTAATGCGATTGTCGAGACACCGCCTGCAAGACCATCAAGTCCATCTATTAGGTTGATGGCATTAATGATACTGACAATCCATAATATAGTGATCGGCGTACTTAAAATACCAAATTCAAGTGTATCGGTAATGAACGGCAAATTGATGAATTCCACTTCTAATCCGCCCCATAATACGATAATGAGGGCAGCTAAAATCTGGCCCAGGAATTTGGGTGCAGCTCTTAATTCATAAATATCATCAGCTATCCCGATCAATATAATCACAAGCGCGCCCACTAGAAGGGGCAATTGTTCCCACAAATCATTCGTAAAAAGTAGGAAGGTAATGAAAAAACTCAAAAATATCGCTAAACCGCCCATGCGCGGCATAATTTTACTATGCACTTTTCGCTCATTCGGTTTATCGGTAGCTCCTAATTTAAAGGCCAATTTTCCGACAAAAGGAGTCAAAAAAATGGATAATAAAAAGGATACCAATAAGGCCCCTATTAACATCAAGAACCACCTCATTTCAACTAAAAATCTTAATACCCGTAACGATCTATAAGAAAAAACCTATATATAATTGCTTATTTTAATTTTTCATCCTCAAATAAACATTATATACGTTTTCGGCTAAAATCTCTATAGAAAAGTTGTTTTTTGCAAATTTTTGTAAATCAAACCCTATCTTTGTCAGTTCTCCGGATTTTTTTAATTCCAAAGCTTTGCAGATGGCCAACTTCAGCTGATTAACATTTCCGATATCCGTAATCCAGCCCTTGCTCCCATCCGGAATCAATTCTATTACTCCGCCAACATCACTTGTGATTGCTGGAAGGCCAGACCTTGCTCCTTCAAGCAACACAAGCGGGAAACTTTCGCTAAAGGAAGTCAATAATGTGACGTCCCCTATTGGATAGATTCTCTCTAAATCTTCACGATATCCTAAAAAGAACACATTATTCGATAAACCCTTTTCCAAGACGAACTGCTCCAAATCCAATCTCCTGCTCCCGTCCCCAACAAGCAACAGCTTTACATGGGGGAATTCCGATATCACTTCACTCAATGCGGCTAAGGCAAATTCATGGCCTTTCACCGGTTCAAGCCTTGCGGGCATGATGATGATGAAATCATCTTCCTCAAACCCTAAATCATCCCTTTGAAAAGGGACAGGCAATTCCTTTTCAAAGTCGATTCCATTTAGGATTTTGGTGATTTTAGACGTATGGATGCCTCGGTCTATCAAGTCCTCTTTAAAGCGATCGGATACAGCCAGGATATGATCGGCATATTGAAACGACCATACATTGAGGTCTGTAAACAGTTTTCCTTTTACACCCTTGCCTAAAAAATCATGATGGGGTGCACTGTGAACAGTAAGAAGCCAAGGGCGTTTAATGAGGCGTTTTAAAAAAGCACCATATATATTCGCACGCGGACCATGAGTATGGATGATGTCTATATTATTTAGACGGATAAAGTCCCTTAAAGGTTTCAAAATTGAAAGGTCATATTTGGAATGTTGCTTGAAAAGTTTGGTTTGTATCCCCGCAGACATGGCCCGCCGGTAAAGTTCACCATCTTCAAATAAACCCAGCATGAACTCCTCTTTATTCAATTGGTTCAGTAAGGACATAATATGAAACATACCGCCGCCAGTTTCATTACCAGCGTTCAAGTGCAAGACTTTCATCCAGGTCCACTCCTTATTTTCAGGAACGCTGTACCCTTTTCCTTAACCGCCTAACTTTGAATACGAATCTTGGCAGCGCAAGCATCCGTTTCCACCGTGAAGGTTGTTGGATTAGTCGGTACAACCATTCAAGACGCATCTTCTGCCAGAAAACCGGGGCGCGGTTCACTTTTCCTGCAAGAACATCAAAGCTTCCCCCAACTCCCATGAAAACACCTTTTTTAAATAAGGGATAATGCATCGAAACCCATTTTTCCTGTCTAGGAAACCCTAATGCAGTCAAAATGATGTCAGGTTCAAGTGCAGCAATGGACTTAGCCAAGTTTTCATCCTTAATATCAATGTAACCATGGTTGTATCCCACTAACTCGATACCCGGGTATTGCTCTTTTGCTTTAAGGGCCGCTGTTTTAATAACATGTTCTTCCGCCCCAAGCAGATATACTTTCAGAGCTTTCTCATCAGCGACCCGAAATAATTCATTCATCAAGTCGAATCCTGTAATCCGCTCTTGTAAAGGTTGATTTAGCCATTTAGAGGCCATAATAATACCAATGCCATCCGGCGTGATGTAATCAGCCGATATAATGATGTCCTTATAATCCTGATGCTCATTTGCATACTCCACTATTTCTGGGTTTGCCGTAACGACAAACGTTTTTTCCTGGTTCATTAATCTTGGATAGATCATCCGATTCATAAATTCATCCATATTGGTATCAATGAATGGTATGGATAGTATCTCAACAAACTTTTCTGTCATTTTTCTTCAGCCTTTCATATGTACTATACATCTAAAGGGTGGGGTATTATTCAAGAAATATTTTCATACACATCATAGAACGTGATTTTGATTCAAAGGTGGTTAATCATTTGAAGTTTCTAGAAAAACATTCATTACCCCTTCTTATACTGTGCCTGCTTGTCCCATTGGCAGTGCCTTACCCTATCACCGGTTACATTGCTACGGCGTTGATGCTCGTTTTTATCGGTATAAATAAAAAAAACCCGTTATTAATTCTATTCATTTATTTCCCTGCCCGTCCCTTATTTATGGAACTGAATAGCGGCTTAACCTATACAGGTGACCTGATTATCCTCACCTTATTCATTTCTTTGCTTATTGAAAGATTCAAGAGAAACGATTGGTCAATTTCGAGGTATCATTTCACAGTGCCCTTTTGGTTGTTTTGTTTAGTTGGGGCCGTAGCTGGACTCACACACGGAGTGGGAATCCTCCCCACCCTATTTGAACTCCGGGCATTGCTTGTTACATTCTTGCTTCTTTACATTATCGGTGAATTAAATCTAGAAAGAAAGGATATCTTTCGCTTTTTGAAGGTAACCCTAATATTTACACTCATACTTTGCCTTCATGGCATCGTGGAGAAAATCTTTTCACGCACGGTCCTGCTTCCCCATGCCTGGGAAATGTGGAACCTTTCACCAACGAACCGAATGAGGATTTATGGGGCACCTGGCAACCCTAATGTATTTGCCTTGTTCTTAAGCATCCAGTTATTTCTAAGTTTCTTTTTATTTCAAGCCCTGAAAAAAAATAAATTCATCGTCTTTCTAGCAGCCATCTTACTTTCTGGAACTTTACTGCTCACCTATTCACGGGGTGCGATGATTGCATTCGGGTTCGCCGCACTTGTCTTCATGGTGTGGACTAAAAATAAATCATTTTTCAAATATGCTATAGGAGCATTGGGTCTCGGCCTGCTTCTCATTTATTACCCGGTTTTATTCGCTTCAAGCAAAGCGGAGATATCCGCAGCCGTTCCCATGGAAAATTTGGTGATTGGCAGCACACCCACTTCCGAACATGAACATGCCCTCTCCAATCGTTTCTCAGAAATGTTCTCTGATAAGACTCTTCACCAGAGTACAGAATGGGGCCGTTTATATGTCTTAATCAAGGGAATTGAAATTTTCAAAGATCATCCCATAATAGGTACGGGGCTGGCTACTTTTGGTGATTCAGCCACCCTTTCCTTTCCTTCACCGATCTATCAGGAATATCAAATCGGTGAAAGGATGTATGCCGATAATCAATATATCCAGATTCTAGTTCAAACTGGGGCGCTAGGTTTTCTCGGAGTTTTTGCATTTGTCCTTCTTGCATTCCGTAAAATCATTATATCGGGAAATGGAACTTTTGCAGTCTTCACCTTCTGCCTGATGTCTGCAGCATTAATAGCAGGACTTTTTTACAATATTCTCGAAGATAAAACGTTTACCCTATTTTTTTATAGTTGTTTAGGATTCTGTTTACAAAAGGACATTATTTTAAAGGATTGAAAATATGCCTACTCTTTCAAATGTAATTAAATCGGTCGGGCTCGTCACTATCATTGCAGCCATCGGAAAAGTCCTCGGATTCGGTCGGGAGTCGATCATAGCCGCCTATTTCGGTGCCTCATCAATGGCAGATGTTTTTTTCGTGGCAAGCCTCATTCCCACTATTCTATTTACGGCTCTCGGCAGTGGCCTTCAGGCTGGCGTCATCCCCATTTACTTGGAGAAGAAAGCGAAAAACCCAATGAGAGCTGATGAGTTCATCAGTGTCTTAGGTTCCTTTTTTATGCTGGTAGCCGGAGTCATGACCATTGCCTGCATGGTTTTCGTCAAGCCGCTCGTCATGATGGTGGCCCCTGGTTTCTCGGATTCAGAGCTTGCACTAACCGAATCCTTGACACGGATCATGCTTCCGAGTTTACTTTTTTTCACACTTTCATACATGGCGACGGGCGTCCTGAATGCGAATAAGCGTTTTATCCTTCCTGCCCTTACTTCTACTGCCCAAAACACGGTCATCATTCTAGCCACCGTATTGTTCGCTGCGGCCTTTGGGGTGGAAGGGTTGGCTTGGGGGTTCGTATTCGGTGCAGCAAGCCAATTCCTTATTCAATACCCATCATTAAAGAAATACGGAATCCGGCCCATCATCTCTTTCCTGCCCCACAAACGGCAGATCATCCAAACGCTGCACACCTTTTATCCTATTATCATCGCGGCTTTGGCCATCCAATTGAATAGTGTCGTCGATCGGATTATTGCCACCTCGCTCGAGACTGGAAGCGTATCAGCGCTTAACTATGCGAACCGGCTGCTGTGGCTGCCGTTAAGCATTGTCCTTACACCGCTGATTACCGTTTTGTATCCATCAATCGTCGAGCGAGCCCTTATAAGTTATCAATCTTTCCTTAATTTGACCTTAAAGGGGCTGAAGTCGCTTATATTTTTAGCCATTCCTTTCATGCTCGTCATGTTAATCAGCGGAAACAGCTTAATCACTCTGGCTTTCCAACGCGGGGCTTTTGATGCTTCGGCTACAGAAACAACTTATGCGGCATTTTTCTTTTATTCAGCTTGCCTCCCATTCTTTGCCTTTAGGGATTATTTGATGAATGCCTTCTACGCCTTAAAAAAAACAAAAGTGGCTATGTATTCCTGCTTGATTGCCGTATTACTTAATGTCCTGCTCAGCTGGGTCCTATCACGCTATCTCGGTGTCGGTGGAATTGCCTTAGCCTCGGGCATTTCCATGCTCCTGCAATCTCTCTACTTGTTTAGCTTCCTTTGGCTTAAAACAAAAAGAGAGGACATAGCCGCTTTCAGGGAAGTTTTTCAGGAAAGCGGAAAGCTGATCATCATAGGAACCATCATTTATGGACTTGCACTCTGGATCCACCCGCTTACACTAACGTTTCCCATCATTGTTGAATTAGTGATCATCTCGCTTCTTGTTTTCGGATTGTATATCGCATTATCCATGCTTTTTAAAGTAAGCAGCCTGCAAGGATTGAGAAAGATCAAATCGAATTAATACATTAGAAGAAGGAGTGCCATTATGAACATATTAATTACAACGATTTTCAACTACCCTCATGAAGGAGGGCTATCAAGTCATATCACTACGTTAAAAAAGGGGTTGATGTCACGGGGCCATCATGTAGATATATTATCTTTCTCTCAATTACCACCGTTCAAAAAGAAGTTACTCGCCCAGGCACCCGGTTTTTTATTGAATAAAGTAAAACAGGGAAGCGGCCAGCTTTACAATGACCGTCAACGCCAGAAATTATTGGCTTCTTCCATCAAAAACTTGAAAAAGAACTATGATGTCATTAATGCACAAGACATTTTCGCAACGCTTGCCTCCATTGAATCCGGGATTCCAACGGTGCAAACTGTCCATGGGTATTATTCATTCGAAGCAGTTAGCAGGGGTGCTCTACTTCCGGATAGTGAAGAGGATTTAATCATTCGGGAGCTTGAAAGAAAAGCCTATCAGTCGGCTGCAAAAGTGGTGACGGTCGATCACAGGATCAAAGACTATATAAACCATTTAGCACATATCGAAGCAGATACGATTAAGAACTTCATTGACGTGTCTGCTTTCAAACCGGACAGCGCAAAGCGTGAACAGACCCGTCAAGATTTTCAAATCCCCCTACATAAAAAGATGCTTTTCGTTCCTAGAAGAATGACCGAAAAGAACGGTGTCATCTATCCGCTCATGGCTCTTCCTGAGGTGCTCGAGAATCATCCTGATACGGTATTGGTTTATGCAGGTACAGGAGAACAGCGAACAAGGCTTGAGGAAACGGTAGCAAAACTGGAATTAACCGATTCCGTGCTTTTCTTAGGGTCAGTGCCATTCGAGAAAATGCATAACCTCTATGAAGCGTCAGATATCGTACTCATCCCAAGTGTTCATTCACACGGCGTGGAAGAAGCGACATCCATTTCTGCACTAGAAGCGATGAGTTGCCGTTCACCTGTCATTGCCAGTGCAATCGGAGGATTAAAGGAAATTCTCGATGATGGTGAAGATGGTCTGCTAGTGGAAGAGAAAAATATAAAAGCACTTGCACAAGCCATCTCAAATCTGCTTCATGACCCAGCATACGCTGCAACGTTAGCCTCTAACGCGAGATATAAAATGGAAAGCGAATACTCCCATCTTACCGCAGCAGAGCGGTTCGAGAATGCTTACCAAGAAGTGCTCAACTAAAAAAACAAGCAGACCCAATGCTAGGGTCTGCTTATCCTATTCATACCAGTGCAGTACTGCGCCGTTTCATTTGTTCTTCACGGTACTTTTTCTGCTCTTTTTTAGACATGGCGTTATATTCTTTCAAGAATGCTTCATATTGCGGCATGACTTCGTTCATGGCACCGTATGCTTTTAACTCTCCGTATTCAAGCCATAAAGCTTTTTGGCAGAATTTCTTCATCTGGCCGATTGAATGGCTGACGAAGAACATCGTTTTACCTTTTTTCTTAAACTCGTTCATCTTCTCCAGACACTTTTCAGCAAAGTTTTTATCCCCCACTGATAAGGCTTCATCGATGATAAGGATATCTGGATCGATATGCACCGAAATCGAGAAACCAAGTCTGGACTTCATCCCGCTTGAGTAGGATTTCACTGGTTGATCAATGAACTTACCAAGCTCTGAAAACTCGATGATCTCAGGCTCCAGTCCTTTGATCTGATTCTTGTCGAATCCAAGCATCAGCATTTTAAGTTCGATGTTTTCCCTGCCCGTCAATTGATTATTAAGGCCCGATGAAACGGCAATCAAAGCCGGTTTCCCGTTGGTTTGGACATTTCCATCCGTTGGAGGGATAATGCCGGCAATAATATTGGACAAAGTTGATTTCCCGGAGCCGTTGACACCGACAAATCCGATCACATCACCCTTTTCCGCTTCAAAGCTAACATTCCTCAGAGCAAAATACTCTTCACCATAGCTTTTCGGTAAAAGGAGATCCAACAATTTTTCCGAGCTTTTATTATATAATTTATATTTTTTCGTTACGTCTTTGACAATTACCGATTTTTCCAATTTTTCTCACTTCCGTTTACTTAAAGTCAACAAAGCGATCTCTAAACCTAACATGCAGCGAGGAACCTATCAAAAAGAAGAGGATTACGACTGCCCAGAAATAAAGCGTATATTCCCAATGCACTATCAGGTACCATGATTCCCCCAATAACGAAGCCCGATACCCCTCCACAATATAATATAGTGGATTTAACTTCATGATATTGGCGATGATCGGATGATCATTAGCATTTATTACCCAAAGGATTGGTGTTAAATAAAACAGTACTTTCATTAAGGACACGATTATATTTTGAACATCACGAATGATGGTAGCTAAGGTTGAAGAAATTAATCCAAATGAAAATAACAAGGTAACCGTAGCTACAATAAAATACGGCAGTTGTATGATATAAAATGTAGGGAGGTAACCAGTAAAGCCTAAAAGTATGATAATCACTCCAAGCAGCAGAAGGTGCTGGTATAGCTTCGCAAAAATGACATAAGTAGGAATGACACTCAACGGAAAGCTCATCTTGGATACCATATTCAGTCGGGAATAGACAGATTTGGATACCTGGGTTGTAGTCGCCGTCACAAAAAACCAGACTACGATCCCTGCCATCAGCCATGGAAGGAACTCCTCTCCGCGATTTAAGATCCCAAATCCGAACACGAACCAATAGATCGAAATCTGAATCATCGGACTGATGATCTCCCATAGGATTCCCAGATAGTTACTGCTGTTGGCACTTTTCACCTCATAAACAGACAAACGCCTTGCCAAATAAAAATTGTTAATTTGTTCTTTTAAAACGGTCAAAGCTGAACTCATATATTACACAGACCTTCCTAAAAACACTTTTTCTATAACACGTCGTGTAGCCTGGCCATCCTCGAGCGCACAAAACCGTTCGTGAAAACGATTCATTTCAACTGTATTTTCTGATTCAATGGCCTTGATGCTATCAATGATTTCATCAGACGTTTTAACTAACGAACCCGGTGCATTCGTTTCAAAATCAAAGTAAAACCCGCGAAGCTTGTCCCTGTAGTTTTCTATATCATATACATAGAAAAGCATCGGACGCTTTAAATTAGCGTAATCAAAGAATACTGAGGAATAATCCGTTATTAATAAATCTGAAATTAGATACAAATGACTGATATCTTCATAACTGGATAGATTGTAGGCGAACCCTTGATAAGCCGATAAATCCAAGTTCTCGGAAATTAAATAATGAAGACGGAGCAATATAACATACTCATCCCCTAATTCCTGTTTCAATTGATTCAAATCCAGTTTAATGTCAAACTTATATTTCCCCTTGCCATAAAACTCATCATCTCTCCACGTAGGGGCATATAAAATGACCTTTTTCTCTGATGGTATACCCAACTTCCGTTTCAATGAATCGATTGTATCACGATTATTTCCATTGTAAAGTAAATCATTACGTGGATAACCTGTTTCGATAATTTTAGATTGATCGACATTGAAGGCTCTGGCAAAAATCTCACTAGAATAAGCGTTAGGGGATATTAAATAATCCCATTTGCTTGATTCGGCATGGAAGTTTTCTTTATAACTTTCCGTGGTCGTCCCAGGCATATGCACTTCCTTCATATCTGCAGCAAGCTTCTTTAAAGGAGTCCCATGCCATGTTTGCAAATAGACCGTATGCTTCGGCTTAGGAATCCACAACGGCAGCCTGCTGTTCGTAACCCAATAGCGGGCTCGAGTCATTTTGAGCAGCCAACTAAGTGAAAAACGTTTGAGATATGGAATACCTGCCCCTTCGAATTGAGATGTATACCTTTTATCTACACTCCAATACATTTTATATTCTGGATGGTGACTCTGCAAGTATTCATAAATCGCCCGGGGATTGCAGCTATACTGCTTGCCTAAAAAGCTTTCGAAAACAACAAGCTTTTGATCTGCAGGCAACACTTTACCTGCCACGGCGAAAGCCATTTTATAAGCGCTTGTTAGCATAGCTTTCCCTTTCGTCACTATTGATGCCATATGCTTCCCCTTTCAAAAAAAGAACCGACTGTTAAACAGCCGGTATATTCATGATCTCATTGAATGCCATCTAAACAGTAGTATTGCTCTTCACAAACACTTCCTCTACAACGCGTTTAGAGGATTCCCCGCATTCTAAATAGCAAAACTTTTGATAAAACTCTTCAAATCGTTCACTTAATTTGAAATGGCTTCTTTCGATATTCCTGACCTCTTCAATCAGTTCTTCTGTGGTCTTCGTCAAAAGACCAGGTGCTTTCTCTTCAAAGTCAAAATAGAAGCCCCTTAAGTTATCACGGTAATCTTCTATATCATACGTAAAGAAAATCATAGGTCTTCTTAAGTTCGCATAATCGAAGAATACGGAGGAATAGTCCGTCACTAGTAAATCAGATATCAAATATAGTTCGCGAATGTCCTCTAAATGAGAGAAATCATAAGCGAAGCCTTCAAATTCGGAAAGATCCATGTTCTGGGCCACTAAATAATGCATACGCATGATGACAATATAGGAGTCGCCAAGCTCTTCCTGCATCCGAGCTAAATCCAGCTCCAAATTAAACTTATATTTCCCTTTCCTGAAAAATTGATTATCCCTCCAGGTCGGGGCATACAAAATAAGTTTCTTATCAAGCGGAAGGTTGAACTTCCTTTTCAGCTCATTAATCGTCTCTTCATTATTGGAGTTATGCAAGAAATCGTTACGAGGGTAACCTGACTCAATCATCTTCCGGTCGAACTGGAATGCCCTTTGGAAAATCTCTGTGGAATACGCGTTTGGTGAAACTAGATAATCCCAGTTACTCGCTTCCCTCAAGAAGTTCGCTTTATATTTGTCCGTATTGGTCCCAGGCATATGCACTTCATCCATATCCATCGCAAGACGCTTAAGGGGAGTTCCATGCCATGTTTGAATATATATCGTATGTTTAGGCTTTGGAATCCACAGCGGGAATCGTACATTGTTAACCCAGTACTTTGCCCTCGTCATGATCAATAACCATCGGATGGAAAAACGTCTGACATACTCTACATCCTTTTGAGCAAAATACTTCATTGAAGCACGGTCGACGCTCCACACCAGTTTATAGTCCGGGTTATTCTCTTTCATGTATTCATATATGGCCCTAGGGCTATCGCTATATTGCTTGCCATGATAGCTTTCGAATACCGCCAATTTTTTATTGGCTGGAATAAGCAAGCTCAATACAGCAAAAGCTGACTTATACCATTTCCTTAGACGCTTACTTCTTCTGGTTTTCACCCATGTACTCTTCGCTTTTTTGAGAACCTGCGTTTTAAAATTATATTTAGATGCAGATAAAGAAAAGTACTTCGATATTTTTGTTGCTTTTATTTGAATTTGTATTTTTTTATCCTGTACTTTAATTATTCTTTTTGCAGCCAGATCCTTTATAGTACTGCATTTCATCCGAACACTTCTTATTTCTTCCAATTCACCATTTCTTTCATAATGCAGAACTGTATAGAACATGAAATACTTTGGCTGCTCTCCATCGATTTCAGATCTCAGGTCGACCTCGCCTTGAAAACCGATATTTTCATGAAGCTTGATATCTGGAAACCTTTCCAGTAGGTCTTTACGTTCAAAACCAGTCAAAGGTATGATAACCTCTTCTTCATTTAAATTATTCCTGACCAGTAATTCAACCTTTTTGAATTCAAGCTCATCCAATTGGAATAATGGAGGGTAATTAAAATGGCCATTAAAATGAAAAGTGCCATCCTTTTGAAGCTCAATATCTTCAAAAAAGGAAAACATCTTATAATCATTCGCATAAAAGGAAAGGTTACCTCTTTTTGTCGCAAATGGATAAAACATTTTCTTACGGTCTTCATTCAGAGTGGAAAAGAAATTCAACTGGCGCTTTTTACTTTTTATCCGTGTTGTAACAGGTGCACCTTCGATTTCCCGAAGGATATGCAAATCCCACATTTCACCATCAACAAGGCGATTTTCTAGTGGATGATACGGCAGCTTCACTTCAAATAAAAAATAATCATCCGTTTGATCTTTCACATAAAAATCCAAACGGATTATATCATCTATATTGTATCTATTCGTTAAAATAAAAGAGTGACTCTCTATGCCCTCAAGAAAACTCTGTCTTATGGCTATTTCTATATAATAAACTTCATCAACAAGCCGAACATTCATTGTTTTTCTATTCTTAAAAATATAGTTCTCCATTTTGAAGAAATTCCCCTCTCGGCAGCAAGCATCCATATGCTTCAAATAAGAATATTATAGGATTACAAACATCTAATTTCAAACTTACTTTTATCTAATATCATTTATTTTATAACAATGACTTATTTTCTGCCTTGAATTTTCAATAATTAATTGAAGAGTTCAAACAATTGTCATTTTTAATTTCGGAAACCTAAACAAGTCTAGCAAAAAAATTGTATCCGGTCTATTACCTAGCCATTTTTAACATAAATGAAATATACCTTCCTTTTATTGAATTAGTTATGTGTTATACTAAAACTCTGATTATCACGATATATCAATATAACTTTAGTTATTCATTCTTGATAAACAACCAATTAAATTATAGAATTGAATCCAAAATTACGATTTACATTATCTTTATAATCTAACAGGATTGTAAAATTTTTGTGGTTCAATTGTAAATTTTATTTGTTATAATTAGATAGACAAGACATCTAAGCTTGATCATTTATAAATAACGAAACACTCTTTTTTTTGCGACCATCAAGATTAAATATATAAATACATTTGTACAGGAGGAATAAATATGAAGAAAGTAATCACTTATGGAACCTTTGATTTGCTTCATTGGGGTCATATCAATCTATTAAAACGCGCTAAGGATTTAGGGGATTATCTTATCGTTGCCATTTCCACAGATGAATTCAATGCTTTAAAGGACAAAAAAGCTTATCATAGCTTTGAAAACAGAAAAATGATCCTTGAATCAATCCGCTATGTGGATGAAGTCATACCGGAAGACAAATGGGAACAAAAAAGAGAAGACATCGTTCGTGAAGGCGTAGATACCTTTGTAATGGGAGATGACTGGAAAGGTCAATTCGATGAATTAGCTGAAGTTTGTGAAGTGGTCTACCTGCCAAGAACAATCGGCATTTCCACATCCCAAATCAAAGATGACCTTTTACAAGTAACGAATGGCTAAAGAATTCGTGATAGGGATTTATCTACTTTGTTTCAAAGTTTTATTCTCTATCTTTAAACTTTTCCCTTTACAAGACAAAACGACCTTTGTCACCTCATTCGGGGATAATTGCCAATATATTGCCGACGAAATGGACAAGCAGGACATTTCTGTTCAAAAAGTATTTTTAATGAAACCGAGCAGTCATATACATGTGGAGGACGATGGGCAAACCATCGTCCTTCCGTTTGAATCTAAAAATATCATTGCCATGATCCGTTCGATTTATCATCTCGCAACATCCAAATGGATTATCATTGATAATTATTATGGCTTTCTTTCAGCTATTTCATTCAAAAAACAAGTGATTTGTGTTCAAGTATGGCATGCGGCTGGTGCCATTAAGCAATTCGGGGCAAAAGACCCTTCCATTCAAACCCGCTCTGCAGGAGCGAGGAAAAGGTTTTTAGAGGTCTATCGAAAGTTTGATTATATTACGGCAGGTTCAGAGCGAATGGCGGAAATATTTCAAGAAAGTTTTCAATTACCATCATCACATATACTAAGGACTGGGATACCTCGGACCGATTTCTTTTTCAATGATGAGTCAAAGAAAGCTGCACGTAGTGCGTTGCTTGCCAAGCATCCAGAACTTGAGCATAAGAAAATCATGTTATATGCCCCTACATTTCGTAATGATGGCTTGAACAGCGGAGAGATTGCATTAGATTTGGAATTACTCTACAAGGAACTGCAGGGGGAAAATTATGCGCTATTACTTAAACTGCATCCAGCGGTAAAAGCGGAACATGATTTCCAACATCAATTTCCAGGGTTCGTTTACCCTGTTAATAGTGATATTCACGTAAATGAACTGCTAATCAGTACGGATCTTTTAATTACCGATTATTCTTCGATTCCATTTGAATTCTCTTTTTTAAACAGACCGATGATTTTCTTTGCATATGACCTGGAAAAGTATGTACAGGAACGAGGCTTTTGGGAGGATTACTCCTCTTCCATGCCTGGACCGGTCGTATCCACCACAGAAGAGCTCTTAAGGAAAATCCGAGTGCCCGATCAACATTCGTTAATGAAAATCGCTCCCTTTAAACAAAAATGGAATCAATACTCTACAGGAAAATCAAGCAGGAATTTAGTTGAATTCCTTTATAAGTAAAACCATTCACCCACTTCGTAAAACGAAGTGGGTTATTTCTGTTAAAGAAGAATTACACCACAATGTGAAATTATGTGAGGCAGGAAATGAACATTCTAAAATTAGAGCCATTTTTACATGGTATGACAAACGAAAGCGCTCAAGTTGAAATTGTGAAAAAAGACTCATAATATAGAAAAAAATGTAGATTTTATTACTCAATTCCAACCAATTTAAACCAGTATAATACTACTATTTTCCCCTTGTAATAAAATTGTAATATAAATATTCCCATTTAATTTGTTAGAATAGGGAAAAAGACATATTTGAGGTGGAAAACCGTGAAAAAAAGTGTAGTCGCATTTTCGACATTAGCCATTTTATCTTCGACTTTTGTTTCTCCTGCCCTTGCCAGTACATATACAGTCAAAGGCGGCGATAACTTAAGTAAAATCGCCCAGAAGCACAATACGACGGTAAAGGACTTAAAACAGCTTAATAACCTAAAATCAGACTTCTTGAAAATCAATCAGAAACTAATTATATCCAACTCCAAAACAACATCAAATGCATCTTCAGTTTCCGTGAAAAAAACAAAAAATACGACATATACCATTGTTCCTGGTGATACATTAACAAGGATAGCAAACAAGCATAACCTTACACTTGTTGAATTGATGAAATTGAATAACTTAAAATCAGACAGAATTTATGCAGGTGCAAAACTTATCGTATCTAAATCAACCACTACCACTACCATTGATTTACCCAGCAGCTCCAAGCCATCGAATGTTACACAGACCCCAGCCCATTCAGCTACATACGTTGTGGTGAAAGGTGACACCCTTTCCAAAATTTCCAGAAAAACCAACTTGACTGTGGTTCAACTTAAATCAATCAACTCGTTAAAGTCTGATTTAATCAGAGTTGGACAAAAACTAAAATTAAGCAAATCAACCAGTACAGCCCCTGCAGATAAAAATGATGGACAAGTAGAAGCCCCAAGTTCTGGGAACAAAGTAACCAAAGTCGTTTCTGAAGCAAAGAAATTAATTGGAACTCCTTATTCATGGGCGGGCGCCTCCCCAGCAGGTTTCGATTGCAGCGGGTTTATTTACTATACATTCAAGAAGGCTGGATATGAAGTTTCCAGGCTTTCATCTTCCACATATTATGATATGGGTAAAAAGGTTACTACACCTAAAAGTGGTGATCTTATCTTCTTTGCAACAGGTTCCAATAAATCAGTGGTAAGCCATATGGGAATCTACTTGGGCGGTGGGGAGTTCATTCATGCCTCAACAAGTAAAGGCGTAACGATCAGTACTACTTCAAACTCTTATTTCAAAAGTAAAATTATTGGTTATAGAAGTTTATAAGATTTACTTGCCAGACTTTATCTTAAAGTCTGGCAAGTTTATGTACTAGAAATCTTCTTAATATCCAAGTTTATACCCTTAAAGAATTTTTATAATATTCCGAATTATGGATAGCGAAGGAATTCTGTTTCTGGGATTCCTTCGTTTTTTTGATTGTAAACAGGAAAATATGCACTCTATCTACAAAAAGAAACTATTCTATTTTTGACAAAAAAAAGGTATAGTTAAAAACATAGGTACTTTTTCACACCTTCCATTTTAATGGATGGTCTAGGGAGGAATATACATGAGATCCGAACATAAAAAAAAGAAAAAGAAACGTAAAACGTTTAAAATAATCGGCTTTACCCTACTTATCCTTTTCATTGGCGGAGGTGCTTATGCCGCTTCGGTTTATCAATCTTTAGCAGGTGCGATCCATACTATGCAGGGTACAGAGCATAAAACGGATAAACGTGTAGAAGATATTAAGTTCAAAAGCAAAGATCCATTTTCGTTACTTATTCTTGGTGTAGATGAAAGAAAAAATGACACAGGCCGATCAGATACAATGATTATCATGACGGTTAATCCTAAAAAAGAATCCATTGAATTATTGAGCTTACCGAGAGATACGCGTACAGAAATCATCGGTAAAGGCACAAATGATAAAATGAACCATGCCTATGCGTTTGGCGGAGTTTCCATGTCGATCAACACAGTGGAAGCCTATATGGATATCCCGATCGATTATTACGTCAAAATGAATATGGAAGGCTTTCAGGATATCGTGAATGCTGTAGGTGGCGTCACAGTTGCTAATGATATGGACCTTTCCTATAAAGGATATAACTTCAAAAAAGGCACCATCGACTTAAATGGTAAAGAGGCATTGATTTATTCCCGAATCCGCAAGGAAGACCCTCGCGGAGATTACGGACGGCAAATGCGGCAACGCCAGGTTATCCAAGCTGTCATGAAAAAAGGGTCAAGCCTATCAACACTTACCAATTATGACGATATATTCGAGGCATTAGGTAAAAACGTTGAAACCAATTTAACTTTCAATGAAATGTTGAGTATCCAAAAAAACTATAAATCATCACTAAAAAATATTGAACAATATACACTTGAAGGTAACAATCAAAAGGTAGATGGCGTTTGGTACAACATTGTTTCAGAAGAAACGAAACTCGAAGCCCAGAACCGTGTCAAAGCACATCTTGGATTATAATGGAGGAGGATGACATTTTGTCATCCTCTTTTTTCATGGACAAAAGGCGTTCTATTTTAAAACAAAGTTGATGGCAACAGGCGTGCGAGACTCCTGCGGGAAAAGCGCGTCCATGGGAGACACCGCAGGCACAATAGCGCCCCGCGGGCGGACCACCCGTGGAAAGCGAGTACCTGCACGTTCAAGTGTTTTTAGGATGACTTTTATCATTCATCCTCTTTTTTAGTTCACTCCTTCGTTTGATCAAAATAATCAGAACGGATCACTTGGTCACTCAGATTGATCTCCCTTTGGTCCTCAGGTAGAAGTTCTACGGCCTTGCCTTCGCCATTTATTTTCATTTGAGAACCATAATCCCCTTTTAATATCAAAGCACCGCCCTCTTCCCCATTCAGCATGCTCTCTCCAAAGTATGAAAAACTTTTTATATTGAACAAATCATAAAGAGTTGGTAAAATGTCGACCTGCCCCGCTACCTTATCAATCGTCCTGCCTTCCATATCTTCCTGATAAATGATCACCGGAATGGGCATATACTTTTCGATCCACTCGTCATCGCTAATTTTACTTTCATAATAAGCTTCAACCTCGTGTTTATCTTTTAAAAATAATCCATCATGATCTCCGTATATGACAATTACACTGTCTTTCAATTTTCCATCATTCTTCAACTTCTTTACGAATTCCCCTATAGCCGAATCTGTATAATGTATAGCTTCAAAATATTTAGTCAGATAACTTTCCTCTTTTCCTACTTTAGGTTTCAATGTTATCTGTTCCTTCGGTAATGAAAAAGGTACATGACTGGTCAATGTCACGAAAAAAGCGTAATAGGGTTTTTGTTCATCTTTTAAGAAATTATAGCTTTGATTGAAAAAACTGCGGTCTCCCAATCCCATCGAAATCATCTCATCTTGCTGCATATCCTCGATGGAAACATAGTCATCAAACCCCAATGAGGGATATGCATGCTGCCTATTCCAAAAATCTTCTTCATCTCCATGGAAAGCGTAGCTTTTATAATCCGACTTCTTTAATTCTTTAGCAAGACCCGGAAAATCATTATATGGGAATCGGAAAAAGGTCGCACCTTGCTTTAAAGGATATAAACCGGTATTCACGATCAGCTCTCCGTCAGATGAATTTCCAAATACCGTCTGCGGATATACATGCGGGAAGTATAAACCCTCTTTCGCTAATTCATTCATGAATGGCGTGACTTCCTGTCCGGCACTCTTTTGAAATAGCGGAAAAGCCTGTAATGATTCCACCTGGATGATAATGATATTCTTACCCTCCAGTGAGCCTGAATAGGCATGGTCCTGCCTGTTCTTTTTATTGAAGTAATCTGAAACAGACTTCTTTTCATTAGAAGACAACCCGTGCTTTCCCGAGTCAGTAAAGTAGGCATACGTATCCAATACGTGATGACCGATCGGACCCCAGGTTCGCAAGAAGGTATTCGCCTCATAACGCCTGGTTATATCGACCTGGTCGATAAAAATATTTTTTGCCGGCTTAAGCCCTGCTATCATAAAGAATATTACGGCTGGTACAAGTGCCATATGCTTTAGGGGGTATTTTTTTTTCACGAACGACTCGGCAATTGGAATGCCTACCAAAAGAAAGAGAGCATCCTTCATGTCCATCATACTGAATATACTTTCACCGAGCCCATTCAGATTGCTTTGTTGCATCCATAAATAGGAAGTAATAGGTGTTGAGTAATAGCGATAAAACCAAATGTCCCCAAGGAAAAAGGCCATGATTGAAAGAATACAGACTGAAAAAAGGATGCCCTTTACGATCCGATTCGGTATCCATTCCTTTAGATAAACAATAAAACCGGCAACGCCGATGATGATTGTAAAAATGCCGATTGAAAGGTCATTACCCATCCTATCATTCGTATAAATGAAAAGTATGGACACGATTGAAACGGACAGGATCTCAAATAGCCTCTCCCTCAATCGCCGATTTAGGTTATATTTCATGCTCCTGCCACTTTCCTCTTCATTATTTTCCAGGTGTTAGTTCAGCCAGATTGCGGAAGATTACTTATAAATATTACTTAGCGTTACCATTTATGAGAAAATGCACACAGAAAACAGCATAAATATTTGGAAGTTGTCAAACTAGTCATTATACTTCCCCTTATAACAAAAAGCCTTCATCAATAAATAGATGAGGGCTTTCGTTTGGCTATCGGGAAAAAAGCTACCGATTACCGTCAGATCATATGTTATTTTGCTACTTTCCCTTCCATTCAAAAACGATCTTCCAATCTTCATCAGGAATCGATTCTGCCAACATATCCTCTTCCTCGAATACGAAACGCCATGGCATGCTTGAAAGGGCTGGTAACTCACCCAGCTTTGATAAATCAAATGCCTTTTTGGCCAATAATTCCCCGTTATTATCCACCAAAAGTAAATGAACGATATTGAACTCGACAGCTTTCTCCAATGAATTTCGTAGAAAAGCAACTATGAATACATCACCCTCCATCCTCGTAAGCTTTACGCCGGATATGGAAATTTGGTTCGGTTTTAATGATGGCAGTCTTTGATGATGGAATTTGTATACATATTCTTCTTGCTTGGACGCTTCCCAATCATTGTGAAACACCAAAGAAGTTTGAACAACGTCTTCCTGGGTGACAATCTCATTTTCTGAAGCTAACATATTTCTCCCTTCAATAACCCTTTTATCTCTTTTTCCAAATAAACTCACCGTTCATCACTCTCCAAAGCCGCTTCATCTAACTGATTGCTTTTTACGTATTCCATAAAATGAATGCTGATCTCCGACTCTATTTTACATAATAGAAGATTGAATTGATTAAGCGCTTCTTTTTCAAACAACATATATGAGTCCTGTTGTCCATACCCGCTTAAACTAATGCCTTCCTTCAAACTATTCATTACGTCTAAATGGTTCATCCAATTAGTATCAATATGCTGCAGCATGAAAGCACGCAGCTGATTTCCCCATTCTGCATCGTGCTGGAACATTACTAGTATCGATTCCATTTCACCTAAGGCATCCAACGCTTTTCCCTCGACGATTCGACCTTCTAGATCCTTCAAATCATTCGCTTGCCAATCCAGTGTTAGGAAGACAAGGGAAAGCTCTTCAATAAAGGAAGTCACATCCGGTTCTTCTATTTGCTCAGAGTAATATTTCTCCACAAGCCTGTGAATGTACTTTTCGATATATTCAAGTAAAATGGTCAACATCCCGCCAGATTCCATATCAAGGATACGATCTCTCATCGTGTAAATGATTTTACTCTGTTCATTCAATACATCTTCCAACTTCAATAAGTGGTTACGGCTTGAATGATGCAACTGCTCAATCGTTTCCTGCACCTTTTTCACGAATTTATCGGGTGCAGGGCCCATCACCAATCCGTTTTCATTCGTTTTGATCTTCTTTTTATATCGTTCGACTTCTTCTTCATCATAGTAATCAAACAAATCATCTTCTAAAGAAATGATGAATTGTGAGGAACCTGGATCACCTTGTCGGCCGGAACGTCCCCTTAGCTGCATATCAATTCGATTACTCTCGTGCCGCTCCGTACCTATGATATGAAGTCCGCCCAACTCCTTTACAGAGTCGTCCAGTATTATATCCGTTCCTCTTCCAGCCATGTTCGTAGCCAGCATGACTTGATTTTTTTGTCCGGCATTGGCGATGATTTCCGCTTCATCTTCTTCCGTCTTTGCATTGAGAATCTGATGCTTGATTTTTACCTTATCTAAATGAATCGATATTTTTTCAGATTGCTCAATGGATGTCGTCCCGATCAGAATAGGTCTACCTTCTTCATGAATCCGCTTTACTTCCGTGACGATTTTATTGATTTTGCTGATATCATCCTTATAAATCAGATCGATTGCGTCAAATCGATTAACGGGCCTATTAGTTGAAATTTCAATGACGGGAAGCTGATATGTTTCCCAGAATTCCGCCTTAGCAGGCAGTGCACTACCTGTCATCCCAGACAGTGAATGATATAAACGGAAATAATTTTGGATGGTAATCGAAGCCTGTGTTTCATTTTCTTCAGAAATCTCCAAGCCCTCTTTTGCCTCAATTGCTTGTTGTAGCCCATTACTGAAGCTTCTTCCTTCCATCACCCTGCCTGTGAATTTATCGATTAATGATATCTGTCCATCCCTGACAATATAGTCCACATCCAATTTCATGATCGCACGGGCTTTGAGCGCCTGTGTTGCATTATGTAATAACTCTTGATGCTCCAGTTCATACAAATTGTCGATGCCAAAAGCTTCTTCAATCTTGGAAGCACCTCGATCAGTGAAAAAGACAGCCTTTGATTCAATGAAAATTTCATAATCTTCTTTTTCTATAAATGACTTCAAGATTTCTGCCGTGATCTGATGAAGCTCGGTTCCGTCATTTGACTTGCCCGCAATGATTAATGGCGTCCTCGCTTCATCAATCAAGATACTGTCAATCTCATCGACTATGGCAAATTGATGCCCTCTTTGCACTTTTTCCTCTTTACGGAAAACCATATTATCACGCAAATAATCGAAGCCGTACTCCGTTGCCGTTCCATACGTGATATCTGCCGCATAAGCTTCACGTTTTGCAGTAGGATCCATTCGGGAAATGTTCAAACCAACCGTCAGTCCTAGAAATTCATGAATTTCCCCCATTAATTCCATATCACGTCTGGCCAGATATTCATTGGCCGTAATGATATGGACACCCTTCCCATCAAGTGCTTGTAAATAGCTAGGCAAAGTAGAGACAAGCGTCTTCCCCTCGCCCGTATTCATTTGTGCGATGCCCCCTTCATTCAAGACAAAACCTCCAGCAATCTGAACGTCATAATGCCTAAGATTCAGCACTCGTTTAGAGGCCTCACGAACCACCGCAAAAGCCTCGATTTGGATATTCATTTTATGTTCCCCAGCATCCAAAGCGTTTTTAAATTTTTCCTTCATTCCGCTTAGTTCTTGATCTGAGTATGTTTCATATTTACCTTCTAGTCGATTCACATCTTCTACAAACTTATAAATGCGCTTTAAGTCTTTAGAGCCTTCTTTGAAGAACTTTTTCATACTCGATAGCATAGGGTTCTCTCTCCTATTTCAATTGACCTCTAGTGAAATTATATCAGTTATATATTTACTGTTTATTAATTATCACCTATATATTGTAATTAATAGAAAATCTTTTTGCGCAGAAATCCATGCATAAAAGCTTCCCTCCTTCTTGAATACCAGGAAGGGGGTTTTTTTATGGATTTTAACAAATAATAGGAAGACTTTCACCCAAAATGGAGGATTACAGATGAAGAAGACATCCAGAAGATTCATTCATGAACTTGCCCAGGCCCATCGCTTTGGAATACTCGTTCTTTTTTGCCTTATTTGCATGAACTCTCCCATTCAGGCAGAAACGAAAAATGCCCCCAAAAATGTCATCTTGCTAATTGGCGACGGCATGGGGCTAGGTGCAATAGAAATCGCCCGACAATTGGAATATGGAAAAACAGGTGTATTACATTTGGAAAAACTGGAGCACGTCGCCCTGATGCGCACATATTCCGCCAATAATTATGTCACCGACTCGGCAGCAGGTGGGTCCGCGATTGCCACCGGAATAAAAACCAACAATGAAATGATCGGTGTTAATGCAAAAGGTGAGGAGGCAGACAGTATATTGGATGCATTTCAGGCGAATGGAAAAAAAGTCGGGATCATTTCAACAAATATGGTAGTCGATGCCACTCCCGCTGCCTTTGGTGCAAGTGTATCCAACCGCTGGACTGGCGGAGCACATATCGCGAGGCAACTCTTTGATAACCAAATTGACGTCATCCTCGGCGGAGGTGCCAGCTATTTCGAGGCGGATAAACAGAATGGCGAGGATTTAATCGCTAAATTTAAAAAAGCAGGATATGCGTTTACCACCACTAAAGAAGAACTAAGTTCCATGAATAAAAAAGAAAAACTTTTAGGGTTATTTCACCCCACTTATATGAATTTCAAACTTGATAAAGAAGTGTTACATTCACAAGAGCCCTCCCTTCCCGAAATGACTGCCAAAGCGATTGATATTTTATCTCAGGGGGATAAGGGATTCTTCTTGATGTCTGAAGGTGCACGTATTGACTCCATGGAGCATGCAGCCGATATAACCGGAATATGGAAGGAAATGATTGAATTTGACCAGACCGTGAAAGAGGTTGTGAAATGGGCAAAAAACAGAAATGATACTTTGATTGTTGTACTTGCAGACCATGAAACAATGGGGATTTCCGCTTCTGAAACGATGGATATCGCTGCATTGAAAAAGATTAGGGTTTCTTCTGAATATATGTCCAAACAGCTTACATTCGATAAAAATAATGAAATCAATCCTGAAAGCGTGGTAACCGTATTCAAGAAGTATGCACATATATCCCTCACGGATCATGAAGTGCAGCAATTCATCGATAACGTAAGAAAGAATAGAACGCTTGTCTATCCAAAGCATCGAATTGAATGGGAAATCGGAAGCACTATCGCCAAATACCATAAAGCAGGTGTAGCCGATCGAAGCATACGGGCTGCCAGTTCCACAGGAGGACATACCGCTAATATGATTCCCGTTTTTGCTGCGGGTCCAGGCAGTGAAGCCTTTGATGGGGTCATTGATAATACGGATATCTCGAAAATCATCACAAAAGCCTCCGGTGTTCCTTTCACGCCCGGTCAGCATAAAAAAGAGGAATGAATTTATTCATTCCTCTTTTAAGAGCATTCTCCTGTCCAACTAAATCGATTTTTTCGGTATTCAAGATATATTCATTGTAACTATTATTGATACGGATGAATGTTTCGTCTGTTTCTATCGCCATATTATTGGTAAGATCCTTTTTATTTTTCTTATTTAAACGATTATAAGTCGTTTTGTATGTAGAAGCTCACGGACCGCCCGCGGAAAGCGAGTGTCTGCAGTGGAAATCAACGGTCATATTTTACAAACACTCAAAAAATCTGTAGCCAATATCATGAATATCAAGCTTGTAGGCAAAAACATAGTTGATTGGAACGGAAGGTACGAGACTCCTGCGGGAATACGCGTCCAAGGGAGACCCCACAGGCGCAAAGCGCCGAGGAGGCTCACGGACCGCCCGCGGAAAGCGAGTGCCTGCAGTGGAAATCAACGGTCATATTTTACAAACACTCAAAAAATCTGTAGCCAATATCATGAATATCAAGCTTGTAGGCAAAAACATAGTTGATTGGAACGGAAGGTACGAGACTCCTGCGGGAATACGCGTCCAAGGGAGACCCCACAGGCGCAAAGCGCCGAGGAGGCTCACGGACCGCCCGCGGAAAGCGAGTGCCTGCAGTGGAAATCAACGGTCATATTATAAAATCCTAAGAAACTGTAGACGCCATAAATGACGTCTTAACCATTTACTTTTTTATATACCTTTTCAACACATACCCACTTTCGCTTCCCGTTTTCACTTTATACCACTCACCATGTTGAGCCAGTATCGTTACGGTTTGATCACTGTTGAGGTGTCCTACTACTATCGAAGATACATGTGTTTTTTCTCTTATATTCAACGTTCTTGCTGTCACTATTCCCGTTGTCTTCCTAATGGAAATTTCCGTTGAAACGGATTTCTGATTATCACTCGAATCCTTTGCCGTGATTGTTACCGTATACGTCCCGTTGGACATATTTCTAAAATCCCATATCGCCGAATGACTGCCTTTAATAACCTGCCTTTCAGCAAGCATGCCAACCACTTTGCCCTTGCTGTTCTTGATTTTCACTGTTACTTCAGAGTTTTCATTTATTGTATACCTTATGTTCGCTTTTTCTGTACTGTAATTACCCGATGTATCGACATCAGTGATTTTTGGTGCAGACGTATCCTTATTAACCTTAATTGCCAATGTTGCCACACCCTCATTCCCACTTCGGCCTATTGCTGAGATTTCGGCTGTATATATACCATCACTTACCTCTTTCATATTCCACATTGCAAAATGGCTTCCCTTTTTCAGTGAGAGATCACGGACTGGGGTAGCTGTGACTTTCCCTTTACTATTTTTAATTGTGAGTGATACGGCAGCATCTTCCTTAAGGGAGTATGTGATACCAACCTTATGCTTTTGATAGTCCGCCTTCGCGTTCACATCTATTATACTCGGTGCCTCCTTCACGATAGAATTCGTATTGAATACACCCACTTCATCGCCATATTCCCTCGCTACATTAGTATTAGGATAATAAAACTCCAAAATTTCCTGATACGTTTGACCTGCTTCTGCTCTGTTTTTTGCTCCAAACTGACTTAATCCGACCCCATGTCCGTAACCTGAGCCTTCAATAGCAATTCTGGAAGGATCCGAAATCGAATGGTCAACCAGGTAGCTTTTCATCACACCCTTCCCCACCATGCCCCTGATTTTTGAGGCCGCTACATTTTTAAGGGTAACCGTTTTCTTCAAGAGTTTGCCCTTATCATCCAACTGATTCCTTACATAGAATTTCAGTTGGATGGAGCCTTTCGTTGCACGGCCTCCCGTTGTTTTATCGTTTAAGGTTAAAACGGGAATTTCCGTTATTTTAATATCCTGTTTGGCATATCCATTATTTTTCAGCCAAGCCTTAAGATTAGGAACAATCGTTTTATCTTTTTCCTGTACACGTGTCCACCAATCATCCGGCTTCGATAAGTCCTTTTTTGACAGGTCAATTTGCTGCTTGTCCAGCTTTATTGTCCAATTGGCTTTTGGATCATAGGAATCTTCTTTTATCGTTAAATAGGCAAGCGGGTCTCCACTCGTCCAAACATTGGAGTTCACTTCGGTCATGCCTCCATTGCTTGAGGAAAAGAACGCCTCGATTATTTCCCCATCATGTTTAACTACCATACCCGTTGTCTGTTCAATGGCTGAATTCGTATTGTCGTGACCGTCCGCCCCTCCATATACTTGGTAGGAAATCGTATCATCAATCAATTTGGATTGATGGCGAAGTGCATAAGTCCGAGCTGCAACTGCCTGAGCTTTTAAAGCTTCATCATGCCATTGTGCAGGCATCTCATTCGGGACAACGCCCTTTAGATAATCTTCAATATAAACATGATTGATTGGCCGAATGTAACCCCCCTCCACTGTAAATGAAAATGACCCCGGATACGGCCGGCTGTTGATGGACAGTAATGAATCTCGTGCAACTGGATTTATCTTAAAGGAAGAAAAAGATCCCCTTTTCTCGGAATCTTTATAAACGGCAAGTTTTCCTGACTTCACTTTCAAGGTCAGCTCTTCACCTTCCTTGAGGACTACCTCTCCCCCGGAAGTACGATAGTCCCCGGTTGCCGTTAATTTGACACTTGTTTGATTTCCTAAGTAATTCTTCAGTTTCACTTCCATCACTGTATTCTCTTTTGCTGCCTTTGCTCCGTGAGAAGAAAATGTAGAAAAAATGATAAAGAAAGCCAAAAACAGATACTTTAAACTTCTCATTCTTTTTCATCCTCATTCCTATCCTATTTATCGATCGATTTCCTTCCTAAACGCTTATATGATTCATTCCTTATTTTCACTATCTTTTTTGAATGGCAAATATATATTTTCCTAATCCACAAAGTACCTCTTCACATATTATCGAGGAATTCCGAACCTTCTCTGTTTTAAATTCTGTATATGCTCCTTATTATCCTTCACATCCAACCTATAATGTTGAGGTCCCTTGAAAATGAATGTACGTGACTCAAGTGGAAAAAATATAAAAAAAGCTGGACATGATTGAAACCATGTCCAGCTTTTTAATGATAAATGTTCGCTGTATCCAACCTATTTCCTGTGGATGCTTTTTCACTCTATTTCAAATACTTCTTCAAAACCGGTTTCATATGATCGACAACGACATGGCTCCCGCCTCGTCCTTTTACATCTTCAACCATCCATGCCATGAGAAGTTCCGGATCTTCTGTATCCATGGCTACAAACCAGCCGTTTTCAGTTCCATCAGAATTTTTGGATGCCTTGATTTCAGCAGTTCCCGTTTTGGCTGCGATTTTGATACCAAGATCATTTATACCATGTCCGCTACCCTTAGGATGCTCCACTACTTGTGTCAGCATCTTGGTGATTTGATTCGCTTGATCTGCAGATATGGCATTTTCTTTCCAAATTTTATTTTCTATTTTATCTCCTGTTATTAATGAAGGTGCCAGGATGTTTCCTTCGTTCAAGAAGGCAGAATACGTCATAGCCAAATGAAGCGTGCTCATTTGGACCTGTGCTTGACCGTATCCGGCGTCTGCCAAGCGTCCTTCACTGTCGATTTTACCAATGCTCGATGCTTTGATCGGATATTCGTAGTTCAAAGGTTCATCAAAGCCAAATGCTTTGAGTCCACTTGTGAATTTTTCCTTACCTAGCCCCAATGCTTTTTGGGCAAAATATATATTGTCAGAATAAATTAATGCTTTTTCCATATCGATTGCAACACCAGGGTCAGAGACCCTTGTAATGGAATGGTCTTTCCAAGTCGATTTAGCCCACGTTTTCCCTTGGATATTTATTGCCTCATTCGGATCCACACCATTTTTTAAAGCGATTGCCGCAGTAAGTGCCTTAATGGTTGAACCAGGCGCAAAGGTTGAACTGAAGCGGTTAAGAAGCGGCTTTTTTGGATTTTCTTCAAGCGCTTTTTGTTCCGCTTTTGTAATCCCGAATATATATTTATTAGGATCGAATGACGGACTTGACACAAGCGCAAGTGTTTCGCCGGTCATCGGATCAATTGCCGATGCAGATCCAGTTTCATTCTTATATTGCTTAAAGATATCCTTTTGAAGCTCGGCGTCGATCGTTAACGTAATTGTTTCTCCTTCTTCAGCAGGCTTTTCAGCAATCACTTTTTCTTCGCCATCTTCTGATTTAATATAAATTTTTCCGCCTGGTTTCCCTCTCAAGCGTTCTTCTAAAACTTCTTCAAGACCCCGCTTGCCAATCACATCACTTGCACTATACCCTTTCCCTTTTAACTTCTCCAGGTCTTCGGCAGATGCCTCACCTACATATCCAATCAGATGGGCAGTAGCCTCTTTATAGGGATATATGCGTTCTTCTGTATTATTGACCGATACCCCAGCTATGTTCAATAGCTTTTCCAAGGTTGCGGTATTATCATTTGACATTTTCTTGATAGGTACAAAATAGCCAGGCTGCACCCATGGTTGTTGTAATTTCTGATTCAATTCGTCGGTAGACATATTAAGGAGTCCAGAGACCTTTTTAACCGTTTCGGATTCGTTAGCCATTTTCTCTGGCACAATTCCTACTTCTGCTACCGTTCCGTTCATGGCAAGACCGTGTTCATTTCGATCGACAATTTCCCCGCGGACGGCTGGATACGATTCAACCGATATCTTTTCATTAGCTTTCAGCTGAGGGAAAATATAGCTTTCATCCCACTTGATGTACCAATTTTCCTCGTCACCTTCCCCTTCTTTGACAAGGGTCGCTTTATGGTCAGAGCTGACAGCACCCGCCATAGTGGACATATCAACGGTATAAGCAAGTTTTACTTTTTCTCCATCCTTATGTTTTTTTTCTTCTTTTGGTTGTTTATAGTCCACCTTTAATTGGTCAACTTCTATGCCCTTATATATTTTTTCATAACGCTTCGCAAATTCATCCGCACTGATTTCTTTCTTTGTCTCAGGTGACAGATACTCGTACATCTTCTTAAAATCCTGTTTATTCCAAAGCTTTGTGTATGATGCAAAGCGATCTTCTGGACTTGGCTCATCCGAGCAGCCGGCCAGGAACAATACGCTCATCAACAATATGCTGGAAATTAAAGCTAGTTTCTTCATGAGTTCCTCCTAATGAATAGTTAGAATGGTATACATATAGTTTATCAAAATATTAGAGGAATGGGGGAATTTGTATGACTAATTTCTTCATTTTGCTAATTAATCATGTTTTTTCTAAAGCAAAAGTCCTGTACATAGGTACAGGACTTTAATTAAAGCATTCTTTTTTTGCGGCTTTTTTTCTCTTGCAACCATTTTTTCAAGAAGAAAAATCCCAAGATAGATGAAATGGCGAGACCGCTTATCGTTACGAATACGGCTACCCATTCAAAAAAAGTATAATTCATATACGCTTTCCATGGCAATTTCCCTTTCCAATCTCCAATGTAGAGATTCATACCGAATATTCCTGAAATAACCGTATAAATCGTTAGAATTTGCAAGAGATAATTACTTCTTTTCCCGGACAGTTTATCCTGATTCTGATAGAGGTAAGAAAGTGTTTCTTTTACTTCTTTATAGAGCGGGGCGATCCTAAAGGTATCCTCCGTTTTTTTGAATAACTCTTTCCCTGTAACCGTACTATTGACTTCATTGAATAAATATTTTGCAGAGAACTCTGTGATCATGAAGATCAACTGTTCCGTATTTGATTGATCTTTTTCTATATCGATCTTGGAATGTTCATGAACCAGTTTAAGCAGCACCATTTTGTAATAGAAGGTAAGCAGAATTGTATAAAAGTTATGACCATACATTTGGCTCGCCAGTACCTGTTCCAGGTTACCAGTAGCTTTCGTGACACATGCAAAATGGTACATGCTGGTGACATAATAGGTCTCCTCCCCCCACCTGTCATATACACTCTCACGATAATACCGTTCAATATAATCAGGATTCGATGATCCGATATATGCCTCTCCATCATTGTCGTATCCATTTAGCTCACTAGCTCGAAATAAATCATTTTTAGTAATATCACGATCATCCGGGAATGCGATATAGCTGATTACATACATCCTTTCATCGATAAAAAAAGGTAAACTGCCAAAATACGTGGGATCTGCTTGTTCTTCGTCCATATACTCTTCCATTGGCGGCAGTAGCTCGTTGAAGATGAAGTCCTTAACCTGTTCATATTGATTTTTCTTGCAACCGACTTTTGTCTTCTCTTCATCATCAGCAATCGGTTCGAGGATTCTGAATGTGTCGCCAAAATAGAGTACATCATTGTAAGAAATCCCTTCAGGCAATGTAACGCGAAGATTCATCATGCCAATATGAAATGGGCATATGAAGATATCTATGGAGTTAATAACGAATGGGGTATTTAAAAAGGGAGATTCGAAGGTACAATCAATATCAAGGTTTTTCGTAAAACGCCGTAATCCTTCCTTCTGTTTTAGGTTACCTGGAAATAAAATCGGCTCGATGTAGGGCATGAAGTATTTTTCCAATTTACGGTGTGAAATTTTATGGCCACCATAAAATTGATTTTGTTGATCCATATCTTTCAAGTTCAAAAAAACGAAATCTTCCTCAAGCAACTTTTTCACAAACGTTTCAATCTTATTTCCTTCAAGTGTGAACGGAAAGATGTACTGCTGGAAAGCTCGCTTCGTCTCATCATTCTTTTTTACTTTCACATCCATAGATTTATTCCTCCGATTAAACTGGATGAACCAGATTTAATTCATCTTGCTTATTATATTTACCCAGGTATGTGCAAACAAAACAACACATATTATAGAAATAAAGTGGACAAATAATCAAAAAAAAAAAAATCCCCCAAGCCAGTTGCTCAGGGGCCATCGAAAAGAGTTTTTCAACTCTCTTCACTTTAGGGTACTAGAAACTGATGTTTCTAATGAAAAATCCGATATTCGGACCATTTTAACATTTATTTTCAATAAGATAAAACATGAAAATTCTCCATATTTTGTCTTAATGACTTATTATCACTAAATTAATCCTTATATACATGTACTCACGGACGAAAATATAACTATAGGAATAATCATATGATCTTCTTACTTCTTAAGACAGTCCTTTTTCAATAAAAATCACGTTTTAATAAATTGAAAAAGGGTAAATAAAAAAGCAAAGGAGAGACATCATGAAATCAAGTAACAGTAAAAAACACTTTAAGTTTTTCGAAAGAACGACTAACTCTAAACCGAGTGAAAGAAAACAAATGAGCGATTTCCTCAAAAAAATGAAAATGAATGCTCAAAACACTCACTTGAATGGTAAAAACTCATGACATGTAGAATGTCATGAGTTTTTATCGTTTACAATGCGATTTCATTCCCCTGAAGGTTGTACCTCACACATTTTTTGATACCGATTACATTCAAAAAATGTTGAATTTTTTTCATGGAGGCTGCCTGATATTCATCTACTATAGAAAACTCTTTAATATAAGCAATTTTTTCTTGTACATCTGTATCTATATGATCTTGGTTGTATTCTTTTTCATTTGATTTTTTACATGTGTACACAACAGCCTCACCAATTTTCCTGGTCGCCTTATCAAAATAAAAAGAAAACACAATGGCACATTCATCATCGTAAAAAGAGGGCTGAACTTTCATATTAATATCAATCATTAACCTTACACCTCTCTCCGTTTTGTTATTTACACTATAACAAAATAAAAAAAAGGAAATAGGCGTTCCAAACTACGTTCACGTATATTCCACACCCACCAAATGGACCTTATATTCCCAATTCATAGATAATTATAACTACAGGAATATGCGCGAAAGAATAAACCATGATAAGAATAAAAAAACATCTTCAAATGAAGATGCTTGAATGAGTAAAAGTAAGTTTCATTCCTTATTTATATAAACCTGGAAGTTCTGCGTAAAGGCCTGGTAATTCGCTTGGGACAATCACGAAAGCAGCGATGATAAGAAAAGATACGACTAATGCTTTAGTACTTTTTTTCATAGGTCATTCCTCCTTTTCTTTTAAAAAAATATTGGTTAAAATAGAAATTAATTCTATAGTTATATTTAACCACACTTCTTAATACTATATATTTCGACTAAAGAATCTATTTAAACCGTTCAGGACATGTACATACAGCTTTCACCGATTTTTCATAACAAAATATAACTCTAGGCATATTTTAAGGAGAATCAAAATGGATTTTTTTGCAGTTGGACAAAAGATCAAAGAGCTACGTAAACAAATCGGACTTTCCCAGGAAGAGCTAGCATCCGGTATTTGTACACAAGCACAGATCAGTAAGATTGAAAAGGGCGATGTCTATCCATATGCCTCAACTCTCTACTTAATTTCTCAACGTTTAGGTGTTGATGTAAACTATTTTTTCGATATTGGCATGACCCCTAGGCTGGATTACGTGGAAGAAGTGATTTATCAATTAAAAATAGCTAGAAGAACCAGAAATTATGAAGAAATGCAGCAAATTGTAAAGGCTGAGGAAAATAGTCCTCTCTTTCTTCAGAATAAAAAGAATCATCAGCTAATTCTTTGGCATAAAGGAATATACGAATACGAAAAAAACAAGGATTTAGATAAGGCCATTGAATTTATTAATAAGGCCATCGCCATTACTCATACTACGGATAAAATTTATTCGGAACGGGAGCTTGAAATATTAAGCAGCCTAGGTGTAATGTATGTTGCCGAAGAACAATACGAAAATGCTTTTGCCTTGTTAAAGAAAGCTTTGAAGCACCTGAGAGCTCTTCCCTTTTTGACGGATAAAACGCTAAAGACACGTTTATCCTATAACTTTGGCAGAGTGTTAACACGCCTTGGTCGATATGAAGAGTCCATTGCATGCTGCCAAGACGCCATAAAATGGTGTCTCGAACATGATCAACTATACGCTTTAGCAGACTTGCATTACCATTTAGGTTACAATTTCGAGCTGGTAGGAAACTTTGAAGCGGCAAAAGAGTACTTGGAAAAGTCAGCATTTCTCTTCACATTACAAAAAAATGATACCTTTGCTACTTTCATCAACAAAAAGTTGGACAGTTGGAAGAATGAAATGAAAATAAATTAATTTTATATATTAAAGCCATTCCCCATGGGAATGGCTCTTCCCATTCACCAAGAATATGTATAAGCTCTACTTCATCAATCCCAAAACCCGCGTCCTACATTTCAAATTCCAAGCCAAAATGAAGTATAATAAAGAGATGCTTCAAAAGCCCATTCAAAATATAGGGCCCTCCCCCTCCTTCACTAGGTTTTGTGAAGTGTAAAGGGGATGATGGATTTAAAGGCATGGTCAAAGTGAATGCTAGGAATTCCTGTTTGGAGGATATATATCCGAACCACTTATATTCAAAGGGGTTTTTGACGATATTGACTTTTACAGGGTTTAAATGAATATACGGATTTTTGCAGTAAGCGGTTTGTTCGATTAGTTGATTAAGACGGTAAGAGAACAGCCATGAAAAAAGGTCCAGCAAAGTGCATATGATGCCCTTAAATAATGTCATGTGCATTTGCTCTGGATGTAATATATACACGGTACCAGGGTGTCAAATCCTCGGTTACCCAGGCAGAAATACTATTGTTAAAGTACTGATGTTTCATGGCAGACAAAAATATCATTTCGGTAGACAGGGTTTGACCCTGAAGGAGGAGACTATGGAGCGGGAGTTGTTGTTAGTTGGGGAGCGGCTGGCGGAATTTTTGGAGGCTGGGAATCCGGATGATTCAGACGTTGTGAATCAGGGGCTCCAGTTATACCGTCAGGGGCTTGTTGACATTAAAGAAGAAGCGGTAGATACGATTGCGGCAGAGGTACAGGATGAGACACGCCATAAGGCCAGGTTGAACCTTCTCTTCCCTCAAGATGGAAGCTGTACATGTGATTCAAGGTTCATTTGCCGGCATCAAATGGCCGTTTTCTTTTCTGCGTATTCAGATAACGCCAGTGTTTCCGACTGGCTGAGCGAATGGAAAGCGCCAAAGAATACCTCAACCGCCCAAGCGCTGCAGCAAGTTAAGAGGGCAAGTGAATTACTTAAACAAGCAGAGGAGAAATCGATCATCTTAGATAAAAGCTATCCATCATGGAAGCATTTCGTGAATGTTACCTTCGCGGAACACGTCGAGCCTCATATAGGCGAGCCAACTTATATGATTGAAAACCATATACAAACCTACTTTAAACGACTTAGCTCAAAAGCTCCAATGGAAAGGGAATGGAAACTGCTTTACCATTTCGTTACGCAATTTTGCACGATGCAGCTGACACTGAGAATGATTCAGTTACATAAAGGCCAGACGCAAACAATCAGGGTCTTTTATGCTCTTGCTGTTGACCTGGCAGAAGAGCTGCATGAAACGGTACAGCCGCTTAGCCGACAAGCGAGGCCTTTCGCCTTTGATCCCTTCGTATTCAGCATCAAGGAAGATGTAGCTAAACTTCTGGATGGCAAAGAAGGTCTAGAATATGAAAAAATCGATCTCTACCGGGAAATTTGGAGCTACTTATTCTCCAACTCCTCTTGGCGCAAAGAGGAACTGGAACGAATAAAGGAAGAACTACCAGAGAAGTATATGGGCACGACTGAGAGGACGTCCTATTCCCTCGCAGCCATTCACCTATCCCTTCTTGAGAATAAAGATAAACAAGCGATTGACCTTCTACATGAATTAAAGAAGGAAGCCTGTCCATACATTTTTTATTGGCTGAATCTCCTATCTGAATCAGACAACCGATCACGGGGTATCCCTTTCATTGAATTCATCATCGCTAATGTACAGGAGTTCCTGGCTGGTTTATCCGATTATTATCAGCGCGTGGATTTCGTACGGACCTTTACGACCTTGATTAGCAGTTGCTGTTATAAATTAAAACGGACCGATTTGCTTGAGAAATTTTACAGAGCAACCCTTCCACACAGCTATTGGAATTATGCAAACTTCCTTTTTGAACAAGGACAATATAAAAAGTGGGTGGAGATGCATATTTACTCAGAAATCAGCATTGACTTAATCAGCAGTGAGTCCATCAAGGAAGTGGTCTCTAAAGAACCAGAACTGATTCTGCCGCTTTATTATCACGCGGTTCAGGAAAAAGTTTCCTTGAAGAACCGACCTGCCTATAAGCAAGCTGTCCGTTATTTAAAAAAAATGCGCACCATCTATAAAAAGAGCAAAAAGGAAGACGTATTTGAACGTTATATACTATATGTAGCAGATTCAACTAAACGGCTTCGCGCTTTCCAAGAAGAACTAAAAAGGGGTAAGCTTATCGATGTTTAATCCAGGGAAATTAAAAATCAAAATAGCGGCTCTCGAAAACGGATCATACGTCCTTGGTGTCGTCAATGAAGAGAATACCTTCCTCAACTCGAATTATGTACGCAGACTGTTATTCAATTGGGATGATGCAAGCTTTTATGGAACCAAAATGACTATGGATATAATTGATGGAAATCCTGTTTTCATTCTTGATGCTTGGGGTCTTCTCAACTTTTTTGCGAAGGAAAGCTTTAACTCCTTCATAGAATGGGAATGGTCGGAGATCTCCTCCCTTTGCCTGTCAGCAGCGCCTGTCCTTCATGAATCCATTGAAGCCGGAATCCCCGTACCGGATTTCACTAACCTGCAGTTAGACTCCATTGGCTGGAAGCTTCCGGAAGAGGTAGAGGAGGAATTCGTCCCTTCGTTTTGGGAAGAAGGTATATCTTTAGATCTCCCTTCACCTGAAGCGGAAACCAATCGGACTTTTATCGAAAAGTGGTATAACCGTGCAGCTAATATGTATTTAAAAAACTACTCACCCATGCAGCATAAATGGAGCGAAGCCGTCGGGGCTTTAAAGGACTCCCGACTTTCACCTGAAGAATTACAGGCCTTTTTTGACAAAGACAGCTGGCAGGAATGGCTAGGTACCCAGCCAGATCCCAAACCCTTCACTATAGGCCTTCGTTTAACTGAGCCTCCTGATGGTAATGGGCCTTGGGTACTCGATGTCACCCTTCGTTCCAAAAGGGATGAGAATATCATCGAAACATATACAGGAAAAAAATTGCCGCGCGGCTGGAATAAGTATGCAAGTGATGTGGTGCGTGCTACGAAACGATGGCAACACGTCGTGCCATGGCTTGGGGAAAATGGACGTCTAAAAAGGGAGATTTCGGAATCGGATGCATGGGAGTTCTTGACCGACGCAAGCGAAAAACTCCTGTTTCTTGGCGTTGAAATTCTTCTTCCATCTTGGTGGCTTGCCTTGAAGGAGTCCTCATTGAAGGTGAAGGCAAAAGTTAAGAGCCAATCCAACCGCGGCCCTTCTTACGTAGGGCTGAAAGCAATAATGGACTTCGATTGGAGGTTCTCATTAAATGGCAAAGAGCTCACTGAGGCGGAGTTCGAGGAGCTCGTCAATGAAAAGAGGCGGCTTGTTTTCATCCGCGGCCAATGGGTCAAGCTTGACCCTGCTTTCATTAAACAAATTCAAGGGCTGATGGAAACAGCTAATGAAAAAGGAATTCAATTGGCTGACTTACTGCAGCAAGAATTATTATTGAATGACGTAAATGAAGATGGCGATGAAGATTCAGGAAACGAAGAAATGCTCCGAGTTCAATTTGAATTGAATCAGGAGCTTCGTAAGATGGTGGGAAGACTGAGGGAAACCAAAAACATTTCCATCTTACCCGTCCCTCCTGCACTACAAGGCGATTTACGCCCCTATCAAAAACTGGGCATGAGCTGGCTGCTTTTTTTAAGGGAGCATGGTTTTGGTGCTTGTCTGGCAGATGATATGGGGCTGGGGAAAACGGTTCAGATGATTGCTTACCTCCTTCATGTGAAAGAAAGAGAAGGAGCAAGTAAAGAGCTACCCATTACCCCGAGGGATGAACAAAAGAGTGAACCGATCATCGTCGAAGAGGAAAGTAATGCAGAGAGCAGTGATGAGGCAGAAGTTATTACTTCCACACCCGAACCTGTTTCTGTTAAATCGGCACTCATCGTCTGTCCAACCTCCGTCCTAGGCAACTGGCAAAAGGAGTTGGAAAAATTCGCACCAACACTTAAAGTCCACCTTCATTACGGATCAAACCGAGCAAAAGGTGAAGCATTTGCTAAAAAGGCAGCTCAACATGATATTGTGTTAACATCGTATGGCCTGACCCACCAAGATGTCGTTGAACTATCCTCCATCGAGTGGAGCAGCGTAATCCTTGATGAAGCACAGAACATCAAGAATGCCCAAACAAAGCAATCCAAGGCAGTCCGCAAGCTCAGCGGCCAGCATCATATTGCCTTGTCGGGTACGCCAATGGAAAACCGTTTAAGTGAGCTATGGGCGATTTTTGATTTCATTAACAAAGGATACCTTGGAACATTAGGTCAGTTCCAGGAAAAATATGTAGCCACCATTGAACGTGATGAACAGAAAGATAAAATCAAGGAATTACAGCGTTTAATACAACCATTTTTGCTGCGCCGTACAAAACGCGATAAAGATGTGGCTCTTAATCTTCCGGATAAGCAAGAACAAAAGGAGTTCGTGCCGCTTACCACCGAGCAAGCATCGTTATATGAACAACTTATCAAGGATACCTTCACTGATATCGAACAGCTGTCTGCCTTTGAACGAAAGGGCATCATCCTGCAGATGCTGAATAAGCTAAAGCAACTTTGCAATCACCCAGCTCTTTACCTAAAAGAGATGGAAAAGGAAAACATCATGAAGGCGCCTAACCGATCTGGCAAACTCGAGAAGCTGACTGAGCTTGTCGATGCTGTCCGCGAACAGGATGAAAGCTGCCTCATTTTCACTCAATATATTGGGATGGGCAACATGATGAAAGAATTGTTGGAAAAACGGTATGGCCTTGAAGTGCCATTCCTGAACGGGAGTGCGAACAAAAAGCAGCGTGATGAAATGATCACAAGATTCCAAGATGGGGAATTCCCAATCTTCATTCTCTCGTTAAAAGCAGGGGGCACCGGTCTTAATCTAACAGAAGCAAATCATGTGATTCACTACGACCGCTGGTGGAATCCAGCTGTTGAAAATCAAGCCACCGACCGTGCTTACCGAATTGGACAACAGCGCTTTGTTCATGTTCATAAGCTTATATGCACAGGGACACTCGAAGAAAAAATCGACCAGATGCTTGATAAAAAGCAAGCACTGAACGACGAGATCATCAGCAGTGACAACTGGATCACTGAACTTTCCACAGAGGAAATCAAGGACTTGGTTGCTCTGCAATGATGGCCTTACCCGTCCCGATAAGATGATGAATGAGGATGGGGTTAGACATTAAAATAAAGGAGAATACATATCGAATATGTATTCTCCTTTTTATTAAGATTACGTCCATTGCAGCAGCAATACTAAAACACCCATCTTGTTCAATAGGGTTATTGGGCAAATCCTAATCCGGACATAACTTCCAAACTACCGATGGAAGATGCACTTTTAGCCTATGACTGATTAGTCAAGTTTGAATGCTGATGTCCTTTATTAGCTAAGTAAAAATGGATTTCACCATATAGAGAGCCGTTATCCAGATAATTACTGCAGAGATCTTATTTAATATTCTTAGGAACCGGCCTGATGTATCTACCTTTTTCAGCATTCGTCCCGCCAGACATAATCCATGGAACCAGCACCAGGATACGAGGATGCATGTTGCCGTGAATATCGTTTTTTCCGTTCCTGAATATACAAGTGAGCTTGAACCGATTACGCCTATCGTATCTAAGATTGCATGTGGATTCAGTAATGATACAGATAAAGCAAATACAATTTGTTTTTTGGTGGACATCTGCATAGTTTGAGCACCGGATTGTGGGTTCGCTTTGGCAAACCAGATCTGAAAACCCATATATATTAAAAATATAACTCCGATTATGATTAATGAAAGACGCAGCCAATCATATTGCATGACAATCAACGAAACACCTAGAACGGCTAATAGAATGAGTAATGTATCACAAATGGCAGCTGTGATCGTTGCAGGCAAAGCTTTTTTTAAGGTAGGTTGAATTGCGCCTTGATTAAAAATAAATACATTTTGTACCCCTAATGGCAGTATCAGCCCTAATGCCAATATTAGTCCATGGAAAAATGGTTCCATACAAATACCTCCCTCCTTTCATATTCATTATAATGAAAAACACATGGGAATTGACCATCCATTTGGTTGGTTTTCAACCCAACCAATCCATAAGGAATATAGAACATGAAAGGAGTAATTGTTTTCGTATGTTTATCGAATGGAAACCAAATCGGCCTTCTAACCGATCACTTCACCAACAAATAGTTGAATGGATGCAACAACAAATTACACGAGGGGAATGGCCAGTTGCGACCAAGCTTCCATCACAGCGCTCATTGGCCGATTCTCTTGGGGTGAACAGGAGTACCATTATTTCAGCTATAGAGGAGTTAATTGCAGACGGATTACTGGAAACCAAGGTTGGGTCTGGTACATTTGTTTCTAATAACACATGGAATGTGCTCGTCTCCAGCAAACAGCCCGACTGGAAAAACTATGTACGGAACGGCCTTCATGAGCCTAATTTAAAAACGATTCAGGACATTAATCAATATGAAACGGACACTGCCATTATCAGATTGGGCACTGGTGAACTTTCTCCATCTCTATTGCCTACAAAAAAAATCGAAAAGACTTTGCAAACCACATCTTTTGATGCTCACTCATTGGGCTATTCTGAACCCAAAGGTGATAAAGGCCTTCGCCACAGTATAAGTGATTATTTAAAGTCAAAAGGAGTAATTGCCAGCCCCAGTTCCCTTATGATCGTGTCAGGGGGGCTTCAGGCGCTTCAATTGATTTCGGTGGGTTTACTTCAGAAAGGATCAATGATTTTACATGAGTCTCCTTCGTATTTAAATTCTGTTCATCCCTTTCAATCTGCGGGCATGCATTTAGTAGGCTTATCAAAACAAGTCCGGGAAAGTATTCCCACTCAAATAAAGCGTATCAATGGAAGGCAGAAAGCGTCACTCTTTTATACCGTTCCAACGTTTAACAACCCAACCAATACTACATGGACAAAAGAAGAAAGACTAAACCTCTTATCCATTTGCAATAAAGAACAGATTCCGATTATTGAAGATGACGTATATAGTGACCTATGGTTTGAAAATGAACCGCCACTACCTATTAAATCCCAAGATACTGATGGCCTTGTCTTGTACATTGGCAGCATGTCCAAAACATTAAGCCCCGGGCTGCGCATCGGATGGATCGCTGGTCCAATAACGGTGATTGAAAGGTTAGCGGATATTAAAATGCAAATGGATTACGGTTCAAGTGCACTATCTCAACATCTTGTGGCTGAATGGTTAACGAGTGGTCAATATTCGAAGCATTTAGAGTGGCTGCGGTATGAGTTGAAGGTACGCAGAGATTTTACATTAACTCTTCTCAATCAATATTTTAAGGGAATAGCTGAATGGCAAATACCCCAAGGCGGATTTTATATATGGTTAAAATTATGTAAACCAATTGTGAATCCAAACCTTTTCAAGCAGGCGATAAAGGAGAACATACTCATTAATCCGGGGTACATATATGAACCAAGCAACAATACACATCTTCGGCTATCATATTCATATGCGTCTGAGGAAGAGTTAGCTTATGGTATTCAAACCCTCTCAAAGATCATTCGCCGGCTGATTTGACTTCTTGAAGGATAGGAGACGCTCATCATGTTGAGGAGCTGCCGTGGCAGCTCCATCCTTATTGAGTAAAGTAACTCTTCGTACGTTTCATTTAACGGAAGTCTCATACCTTACAATGTCCTGCAGCTTTAGAGGATGATATCACGGATTAGCAGCTTTCATTTTTACGTTCCGCTCTTTTTGCTGGATAATGAAAAAAGAATGGTGATAGCCATGATTGATCATGATATGATCGAGGATTGCAGTAAGCACCTCACCCTTATTCGGCTGATATGTCTCTGACCTTTCCTCAATGATGATTTTTTCTTGGTGGGGGTCATAATTAATAGATGTTTCAGCACCTTTTTCAAAAAAAGAAAGGGTTACCTCCTGACATAGAGGAAAATGCTGATAGGGTGAATCTGAGCGGGGATCCTTTTCAAAGGGAGCATGGAGGTGCTGAAGTGCATCAAAAAAACTCGTTTTTGTAAGATGTGACCTGTCGCTTCCTCTCCTTTCGATTTTCACTGTAATTCCAAGACTACTTACTTTATTGCTGGATTTCTTCTTATAATTCATAGATACCCTCCTTTTAATAGGTTCTTTATACCTAATTCTTTTATCCCACTCCATATACCTGCCGGATAATGAAAATAATTCCTCACTAATAGATTTACATATTTGCACGGTGAAAACTCAGCAAACTACTCCATTACATCACTAAAGAATTCATTCATCAAATCCATACTCGATAAAAAACAGCCCTCTTGGATAAGAGGGCTTAGACTATATAAAAACTTGATATTAATTGATTTTACCTACATTTTTTTTGAGGGTTTGTACTATTCGAACGTTGATTTCCACTCCAGGCACTCGCTTTCCGCGGGCGGTCCGGGAGCCTCCTCGGCGCTCTTTGCGCCTGTGGGGTCTCCCTTGGACACGCTTTTTCCGCAGGAGTCTCGTACCTTCCGTTCCAATCAACTGTAGGAAAACCGGCTTCTCTTCGTACAAAAGGAGATTAGAAATAATCTACCCCAAACCATGATTAGAAAAGAAGACTTGGTACTCCTTAATGAATTTTTACATTTTTATATGAAATGAAACCTCATCAGATTGAAGAAATTTGCGATACTCCTGCCGAATAACCGGCTAGCCAAGACCCCACAGACGCTTGCGTCGAGGAGGCTTGGCAGACAGTCGGTGGAAAGGGAGCGGATTTCTGAAATCAACTGGAACTTTTTTGAAAGGAAAAACTGCAGGCAAACTCGCTTCTCATAGAGTTTGTCTACAGTCTGAGCCCTATTGGATAAGAGGGCTGCCTTTCGTTATTTTTTTGCTTTATTGATGTTAAAGGATTTCTTCGATTCATTTCCTGCAAGATCTGTCACCTTAAATTCAAACTTGTTGTTGCCTGATTTAAGCGGCAGTTCCAAATCCTCTATCTTCTTCTTATAGGCACGCATTTTATATGGTTCCTTGAATTCATGATAGAATACTTCGCTTCCGTTCAGATAAAGGCGGATTTCATCGAAATTATCCTCTACCGTCACATCCACTTTTGGATTCTTGCCTTTGACTCCCACAGTTTCCGGTACTCCTTTAACTTTTAAAACCGGCTTTGTTGCATCGATCATAATCGTCCGTTTAAAGGAAACCGTGTTATCCCATTTATCGGTTGCTTTAACCGTGAAGCTTTGGACACCCTCTTCAAATTTCTTTTCATATGAGAATTCATATTTATTATTCGTCTTGTTATATGTTACAGGGACCGTTTTATTGTCGATTTTAAATTCCTTTATTTCTGACGCTTCTTCAATATCCCCTGTTATTTTGATTTTATTTTTATTGTTCACGCTTAAGGCTTCAGGACTTTTGATCTTAACAGCAGGTGCATGATTATCAATTGGTGCTGAATCTTTGGCCAATTCAGTTTCAGCCGCTTTTTCATTACCTGCAAAGTCAATTCCCACAACCTGAACCTTTTCCCCTTTTACATCAGGCAGGGTGAATTGTTTCGTATTCGCCGGGAGCGGCTCTTCCATGATGGATGCTCCATCGACTTGTACATCGTAATAAGCAAGCCCTGAACCATTCAAATTATCCTTACCTTGGATGGTTAATACATTGCCTTTTTTCGAAATCTTGACTGTCGGCTTTACCGTATCGATTTTGATTGGCATTTTAAACGTCTGCCATTTTGCACCCTCGTAATCTATCATCGCTTTGATTTCAAAATAATAGACCCCATCCTTAGCCATTGCATTATTGACTTTACCGTCCCATTTACGGGCCGGATCAAGTGTGTATGCGGTCCCTTGTCCGCCATCATAATAATCCTTACGTACATTATTCTCTGTGCGAAGTTTCCGGACTGATTTGTTCTCACCATTCAATATATTATATTCTACCTTTTTCGCATTCCTTAAGAATGATAGGACCGGCACGAAGTCATCCTGTGCACCATCACCATTTGGGGAAATCGCAATATTTTTGCCATTGAATGTTTTCCCCGCAGGGTCGTAACCAAGATAAGTGAAATCTTCACCTGCAGTCGATACTCCTCCTGCCCTGCCATAGAAAGACTCTTTATCATATTTAGTGCCATCCAGGATTGGGGCTTTGTCCCACTCCCCTTTAAACCCTACATACGGAACATGTAATTCCGGGTTAGTGTCAGCTGGATCCTTCAATGTTATGAACCCTTCAACGAAATATCCGTTTGGAAAGACCTTGTCAATGTCTACAAGAGTCTGAAGATCATCGCCAAGTACCTTTGCATTGGATATGTCCACTTTCACTTCAAATGTAACAGATTTTTTTGCAGGTACAGTAATCTTGTTTGTATTTTTATTATTGATTTTAATCGAAGCGTTCTTAATTTCCTGTGCCTCTAATTGATTGGCGGAATAACCCAGCTGACCCTGAATGGCATAGTCTGTTTGGATATTTCCTTTTACATCATATTTGACTGCTTTATTACTGAAGTTTTCAACCTTCAAAGTAAAGGCGAACTTATTGCCGATTTCCTTCATGGCAACCTTCGCTTCTTTCGTAAATGCCTCCGTCACGACAGCTGGCGTGGACAAAGCAGATTGAAGCTGCATGATTCCGGCTCCCTGCCTGCGAGGCGAATAAGGGTTTTTCCAGTCAAGGGCATTATTGACGACACCTTGATCCGTTAATGGTTTCGAAGTATTCATCATCAGGTTCTTAGCCAAATTGGCCCGGGCAAATCCATTTAATTTAAAGTCTTTATCCACTCTTTCAAGAACCAGTGCAGAACCGCCGGAAACATGAGGTGCCGCCATCGAAGTGCCGCTCATCATACCATATTCATCGTTGTTCAACGTTGAATAAATTTGTCCGCCTGGTGCAGTGATTTCCGGTTTGAAATCCAGATTTGGTGCTACGCCCCATGAACTGAATGAACTCATTTTTCCTGCTTCTGGATTCACCGCTTTTGTTTTATCACCATTAAAGGTAATCTTCACCTTTTCTCCATCCGTTAAGGCCGCTTTCAGCTTGGCACCATCCGACTTCAACATGAACAGCTGTGGAATGGTGATGCTTGGATCTGTGGCCATGGAAATATATCCGTCAGCATTATTGTAAATAATGACTCCTGTCGCTCCTGCTGCCTGGGCATTTTGCGCTTTTTCTATAAAAGAAAGCGTGCCGCGTTCAATGAGGGCGAACTTGCCTTTAACATCCACTTTGGAAAGCTCCTCTGGCGTCCCAAGACCTGCAGCAACCAAGTCATGTGTTTTATCCTTCAAAGCATTGGGATGTACGCTTGAAGCCGACATGAACGGAGCTTTTCCTGCTTGTCCGTTTATATCATAAGTCGCTGCATCCAAATCCATATAGTTATTCTCGACGGATGCCACTTGCACCGAATCATAAGCAAGTCCAGGTGAGCCTGAAACGCCAATATCCGGGTTTGAAGCTAATGGGTTTGCAAATCCGTTTCCAAAGTGAGCCGAATTTCCTGCTGAAATCGACATGAGGATCCCATTATCAACAGCTCTCGATACGGCCTGCTGCTCAGGATCTTCTGCTGATACAAAACCTGCAGTGGAACCGAGGCTCATATTTAGCACATCTGCCCCAAGAATGATTGCATCATCAATTGCCTTAATATAAATATCACCCCATGTTGTCTGCATGGCGGGATCATTTCCGAATACCTTTAAAGCAAGAAGCTGGGCTTCGGGAGCCACCCCTTTAATCCCGCCATGCTCTTCATCTCCATTGGCACCCGCGGTTCCTGCGACATGCATCCCATGCATGGAGGCTCCTTCACCAAGATCAAGGATTTCTTCATTTTCATCCATGTAATTGTATCCATAAGGTACCTTCGCCGTATAATAGTTGCCTAATAGATGGCTAGATTCCTTCATGCCGTTAATTTCACTTTCAGTCAGTTCTGCTTTATTCTCATCGTTCAGGACCATATCACGGTGAGATGGGTCGATTCCAGTATCGATAATCCCCACGACCATCCCTTCCCCTGTATATCCATATTCCCGCCATGCTTCCTGGGCTTGGATAAGTTCCTTACTATAAAGCATCTCGGGCTTATCAACTGGACGTTCATATTCGTTTGCTATATGTACCTCAGCAACTTCAGGCATGGCTTCCACCTTTTTGATATCACCATACTGAAGTTCACCACTGAACCCATTGACGACCGTCGTAAAACTTTCCATTTCCTTGAAAGCGATTCTTTTGTCTTTCACCTTTTTTTTCAATTTCTTCTGATTAGCTAGCTTTTCGGACTTTAATTGTTGTTTCTTATTTTTCGATAACTGTTTAAAAAGTTTCCCTTCTTTCGAAGCGATTTCTATTGCCGGGGCTTCCTTCATCTCAACGATGACCCTGACCTTCTCGTTACTTTTGTATTTCTTCTCCAAGTCGTTTTTCTTCAGCTTTAGAATACTTTCCTGATTCTTCTTTCCATCACCCGAACCGTTCGGGGGCTCTGGGAGCTTGGCTGCGGAAACGCTTGCAGTAAATACTAATAGAAAGATTGCTAGAATGGACAAGCTTCGTTTAATCAATGAACTTTTCCTCCTCTAAAATAATCAATTTTTGGAATTTTCTTACTAAGTATAAAAGTATCACAACTTTTGGGGTGATTTTAAGAGATAATAGTCACTATTTTCCTATTTCAAACTAGGATATTGTTATTATTTTCATATTTTCATAGTTTTTCAAAATAAAAGATGGCGATGTTAAAAAAACACCACCATCTTACCTCTAGTTTTTCATCCTTGGATCCAACGCATCTCGCAGGCCATCTCCCATTAGGTTAAAGCCGAGTACCGTAAGCATGATCGCAAGGCCAGGGAAAAGAACCGTCCAAGGCGCCTGAATGATGAAAGATCTTGAATCGGCAAGCATTTTCCCCCACTCTGGTGCTGGTGGTTGTGCCCCCAAACCGAGGAAGCCGAGTGCTGCACATTCAATGATGGCAGTAGCAATCGCCAAGGTGCCTTGAACAATAATCGGTGCAAGGCTATTGGGAAGGACGTGATGGAGGAGAATCCGGCCATCTCCCATTCCAATTGCCTTCGCAGCCGTAACATATTCCTCTTCTTTCACCGTTAAAACCCGTGAGCGTAAAAGACGGCCAAATATCGGGACATTGACGATGGCAATGGCGATGAGTGCATTGCGAAGTGATGGTCCTAAAACGGCTACTACCGCAATGGCAAGTAAGATACTTGGAAAGGCTAAAATGATGTCAAAGACCCTCGATATGATTGTATCTATCCACTTTCCGTAATACCCGGCAATAATACCTAGAAAAGACCCAACCAGGACAGACCCGGCTACAGATAAAAAGCCGACTCCTATCGATATGCGCGAGCCATAGATGACTCTACTCAATATATCACGGCCAAATTCATCCGTTCCAAACCAATGTTCCGCAGATGGGGCCAAATGTTTATCACTTAGCTTTTGCCCTTCAAATGAATACGGTGCAATAAGCGGTGCAAAAATGGCGATTAAGATGAAAAATAAAACAATCGCCAGACCAACAAGTGCCACCTTATTTTTCTTAAAACTTTTCCACCCTTCCCTCCAGGGAGAGATGACTTTTTCCTCTGCCTCTTTGGGAGGAAGGATTGGCGATGTATTCGTTGCTATTTCAGGCATGAGTTTCCCTCCCTATTTATACTTAATCCTTGGATCGATCGCTGCATACAACAAGTCCACAATTAGATTAATCATGACAAACAAAAAGGCGATGACGAGAATCCCGGACTGTATGACCGGATAATCCCGGGAAAGTATAGCATCATAAATATATGTACCGATGCCTGGCCAGCCAAAAATGTTTTCCGTTAAAATGGCCCCGCCTAAAAGTAATCCTGTCTGCAGGCCGATTACCGTCACCACTGGAATTAAAGCATTTTTCAAGGAGTGCTTGTATACAACCCAAAACATTTTCATCCCCTTAGCGCGAGCCGTACGAATGAAATCCGATCTCATTACTTCCAACATGGACGAACGTGTCATCCTTGCAATTATCGCCATCGGAATGGTCGCTAACGCAATTCCCGGCAAAATGAGATGCTTGATCACTTCGAAAAACTGATCAACTCTTCCAGCAACGAGCGTATCAATCAAATACAGGCCCGTTATGGCCTCGACTGGATCCCTGATATTGTCCCGCCCTGTCGTAGGAAGTAAATCCCATTGAATTGAGATGATGTATTGCTCCATTAATCCCAGCCAGAATATCGGCATGGACAAACCAATCAACGCAATCACCATCGCTGCATAGTCAAACCATGAGTTCTGGAACCAAGCTGATATTATCCCTGCATTTACACCTATGACCACTGCAATGATCATGGCAATCAATGCTAACTCAATCGTTGCCATTAGATATGGCCCTATTTCTTCAGAAACAGGACTATTCGTTTTTAACGATACACCCAGGTCCCCCTGTAACAGGCCTGATACATAATCCCAAAATTGAATGAACCATGGTTTATCCAAACCAAGTTCCTTTGTCATTGCCTCGACTGCCTCTTTTGTTGCTTGCTGCCCTAGAATCACCTGTGCAGGATTCCCAGGAATCGCCCGAATCATCATGAATACAATAAACGCCATTCCGAGTAACACTGGAATGAGAGATCCTAAACGTCGTACGGTATAGGAAAACAAAACAATCACCCGCCTTTTACATAAGGGTCCTTTGAGCGCCCTCGATCATTTTGAAATGCATTCCATAACAAAACCGGGAAGCATGCAAGATTACATACTACCCGGTTCGTACGGTTAATTTTCTAGTGAAACGTTAACAAGGGATTGAGAACCGGTTGGATGTGGAACAAACCCTTTGACTGTCTTGGATCCGGCTAGCTGCGGTAATGAGTGGACTAGTGGAACCCATGGTGCTTCCTCATGGATGATTTCCTGAGCTTTTCCATATAACTCATTACGCTTGGCTTCATCTGCCGTGGACTGGGCCTCGATCAATAGATCGTGCACTTCATCATTTGCATAACGAGAATAATTGTTTGAGCCGATATTATCTTTATCCAATAAGGCATAAAGGAAGTTATCTGCATCTCCATTATCGCCTGTCCAGCCTAGCATGAAGGATTGAGCCTCACCAGCCTGCACTTTCTCTAAATAGGCAGCCCATTCGTATGAAACGATATTTGCCTCGATACCAACCTGCTTTAAGCTGGCTTGAATGGCCTCGGCCACTTTTTGACCATCTGGCATATACGGGCGTGGTACCGGCATTGCCCATAGGTCCATTTTAAATCCTTTTTCATATCCAGCCTTTTTCAGAAGTTCTTTAGCTTTTTCGACATCGTAATCATAGTCTTCAATGTTGTCATTGTATCCAGAAACGGATGGTGGCATTGGATTTTTTGCAGGCTCCGCTGTGCCTTCGAAAAAGTTATCGATAATTTCTTTTTTGTTAATTAAGTGTGAGATAGCTTGACGTACTTCCTTTTTGTCGAATGGTGCTTTTTCAACATTGAAAGCAAAGTACCCGACGTTCATGGATGGACGTTCGAATAACTGCAGTTTGTCATCTCCTGTAACTTTGCTGATATCGCTTGGGTTCAGACCGTCCATTAAGTCGATTTCACCTTTGATTACAGCATTTAAACGTGCAGAGTTATCTTTAATGACTTTAAACGTGATTCCATCAAGTTTTGGCAGTCCTTTTTGCCAATAGCCTTCGTTTTTCACCACTTCGATCGTATCGCCAGGCTTCCATGATTTGAATTTGAAAGGACCTGTTCCAGATGGATTCTTAGTGAAATTGTCTCCCTCTTTTTCAAATCCTGTCGGACTGGCTATTGCAAATGTAGGCATGGCAAGATTTTTCAGGAATGGTGCCTGAGGGCGGTTCAATGTGAATTCCACCGTGCTATCATCGATAGCTTTTACTTCTTTGATAACATGTCCTTCATCACCTTCAAATCCGCCAAACATAGAGGCGTAGTAAGCAAATTTACCTTCGTCCTTACTTTTTGCCCAGCGTTGAAAGTTTTTTACGACTGAATCCGCATTGAAATCCGTACCATCATGGAACTTGATTCCGGTTTTCAATTTGAATGTGTATGTCTTGGCGTCATCCGATACTTTCCATGATTCTGCAAGACCAGGATTTATTTCCGTATTATCTTCTCCGTATTTCACAAGCGTTTCAAAAATCTGCTGCGTGACGATGAATGATTCACCATCCGTTACGATAGCTGGGTCAAGACCGACAGCATCTCCGCCTTTACCGTAAATCAATACGCCGCCTTTCGCTTCACTTGATCCCCCATTACCATCATCTTTCTCTTTTGATGTAGACGAGGAGCATCCAGCAAGCGCTAGCGAAAGAGCCAGGATACCAGTCAACAATAATGCCAATGTTTTCTTCATATTCTTCCCCCTTATTTTTTACGAATTTATGTATACGTCATGTCAGTTGTATAAATGACAAGCAACGTAGTGACCAGGTTTATGTTCATGCAAAACGGGTTTTTCCGATTTGCACTCTGCCATCGCTTTCGAGCACCTCGTATGGAATGGGCAACCGCTAGGCGGGTTTGATGGACTTGGAACATCACCCTGCAGGATTACCCTATCTCCCTTGTATTCCACATCCGGAATCGGCACTGCTGATAATAAGGCCTGGGTATAAGGGTGAAGAGGATCCTCATACAGTTCCTCACTTTCCGTCAATTCAACTATATGCCCAAGATACATGACACCGACACGGTCAGAGATATGCCTTACTACGCCCAGATCATGGGCAATGAAAAGGTAAGTCAAATCAAAATCTTCCTGCAAATCCTGCAGGAGGTTCAAAACCTGGGCCTGAATCGATACATCCAGTGCAGATACGGGTTCATCGGCGATGATCAGCTTAGGGTTGACCGCAAGTGCCCTTGCAATGCCAATACGTTGCCGCTGGCCCCCACTAAATTGGTGCGGATACCTTTTAGCATGGTAACTGCTTAAACCAACAACCTTAAGAAGCTCTTGTACACGGGCTTTACGCACCTTTTTATCTTTTACCCCATGAACGATAAGCGGTTCTTCCAATATCTTTTCAACAGTATGCCTGGGATTGAGGGAAGCGAATGGATCCTGGAAGACCATCTGCATTTCACGGCGCATTTTTCTCATTTCACGGGAAGATAAAGTCGTCAGGTCCTTTCCTTCGAAATAGACATTCCCTTCACTCGGCTCAAGCAATCGAAGCAGTAATCTTCCCGTTGTCGATTTACCGCAACCGCTTTCCCCGACAAGACCTAAGGTTTCCCCTTTGTAAATGGAAAAAGACAAGCCATCTACGGCTTTGACCTCTCCGACGGTCTTTCCTAGGACGCCTCCTTTAATCGGAAAATGCTTCTTTAGGTTTTCTACCTTAACCAATGTTTGATTCATGCAAGGCTTCTCCTTTCCCATCTTCATACAGCCAGCAACGAACATGCTGGCCATCATCAAATTCCAAAAGAGACGGGGTCTCACTTATACATTGCTCCATGGCACGGGAGCAACGCGGGGCAAACTGGCACCCCAGGTTGCCTGTCCCAGGTTTTGGAACATTACCAGGGATCGAGTAAAGACGTTCTTTCTTTATCCGCATATCTGGAATCGACTGAAGTAATCCGACCGTATACGGATGCTTAGGACTTTGGAAAATCGTTTGCACATTTCCTTCCTCTATTACCTTGCCGGCATACATGACAATGACACGTTCACACATTTGCGCCACAACGCCAAGATCATGGGTAATCATCATGATTGCTGTATCTGTTTCTTTATTTAAGTTCTTCATTAACTCTAAGATTTGTGCCTGAATCGTCACATCCAAAGCCGTTGTCGGCTCATCCGCTATAAGAAGTTTCGGCTCACAGATCATGGCCATGGCAATCATGACCCTCTGTCTCATTCCACCTGAAAGCTGGTGAGGATATTCATCGATCAATTCTTCGGCACGGCCAAGCCCAACCAATTTCAACATTTCCACCGCTCTACGACGGGCCTGCTTTTTGTTCCATTTTTTATGTATCCGTAGCGTCTCCACCAGCTGCTCGCCTATAGTGAAAACTGGATTCAAACTTGTCATCGGTTCCTGAAAAATCATCGCTATGTCATTTCCGCGAATCTTTCTCATCCTCGCCTCAGAAGCGTTTGCGATATTCTCTCCTTTAAAAAGGATTTCTCCCTCCACCTTACCAGCCGGTGAAGAAACCAGTCCCATGATGGACAAAGAAGTTACGCTTTTTCCGCATCCTGATTCTCCAACAATCCCTAAAACCTCACCAGGATTGACATGAAAATCGATTGAATTTACGACAGGGATCACCCCATCGTCTGTACGAAAACTGGTTCGAAGCCCATTCACCTTAATAATTGGTTCGTCCATCGAATCACTTCCTATATATAACTTTTTTTCCAATTATATTATTGGGTTTATTATTGCATCAAAATTAAAATATTACAATATATTTTCTAAAAATTCTAATTTTACAGAATAATTTTTTTATTTTGTTAAAAAACACACTTTTTGGCATGAAAAAAAGACTGCATTTTTTGCAGTCATTAAAAAGGGGGGGGAATCAAATAACTTGATACCTTTTGCGGGTAAACCGGAGTTTCCAGCGAGGAAAAAGCTTATTTGCTTTGGGGAATGAAAGGGGAAAAAATGAGCTTTATGCTGCAATCAAGCTTTACGGAGTTTTTTTCTGTCACCGAAACATCCTTCGCCTTGTTCAAGAGCTGAAATACGTTCCGTTAATTTTTCATTATGGTCGTATAAATACTTATTTTGAGTTACCAATTGGGCAAGCATCAATTTAATCTGTACTAATTCATATTCATTATCCGAAGCTTTTACCTGGGTCTTCGCTACATGACGAATTAAAACACTAATGAGTTCTTCTATGCGCTTATTATTTTTTATTGTCTGAAAAATCGAGGGTGCTTCTGCCCGGACGCAAGCCTTATCTCCTTCACTCATGCTCAACCTCCAAGTAAGACTATAAACCAATATGTTGAAAATCCTTTGGCTTAACATCATTTTGTTTAGTTGCAATAAATTGAACCATCTCTGCGATCACTTCAGTAACATATACATTTTTACCCTCTTTGTTTTCGTATCTTCTCGTTTGTATTCTGCCTGTGATACCGATTAATGCACCTTTTTTACAATATTGAGCCGTATTTTCAGCCGACTTTCTCCATATGATACATTGTACAAAGTCAGCCTCATAGTCACCAACAGTATTTCGAAAGTTACGGTTGACCGCTAACGTGACATTGGAAACAGCCTTACCGTCAGGGGTATATCTTAATTCTGGATCCTTCGTAAGCCTGCCGACGAGGGTAACTTGGTTGATCATCTATTCACTCCTTTCTGTTTATTATGCTTTTATCATACTCGTTCTCGACTTAATTAAAAAATGGATGAAATGACCTTATTCCTGCCTTTTTCTTCATGAAAAATCGATTTGAAGCGATTCAAAAATCAATTTTTATCGTTTGAAATTCCGTAAAAAACGAAAAGTTAACAAAATTAAATATTTTGCAAAATTTTATTCTATCGTTCATAATTTAGACAGTTGTTAGGTTTTCATTTCATTAAGGGACAGTTTTTTAGTATGATATAATTACCTTAATAAGGATTAATCATTTGAACCATTTCGGGGGGTAGATTTACATTTACAATGAGAGGGGTAATACCGCTCTTCTGGCAAGAAACGGAGGAATTAGATGAAATCATTTAAATTAATCTCGTTGCAAATTGTTACTGAGAATTTACACTTGATTGATATTGCATTGACAGACGGGTTAATCATTAATAAAGAAAACGACGCTAGAACATGGTTACTGGAAGCTTTTGTAGAAGAAAGTCATTTCAATGAGCTTGAACCCGCACTTCCCAAGATTGACGGAGAGGTGTATATTCAGGCCGTCATTACCAAAAAGGACAATGAACCGGCTTTGTTTCACACTGTCTTACGCACCATAAGAAAAGTAGGCAACCATTACAGCCTATTATTCGTTGGTCACATCCAAAAAACGCGTAGCAAATATGCAGAACTTCTTCTTGAAGATTTGGTCCAAAAAGGTCTATCCGGCGAAGAGCTAATAAATGAGTTCAAGCAAAAAATCCGCTCAAAGCCTAAATTGGCCACGAATAAATAAATACCCTTCCCTTATTTCCAATTCCCCTAATCGAATACACACAAAAAAAGACTGACTTAGACGAATAAGGATGATAATCCTCTTCTTACCTAAGACAGTCTTTTTCATTCAGTGCTAATTACTTATTGTTGTCGTCTTTTTTATCATTGTTGTCAATCAAGTCATCTTTGTCATCTACGTCATTATCGTTGTTGTCCATCATTCCATCATCATCATTATTATCATTGATGTTGTTATCATCTGTGCCATTGTTATCATTTACACCATTCTTATCATCTTCAATGATTTTGTTATCATCTTCAGGTGCGGGATTGTTATCATTATCATTCGTTCCACATCCAGCAAGGAACATTATGGATAATAAAGAGCCCCCGAGTAGTGCAAAAATTCTTTTCTTCATCATTTTTGGCAACCTCCCTTCTTTCTTAATCATTAGCTATTTTGCCCGAATGTGAAAATAACTTGCGTCCTATTTTTTTTATTTAAAAAGAAAAACCACCGATCTCATCTTTCATAGGAATTTCATCAAAAAAAAACGCCGGACATATAAAATGTCCGGCATTCAAAGGGAGAATAGAAAGGATCTTATCTGCTTTTGCTTTTTATAAGCAATGCAGTGCTTCTTTTATATATACACTGCTACACGATCCCCTAAACCTTTTTTGAAATATAGTTATATGAATCCATTTTATAAAAATGAATGTACTTTTTTTATTTGTCACCAAAAGCAAACATGATATCGGCTTCACATGCTATTTCGCCATCCACCGTTGCGACCGCTTTCCCTTTGCCCATCGAGCCTCTCATACGCACTATTTCGACTTCAAGACGCAGCTGATCACCTGGTTTTACCTGCTTTTTAAAACGACAATTATCAATTCCAGCGAAAAATGCAAGACGCCCTTTATATTCATCTTGTTTCAAAACGGCTACAGCGCCGACTTGCGCTAAAGCCTCGACAATTAATACCCCTGGCATAACTGGGTAATCCGGAAAATGCCCATTAAAGAATTCTTCATTCGCTGAGACATTCTTCAAACCTACCGCTCTTTTCCCCTCATCTATTTCTATGATCCGGTCCACTAATAAGAATGGGTAGCGATGCGGAATGATTTCCTTTATTTGTGTGATATCAAGCATATTTTTTTCCTCCTGAGATTTTTTTTTCAATAACGTAAACGTGCCCCTGCCTTAAAGACAGAGGCGTGGTTGCCATGTACTATAGAACCGAAACCGACGGCAACTGCCTCATAAGACAAGGCACTATGCACCCTTATTCACTATATCAATAATATGGGTCCATGTGGATTTTTGGAAAACATCCATTGCATGTCCTCCCCCGATCACACTATAACCTAATAGTGCCCCGGACAATACAGCAATGAAAATCAATCCGATAACAATGAGTAAACGAAGCCAAATTGGCAAAAGACGGACCTTGATTCTACGATTCGGTTTCGTCTCAACTTCCTTTATCTCTTCTTCAATTTGTTGTCTCATTACACGATTTTGTTCCATATAGAATGTGAAAGCTCCTTTTTCTAAGAAAACTCGCCGACTGATTTTTCTCTATACTCCAGAAATTCGGCAGCTATGCAAAATGATAGGCACAAACGATTCTCTTTGCTATGAATTCATTATAACCGATTTGCTATAATTCCGCAGGGAAGCATTTTATTTTCCAGAAAACTCAACGGATTCCATTGATTAATCCACTCATTTGATCAGCCATCGTAACTGCCCGGGATTGAAATTGATAAGAACGCTGAACAGTGATCAGATCCGTCATTTCTTTGGAAAGGTCGACATTTGATGACTCCAGAGTGCCTTGACGGACAGCTATTTGATTACGGGTATTCCCTGTTAGTGCAGTCATGATATCATTTTTTGCAACACCCAAGGCATCGATGTTTTCAGGAAGGCCCAGTAAATTTCCGCCTAGCTGATCAAGAAATTGCGGTTTCTTGACCGAGACGATGCCGAGCCCAAAACTCTTTTCGCCGTATTCTTCCGTATCCACCAACAATAAGCCATTTTCCGAGATCTTAATGTCTTTAATACTTCCGTCAATAAGGATCGGGTTTCCATTTTCGTCAAGGACTTGATGTCCTGCGGAGGTAACGAGCACCATTTGTTCTGGACCATTCCCATTAGGAGATAAATAAAAGGCACCATCCCGTGTAAGCCTTATATTGATTCCTTTGTCATCCTTAACGCTTACAGTGAAGAATTGGTCTTCCCTAGTGAATGCTGCATCAAGGTTACGGTCGGTCGTCTTTAATGCCCCCTGCGATAGCACCAATTGAGATTGGCTTATCCTAGCACCTGTTCCCTGTCGAATGCCAGGTGTGGTCAACCTCCCTTTTTCCTTCGTCTCACTCGGCTGATTATTGAAACTCTGTATCAATAAGTCATTGAAACTTGTTTGGGTCTTTTTGTAGGCAGTCGTGTCCACATTAGCGATATTATTACTTATTTGATCGAGTTTACTTTGAAGTTGGTTCAGCGTATTCGTCGCTGTCATCATGGTCCGATTCATGGATATTCCCCTTACATGTTCAATTTCCCAAAGCCGCTTTTCTTCTAATGTTCACTTAAAGCTTGCCAACTTCATTGACCGCTTTATCCAAACTTTTATCATAGGCTTGAAGGACCTTCTGACTCGATTCAAAGGAACGGTATGCCGACATCATTTCTGTCATCGTTCTCGATTGATCGACATTAGAGCCTTCAAGGAAGCCTTGCTTAGTAGAAAAACCAACCTCTAAGGCTGCGTATGCGCTTGGTAATCCCCCATCATTCAACACCCTATAAAGGCCTTCCCCGTCCTTCATGAGCTGTGATGATGGATTATCTGAATAACCGATGCCCAGACGTGCCGTTTGAACATTTCCTTCTAAAAGAATACCGTTTTCCGTTATGGTGAACCGATCGCTATCAAGCTTGATCCGCTCATTACTTTCATTCAATACATAATGACCAGCAGGTGTAGTTAAATAACCTTGTCCATCTAGAGTAAAACTGCCGTTGCGCGTATAACGAAGGTTACCATCACCATCCTGAACAGTAAAAAACACCGATCCTTGCCGGCCGGTTTCTTCATTGATTGGAGGGTTTTCATCAGCCAAGGCAATATCTGTATTAAGCTGGGTCTCCTCCAATGTACCCTGGGTAAATAAAGGGTTAGCCTCCTGTACGTAAACGCCGGTACTAAGCCCACCAATCTTGGATAAAGTAGACATACTCAATTTGTTCTCCGTAGGAATCGTTTTACCATCCATGTTGCTAATAAGCATTTCCGGAAATGACCTTACACTTGTTTGATCCGCCTTATACCCCGTTGTATTTGCATTGGACATATTATTTGTGAGCAATTCCGTTCGCCTTTGCTGTGTAAGCATCCCGGAAGCAGCTGTATAAAAACCTCTTAACATCTTCTTCACCCTCATTCAACATAACTTATCCGTTCAATTTCTCATATCTTTCTTATCGGTCATGAACATCAGTATCTTAAGGAAAAAAGAAAAGCATTAGGCAGAAGAGTTTGTCTGTATTTTAGGCTAGGTCAAATTTAAAGGAATGGTGTTAAATTATTGATTAAAAGAAGAGGGCCTATTGCTCATCAGTACTAGAACTGCACGCACTTTCACTATGCCTCATGTTTGTCTGAACCTTAGACCCCTATCTTATGATGCAGATTTCCATCCGCTTTTTAGTTGAACTTGTGGCGTGGCAATTTATCCATATTATCAAGCATGATACCAGTTCCAATTGCTACACAGTCCATTGGATGCTCTGCGACGAGTACTGGGACTTTGAGTTCTTCCGCAAGTAGTAAGTCAATGCCGTGAAGCAATGCTCCGCCACCTGTTAAAATGACGCCACGATCGATGATATCAGCTGAAAGTTCAGGTGGTGTCCGTTCAAGTACGCTTTTCGCAGCTTGTACAATGATGGAAACCTGCTCGCGAAGAGCTTCCTCAATTTCTTCAGAGTTGACCGAAATGGTCCTAGGTAATCCTGATACCATATCACGCCCACGAATATCGATGACTTCATTACGTGAACCAGGGAAGACGGTTGCAACCTGGATTTTAATGTTTTCCGCAGTACGTTCACCAATCAGAAGTTTATACTTCCGCTTGATATAATGTAAAATTTCATTATCGAATTTGTCACCGGCCATTTTAATTGAAGAAGATGTAACGATATCCCCCATTGAAAGAACGGCTATATCGGTTGTACCGCCGCCAATGTCTACGACCATATTGCCGCTTGGTTGGAAAATATCCATACCAGCGCCGATTGCAGCCACTTTTGGTTCTTCTTCAAGGAATACTTTCTTCCCGCCACTTTTTTCAGCAGCTTCTTTAATCGCTTTTTGCTCGACACTTGTTATGTTTGTCGGGCAGCAAATCAAAATTCTAGGCTTTGAAAGGAAGCCTTTCACATTCAATGTATTGATAAAATGCTTAAGCATCGATTCTGTTACATCAAAATCCGCAATGACCCCGTCTTTTAAAGGACGAATTGCGATGATGTTTCCTGGAGTACGGCCTACCATTTTACGAGCCTCTTCCCCGACAGCAAGAACGCGGTTTGTATTCTTATCAATCGCTACTACCGATGGCTCATTTAACACAATTCCTTTACCTTTGACATGTATAAGAACATTGGCTGTTCCAAGATCTATCCCAATATCTCTAGCAAACATTTCTTAAATCCTCCTTGAATATCCTCACATATAACCTACTTCTGTCCTAATTGTTTATTTTACCATATTGCATTGACACAAGTAAGTATGAATTATAAATAATCACTAACAGAGACTATTTTTACCTAAAATCCCAATATGTATTAAATTTCAATACCATAAGTACTATTTTCTGCCTTTCCCCATAAAAAAAATCCCGGTACGGAATCGGAGTCAAAAATCAGAAAAAAGTTGACACATTTTCATGTCCCTTTATCCATTCCCTGATTGCCCGATCACTTCCAAATACCGGAATGATATCAGTGATTATTTAACGATTTCTTCTTCTCTTTCAGATCGTTTATATTTTAATTTTGTTGCTTCACCACCTCTAAGGTGACGAATGGATTTATGATAATCCAATATATCCTTCACTTCGTTAGCCAAATCTGGATTAATTTCTGGCAGCCTCTCCGTTAAGTCTTTATGCACTGTACTTTTAGAGACTCCAAACTCTTTTGCAATGACCCGGACTGTTTTTCTAGTTTCCACGATATACTTTCCTATCTTGATAGTTCTTTCTTTGATGTAATCGTGCACACCACTCGACCTCCCCAAATTGGATGTGAGAAGTGTGAAATGAGATTCGTATTTTTCGAATCGAATACCGCTGCCCTATAAACAATGAAAGATAGAATTATTCACCTATTAGATAATTTGTAATAAACGATTCCTCACCTCAAACACTCTCTTTGCATGGTTTATAACATCTTATTAGCTTGGTTAAGAATATATGCCTAATGGGACAGGAGGTTTGGATTTATTTCTTAGTTTTATCTATTTATTTTCCTTAGGAACAAATTATTTCCCGAGAAATTTGTCGCAAATTCAACTATTTCAGCAAATTGCTCAATATTTCCTCGAAAATCGAGTAGGAGGAGGCGCCTAGCCTCCGACCTCTCACACCACCGTACGTACCGTTCGGTATACGGCGGTTCAGTTTAAGTCTGACGTAGTTTTGTATATCGTTCATATAGATTTACTAACCCTTGGTGGTGCCAATAAACATTATTAAGGGTTTTGTCTAGAATAGGACTATGCGCTATGCGCCAATAACCCTTTCTGCTATTTCCCCATTCATATGCTTTTCCAAATGGGACGCCTAATCCTTTGAGTTTCCTCACTCTCGTTCTTGGCAATTTCCATTGTTTCCATAGGCACATCCTGAGTCTTCTTCGAATCCATGAATCTAAATTCTTCAATACGTTCGGGGTATCAATGAGGGCGAAATACCCCATCCAACCTCTAAGGTATTGCTTTAACTTATTTATTCGGAGTTTCATGGGTATCGGTAATTTTCTCGAGGTCATTTCCCTGATTCGTTTCTTTACTCTCTTCACCGTTTGTTTAGCCAGTAGAACCTTCAGGTTCTTCTTTGACTTCGTGAAACTAAAACCGAGAAACGTTCTGTTCCAAGGGCGATCATACTTCGACTTCTCGTAGTTGACCTTTAGCTTCAGTTTATTTTCAATGAAGCTTGAGATATTTCCCATTGCACGTTTGGCGGCTTTTCGTGTCTTCACAAAGATAGTACTGTCATCCGCATACCTTACGAATCGAAGATTACGTTTCTCTAGTTCTTTATCTAAATCGTCTAACATGATATTAGATAATAAAGGACTTAACGGACCTCCTTGCGGAGTTCCCTCCTCACTTTTATGAAAAAGTCCGCCTATCATAATGCCTGCTTGAA
>NZ_CAKKLV010000011.1 GCF_918698115.1 Peribacillus sp. Bi96
TGTACAGCGGTCTCGTTGATTGATGCCCCATATTCGTTCATATATTTAAGTACCTCTAGTTTAAAGGGCAGAGTGTAATTTGTATAGGATGAAGCAAGTCCTTCCATCCCATGTTTTAGATAGCGAGGGACCCATCTTTTCAGAGGGGATAAACCTACATTTCTTTCTTGTGCAATGGATTTATAGGATTTTTTCCCTTCTAAGTACTCTAAAACTGCATGTAAATTTTCGTCTATCGTATATTTAGTCAAAAAAACTGCACCTCCAATTGTTAGATGTTGTCTAACAATTGGGGTGCAGTTCACTCTTCCGGCTCTCTTTTTTGTAGTAAGAAAGAAATGTTTTTAATCTCATTGATGTTATCTGAGTGTGGATATTCAGCTTGAATTGAGATGAATAAGAGGGTATCCAAAATTGAGATCACTCTTTTACAAAAGTAAGGCGGCCCCTGTCGGAACCGCCTCCTATATAAACGAATGGCTAGAGTATACCTTGAGTCAGCATCGAGTCCGCCACTTTAAGGAATCCGGCAATATTGGCCCCAACAACTAAGTTGCCAGGCTCACCATATGCTTCTGCAGCCTCCACACTGTTTTTATAGATGTTTTTCATGATCTCATGCAGTTTGGCATCGACTTCTTCAAAAGTCCATGACATTCTGGCACTGTTTTGGGCCATCTCGAGTGCAGACACAGCTACGCCGCCTGCATTTGCTGCTTTTGCTGGTCCAAAAAGGACGCCGTTATTTAGGAATACTTCAATTGCCTCAAGGGTTGAAGGCATATTGGCACCCTCACCGACTGCCTTCACATTATTTTTGACCAATAATTTTGCGGCTTCTTCATCGATTTCATTCTGTGTGGCACAAGGCAGTGCGATGTCACATGGTAAAGACCAAATGCCGTAGCTTCCTTCATTGTATACTGCTTCCGGGTGCGCATCGACATACTCGCTCAATCGTTTACGTTCCACTTCTTTTAGACGTCTAACTGTATCTAGGTTAAGACCATTTTCATCATATATGTAGCCGTTGGAGTCACTGCAAGCAACAACTATAGCTCCCAATTGTGTAGCTTTCTCAATGGCATGAATGGATACATTACCAGATCCGGAAATAACGACAGTGCTGCCATGGAATTGTAGCCCTTTGTCATTAAGCATCTCTTCGACGAAGTAAACCGTTCCATATCCAGTTGCTTCTGTACGGGCTAAGCTTCCGCCATAAGTTAATCCTTTACCAGTTAAAACACCAGCATGGTAGCTGCCTTGAATCTTTTTATATTGACCGAACAGGTATCCGATCTCTCTTGCCCCGACTCCGATATCACCAGCAGGCACGTCTGTATCAGGGCCGATGTAGCGAGCTAGTTCCGACATGAAGCTTTGGCAAAAACGCATGATTTCTGCGTCCGATTTACCTTTTGGATCGAAGTCTGACCCGCCTTTCCCTCCACCAATCGGCTGGCCTGTAAGAGAGTTTTTAAAGATTTGCTCGAAACCAAGAAACTTAATGATGCTGGAATTGACAGTAGGGTGGAATCGAAGTCCGCCTTTGAATGGTCCGATTGCACTGTTGAATTGTACACGAAAACCACGGTTGACTTGAACATTTCCCAGGTCATCAACCCAAGAGACACGGAAGGTGATCATTCTCTCGGGTTCAACCAGCCTTTCCAATATCCCGCTTTTCATATATTCAGGATGTTTTGCAAAAACGGGTATCAATGAAAGGAATATCTCCTTTACTGCTTGATGGAACTCACTTTCATGAGGGTTACGCTCTTTAACCTGTGCGTATACTTGACTTACGAACTCTCTAGCAACTTGTAATTCCTCATGCTCGACTGCTTGTGAAGTTGTCATTGTTCTATCTCCTTTAGATAAAGTCATAAAATATTAATTAGGGTATGCATATCGGTTTTTATATAATACTTTCATGGTATAATTTAAAAACGAAACAAACAATCTGAATATTAGATAAATAGCATGCTTTTTTGATATGAAAGAGGGAGCTTAGATTGGAATTAAGGCAAATCGAATATTTCATTGAAGTGGCAAAGCGTGAACATATGACAGAAGCAGCAGTGGACTTGCATGTTGCCCAGTCTGCCGTCAGTCGACAAATCTACAATTTAGAAGAAGAATTAGGCATACCCTTATTTATCAGGGAAGGCCGAAAAATTAGATTGACGCCTATAGGACATACATTTTTAGCTCATATGGAACAAGCTATGGATATAATCGATCGTGCCAAGCGTGAGATGGCTGAAAGTCTGGATCCAGAAAGAGGGACAATCCGCATTGGCTTTCCAAGTAGTTTAGCTTCTTATATATTGCCAAGGGCCATTTCCGACTTCAGAGAAAGTTACCCGCAGGCGAAGTTCGCATTGAAGCAAGGTTCATATCGGTACCTGATAGATTCGGTAATAAAAGGTAACATTAACATGGCCCTGATTGGTCCTCTGCCGAGTAATGAAAAGAAAATCAAAGGTGAAACGCTATTTATTGAGAACTTAGTTGCCCTTTTACCAGAAAGTCATCCTTTGGCCTTGAAGAAATCACTAAGCTTAAATGAGCTTCAAGGAAATCCATTCATCCTATCTCCAAAGGGATATGTTTTGAGGGATCTTGTTATGAACGCTTGCAAACTGCATGGTTTTGAACCGGAAGTGGCATTTGAAGGGAAAGATACGGATGCTATAAAAGGCCTTGTGGCAGCAGGACTGGGTATAACCTTGATACCTGAGATTTCATTGATTGATAGCTTGCCTCGTTTTACGGTTAAATTGCCGTTAGTGGATCCATCCGTTACCAGGGCTGTAGGGGTCATTATTCCAACTGATAGGGAACTGATGCCAACGGAGAAATTGTTTTACCAATTTCTGAGGGACACTTTTGCAACATTGGAAGGTTTTCAATAGAAAATCCTTAAAAATATTAAAATGGGTAACTATTGGAAAGGTCATAAACCAGCTAGTGAGGGAATCCTATAAATCGGGTTCTTTTTTTTATCGCTATTGGACCGCTGCAGCAAGAGATAATTTATTTTGAAATAATACAATATTAGTTTTTATTGTGTGAAACCGTGTAAAAACCTTATTTGTGAAAGCGTTTTTATTTTATTAGAATAAAATTAGTCCTTACATTATCAGAAAATTCATGTTATTATACTGACAGACTATAGGTAGCGGATAGATATATTGCTTAGACTTTTAATATGGAGAAATTGATTTTTTTTGGTTTTTTTAAATAGAATATTCTGATGATTACAAGGAGTGGAGATAAAGTGAGCAGGAAAAAATACATCAGCGATCGAATGTACAAGGCATCAACAGGGATAGCCAACGCTGTTTTGGTTACATTGGGGATCGGGTTATTGTTTGAATCCATAGGGGGATATTTAGGTTGGGAGGTCTTCCTGGCAATAGGCGGGGCCGCAAAGGTCTTGCTAGCGCCAGCTTTAGGAGCAGGTATCGCCTATCAGCTAGGAGGAAATTCATTAATTATCTTTAGCGCCATGGCTTCAAGTGCTGTTGGAGGTGCTGCCATTCACAGAACGGCTGAGGGTGCCTTCACGATTGTTACGGGTCAGCCACTAAGTGCCGTCTTGGCAGCAGTAATTGCAACATATATAGGTAAGCGCCTAATCGGCAAAACGAAGTTGGACATCATGGCCATCCCAATGGGAGCAGTTCTTGTAGGTGGAGTTTCGGGATATGGCCTGGCTCTTGTTACCACACCATTCCTAACATGGATAAGCAGTCAAACCACCGCTGCGGTCGAGGGTTCTCCCTTAATCGGTTCCATGGTCATAGCCTTGGTATGGAGCATTTTATTGATGACACCAGCGTCTTCCGCTGCACTGGCGATCGCCTTACAATTAGATCCTGTTTCCAGTGCGGCAGCTTTAATCGGATGTACCGTTCAGTTTGTCGGTTTCACCGTCATGTCTTATAAAGATAATGATATGGGCGGGTTCCTAGCACAGATGGTCGTTACGCCAAAAGTTCAATTTCCTAACTTAATCAAAAAACCATTATATGTCGTTCCGCCTTTTGTGGCGGCAATCATCTGTGCGCCTATCGCTACCTTGGCATTCGATTTTCAAGTGCCGTATGAGCTTGGTGGTATGGGGTTAAGTTCAATGATTGCCCCGATTGCCATCATAACTAGTCAGGGGTTGTACACGTTCTTGGTTTATGTGGCAGTGGGTATGGTATTGCCAGCTGTAATCACACTTGCCTTGCATCGGGTATTGAAGAAGATGGGTAAAGTAAAACCAGGCGATCTGCATTTAGAAGTTTCATAATTAAAGTTTTCTTAGAAACCAGCCTGGTTAAGGAACCGGGCTGGTTTTTATTTATAAAGGGATTAGGGTAAAATGGGAAGGAAAGCATTTGCATAGATAGGATGATATATATGATGGGAAAAGAAATAGATATAAAAGTGAAAGCTAAGTTCGTGAGTAAAATCGGCAAGGGTTTTCCCTTGATTGTTAAAGAGTCGATATCCAACATTAATGATCTTCAGGAAGAGGGATCCTTAGTGCGTTTGTTGGATGAAAACAACCGTTTTCTAGCAAAAGGGTATTATGGTAAACAGAACAAAGGCTATGGCTGGGTGTTGACCAGAAGAGAAAATGAAAAAGTCGATCAAACCTTCTTTAACGGCAAAATCCAGGCAGCTTATGAATTCCGAAAGTCTTTTTTTGAAGATACTGAGACTACGGCTTTCCGCTTGTTTAATGGGGAAGGTGATGGAATTGGCGGCTTAATCATTGATCATTATGATGGTCACTATGTCATTAGCTGGTATAGCAAAGGGATATATTCCTTTAAAGACTACATCATTAAGGCATTGCAGGAAACGGTCGAGGTCAAATCGATTTATCAGAAGAAGCGATTTGATACAAAGGGGCAGTACGTGGATGAAGACGATTTTGTCATGGGTGAACAGCCAACGTTTCCGCTTCTTGTAAAGGAGAATGGAGTCCATTTCGCTGTTTATTTGAATGATGGGGCAATGGTTGGCGTCTTCCTTGATCAGCGCGATGTTAGAAGGAAAATCCGGGATGAATATGCAAAAGGGAAAACTGTGTTGAATATGTTCTCCTATACAGGGGCATTTTCCGTGTTTGCCGCTTTAGGCGGTGCTGTTAAAACAACGAGTGTCGACCTGGCGAATCGCAGTCTACCGAAGACGATCGAACAGTTCAGTGTGAATGGAATAGATCCTGAAGCTCACAATATTGTGGTGATGGACGTATTTAAGTATTTTAAATACGCAGTGAAGAAGGCTTTGAAATTTGAAATGGTCATCCTCGATCCACCCAGCTTTGCCAAATCGAAAAAGTTTACTTTCAGTGCCGGAAAAGACTATACGGATCTATTGAAGGATACCATTTCCATTACGGAAGACAATGGGGTCATTATCGCATCAACTAATTGCAGTACATTTGATATGAAAAAATTCAAGAGCTTCATTGACATTGCCTTCAGGGAAATGAATGGGAAATACGAGCTCCTAGAAGAATTTTCATTACCGGCAGATTTTAAAACAAGTTCTGAATATAAGGAGGGCAACTATTTAAAAGTAGTCTTCATAAAGAAAATTAAAGGTTGAAAAAGGGCGTCCACAGTTCCATTAGAGCTGTGAATGCCTTTTTTAATGAAAAATTGTTTCATGTGAAACGAACGGATATTCGGAATTCAAAAGTTTGGCCGTTCACTCTTCAAACCTTTTGATAAATGGAAAGAAGGTTTTATGCGAATGCTGTTAGCAATGCAAAACTGGGCTGCATAGTAGGTAAGCATAATCAGCGGACCAGAATAGGCAACATCATCGATAAATTTGTTCCAAGATAAAATGGAGTCGGAAATTACGAACAGAACCCCGCCGATGATTGCGGCCGCATTTCCGGTCATAAATGCCGCCCAGCCCATGAGGGAGATGACCGTTACATAACAGATGACAGGGATGATGAGGCTACTTTCACCTTTTTCAATTAAAGAAACTACAATTTCATGACCAATCCAAGTAGAGTAAATGCCAATAGGAAAAATCGTAGCGAATCGAAGCCATGAAAAGGTCCATAGTTTAAAGAATGCCGCAATATAGAAAAGGTGGCCGATTAAGAAGGCGGAAAGGCCGATGACGAACCAGATTAACAAACCATCTCCAAGCATGCAAAAGAATAAACCAAGAAGTATTAAGGATTGGTAACGATCCCGTCTACCCTCTGTTTTGTAGGCAAAAAGAAAAATCAATAACATGGGAATGATCTTGAACATGATTTTAATGATTAAAGGTTCTTCCGGTATAAAAAAAATATATAATAGTCCCGTGATAAGAATTGCAGCAGGTAAGCTTTTCATTAGCATTTCATTCCCTCCTTCAATGTTTAATTCTATGTAATGGGAAGGAACCCCTTGTCAATTAATGAACTGTTTTTAGGGGAAGTCGTGAAAATGAAAAAACTGACTCCTGGTTAACCAGGAATCAGTTCGATGTTTTATAGAATCATACGGCCGAATTTTCTTTAACGAATGCTTGTTTTAACCAGTTTTTCCCCTCAACAAGCCTTGTGACAAGCATGGCACAAACTGTGTTTCCCGTTGAGTTAAGCAATGTAGCTGGAGCATCGATAATCGTGGATATAACAGCAATGATCGGCAGGACTTCAACAGGGAAGCCGAATACGCTAAGAATCAACATTTCCCCAATCATCCCGCCCCCAGGAATGGCACCCATAACAGCCCCAACCAAAAAGGCAACTGCAAGTATACTTAAAATACTTGAAATGCTTGTCATATCCTTTCCGAATAAGCTGAATAGGAAAACAATTTTCATTATCCCGCCAAATACAGAACCATCTTTATGCATGTTGGCTCCAAGTGGGATGACAGTCTCCGCTATGTCCTTTGGCACACCCATTTTCTTGACCGATTCCAGGTTGACTGGAATGGACGCGGCACTTGAACAAGTTGCGATGGCTGTAATGGAAGGCGCCAGGGCATTTTTCCAAAAAAGTTTAACGCCATCTTTCCCCCCTGCAATAAAGGCATACAAAGTGAAGAAGCCGAAATAATAAATCAAGGCCAAGACTAGGTAAAGACTGAAAGTGCGGGCATAGCCTTCTAAAATCTGTGGCCCCAGCTGACCGATTATCGTCGCAAAATAAGCACCAAGTCCAATTGGGGCATAGTACATGACGATTTTGACGACCTTCATCATGATAGCTGTACCCGCTGTCAAAAACTCGGTAACCGGTCTTGCTTTCTCACCGACCAGTGCAGTGGAAAGTCCGATTAATACAGAGAAAACGATAAGCTGAAGCATATTGCTTCTGGAGAACAGTTCGGGAAAGTCGGAAACGGTTACTGTGTTGACCAACTGACTGAAAAATGAAACTTCTTCGATGGTCTCTTCAGAGGAACTCTTTTCCATCAGTTCTTTAATGGCTGTCGTATCTGTGCCTTCCAATGGATTGACGATGGTTGCCCCAATAAATCCAATGACGGCAGCTAAAGCGGCAGTTGTCAGGAAAACGATAACAATACTACCCATGATTTTGCCAAGACGATTCATTCCGCTCATATTGGCAATCGCTGAAGCGATGCTGAAAAATACCAATGGCACGATGATCGTGAACATCAGGTTTAGAAATAAGTCCCCTAGCGGCTGTATGACCGAGGTTTTCTCCCCGAAAACGACGCCCGCTATCCCGCCTATAATAATGGCAGTCAGTAATATTAAAGAGGACCGATAGTTTTTAATAAAGCTCTTCATTAAATTTCCGTCCTTTCAGGATGAAGATATCAATAAAAATATACTTCATTATCAACTCTAAAAGGAGGTTTGACAATATTTTTTTATAGGAAGGAATGTTAAAAGATAAAGCGCAATAAATAATAATAGGGAATGGTTTGTGAATATATGGTGAAGGAGGGATAGAATGGCATTCGTTGAGGTGGAAGAAGGCGTCCGATTGTTTTATGAAGAAAAGGGCCAGGGGAGGCCAATTATTTTTATCCATGGAGTATGGATGAGCAGTCGGTTCTTTAGAAGGCAGCTTCCGTACTTTTCAGATAAATATAGAACGATCCTACTTGATTTAAGAAGCCATGGCCAGTCAAATCATGTTCATTACGGAAATACGGTATCCGTTTATGCTAAAGATCTTCATGCGTTCATTGGTAAACTGGGATTAAAGGATGTCATACTTGTAGGCTGGTCGATGGGGGCTTTTGTCGTCTGGGATTACCTCAAGCAATTCGGCGAGGGAAATATTCATTCAACAGTGATTGTCGATGAATTGGCCTCGGATTTTAAGTGGCCCGATTTTGATATCGGTGCTTTTGATATTGGCACATTGATTGCCTTCATGACTGAAATACAAAATAATCGTTCCCTGTTTTTAAAAAGTTTCCTTGCCTCCATGTTTAAAAATGAATTATCAGTGGAGGATGCAAGCTGGATGCTTGGGGAAGTGACCAAAATGCCTGAATCCATTGCCAGTGCCATTCTATTTGACCAATCGATTGTTGACTATCGTGAATTTTTGCCTGAAATCAGGGTCCCCACCCTTCTCTGTTTTGGAAGGCATGAAAAAGTCATTCCGGTAGCTGCAGGGGAACATTTGCATGAAAATATCCCGAACTCCGTACTAGTAATCTTTGAAGATAGTTGCCATTGTCCATTTATGGAAGAAAGCGAGCTGTTTAATAAAACCGTGGATGGCTTTATTCAAAAAAGGCGTGAATCCGTAAAAGGTTGCTGATAACGGGATATAAAAAGAGGATGCAGGCTTCTTGCTGCATTCTTTTTTCATTATATTCTACATCTCTTATCATTATTTTTTCTATTAACTGGGCGGTTTTTGCTTGAAATAAAGGGAATACTGCAACAAAGGATGGCAATGCTGCATTTAATTCTTAATGATAATGAACGAAGGAAATATTTTTCTACCCTTTTGACAAGAGTTGGGCTATTATGAGGTGGATTTAAACTGGTAAATTCGTGATCTGTGAATGAAAGAAACTCATGCAGAAAGTGATGGAGAGGATAAAATGGAAGATCAGTTACAATACAATGAAATTATAGATGTATGTTTACTCGCGGGGAAAATCATGCTTTCGAACGGCGCTGAAACTTCGCGGGTGGAAGATACGATGGTCAGAATTGCAGCAGCGTTTGGATGCGGGGACTCACACAGCTTTTCAACACCAACTGGAATCATTTTTTCTTTGGATGGTATGCATCCAGCTTCTAAATTAATTCGGGTTTCCCAACGGTCTACTGATTTACACAAGGTAACACTGGTTAACAGTATATCCCGAAGCATTTCCAGCAAGGAAATGACGCTAGGAGAAGCCTTTTTACAGTTAAAACAAATCGAAAAGGCTGGGATGGGTTATCCAATGTGGGTTCAGGTCTTTGCTGCCTTTATAGCGAGCGGTTGTTTTTTAATCATGTTCCAAGGACAGTGGAATGATTTCTTCTGGTCCTGCATTGCGGGAGGGATGGGATTCTCTTGTCTGTTTTATTTGCATCGGTTATTGGAGGTTCGTTTTTTTGCCGAATTCATTGCCTCTTTAGTTGTAGGTCTAGTAGCATTGTTCTTTGTCCAAATTGGTGTAGGTACTCATTTGGATAAGATCATCATTGGATCGGTGATGCCGCTTGTGCCCGGGCTGTTAATTACGAATGCAGCAAGGGATTTAATTGCAGGTCATTTAGTTTCGGGCCTTTCCAAGGGTGCAGATGCAGGTTTAACAGCTTTGGCCATTGGGGCAGGAATATCGGCTGCATTTGTTTTCTTATGATGTAAGGGGGGAAGAAGGATGTTTGCACAGCTTATTACAAGTTTCATTGCCTCAGCCGCCTTTGGAGTCATTTTTAATGTACCGAAAAATTCATTGATACAATGTGGTGTTGTAGGGATGCTAGGGTGGGGCTTATACTTTTATTTGGTTGAAAATGAGATAAACAGCATCATTGCAACCTTGGCTGCTTCATTTATCGTAGCGGTTATCAGCCAGTATTTTGCTAAAAGGTATAAAATGCCAATCACAATTTTCAATGTTTCGGGAATCATCCCCCTTGTGCCTGGCGGTTTATCATATGATGCAATGAAACATTTTGTCGGAAATGATTTTTATACCGCGGTCCAATTGGCCGCAAAGGTCTTCATGCTGGCTGGTGCCATTGCAATGGGACTGATCTTTGCAGAAGTCATGAATCAGTTAGTGAATAAATACAGTAAAAGGAAAACAAGGTTGCGAAGTTAGAGGAAATGTTAAGGGATTTTGAAGGAATTCAACATTCCGGATAATTATGATTACAAAAGAAAGAGAAAGGAGAGCAGGGGGTAATACCTGGTTCTTCTTTCTCTTTTTAATATTTTAATATAATAAATAAATCTCGCTTATAAAGGATCTTTCATTCCAGTGTTAGCAGTAACCAATATTTCGTCGTATTTTTTTGCATCAGCTTTCTTGCTTGACAGCAATGTCCCGACGATGGCAGCGATAAAACCTATTGGAATGGAGACGATGCCTGGATTAGCAAGTGGGAATAATGGTTCTCCAACGAATATTGCTGCTCCCTCTACCGGTGACCAGACATTTGGACTTAGGAACACAAGTAATAATGAACTGACCAGTCCCACTATCATACCTGAGACAGCCCCTGCTGTGTTAAAGCGTTTCCAAAATACCGTGAAGACAATGATTGGCAGATTGGCACTGGCAGCGACGGCAAAGGCAAGTGAAACAAGGAACGCAACATTCATGTTTTGGGCAAATAAGGCAAGGATGATGGAGAGAACGGACACCCCGATGGATGCCCAACGAGCTGCAACGACTTGTTCTTTATCAGTGGCTTGACCTTTACGAATGATGTGGCCATAAAAGTCATGGGCAAAAGCGGAAGCTGCCGATAGAACGAGACCTGCTACAACAGCTAAAATGGTAGCAAATGCAACTGCAGACACGAAGGCAAATAGGAAGTCGCCTCCGATGGCTTCGGCAAGAAGTGGAGCGGCCATATTTCCAGCCGCATTCGCGGCTATGATTTTGTCGTATCCGACAAAAGCTGCCGCCCCAAAGCCAAGGAAAATGGTCATGATATAAAAGATGCCAATGATCCAAGTGGCATATACGACGGACTTTCGTGCTGTGATGGCGTCTTTTACCGTAAAGAAGCGGATGAGAATGTGAGGAAGTCCAGCTGTACCGAGTACAAGCGCTAAATTAAGTGATAAAGTATCCAATGGATCCTTGAATTTGTTACCAGGATTGAGGAAATCCCCGCCTAAAGGGGTGGCTGTTTTCATCTGATTGAACATCTCGATCACGCTAAAGTCGAATTTAGCCAGTACGATAATGGAAATGATGAATGTTCCTGCCATCAATAAAATGGCTTTTACGATTTGGACCCAGCTGGTGGCCGTCATTCCGCCAAATACTACGTAGACGGTCATTAAAATACCTACAATGATGACGGAGTATAGATAATCAATTCCAAGTAAGAGTTTTATAAGGGCACCTGCACCGACCAGTTGGGCAATCATATAAAAGGTTGAAATGGAAATGGTGTTAAGGGCAGCGACCCCGCGTACTTTCTTTTCATTAAAACGGGCAGCAATCATGTCCGCAAGTGTATACTTACCAAGGTTACGAAGCGGTTCTGCCACGATATAAAGAACGACAAGATAAGCAACCAGAAATCCTATGCTGTAGAAAAAGCCATCAAATCCAGAGAGTGCAACCATTCCGGCTATTCCTAAAAATGAGGCGGCTGACATATAATCACCCGCAATGGCCCACCCATTCTGCCAACCAGTCAGAGAACTGTCCGCCGTATAAAAATCCGCGGTCGTTTTCGTTCGCCTTGAAGCAAAGTAGGTAATGACCAATGTTAACCCAACAATGATTAAAAATAATATAAATGCAAGTATATTCATTGTAAATTCACCTTTATCCTTTCGCTTCTTTAACGATTTCTTCAACTAATTGGTCAAAAGTAGCAGCCTTCCGTGAATAAAGGATGCATAAGGTCCAGGTCATGATAAATTGAGCGAAGGCCAAGACCCATGCCCAACTGATTGCCCCAAATGCATATGTGTTAAGAACTTTAGAATAGGAAGTTAGTATAGGTAGGGTGAAATAAAAGGCCATGAAAAAGATGGATAGTGGGACAATGAAATTGCGTTTTTTCCTTAGGAGCTCTTGAAAAGAGTGTGATTGGACGATCTTAGTGTAGTCCGTAGAAGCGCTTACCTCGGTTTTCTTAGCTATTGAATCGTTTGATGCCAAGTTGGTTCCCCCTTCATTGAATATTATTTTGGTTTTCATTACCAATTTTTCTGATAACAGTATCAGTATATATTTTTCAGAATATATTGTAAATTTAAAATTGTGAAATAAATCTTTTTTCGTTCGACATAGTGTTAATTATTAAGGAGAGTAAAGGCTGACATAAATGTACGACCATGAAATCAAATCCGACCATTAAGGAAAAGTTAAGCTTCTTTCACGATACTTGCTTCAACGAAGGAAATCTGAAGGGAGCAAAATGATGAAAAAGTGGATGATGATAGGTACGGTTTTAGTGTTGGTCATTGGAGGGAGCCTTTGGCTTTTCATGAAGGACAATGCAAAGCCCGTCGTTGCAAAGACGATGACGACTACAGTAGAAAAGGGAGATCTTGAAGTTCAAATAAGCGGTTCCGGGTCGGTCGCCGCAATCAATAGTGAGGACCTTACTTCATCGGTAACGGATGAAGTGGATGAAGTTCTTGTAAAGAAAAATGAATTGGTTGAGAAGGGTGACGAACTGATTACCTTCTCGAATGGAAGTGACCCGATAACGGCCCCATTCGATGGTACTGTAACAACATTGGACGTAGAAGAAGGGGATCGTGTATCTAGCAGTGAGGTTGTGGCACATGTTACGGATTATAAAAAATTGAAAACTACGATCAGTGTTGATGAATTGGATGTTCCAAGTGTTAAAAAAGGACAAACAGTTGAAATAAAAGCCAGTGCTTTTGAAGATGAAACGTTCACGGGCCAAGTGACCAGTGTAGCAAAAGAAGGTACATATGAGAATGGAGTTTCTTCGTTCGATGTTACGATCAAAATTGATAAACCCGGTGATATTAAAATTGGGATGTCGACTGAAGTGAGCATTGTAACGAATAGCGTAAAAGATGTTTTATATGTTCCGATTGAAGCAGTCCAAATGGACGGTGAAGAGAAATATGTGAATATACAACAATCCGGTGCAACTGAAGGAGCTGCTAGTACAAAGTCAGCGGTTGAGACTGGAATCAGTAACGATAGATATATCGAAATAACTTCAGGTCTTGAAGAGGGCCAGAATGTTTCCTTGCCCATTACCATCAATGAAAGCGCAACTGGCAGTGGCGGCGAAGGAATTAGGGGAGGCCAAGGAGGCGAATTTCGAATGCAGAGTGGCAGCGGAATGCCGAGCGGCGGGATGTCAAGCGGTGGCGGAATGCCAAGCGGTAAGGGAGGTCAGTAATATGGCGAAACCCATCATAAAGATTAAGAACATGTCTAAATCGTATGAATTAGGCGGTGAAACGGTCAAGGCACTTCAAGATGTATGTCTTACAATCAATAAAGGGGATTTCATTTCTATCATCGGACCATCCGGATCAGGGAAATCGACGTTCATGAATATGCTTGGCTGCCTTGATAAGCCTGATACAGGTGAATACCTTCTAGATGAAAAAGAAGTAGAAAAAATGAAGGATAATGAGTTAGCTGCTATTCGTAACATTAAAATAGGATTTATCTTTCAAAATTTCAACCTGTTGGCAAAATTGACAGCGTTGGAAAATGTCGAACTTCCTCTGGTCTATAGAGGAGTAAGTGTAAAGGAAAGAATGAAGGTGGCCAATGCCTGTCTTGATATGGTAGGCCTGGGTGACCGGGTTAATCATTTGCCGACTCAACTTTCAGGAGGACAGCAGCAAAGAGTTGCGATTGCTAGGGCACTTGCAGGTAACCCTCCCGTTTTATTGGCGGATGAGCCAACAGGGGCTCTTGATAGTAAGACAAGTAAAGAAGTGTTGCAAATGCTGAAAGATTTAAACCAAAAGGGACAAACAATCATTCTTATAACGCACGACCTGGAAGTGGCAAAAGAAGCCACACGTGTCGTACGGATACAGGATGGTCAGCTATTTGAAAACGGAGGTGATTGGATTGAACCTGAGCGAATCAGTGAAGATGGCTATATGCAGTATCAAAACCAATAAAGTCCGTGCATTTTTAACGATGCTTGGGATTATTATTGGAGTTGCCTCTGTGATTGTCCTAGTTTCGATTGGACAGGGATCCTCACAGTCCGTTCAGGATGAGATCAACAGCTTGGGAACGAACTTGTTAACGGTAAGTGTCACGGATACGGATTCTGTGGAGCTGACGGATGACATAATTGAACAGTTTAAAGACCTGGACGGGATATCAGATGTTGCACCTGTTGTCACTGGACGAGTTTATGCTAAAAACGGTGAAGCTTCGGCACAAGTTTCCATGACAGGCACAACTTCTTCCTACTTATCAGTGAGGGATTTAGAGCTTAGTCAAGGCCGCTTTTTAACGGATATGGAAACGGAATTACGTTCTAAGGTTGTTGTTTTGGGGTCAGATACAGCTGATACGCTTTTTGAAAATCAAAAAGCGGTGGACCAGAGCGTTCTTATTGGCGGTGTTTCCTATCGAGTGATCGGTGTTTTGAAGTCAGTAGGCACCTCAATGGGGTCGAGCGGGGATGATGTAATCATTGCACCGATCACTACTGCCGAACGGGCTACGGGCAGCACAACAATCGGAACGGTATATTTAAAAGCCAAAAATGAGAATATCGTAGAGAGGGCGATGTATCAGGTACAAGGGACGATGACCACATCATTCCCGGAGCAAAGTGACAATTATTCGGTGTCCAATCAGGAAGACCTGATGGATACAATGAGCTCAGTTTCAGATACGTTCACTCTCATGCTTGGCGGTATAGCGAGCATTTCGTTACTTGTAGGCGGTATTGGAATCATGAATATCATGTTGGTCTCCGTTTCGGAGAGGACGAAAGAAATAGGGATTAGAAAAGCAATTGGTGCGAATCGGAAATCCATCCTTCTTCAATTTTTAATTGAAGCGATGTCCTTGAGCTGCTTAGGAGGGTTATTGGGTGTCGGAATTGGATTGGGGATAGCTAAATTGGTTTCCGTTTTTTCAACTTTAACGATTAGTTATTCATGGTCGGTGACACTGTTGGCTTTCTTATTCTCCATATTAATCGGTATAATCTTTGGCGTATTTCCTGCAAATAAGGCATCTAAATTGAATCCAATCCAGGCACTGCGTCACGAATAAATATGCAAATTTTAGGAAAGCGGCTATAAAAAGCCCGCTTTCTTTTGCTTATGAAAAAGGATAAAATCAACATATATCGCAATTGAAACGGTCAGGAGGGGAACTCTGTATGAAGATTTTGGTGGTTGAAGATAATGTTTCATTATTAGAATCGATCCGGCAAATTCTGACGGATGAATATGAAGTCGATACAGCGAATAATGGGGAAGATGGATTATTCATGGCCCTGCAAAGTATATACGATATCATTATATTGGATGTAATGCTTCCGGGAATGGATGGATTTGAAATTGTACGGAAAATCAGGGAAGCAAAGATTGATACAAGCGTCTTGTTTTTGACGGCAAAAGATGCGCTTGAGGATCGGGTCAGAGGCTTGGAGATGGGTGGCGATGATTATTTAGTCAAGCCGTTTCAAGCACCGGAACTTAAGGCCAGGATACGTGCTCTCCTTCGCAGGAGTGGTATTTTATCGTTGGAGCAGCATGTGAAGTATCGTGGAATTGAATTGTTGGAAAGAGAAAAGGATATATTGGTTGATGGAAAGATCATTAAAATGACCTTGAAACAGTATGAACTACTTGAGTATCTCATTCAGAATAATGGGAAAATATTGACCCGAGAGCAGATTTTCGACCGTATTTGGGGGTTTGACTCAGATACGACGATTGCCATTGTGGAAGTGTTCATCCATCATCTAAGAAAAAAGTTGGAACCTTTCAATTATCATAAAGATATTCAAACGGTTCGGGGAATTGGTTATATGTTAAAACAACCATAAGGGGATCATTATGTTCCAAAAAACACGGCTTCAATTAACATTATTGAATTCTATCGTCTTTATTGTCTTAATAGCCATATTAAGCAGAACGATTTATTTCTATACGGAAAATCAGATCTATAGGGATGTCAATGATTCACTTGAAAAGGATTACAGGGATTTCAATCATGGAGGCATGCCAGGCGGACGTCCGCAAGGTGAGTTTCTCTTAGGACCGGGACCGAGTGTCATCGTTTGGGGACCGGAAGATACGATCATTGAGCCAAGGCTGAGTGTAGACAATTTCATTAAGGTTAATGAATCAGAATTTTACCCTAAAAAGTTTGATGAGATTGAAGAAATATCGGTAAATGGGCCGACGTATCGTGCACTTTCCACCAAGGTCGATACGGAATATGGAGAAATGACCGTACAATTCATCCGGAATGTCGATTCTGAAAAAGATATGCTTAATCGCTTGTTGCTCATATTATTTGTTGGTGGAGGAATTGGAAGTCTAGTGGCGATAGGCGCAGGCTATCTTCTGGCAGGACGGGCTCTCATACCAGTCAAGAAATCCTGGGATCAGCAACAACAGTTTGTCTCGGATGCTTCGCATGAAATCCGAACGCCGCTTGCCGTCATTCAATCGCGGGCTGAATTGCTATTTCAATCACCGAACGCGACTATCGAGGAAAAGGCCGTCGATATATCCATCATTTCAAAAGAAGTCCGCCGATTGAACAAACTAGTTAACGGTCTTTTAACCTTGACCCGAACGGATTCGAATCAAATGGAGGTTAAAAAATCGAACTTTTTCCTCGATGACTTACTTATTGATATAGTGGAACAATATACGGATATTGCTTCTTTTCAAGAAAAATCAATAACTAGCCATGCTCCCGAACAAGTCGTGTTTCTTGGGGATAAAGAGAGAATTCATCAGCTATTGGTGATCTTGGTGGATAATGCCATGAAGTTCACGGAGGTAGGCGGGGAGATTTCCCTTTCCTGCATCAAGAATGCTTCATCCATCATTCTTTCTGTAGAGGATAATGGAAAAGGCATTCCACAGGAAGAAATCCCCTTGATTTTTAATCGTTTTTATCAAGTGGAGCAATCCCGCTCAGCAAATGAAGGCTCCGGTTTAGGTTTATCCATTGCTAAGTGGATTGTAAACACACATCAAGGAACCATCAAGGTTACGAGTGTACAGAATGAACGGACCCGTTTTGAAATCACTTTTCCGAGAAATCAAAAGAAAAATTAATCAAGTTGTCATCCTATAGTAAAAGACCCTTACTTTTTTCCTTGGTGCTTAAGGAAAAATTAAGGGTTTTTTTAGATAATCATCTTATAAGAAAATTTTGGAGGAGAATCAATGATGAAAAGACTTGGTAGGTTACACTTTTTGGTTGGAATATTGGCTTCGGTCCTTTTAATGGCACAAGCAGTTATCGGGATCCTGATGTATGTGAATGGAAGCGGCAATGAACCCATGAATCGTCAGGCGATGATGGGTCAGCCTGCTGACCGCAACACAACAGATTCCGATAGTACGGAAGATTCAACTAATAGCAGTTCTGCAACCGAAGATTCAACTACGGAAACGACACCTAATGTTACACAGGGCAATATGGGGGCAACTCCCCAAGGCGCTGGAACTCCAGGAGAGATGCCAAGCGGTGGCGGATTTCAAGGCAGAGACTCTTTTGCAGGCCAATTTATCGCCTTTTATCAAGGGGCAGGCGGCTTGGCTACATCCATCATCATCTTTGTGATTGGAGGCGCAGGGTTGGTGATATCTGTGATGTCCAGAAAAGCGGCAGCCTAAAAAGTCGATCCTCATAAAAACATGTTTCAAGGAAAGCTGCTGTTTCGTTTGCTAATAGAGAAGGTTCCTTTTGAGGGAAGCCTTCTTTTTTTATTCACGAAATCCATTATTGTCACTAATTGTTAGTATAAAAAGAGAAATAATAATTGCACTTAAAAAAATATTGGTTTAATATATACTTCTGAGAGGTACGTACATGTAGTTTGGATAAAAGAGAAAACGTTTGCATAAATTTTTTGAGGGTACCCTATTCTTAATGCACGATCATTAAATTCACCTTAGTGGAGGCAGAATATGAAATTTCTGATAGCAATTTTAGGACTGCTCATTGTTTTTGGACTAGCTTTTTTAGCGAGTAGTGACCGGAAGAAAGTTAAAATTAAACCGATTATCCTTATGGTGATCCTGCAGCTTATTTTAACTTATCTATTATTAAATACGAAGTTTGGTCTAGTGATCATCAATTCGATTGCCGATGGTTTTGGAAAACTATTAGAATGGGCAAATGAAGGGATTACATTTGTATTTGGTGGGATTGTAAACGAAGGAGCATCGCCCTTCTTTTTAAATGTCCTTCTTCCTATCGTATTCATCTCGGCATTAATCGGGATATTACAGCACTTCAAAATCCTTCCGTTCGTCATGAAGTGGATAGGATTCCTGCTGAGTAAGGTTAATGGAATGGGGAAATTGGAATCTTACAATGCGGTCGCATCAGCAATTGTCGGCCAATCCGAGGTTTTCATTACCTTGAAGAAGCAACTCGGTTCCATTCCGCCATCACGTATGTATACTCTTTGTGCGTCAGCCATGTCAACCGTATCGATGTCGATTGTCGGTGCTTATATGACCATGATTGAACCAAAGTATGTTGTGACGGCTATTGTTATTAACATGTTTGGTGGATTTATCATTGCATCCATTATTAACCCTTATACGGTAACGGATGAGGATGATATTCTCCCTGTTGAAGTAGGGGCAGAGAAACAGTCGTTCTTCGAAATGCTTGGGGAATATATCATGGATGGATTTAAGGTTGCTATCACTGTAGCCGCGATGTTAATTGGTTTCGTTGCACTAATTGCAGGAATCAACAGCTTATTCGATATGATCTTCGGCATCAGTTTCCAAGACATCTTGGGGTATATTTTTGCCCCGTTTGCCTTTATCATGGGGATACCGATTTCAGAAACCGTGACTGCAGGCGGAATCATGGCGACAAAGCTAGTAACTAATGAATTTGTTGCCATGCTGAGCCTAGGGGACGCATCAGCAGCCTTGAGCGAAAGGACGATAGGAATTGTTTCGGTTTTCTTGGTTTCATTCGCGAATTTTTCATCTATCGGAATCATTGCAGGTGCTGTTAAAGGCCTACATGAAAAACAAGGAAATGTTGTGGCTCGTTTCGGCTTGAAGTTGCTATACGGTGCGACTCTTGTCAGCATCCTATCTGCAATCATCGTCAGTGTGATACTTTAAGTAACGGTATTGATAAGAGGCACTTGGGTTTACTCCTAAGTGCCTCTTTTATTTTTGGAATTTGAAGGTGATTTGCGTGCTGGTATATAATACATAAAATGGCTGGCCATGAAAGGGAAAAGGGAGTGAGGAGGACAATGAAGGAGAATGAAACGGCAATCTTTGCAGGAGGCTGCTTTTGGTGTATGGTTGCTCCCTTCGATGAAATGGATGGAATTATTAAAGTGACATCGGGTTATACGGGCGGTAATTCAACCGCACCTAGTTATAAACAGGTGATTACTGGCTCGACTGATCATGTTGAAGCGGTTCAAGTGGTATTCGATCCGTCAATCATTTCCTATAAAGCGTTATTAGAGATGTTTTGGCAGCAAATTGATCCTACAGATGACGGTGGACAGTTCTCCGATAGAGGAAGGCAATACAGGGCAGCCATTTTCTATCTTAATGAACGTCAGAAACAGGAGGCAGAGCGGTCGAAGGAGGATTTAATGATGAGCGGTCGGTTTGAAAAGCCTATTGTTACGGGTATTTTACCCTCAGGGAAATTTTACGCGGCTGAGGAATACCATCAGGATTTCCATCGAAAAAATCAATTTCGTTATGCACTGTATCTTAGAGGATCAGGACGTGATGCTTTCATAAAAGAAAATTGGCCTAAGGATAATGCACATCTTAGAACAACCTTAACCGAGAGTCAGTTTCATGTCACCCAGGAAAATGGCACGGAGCCTCCCTTTGAAAATGACTATTGGAATCACTTTGAAGAAGGCGTTTATGTGGATGTCGTTTCTGGAGAGCCTCTATTCAGTTCAAGGGATAAGTATGATAGCGGATGTGGGTGGCCGAGCTTCACGAAGCCCATCATGTCAGCAAGTGTCAATGAAAAAGTGGATCTCAGCCATCGGATGACCCGGACCGAAGTGCGCAGCAGGGACGCTGATTCACATCTGGGACATGTTTTTCCTGATGGCCCCAGTCCTAAAGGCACGAGATATTGCATAAACTCTTCAGCCCTTCGATTCATCCCTAGAAATGAAATGGAAAGAGAGGGATATGGCGATTTATTATTGCTTTTTAAAATGAAATAATTAGTTAGATAGGGGAACAAATATGAACAAAATAGATGAGGATTTATACCGATACATCCTTGATAACTCTTCCACAATTACGGAAAGCTGGCTGGCTTTACGCGAAAGGCAGATCGGGTCGATCTATTCAGTGGATAGTGATGAAGAAGTTGAGGAGCTCCTTCGGAGACAGAACACGTTGACCATCAAGACAGTGACCAGTGCTTTACTTGAGGATGAAACGGCTTTTGTAGAAAGTATGGAGCAGTGGGCAAAACTCGTCTCGAAAAGCAGGGTTGAATCAGATACACCTATTTATGAAGTGTTGGAAGCGCTTAATAAGGTGCGGGAAACTTACTGGGGTTTTATCACTGACTATATGCTTCAGGATGATGTGGAAATTACGAAGGAAACAATCATTCGGTGGAGCCAGCTTATTAATCGCGCATTCGATCAATTGAACCGCGAGTTCACTGAGCAGTATTATCTTTTGACAAGTGAGCGTTTGCTAGCTCAACAGAATCTGATTAATGAATTAGGCGCACCTGTCATTCCGATTGTTGACTCCATTGCGGTATTGCCGTTAATCGGTGAAATCGATACCTTCCGTGCAAAGGAAATCTTGGATACGACTCCAATCAAATGCATTAACAAAAATGTTTCTCACTTATTCATCGATTTATCAGGAGTCTCCCTTTTGGATACGATGGTTGCCCATCAAGTCTACCAATTGATAAGCACCCTGAACTTGTTAGGCATACAATCGACCATTTCAGGAATTCGCCCCGAAGTGGCCCGGACATCGATTCAGTTAGGTCTTGATTTTAGTCAGGTTTCGACTCAGGGAACACTAAAACAGGCTCTTGCCAAGCAAGGGATCAAACTTTACGAGGGAAATTGATAGATGTGTGTTGAGAGTGAAAAAGAACCAGAATCCTCTGAGGGACCTGGTTCTTTTCTGTGATTTTATAATTTAAAGGAACTTTTCAATCCAACAATTTGGTTGAAGACCAAGTGATCGGCGCTAGTGAGTTTGGAATCAACATTGTAATAGCCATGTCTGAAGAATTGGAATTTATCCTGAGACTTAACATCCTTCATGTTAGGCTCGACAAAACCTTGTAAAATTTCTATGGATTCAGGGTTTACCCGCTCCAAGAATGATTTTTCTTCTTCCTCTTCATTTTCCTTATCCAAAATTAAAGGCTGGTAATTACGGAACTCTGCTGAAACGGCTTGTGAAGCTTCGACCCAGTGCAAAGTACCTTTTACTTTACGGCCAGTGAAACCGGATCCGCTTTTTGTTTCAATGTCATACGTGCAGCGAAGTTCGACGACGTTACCGGCTTCGTCTTTTATCACTTCTTCACATTTAATGAAATAAGCATGTTTTAAACGGACTTCATTGCCCGGGAAAAGTCGGAAATACTTTTTCGGCGGGTTTTCCATGAAATCGTCCTGTTCAATATATATTTCACGTGAGAAAGGAATTTGTCGCGTGCCCATTTCCGGAACCTCCGGGTTGACCTCAGCATCCAGCCATTCAACCTCTCCTTCCGGATAGTTGGTGATGACCACTTTTAGGGGATTTAGAATAGCCATAGTCCGTGGAGCTTTCAGCTTTAAGTCTTCCCGCACGAAATGATCGAGCATTTGAGAGTCTACGACACCGCTGGTTTTTGCAACACCAATCTCTTGGCAGAATGCACGAATCGCTTCAGGTGTATATCCGCGTCTTCTAAGGCCTGATACGGTAGGCATCCGTGGGTCGTCCCAGCCATCCACGAAGCCCTCATCGACAAGCTGCTTCAGTTTTCGCTTGCTCATTACGGTATTGGTCAGGTTAAGACGGCCAAATTCATATTGTTTTGGTTTGCTTTCCATTTCACAATTTTCAACGATCCAGTCATAAAGCGGGCGTTGATCTTCGAACTCAAGTGTACAAATGGAATGGGTGACACCCTCGATAGCATCCTCAATGGGATGAGCAAAGGCATACATTGGGTAAATGCACCATTTGTTGCCTGTATTATGGTGTTCAGTATGGGAAATACGGTATATAACAGGATCGCGCAGATTAATGTTAGGTGAGCTCATATCGATTTTTGCACGCAATACTTTTGTGCCATTCTCGAAATCGCCGCTGCGCATCTTTTCAAATAGTTCAAGGTTTTCCTCGACTGTTCGATTTCGGTAGGGGCTATCTTTCCCAGGAGCGGTCAATGTTCCGCGATATTCACGGATTTGGTCGGCATTAAGGTCGTCCACATATGCCAGTCCTTTATTGATGAGCAAGACAGCTCTTTTATACATTTCATCGAAATAGTCGGAAGCGAAGAAAAGGTTATCCCAGTCGTAACCAAGCCATTTAACATCCTCTTTAATGGAATTGACATACTCGATATCTTCTTTCAATGGATTGGTATCATCGAATCGTAGGTTTGTTTTACCATTGAAATCATCAGCCACTCCAAAATTCAATATGATTGATTTGGCGTGTCCGATATGTAAATATCCATTTGGCTCAGGAGGGAAGCGGGTGATGATATGATTATGTTTTCCGGACTCAAGATCATCTTTTATAATATTTTTAATAAAATTCGAAGAGTTATTTTCCAACTGAATTCGACCTCTTTCATTTATATACTTCTTTTAATTTTACCTGTATATATACCATAAATACAGATATTTTTCCATGTTCGAGCCGGAATCGGGGTTTTGGGATACGTTCTGAAACCATATCATCAAGTATTTAGTTTGTGTAATCAGTTAAAAAAATATCCCTGAAACTTTTATCTTTTAATCAAGGAAACTATCTAATTGGCAATGAAAGAAAAGCAAATCCCAGGCGGGTTTATATACAAAAGAAGCAATACAGGAATTTACGCCTGTATTGCTTATAAAGATGTCCGGGACCGCAATGAAGGAGGAAATCTCCCCGCCAAATCAAAAGATTGTCGTTTGCAAGAACTCTTTTGTACGCTCTTCTTTTGGATTTGTGAAGAATTCTTTTGGCGGGCCGCTTTCGACGACCCTCCCATCATGCATGAAGACAATCCAATCGCCAACTTCTCGTGCAAAGCTCATTTCATGTGTAACGACTACCATTGTCATCCCCTCCAAGGCAAGTTCCTTCATCGTAGCCAGTACCTCCCCGACGAGTTCGGGATCCAGAGCGGAGGTAGGCTCATCAAAGAGTAGGATATCAGGCTTCATGGCAAGGGCTCGGGCTATCGCTACACGCTGTTTCTGGCCGCCTGAGAGCTTGCTTGGATAGACATCCGCTTTATCTGATAAGCCGACTTTGGCAAGCAATGCTTTTGCCTCTTCAATCGCCTGTGCCTTCGGGACCTTTTTGACGTGAGTCGGCGCTTCGATGACGTTTTCAAGGACGGTCATGTGCGGGAAGAGATAGAAATGCTGAAAAACCATTCCCACTTTCTCACGGATTTTATTAATATCATGGGTACCCGGTGTGACCTCCGTTCCTTCAATAAGGATTTGCCCGCTGTCTTTCTTCTCCAAATAATTCAAACAGCGGAGCAGGGTGCTTTTTCCTGAACCGCTTGGCCCAATCAAACAGACAACATCGCTATCCAGTACCTTCATATCAATATCTTTAAGTACATGCAGGTTCCCATACGATTTATTTAAATTCCTAATGCGAATCATTTCTTTTTGTTCCATTTCAATTCCCCCTATCGATCACTTATGGACAGTTTCTTTTCGAATAAATTGACGATAATGGTCAGGAATGCCACAAGAATCAAGTAGTAGACCGCTACAATCAGTAAATACGTCATTTCATCGAAATTATTCGAACCTAACGTGGTGGCTACGTTAAACAGCTCATTCATGGATATGAAGGCTGCCAGTGATGAATCCTTCAGCCCGATGATGAATTGGTTGCCTAGCGGCGGCAATGCGCGACGGAAGGCCTGAGGCAAGATAATTCGTTTTAATGCGAGTGAATTGCTCATGCCAAGTGAGCGTCCGGCCTCCATTTGGCCTTTGTCGATCGATTGGATCGTACCACGCAGTATTTCGGAGATATAAGCTCCATTATGGAAGGCAAGGGCAAGTGACGCCGCCCAGAAGTCTGGTAGTAAAAAGAGATTGCTGATACCGAAATAGAGTATGAATATCTGTACGATAAGCGGTGTTCCCCGTACCAGGAATACATATGTATCTGAAATCCATGCAAGAATTTTTATATTGGATATTTTTAAAAGTGCAAATAGCAACCCGATGACGATTCCTACCAATATGGAGACTACCGTCAGTTCCAAAGTGAGGAGCATGGCTCGGATGAATACGTCCGAGGAGCTAAATAATATATCAAAAAAATGTGAAAAACTTGGCAATGTAATAACTCCCTTTCTATCAATCTTTATTCAGGCTTGGTTGTGATATCCTCACCAAAGTATTTTTTGCTGATTTTCGCAAGTGTTCCATCTTCCCGGAGGTTTTCAAGTGCTTCATTGATGCGTGCAAGCAGCTGTGGGTTGTCATTAGGCAGTACGATGGCCTGCTCGCTTCGTTCGATCAATTGCCGTCCTTCGATGTCGAAACCTTCCTTGGTCGCTTCCTTGCCGGTTACAAAGTCGGTGATGACGGCATCATGACGTCCTCCGCTCAATGCTTTAAGGGCGGTGATATCACTGTCATAGGTTTTTACATTGGTTGTATACTTTTCTGCTGTGGTTGCGTATGTGGAGCCTTTAGAGGCCGCAACTTCCTTTCCCTTTAAATCCTCCACCGTTTTAATATCACTATCTTTTCGGACGAAAATTTGAGGACCTGAGTAGTAATAAGGGGTGGAGAAGGCAACATGTTTACTTCGTTGTTCATTGATCGTATGACTGGCAACCGCGGCATCTGCCCGACCGGTTTTGACACCTTCCACGATACCTTTGAATTTTATCCGTTTAGGCACCGGCTCTAAATCGAGTTCCTTGGCTATGGCATCGCCGACTTCAATATCGAATCCTGTTACGGTCATGTCATCATTGACATAACTGAATGGCTTGAATTCACCTGATGCAGCGAAAACAAACTGATCCTTATTGATCAGCTTACTACCATCCTCTAGTTGGTCTTTTTCAGCGCAGCCGGACAAAAGTCCAAGAATGACCAGAATGGATAGAATGAATGTAACGGATGATTTCATGATAATTTCATTTCCCCCTTTGAAAAAAACTAATCGAATGGTCTATACCCTTATGAGGGAGTGGATAACCTTTTTTTATAAGAAAAATAAACTGAATTTTTAAATTTCTCGTGGTGGGATATGAATGAGGAGGATGGTTTTGGCCCTAAGGGGACTGCCTATGATTTTACAAGTGTTACTAAAGTAGAAACTAGTGACTCTTGAAATAAAAGACCCTCATTCCATATCATCACTTTCTCTTTATTTACTCAAAAATGAAACTCATAGTTCCAATGTTGGAACGTTAAACAATTTACTTTTATATACAATTAAATTATTACAATTCAAAGGAGGAACTATATTGATTTAATAAAAAGTAGTTAAATGCTACCCCAGTACTACACATTTTTCGGACTCACGTAATATTGTTGATCAACATTTCAGTAAGTCATCACGTTTACGCGAGTTTCAACTCCTTAAATTCCAACTTAATTGTTCAGGAAGCTGAACAATTAAGTTCCGAAATATTACTTTTAAAAAATGGATTAAAAGCAAGCTACGCACCTGTAACTGCACTTTCAACATAATTTAATCGCTGAAAAAAATTTCACTTTAGCAGCTAAAATAATGTAGTCGCACTTCTCTTTTACGAGTGCTATGGGCCTGTTGTTTTATAGACAAACTAAAAAAATAAAAGGGGAACAACAATGAAGTTTATTAGTTTAAAAGTCTTAAGTGTAATTAGTATTTTATCATTAAGTTTTACTGGCTTTAGCACAAGTAGTTATGCAGAAAGTAATTCCACAGTAACAAACATGGAACAACTTCCTTATAATCTTATTGAAGATGTGGAAGTAATGGATTATCAAGTACAAGAAAATAACATTGTTACTGAAACAGAAGATTTCACTTCAAATATTAATCTTGATAAAAATGAAATTACATATACTGATTCAGAAGAAAATTCAGTCGCTATCTCGATAGACGACCCAGATTTAAAATTTGTTGAGAATGTTGATGGTACAATTGTTTACGAAAATGAAGAAGATGGGTACTCAGTCGATAATCAGATACTAGATGGTGGATTTAGACAGATGTTTAAAATTGAATCTGAGTCTTCTCCTAAAATATTCATTTGTCATGCTGTAAATCCATTAACAATTTACAAGTCACCTTGGAACTTAGAACCTTGGCGTCCTGATTTATCACTAGTATTAACCTATAAAAACGGATGTAATCCAAAGTAGTAGGGATACATTAGTTTTTAATAAGAGGTGATTTCATATGTATAGCAGTTCGAATCAAGCGATATTTGATCCAGGTTATATTTTTTTACTGTTAGTTATTTTAGGGATTTTCTATTTAGTATACTTTGCGTTAATTGTAGTTACTATAAAATTAAACGCTCTAAGTATAAGTAGTTTAACTATATCTTTCATTACTTATTTGCTTGTTGGATTTTATATGGCGGGAGCCGGTTATTATATGGATGAACATCCAGATTATAACTTAGTGTTTAATGGCTATGGGTTTCCGGATTTAATTTTATTGGCATTCCCTTATATCTTTTTATCTCTGGCGGCAAGTTTAGGTGAAAAAAAAACAAAATAAATAATAAATAAAAAAGCATCTCTAAACAGAGACACATTGGCGAAAACGATTTTATTGTATACGGGTCCTTTTGATGAGCCTACTTGGATGCAAGTTTTGTTTTTATTTCCGACCGTAACATTTACATATATCACAATTAAAAACAAATCACGATTCTCATTTATTATTGTAAGTATTTGTTCTATCGTTATGTTTTTTTCTTTATTCATGCATTTTGTTTCGTATATTCAACTGAAGAATAAACTGTAAGCTACTGTTTTTATGCAAAAAATCCAAAAGCAATGTAATAGAGAGCGTCTAGTTATTACTAAGGTATTCAATCCCGTATTAATTGACTGACTTTAATTTTGCCTATGAATTGAAGTATAATGTAGCAAAATAGAAGAAGGGCAGTTGGGAAAATGGTGAGCAACTTTGTGCAAGAGCAGTTAGAGGAATTTCGTGAAAAAAATCAAGATAGAGGCCGTTTAATTATAAAATGTCCGGACCAACCAGGAATTGTTTCGACAGTTACGGCCTTTCTTAAAGAATATGATGCAAATATTGTCGAGTTGAGCCAGTATTCGTTGAACCCTGAGGGCGGCACCTTTTTTACCAGGATTGAATTCGATTGCCCAGGATTAAAGGATAGGGCAGCGGATATGGAAGTGGCCTTTCATGAAGTTTCGACAAAGTTTTCGATGGAGTGGACACTTAATCATGTGAGTGATTTGAAGAGGACGGCTATCTTCGTCTCCAAAGAACCGCACTGCTTACTGGAATTGCTCTGGGAGTGGCAAAGCGGGGATTTATTGGCCGATATTGCGCTAGTTATCAGTAATCATGAAGATACGAGGCAAATTGTCGAATCGATGGGGATCCCTTTTTATTATATTCCTGCAAATAAGGATATACGCAAGGAAGTGGAGACAAAGCAGCTTGGACTTTTGGAAGAATACAATGTGGACCTAATTGTATTAGCTAGGTATATGCAGATCCTGACGCCGGATTTCGTAGCCGCCCATCCAAATAAAATCATCAATATCCATCATTCATTTTTACCTGCATTCATTGGTGCACGGCCTTATGAAAGAGCATATGACCGCGGGGTCAAGCTGATAGGGGCGACTTCTCATTATGTGACGAATGATTTGGATGAAGGACCAATCATCGAGCAGGATATTGAACGTGTGGACCATCGTGATTCTGCAGAGGATATGAAGAAAATCGGTCGTTCCGCTGAACGCAGGGTGCTGGCACGTGCCGTTAAATGGCATTTGGAGGACCGGGTCCTCGTTCATGAAAATAAAACGGTAGTCTTTTAAAGTGAAAAACCCCCTTTGGTTTGCCAAGGGGGTTTTATATGGAATGAGTGCTTTAATACGTATATTCGACTCTTACTGAGGCAGTGATGTTCAATTCTCCGGGCTGAATCGGGGTAGTCGCCATTTTTGAAAAGGTACTTGTTTGGTAAAGCATTGGAGTAGCTGTTTCAGATACCTCTTCAACCTTAATAGGGACTGGGTTCAATGAGATTCCCAGTGTTCGAGCCATGGAGAGTGCTTTTTCGTATGCATTATTTAAAGCGAGCGAGAGTGCTTGGTTATAGTAAGATTCTGGATTGGATAAGGAAAAGCGGATGCTTGTTATTGAGTTGGCACCGCTTCTGACTGCCGTGTCGATTATGCTGCCGATTTTTTCGATGTCGGTCGTTTGGGCCTGGAGGATGTGCTGGACTTTGTAGTTCTTGAACAATTCCTTTCCGTCGATATAATCATATTGTGGATCGATTCTGTAATCACTCGTTTTCAATTGCTCTTCTGGAATGCCAGCGGATTTAAGTGATTCGATGACATTTGCAATTGCTTGAGAATTGGCCTGCTGGGCCTTTTGCGGGTCTTCATTCTCTGTTATGACTCCAAGGGTTATCGTCGCTTGATCCGGAGCGGCAGATAGCGTCTCTGAGCCGGAGACTTTCAATGTATTTTCATCATTTCGGTAATCATTCCGATCAGGGGCATTATATTCTTGATTCATTTTGACACCAGCCTTTTTAAAAGAGATAATCTCAACCCTATTGTACGAAGTATGAGCGGGAAACATGATTGAAATATCCGCCTCGTTAACGATTCCTTCGGAAAATCAAAAAAAATACACTCGGCCTTGGCCGAGTGCAGATTACTTATGAATGACTTGAACCCTGCCAACCTGGCCGTCCGTCAATCTTACTTTAATTCCGTGAGGGTGACTGCTGGAGTTGGTTAAAATATCCTTTACAGTGCCGCTCGTCAGTTTTCCGCTGCGTTGATCCGCTTTAAGTACAATGTCCACAGAGGTGCCTGGTGTAATATCTTTTCGATTTTTACCGTTCATATTCGATTCAATCCTTTTTAGAGTTATTTGCAACCATTCGTTCATGCAGTAACTTCAGTATAAGGAAAACAGCAGAACTAGTCGACTATTAGGGTACATCATAAATTGACCATTAGCGTATTTTTTTCAATGGTTCGACAGCAGGACCATTTAAAACTTCACCAGTGATAGAGTAGCGGGAGGCATGGCATGGGCAGTCCCAAGTACGGTCGCCGCTATTCCATTCAACCTCGCATCCCATGTGTGTACATGTGGAATCGACTATATGCAGCTGGCCATCATGATCACGGTAACACCCAGCTTTGTCTCCATTCACCTTTACGATTGCCCCTTCATCGATGCCTAAGTCTTCTGGCTTTTTATCAATGACGGCCACTTTGCCTTTGATCAGATGCTTCGCCACATCAGCATTATCTTGGATCATATTTTTCAAGCCTTTTAAACGGGCAGGATCATACAATTCCGCATACCGGTTATCTTTTTGCAAAATCCGGTCCGTCAAGATTTTGGCAGCAATCGATCCATTCGTCATTCCCCATTTCGCATAGCCGGTAGCTATCAGGACGTTTTGATGATTGGATGTTACTGGACCGACGAAGGGGATATTATCCGGTGTCACAATATCTTGTGCCGACCAGCGGTAGGGAATGTCCTTCACATCGAAATACTGGGAACTGAAATCCTTCAGGGCCTCATAATGCTCGATTGTCGAGATTCCCTGCCCTGTTTTATGGCCTTCTCCGCCAACCAGTATAAGTTTTTCCCCATTGTCCAATTCCGTATAGCGAAGGGAGCGGGTAGGGCTGTCGGCACTGTAATACATCCCCCCGGGAAATTCCTGTTCAGTCCTAATTCCAAGTACATAGGACCTTTTTACATGAACACGGGCAAAGTATAAGCCCACTTCATCATTAAAAGGGAAGTGGGAGGCGACGATAACATGATTGCTTTTGATGGTATGTCCAGTATCCGTCAGAACGGTTGGTGGATCGCCGTCTTCAATCTTCATTGCCGTTGTCCGTTCATAAATTGTGCCTCCACTTTCGAGAATTGTCGAAATGAGGGCAGTTAAATATTTTAATGGATGAAACTGGGCTTGATCTTTCATGATCACAGCAGCTTTACAAGGAATGGAGAATGGGATTTCTTCTGCATAATCGCCTCGAATCCCAAGTTTTTGATAGGCTTTCAGTTCTTTTTGAATTTTGCTTTTATATTCATCCGTATTTGCGTAAATATAGGCATCCTGTGCAGTCAGATTACATTCAATGGAATGTTCCTCTACCAAGTCTTTGATTAGCTTCATTCCATCTGCATTGGCTTCATAATAAAGTTTGGCCTTCTCTTCACCATGGTCAGTGATCAACTGGTCGTAAATCAGGCCATGCTGGGCCGTGATTTTTGCTGTAGTGTGTCCTGTCGTTCCAGTAAGGATTTCGCCTGCTTCAATCAGTGTGACTTTAACACCTTGTTTAGCTAGTAAATAGGCTGAAGTGATTCCAGTAATTCCACCACCTACTATTAAGACATCAGTGGTTATATCTGTATCTAGTTTGGAAAAAGAAGGGAAAGTTAACGCGCTGCGCCAATAGGGTTCCGGAAATCGGGGAAGGTCTGTATTTTTTTCAGTCATTTGAATACCTCCATACAGTTCAGTTAGTGAATCGTCCATTTATTACCATACCCAAATCCGCTATTTATACGCTAATTTTTGTAAGAAGAAAGATTAAAAAATACATTATTTGGTTTGTTTACAAAAACGTATACATGTAAACAAAAATAGATGGAATGTACACAATAATGTATACATGTAAACAAAAGCGTACACATGGCTATATATAAGGTGTATACATAATTGTTCCTATTGTAAACAATTTGAAAACAATTCGAAAAATATAACTACAACTAATGAAGGGTTGACTATCGTGGAAACTTCTTCAGCTTCCAGAGTCGTGGAGAGGAGGGCCGTTAAATATTTTAAAGGGGTGAAACTGTGCTTGGATCATGGAAGATTTACAAGGAAAGGAGAAAGGGATTTCTTCTGCATAATCCCCGCGAATGGCTAGTTTCGATAGGTTTTTAGTTCTTTTTGAATTTGGCTATGTTAAAGTTCTTGGTTGTTTTTTAATAAACCGTAATCAGTTGTGGTATCCTGGAAGTTTTATCACGGCTTTCATTGCCGACAATGTGGAAGTATGTCAGTTGTTCGCTATGGTAAGCGAAATGGTCGTCAACGTTAGAGGTGCAAAGATTCTCTTAAATTGAGCTGCCATTTGACAAACTCCCCTATGTATCGTTCGAAAAAGGCAGACAAATGGATTGGGTTTATTGAATGTATGCTGAAAGGGTTATCTGCTCTTGTGAAAGGAAGTGTCGGTACATTTGAAGGAATAGTAGAAGTAGATGAAACCTAATTCTTAGAAAGTCATAAAGGTCGAAAGGTTATTTCGAACCGTAAATCAAGAAAACGTGGTGGCTCAGCTACTAAAAGAGGTATCTCCAATGAACAAGTCTGTGTCTTGGCCGCAAGAGACCGAAACAAAACAGCCCTCTCGAAGCGTGTCGGTTCAGGTAGAATTCTAACAGAGCAAATGATACAACCCTTACAATGCATTTCCAAAGTGAAACTGTGCTTATTTCTGCTGCTCATCATTCTTATAAATCTTATTCGACTAAAAACGATGTTTAACACATTATCATAAATGGCAGCAGTAAGAAAGAATACGTCACGAAAGGCATCTATCATCTTAATAATATAAATAATTACCATTCCGGACTAAAGAAATGGTTGAGTCGATTTAATGGAGTATCTACGAAATATTTGCAGCTATATTTAGTGCGGTTTCAGTTCCTTGACAATAGAAAAATGGAAAGTGATTTGAATAAGAAAAAGGTAATGCTTATCATAGCGAGTGTTCACGGAACTTGGGAAACCGCAGACACGTTAAGACTTAGAAACACCGCCTTCTAAGGCAGGTTATTTCAAATTGGAACATCAAAATGAGCTGTCAGTTTACTAAAGCAGCAAGTTAGTTGAACAAAATTTTCACATTTAGTCACCAACAATGGAGATTTTATCAATGAATTCTTGATACTCTTCTTTCTTATGCTGGGTTATAAACATCTTATACCTTTTCAAATCATCAATTAACCCCGTAATCGATGTTCCTATATATTCTTCATCCGCCAAGTAATAATCTCTTAGAGTTAAATATTTCATTGTGTAAAGTTTCCGTTATTGCATAAGAATCTATTATTTTGTCATCCTTGTCATAAAGCACAACATCTAGTCCCATATGTTTACACTCCTATTTTCTTATTTTTAATTGTATCTTCTTTTTCAACTAACCTGCCCCGTTAGTTGAAGGGGAGACCTTCACAATCTAATATTTATTTCAGTATTAATATCCAGGTGACCAATAGAAACCCTTTTAATTTCACATAGGATATAGTTATTTAGAAACTATCAACCTTTACCTGTAACATAGCTTTGAGTTTTACTTTTATATTCATCAATATTCGCGTGAATATAGGTATCTATTGCAGGTAAATTACATTCCATTGAATGTAATTTTAACGCACTGCGCCAATAGGGTTCCCGAATTTGGGAAGTTTCTGTATTTTTCTCAGTCTTTTGAATACCTCTATACAGTTATACAGTTCATTAGTGAATTGTCCATTTATCACCATGACCAAACTCACTATTTATACGCTTATTTTTGTAGGGGAAAGATCAATTAAAAATACAATATATGGTTTGTGTACAAACACGTATACGTGTAAACAAAAAAAGATACATCGTACACAATTATGTATACGTGTGTACAAATACGTATACATAGCTATATATAAGGTGTATACATATTTGTTCCTATTGTAAACAATTTGAAAACAATTCGACAAATATAGCTATTACTAATGAAGCATTGACTATCGTGGAAACTTTTCCTATCCTTAAAGGGAATGCTTCACTAAATTTTTTCTATAAAAAAGGGGATGTTTTTAGATGAGTTCTAGAATCGCAGCAGTAGACGTAGGAAATGATGCTATCAAAGCTATTTTTGGAAAACTAGAGTCTGAACTATATATACCAAATGTCATTGCAAAAGACATAGAGGACCGTCCGGTCATTGGGATTGAGGAACTTAATGAAAAAAACCCAATGGAAGGGATTCATATTAGGGTCCATTCACCGGCTCTGCAAGACAATAATGCGATTTATCGCGTTGGAAACTTGGCGACAAAAAGTGATAATCCTACAGAACTGGATTTAGGAAGCAGTAAATCGGAAGAAGATCAAACATTAGTCATGCTTTTTGCGGCTCTTGCATTAGACGCTGCCAAGTTGGGGGACAACGATACATTCAAAAAAGTGAATAACGTTGTGGAAGCCAACTATACGCTTGGAACAGGGTTGCCACTTCGGGAGGTTAAAGAAGGGAAAGACGTCGGGTACCGCTCGAAATTACTTGGTTCCGTCCATCAGGTGGAATTTTTAATTACTCCTAAATATCAAGGCATGAAGGTTAATATCAAGTTCGATGAAGTGAAAGTCTATCCAGAGGGCTTCGCTGCATACATAAATTTGGTCATGGATAAAGATTTGAATATCATTAACCGTGAATTAATAGATAGAAGAATACTTATTCAGGATATCGGTGGATTATCGACGGATATCGCGGTCATTAAAAATCGTAAAGTTGACGATGACAAGGCACAAGGATTCAATTTGGGAGTTGCTGAAGCACTTGAATCAATTCGTGAAGAAATCAGGAAGAAACATGGTGTCGAGTTGGATAGCAGGCGCGATGTCGTAGAAATCATCACGAAGAAAAATGATCGCAATCATATTATGGTTCGCGGAAGCCGGACAAGCGTCCATGATATCGTTGACCGTATTTTGGGAGAACTGGCCAAAAAGCAATATCGCCACCTGCGCAACGTATGGCAAAAAAATTCACAAACAGAAATCTGCTATTTTGTAGGCGGGGGATCGATTGTCCTGAAAGATTACTTGAAAACATTGAATCAAAATTTCGATGGCTACAATATAGACTTTTTCGAAGACGAGCGGGAAAGCGTTTGGATGATGGCAAACGCCTATTATAAATTGATTTCCGATTTTAATCGCCGGAATGCAAAGGAACAGAATCAATCCCAGCAAAAGAAGAAAGAACAAAGAACGGGTTCCATTAAATAGGTGAGAGAATGAAAAAAACAGCTTCTTCTGAAATTAAAAGAGGACAAGCCATCACTTTTCGTATTCCTTCGGATGTATCAGATTATACGTTAAGACAGCTGCAGAAATTGAAGGAAACGGAAAGAAGGAATTTTTCCAGTAAAATTGCTGAGTATGTTCTCGATGGAGTCGGGCAATCCACCCATCAGGATCGGGAAATGATTGCCCTGCCCATGCCGAACAAGCTAAGCAAATCTCAGCGTGATTGGCTCAAGCATTCCCACTCAGAAGCTATGCTTGGAACGATTATGTACAACCTTTTATCCGATCCTTTACGCGCAACGGCCTTACTTGCCTCCTTGAACAGTAATGGATCGAATGATGAATCATATATGAAGGCTGAGCCTGAAGAACAGGAAGCTGAGGAGGTCCGGGAGGACTTGCCTAAGAAAGATCTGGATGATTTTGATTGGAGTTTAGATGAACCCGTACAACAAGAGGAAGAATCGGAACCGGAAGAGGAAAATCTCGACGATCTCCTGGGTGATTTCCTTGATCAAATGAACCAGTGAATATGTAGAGGGATATCTGACGACAAGTTGGATATCCTTCTTTTTTTGGAAAGGAATTCATAAAAAAAGGAGGGGCCTCAGGGGTCCCTCTTAAAACGATCAGGCTAGGAAAATCAGTTGATAGAGGAATAGAATCGCAAACATGTACACGAACGGATGTACTTCGAGGAATTTTCCTCTAGCCATTTTTAAAATGGGATAAGCGATGAATCCAAGTGCTATCCCGTTGGCGATGCTTGATGTTAACGGCATGGCGACAATGACCAAAAAGGCTGGAAATGATTCATCAAAGTGTGTCCAGTCAATTTCGTTTATGCTTTTGATCATCATACTTCCCACGATGATCAAGCTTGGTGCCGTGATTGCAGCTACATTTGAGACTGCACCTATCAGCGGGCTGAAGAAGGCGGTTATTAAGAAAAGGAGGGCCACTACAAGTGCGGTTAAACCTGTCTTACCGCCTGCCCCTACTCCAGCTGAAGATTCAACCGAGGCCGCGGTCGGGCTTGTACCGAACATGGCGCCAACGGTAGTGCCGATGGAATCTGCAAAAAAGGCACTGCCGGATTTTTCTAGCTTATTTTCCTTCAACAATCCTGCTTGACGTACGATCCCCAATAAAGCTCCCGTCGTATCAAACAGCATGACAAGCAGAATGGAGAAGACGACGCCATAAAGCCCGTAGTTAATGACATCCGCAATAGATGTGATGGGATTGGCGACAATTATTCCTTCAGGTAATGAAGGTGTGGAAACAAGTCCATCTATTTTCAATTGACCTGTAAAGAAAGCGATTATGGCCGTCACGATCATTCCGATGAATATCGCTCCCTGCACATTGCGAACGATCAGCACGATCGTTATGACCAAACCAACCAATGTAAGCGCCACACTAGCGTCCCTGAAGCTTCCAAGGGTAACCAGGTTGGATTCATGCTGTGTTACGACACCTGACAAGCGAAGTCCGATAAAGGTGATGAAAAGCCCGATTCCGGCACTGATTGCATGCTTCAAGTTATTTGGGATGGCCTCGATCAATTTTGAGCGGAAAGAGGTTAGGGATAAAAGGATAAAGATGATACCGGTAACAAAGACTGCAGAGAAGGCAACTGTGTATGTAATATCATGGGTTCCCAGTACCGAGTAGGCAAAATAAGCATTCAATCCCATAGCAGGCGCTATGATAATCGGGTAATTGGCTAAAAGGGCCATGCATAGGGTACCGACTATTATTGCAATTATGGTTGCTGTGAATGCCTGGTCGAAAGGAACACCGGCATCAGAAAGAATCATGGGGTTTACAACGATGATATAAGCTAGTGTTAAAAAGGTTGTAAGCCCCGCAAGTACTTCCGTCTTGATATTTGAATTCCGTTCTTTTAATTTAAACATGAGGTCACTCCTTTTTTATATACAAAAAATCCTTGTATAATTCTACAAGGAGGAGACGCTTACCCTTTATTTTCAAGTAAGTAGCTCGATTGGATAATCTTATAAATTATATTAGAAAAACAACTAAAGTACAATAGGATGAAAAATTTTAAGTGACACGTTTTCTCGAAAATAGATAATGATATACTAACAAATAGCTTAGAATAAGATAAATGACCTTAAGTTGAAGGGAACTGCATGCCATTTCCCCTTAAGATTTACTAGTTAATTAAATGAAGAAATTCAGAAAGTAGGACAATTCATGACAAATTTCATCGACCTTGGCGTCAGCCCGGCGATTAACATGATATTAAAGCAAATAGGAATATCCAATCCAACTCCTATACAGGAGAAAGCGATACCAGATATCCTTGATGGAAGAGATGTCATCGCGAAGGCGCAGACGGGGACGGGGAAGACCTTGGCATTTTTGTTGCCAATCCTGGAAAAAGTTGATCCGGCTGCATCCCACATACAATCACTAATCGTTACGCCAACTAGAGAATTGGCTTTGCAAATCACTGCGGAATTGAAAAAATTCGCTAATGAAATCGAAGAGTTGCAGGTTCTTGCTGTTTATGGCGGACAGGATGTCGAGCAGCAAATGAAGAAACTGACAAGGAATATTTCTGTAGTGGTTGCCACTCCTGGCAGGCTATTGGATCATTTACGTCGAGGCACCATTGATCTATCCCAAACTCAAACACTCGTGCTGGATGAAGCTGATCAAATGCTTCATATTGGATTTTTGCCAGAAGTGGAAGAAATCATGGGACAACTTCCAGATGAACGCCAAACGTTGCTCTTTTCCGCCACGATGCCTGAACAAGTTCATCAACTGGCTAAACGTTACATGAATAAACCATTAACTGCCGCTGTAAAAGCTGAGCAAGTGACGGTCGAACAAATCAGGCAACTTGTCATCGAGACGACCGATCGTGCCAAACAGTCTTCATTAATTACCATAATCAAAGAAGAACAGCCATACTTGGCGATTATATTTTGCCGCACAAAACGTCGCGTTTCAGTTTTGAATGATGCTCTAAAAGCAGAAGGCTTCAATTCCGAAGAACTTCATGGGGACCTATCACAGGCAAAGCGGGAGCGTGTCATGAAAAACTTCAGGGATGCAAAGCTTCAATACTTAGTGGCAACGGACGTTGCGGCACGAGGGCTTGATGTAGAAGGCGTGACCCATGTATTTAATTATGATGTTCCTGAAGATGCGGAAAGTTACATCCATCGAATTGGCCGTACAGGGCGAGCGGGTGAGAATGGCTTGGCTGTAACCTTTATTGCAACGAAGGATCTTCAGCTTTTAGGCGATATAGAAAAAGGGATTTCCATGAAGATCGAAAGAAGGAAGATTGAAGGAGTCACAATGTTCCAACCTGATGAGGTGGGACATAAAAAGAAACGATATGAAGATACTTCTGAAGAGAGTGCCCGTCGACCACGTACAGGAGGGGGAAGACGCCATCGGGAACGGATAGATACGAGAGGACCGAATCGTGGCAGTCACCGCTCTGTAAACCAAACTGACAATCGTGAAATCGAGAGGGAAAAACCACGAGGAGGCCGCTCAGAAGACAGCCGTGGACCCAAACGTGAGGATTCACGGGGAAGCCGTTCGGAAGACAGCCGCGGACCAAGACGAGAGAATCCGCGGGGAGGCCGCTCGGAAGACAGCCGTGGACCAATTCGAGAGAATCCACGGGGAGGCCGCTTGGAAGACAGCCGCGGACCAAGGCGAGAGAACCCGCGGGGAGGCCGCTCAGAAGACAGCCGTGGACCAATGCGTGACAATCCACGAGGAGGTCAAAGAGACAGCCGTAGATCAACTAGTACACAGGGGCCGAGTAATCGCAGGGGTGGATCTGGCAGCAGTCCCAATAGGGGGAGAAACCGGTAAAAGGAGGAGACGGGTGTGGAAAAGCCTTGGTTGGCAGAATATCCAGTTTCCTTAGATCTGGCAGGGAAATTGATCAGGCTACAGTTTCCAGAAATTGAGTTGAAAGAGATCAAGCAACTTGGGGAGGGTTTCGATAATACGGTGATACAAATCAATGGGGAATTTGTATTCCGTTTCCCTCGACGCCCTATAGCAGTTACGTTGATTCAGGTGGAGAATCAGCTTTTGCCTTCAATTGCAGGCACATTGCCGCTTGATATCCCTGAGCCGATCTTTTTTGGGAAACCAAGTACCATCTATCCATATCCATTTACAGGTTATAAAATCGTAAAGGGACATTTACCTGTAGAGGGATCTGTTGCAAATAAGATAGAATCGGCAAAAAGATTTGCCCATTTTTTGAAAGTCCTTCACAGTTTTCCTGTAGAAAAGGCCAGGAATTTAGGTGTGCAGCCTGATGGATTGAGAAGGCTCGATGTATCCTTTCGCCAGAAATCACTAATGGAAAATGTCTCAACGCTATTAAAGCTAGGATACAATGACCAGGCTTATGCGGTTAAAGATTTTGTTGAAAGGCTAGGCGATGTGGATGTTCAACATCCAATTACACTCGTTCACGGAGACATTCATATACGGAATGTTTTACTGAATGACGAGGGTATTCTCACAGGTATCATTGATTGGGGAGATGTCCATATCGGAAACCCAGCCATTGATTTCTCTTTTTTATACAGTTATTTTCCAAAGGAGGCTCGCCAATCCTTTTTTGAGATCTATGGTGAAATCGAAAAGGAAACAGAGTGCTTAGCAAGGTTCAGAGCAATATATATGCTGGTTACATTACTCGTTTATGGCATTGACCGCCATGATGAAGAGCTGATTGCTATTTCGAGTATCGGTTTGAAATTTGCTATAGAAGAATAATTGTTATGCTCTTTTGATGTTAAGGAGGTTAATATGAAGGCGAGTTTTTATCATACAATCACATTAATGGGGAACAAGTTAGATCAAGCTAATATTCCTTACCAATATACAGGTAGATCTGCTCTGTTCGTACAAGGAGTGGATATTGACGAGTATAAGAACATTGACCTGGATGTACAATGGGATGTCTTTAATGAAGCTATGGATCTTTTTTCTGCATACTCCCCAACAAAGCTTGAAAAAAGTCCGGAGACTTCTTCCTTTCTAATGGATGTTGAGGGGGTTTCTGTCACTGTTCGCTGCAGGTTCAACACGACCATTAAAACCGACCCATATCGTTTGTCCATAAAAATGGGGGATATGGAGGTTTGGTGCACGTCATTGTACAGTTATTTATATGACGAAGAAATGAAAAGGTACAGTGACGAGATTCATGCTTATTTATCTGCCGGGCAGCAGGGATTCACGGAGGAAAATGAACAGGCGTGGAACCAGAATAATTATCTGGCGCTTGTCAATCGTTATGGTGATCCCGTAGAATTGGCATCCAAAATAAAGCAAAATCCAAAATGGAGATTGTACCCATTTTATAAATATATGGGAGATGTAACCGGTAAAAAAATTACCCATCTAATGGGGTCGAATGGTGTTAAAGCAGTTGCCCTGTCCATATTGGGAGCCAAAGTGAAAGTTGTCGATTTTTCGCAGGAAAACGCGACATTTGCAAATGAGCTTGCCAATGGGGCCAATGTCTCCATCGAGTATATCGTTTCGGATGTTCTCTCTTTATCATCCGAGCACGAATCAGAAAATCAGGAACTGGTTTTAATGGAGCTTGGTGTGCTTCACTACTTAATTGATCTGGAGCCGCTTTTTGAAAAAATTAAAAGGATGTTGACCCCTGGAGGCCGATTCATCCTGCATGAATTTCACCCCATTTCAACAAAACTCATTACCTCTAATGGTAAAAAGCATAAGATTACGGGCAACTATTTTGCTCCGGCAATCGAAAACAATGTGGTCGCTTTTTCCAAACATATGCCTGATGAAGAAAAAGGGAGCCTTTCAAAAGTTGTACAGCGTAAATGGACAATCGGGGAACTTATAACGGCAATTGGTCAATCAGGGCTTGTCATTAAAGTACTCGAGGAAGAACCGAATCATAAGATCCATGATATTGGTCTTCCGAAAACATATACATTGGTGGCGGAACGGGTATGATCTGTAAGGTGAATAGTTAAGGGACAAGGCTGACTGAATGAGCTTTTTCAGTCAGCTTTTTATTTATTTCATAAGAAAGGGGATGCCGCTTTTCTGCGACATCCCCTTAAAAAAATTAATTTTGGGCCGACCATTCTTCTACATCCCATACTTTTGTAACCCAGTCTTCATAAAAATCAGGCTCATGGCATACAAGGACAATCGATCCTTTATACTCTTTCAATGCACGTTTCAGTTCTTCTTTTGCAACAACATCCAAATGATTCGTCGGCTCATCAAACAATAGCCAATTGCTTTCGGTAAGCATAAGCTTACATAAGCGCACCTTGGATTGTTCACCACCGCTTAAATGGCTCATTGGACGTGTAATATGTTCATTTTTCAATCCGACACGAGCAAGAATAGCACGTACCTGCGGTTGGTCGAGATGCGGGAAAGCATTCCAGACTTCGTCGATTGGTGTCGTATTGCCTGCTTTCACTTCCTGTTCAAAATAAGAAGGAAAAAGGAAATCACCAAGTGATCTTTTACCGCCAAGAGGATCAATTTTACCTAAAATCGTTTTTAACAGCGTTGATTTCCCAACTCCGTTACAGCCGACCACGGCAATTTTTTCTCCTCGTTCGATGGTCATCGTCAACTTCGGAAGCAGCGGGCGGTCATAGCCGATTTCCATATCCTCGCCTTCAAATACATAACGGCTGCTCGCACGAGATTCCTTGAAGTCAAAGGTCGGTTTCATCGCAGTTTCAGGACGATCGATACGTTCCATACGATTCAATTGCTTTTGACGGCTCTTTGCTCGACCGGTCGTTGAGTAGCGGGCTTTATTTTTTGCAATGAAATCTTCCTGCTTTTTAATGAAATCACGTTGTTTTTCATAAGCATTGATATGTTGGTTCTTATTCAATTCAGCAAGCTCAAGGAATTTTTCATAAGTCGCCGTGTAACGGGTCAATTTAGAAAATTCTAGGTGGAAAATGACGTCGACAACGCCGTTCATGAACTCGGTATCATGCGAAATCAATAGAAATGCATGAGGGTATTCCTTTAAGTAGCTGCTCAGCCAGCGGATATGCTCCACATCCAGGTAGTTGGTCGGTTCATCAAGCAGCAGGACTTCTGGTTGTTCTAATAGTAACTTCGCTAGTAAAACCTTTGTCCGTTGTCCACCACTTAGCGCAGAGACATCACGGTCCAATCCAATTGCATCCAGTCCTAACCCGCGTGCCGCCTCTTCAATTTTAATATCCAGATTGTAGAAACCGCCTGCTTCAAGCTTGTCCTGAATTTCACCCATTTGTTCCAGGAGTTCTTCAAGTTCTTCTGGAGTGGCCGTCCCCATTTTCTCGGTTACTTCATTCAGTGCTTTTTCTTGCTCGAACAAAGGTAAGTAGGCATCCCTTAAGACGTCGCGAATCGATTTACCCTTTGAAAGTATCGTATGTTGATCAAGATAGCCATATTCGATACCAGGTGTCCATTCCACCCGGCCTTCATCATGGATAAGCTGTCCAGTAATGATATTCATCATCGTTGATTTTCCTACACCATTTGCCCCGACCAAACCTACATGCTCGCCGGCCATCAGGCGGAAGGAAACGTCCTTGAATAAGGTACGGTCGCCAAAGCTGTGTGCTAATTTATCTATAGAAAGTAAGCTCATTTATATTGAACCTCCCAATTAATTTGAAAAAATCCCTACGTTTCATCATACTAAAATCTGAACGGGATTGCTATCTAATCTATTAATTTACATATATGACCTTGGGCACATTCCCACCCATTAGGTAAATTTTGAGTAGGAAAGATGATTTTTTCATGATGAATAATGGGGAGCTGTGCTTTATCGCCCTGTCCTAAATTATATGCGATAATAGAGGAATCAGTTTAAAAGGGAAAGGATGTTACTATGAGTAAAACAGTCGTACTGGCCGAGAAGCCATCGGTCGGAAGAGATATAGCAAAAGTGTTGAATTGCGGGAGAAAGGGCAATGGTTTCTTTGAAGGCGATCAGTATATCGTCACTTGGGCTTTAGGTCATTTGGTGACCCATGCCGATCCGGAAACGTATGATGAAAAATATAAAACCTGGCGTTTAGAGGACCTGCCTATGTTGCCGCCGTCTTTGAAATTAGTCGTGATCAAGCAATCAGGCAAACAATTTCAATCGGTTAAAACACAATTGAACCGCAAGGATGTCAAGGATGTCATCCTTGCCACAGATGCAGGCCGAGAAGGGGAACTTGTTGCACGCTGGATACTTGAAAAAGCGAATGTGAAGAAGCCAATCAAGCGGCTTTGGATTTCCTCTGTAACGGATAAAGCAATCAAAGATGGATTTAAAAAGCTGAAGGATGGCAAGGAGTATGAAAATCTATTTGCCTCTGCTGTAGCACGGGCCGAAGCGGACTGGATCGTTGGAATGAACGCGACACGTGCCCTTACAACCAAGCACAATGCGCAGTTATCGTGCGGCCGGGTCCAAACGCCGACACTTGCGATGATTGCCAAAAAAGAAGAAGAAATAAAACAATTCCAGCCAAAGAAATACTATGGCGTATCGGCAACGGCAGAATCCAATTTGCGCCTAATCTGGCAAGATGCCCAATCAAAAGATATCCGTACATTTGATAAAACCAAGGCAGAGAAGGTTCTTGCGGCAGTGAAGGGGAAAAAGGCAGAAGTGGTGGAAGTGAACAAAGCCGATAAGAAAAGTTTTGCTCCTTCTTTATATGATTTAACGGAACTTCAACGGGACGCCAATAAGAAATTCGGCTATTCGGCGAAAGAGACGTTATCAATCATGCAGCGCTTGTATGAAAGCCATAAAGTCTTGACTTACCCAAGGACGGATTCACGCTTTTTATCAACGGATTTGGTTGATACGCTAAAAGAAAGATTACAGGCTGTCAGCATAAAACCATATGCCCAGTATGCTTCGAGAATCCTGCGCAGCCCGATTAAGGCCAATAAATCGTTCGTGGATGATAGCAAGGTTTCGGATCACCATGCAATCATCCCGACTGAGCAAACGCCGCTGCCGGGAAAACTGAGCGACAAAGAATCTAAAATCTATGATTTGGTCGTTAAAAGGTTCCTTGCCGTATTGATGCCACCCTTCGAATATGAGCAAACGACCATCACCGCCAAAATAGGGCAGGAGACGTTCATGGCAAAAGGAAAGGTCGTCCTGAAATCCGGCTGGAAGGAAGTCTATGATCACCAGTTTGATGAGGAGGAAGCTAAAGATGGCCTTGCAGAGCAGCTGCTTCCGACCGTTCAAAAGGGTGACAGTTTAACCATTTCGGCTGTGAAACAAACCGATGGTGAAACAAAGCCGCCAGAACCCTTCAATGAAGGATCACTCCTATCCGCGATGGAAAACCCTGCTCGTTTCATGGCAGGGGAAAGCAAAGAACTCATCAAGACCCTTGGTGAGACTGGCGGGATCGGAACAGTGGCAACGCGTGCTGACGTTATTGAAAAACTGTTCAATAGCTTCCTGATTGAAAAGAGAGGGAAGGGCCTTCATGTAACTTCAAAAGGAAAGCAACTCCTCGAGTTGGCACCTGAAGACCTACGATCACCAGCTTTGACAGCTCAATGGGAGCAAAAGTTAACAGCCATTGCAAAAGGAAAGCTACCAAAACAGGCTTTCATCGGCGATATGCGTACCTATGCGAAAAACATCGTTCATGAAATCAAAAATAGTGACCGGAAATTCAAGCATGATAACGTGTCAGGAACAAAATGCCCGGATTGCGGCAAGCTGATGCTTGAAGTGAATAGTAAAAGAGGAAAAATGCTTGTCTGTCAGGATCGTGAATGTGGCCACAAAAAAGGTGTTTCACGTGTAACAAATGCAAGATGTCCACAATGTCACAAAAAGATGGAAATGCGCGGTCAAGGAGAAGCGCAGACATTCACATGTAAATGCGGTTTTCATGAAAAACTTTCTTCTTATAATAAACGAAGAGGACAAAATAAAAATCAAAAAGTATCAAAAAATGAAGTCTCCAATTATATGAAAAAGCAAAATAAAGAAGAGCCGATCAATACTGCCTTGGCGGATGCGTTGGCCAAACTTAAATTCGATAAATAAGAGAAAGAGCCCTTCACGTTTAGCATAAATGTGAAGGGCTCTTTTTCTATATATCACTGCTTCGACTAAACTTCATTCAGTACGGTGCCATGTAATTCATATTCAAGTGTGTTGTCCATTTTTAGTGTGTGATTATCCGAATCTACTCGTATGAGTGTACTGAATGGCTGCTGATCACCTGGACTGAAAATCGCTTCATCATTCTCAGCGTTCCATCGGCTGTAAATACTCATGATCAGTATCTTCCTCCTTTGGATGAGAAGAGTAGTAATTCCCATTTTGATTAGCATCTAACACTTCAATTGACTCTAACGCTGATCACCGGGACTAAACACCGCTGCGTCATTCTCCTTGTTCCATTGGCCTCTGATTGTACTCATGCACATCATCTCCTTTGGTTGAGAATGTCTTACAGTATTTATATACCCGGGTGGGACAAGTTCAAACATTTATTTCAAAAATGATTAAATGATATATTCGATGTAACAATGTCCATTTCACGCCGACTGGAGATCTGATCAAGCAATTCTATCGTAATTACGAGAATACGCGGCTCCAGTTCCTTCAGAACGAGTGTGATTTCGTTCTTTTATCTGTGTGCCACGTTTTACTACTTTTTTAGCCAAAAAGAAAAGCACCTCCAAACAATGAAAAGTTTTAGTGAATAGAATCACCATTGTTTCCAATGTTCAGAAGTGCTTTTATCCGACATACGTGATACAGCCTTTTTCAGTTAAGCCAAAAGAAAAACCCTGCTATAAAACGGCTTTAACCGCACTATAACAGGGTCTTCCATACATTAGCGTCCCAGATAGGAATCGAACCTACGACCTACAGCTTAGGAGGCTGTCGCTCTATCCTGCTGAGCTACTGGGACATATAAAAAGTCGACGACTTATTTATTATATTTCTTATAGGCAAACTTTTCAAGCTAATAGCTTGTACTTATGAAAAAATTTCATCATTAAAGCTTAACTGGTGATAAAGTACAGTCCAATAAAGTTTGGTGAGGATGGGTACCAACTCTTTATATTCCTTTTTTTGTGTTAATTGGGATACTTTATTATTCAATACTTTTCTGGTACTATTATGCTAGAAAAAAATAGGAGAATGATAGTGGGAAAATACAGAGTTTTAAGCATAGCAGCATTGCTGGGGATGTTCATTTTACCTGGATGCTCACAAGGGGTTTTAGATAAAATAGGTAAAAAGACGGCTGCACCGATTACGGAAGAGAATATTGAGGTGGCTGCTGCAGCGGAGAATGATGCCAAAATCGATTCGGAGGATGAAGCAAGTCCTGAGCGAATCGATACGAGGAACTGGATAAGGGCCGAGTCCACGGTTCAGCTTCCGATATTGATGTATCATAGCATATCTGAAGGTAATAACCTTCGGGTGCCAAAAGAGGAATTCCGAATGCAAATGGCTTGGCTTCGGGAAAATGGATACCATACATTATCCCCTAATGAAGCATTTCACGTTTTAACCGAAAATCGAATGCCAAGTGAAAAGTGTGTCTGGATTACTTTTGATGATGGGTATACAGATAACTACACGGAGGCTTTTCCTATATTAAGAGAATATGACATGAAAGCGACCATTTTCATGATTGGGAAATCCATTGAAAAAGGTCATCACCTGACGGAAGGTCAAATGATGGAGATGAGCAGAAATGGGATTTCCATCGAAAGTCATACAATCAACCATCTTGAGCTGAACCGGATGACCCCAGAGCAGCAAGCAGTCGAAATGGTCCAGTCAAAGGATTTATTCGATCGAATCCTCCATCAGGACACGACAGTACTTTCGTATCCAGTTGGTCGGTATAACGAAGAGAGTCTCAGGCTGTCGGAAGAAGCTGGATACAAGATGGCAGTTACGACCGAACCTGGCGGGGCCTCCGGTGATCAAGGTATGTATGCCCTGCATCGCGTTCGGATTTCACCCGGATTATCGGTTGGTGGGTTTGCGTCACTGATTGAAAATGCTACAAATCATTGAAGAGGGACAGGGCATTTTGGAGCCAGTCAGAAAAATCATATAATAATAGATTCTTACATGGTGTATAATGAAAAGCAGTGAAAATTACATACATATGAGCGATTTGGTGTCTTAATGACTTAAAAGGGAAGCTGGTTGAATGCCAGCGCGGTCCCGCCACTGTATATGGGAGTTAACGGCTGTGAACCACTGTATGAGATATGGGAAGGTGCCGTTGACGATAACCATGAGCCAGGAGACCTGCCAAGATTCGTACACCTATAACCTACGCGGATGGGAAGGTGTGTGGCAGACCCTAAAGAGTCCGTAATTATATTGTTGCCATACAAGCATCTTCCGTTTAACGGGAGATGCTTTTTGTTTTGATGCGCATCTTCGTTTGAAGGAAGCGCTATTTCATAGGTGGGAAAAACTAAATAAAAAGATTGTGGGGAATGAAAATGAAGAAAATTTTTGGTCTGATACTGGTGTTATTACTGACTGCAGGTATGATCGTTGGTTGCAGCGGGGGATCTAATGACGGAACGGAAAAGCAGCAAACGAATCATGCTCAACACCAAGCTTTCCCGATTACGATTAAAGATGCAACGGGTGAAAAAGTAACGATAGAAGAAAAACCGAAGAAAATCGTTACGTTGATACCAAGTAATACGGAAGTGGTATTTGCTCTTGGTTTGGGTAAAAAGGTTGTTGGTGTTTCCGACAATGATAATTACCCGGAAGAAACGAAAGAAATCGAAAAAGTTGGCGGAATGGAAATGAATACGGAGTTGATTGTTTCCTTAAAGCCTGATCTTGTTCTTGCCCATGCATCCAGTGCCCATAATTCAAGTGAGGGATTAAAGCAGATTAAGGATGCTGGAATAGATGTCCTTGTAGTCAATGATGCACAAAGCTTCGACGAAGTGTATGAGTCTATCGATATGATTGGACAGGCAACAGGAGAACATGATAAGGCAAAAGAAATCATTACCGATATGAAAACGAAGCTGAAGGCTTTATCTGAAAAAGCCAAATCCGTAAAGGAAGCGGATAGAAAGACCGTTTTAGTGGAGGTTTCGCCGTCTCCGGAAATATATACACCTGGAAAAAATACATTCATGAATGAAATGCTTCAAATGATTTCAGCGAAGAATGCAGCGGCTGAATTGGACGGTTGGGCAAAAATTGATGAAGAGTCGATGATTGCTGCAAATCCGGATGTCATTATTACAACGTATGGTTATTATACAAAAGATCCAATCAGTGAAGTGACCGGCAGAAAAGGATGGCAAGACGTAAAAGCTGTTAAGAACGGCCAAGTCTTTGATGTCCAGTCTGACTTGGTGACACGTTCCGGTCCACGCTTAATAGAGGGAGTAGAGGCACTTGCCAAATCAGTCTATCCGAACGTATTTGACAAATAAAGGGACGTTTGCTTATTTGATTGCGTTATTGTTTTTACTTTTTGCTTGTACGATTGGCATTTCCTTTGGTTCGGTGCCAGTACCGATTCCAGTACTTATACAAATAATCGGCAAAGAGATTTTTCATTTACCGCTTTCCGTTGATCCGGATGTGATGCTGACGAATATCGTGATGAACATCCGCTTGCCGCGTGTATTGCTTGCGGGTTTGGTTGGTGCTTCACTTGCGATTGCCGGTGCGGCATTTCAGGGATTGCTCCGGAATCCGCTCGCTGACCCTTACACATTAGGTATATCATCAGGAGCATCAGTGGGAGCTGTATTGACCTTATTCTTGAATATATCACTGCCATTCATCGGTTTATATACTCTTCCGGTATTGAGTATCTCATGTTCCGTGATCACGATTTTCTGTGTATTGGCTTTTGCAAAAAAAATGGATCGATCGATGAAGGTGGAAACGATCATATTAACCGGAATCATTTTCAGCTCGTTTTTAAGTGCCTTCATTTCTTTGATGATTGCGTTGACGGGTGAGGAATTAAGGCAAATCATTGGCTGGCTCATGGGCAGCGTTTCAATGCGTGGTTGGACGTATATCGCGATCATTTTGCCGTTTTTTATCATTGGTTCACTGATCTTGCTCATGAATACAAGTGAATTGAATGCGATGACTTTCGGGGAAGACCGGGCAAAACACTTAGGTGTGAATGTGCAGCGGCGAAAAATGTGGATCTTGATTGCTGGTTCGATATTGACAGGGGCAGCCGTTGCAGTTTCCGGGACGATTGGCTTTGTAGGATTGGTCATTCCTCATTTGGTCCGTAGGATTTGGGGGCCAGACCATAAACATTTGCTTCCGTTGTCTTTGCTGATAGGAAGCGGATTCTTGATTCTGGCGGACCTTGTCGCACGGACGATCATAGCCCCATCGGAACTGCCGATCGGGGTCATCACTTCACTTATCGGGGCACCGGCATTTGCGCTGATTTTATTAAAGAGACGGAGAGTGGGTAGGACGGATGCTTGAAGTAAAAGGGTTAACAGGTGGATATGGCAATAAAACCGTTTTAGACTCTGTCTCATTTGACGTACATAAAGGGGAGTTATTCGGAATTCTAGGTCCAAATGGCAGCGGGAAAACGACGCTTTTGAGCATGCTCAGCGGGGTGCTCGATTATAAGGGAGGAAGCATACGGATAAGGGGAAGGGATTTGAAGGATTATTCGTCAAAACAACTTGCACAGGTCATTGCGGTGCTTCCTCAACATTCCTCATTAGCTTTTTCTTATACAGTAAAAGAGACGGTCTCACTTGGGCGCTATTCCCATCAAACAGGTTGGTTCCATAGTTGGTCAGCAGAAGATGAAACGATTGTCCAACGGGTGATGAATCAAACGGGGGTGGCAGATTTTCAGGATCTTCAATTTGAACGATTATCAGGTGGAGAGAGACAGCGGGTCTTACTGGCGCAGGCACTTGCCCAGGAACCAGAAATTCTTTTTTTGGACGAGCCAACGAATCACTTGGATCTTTCCTATCAAAAGGATCTTCTTGATTTAATGAGGAAAATGGCAAAGGAGCAAGAGTTAACCGTTATTTCAATATTTCATGACTTGAATTTGGCTGGATTATATTGTGATCGGCTTATGCTGCTTGAAAAAGGTCAAATTCAAGTTATTGATGTGCCGAATGAAGTGCTCCAACAGGACCGGATTCAGGGTGTATATCAGACGACGATTGAAAAACATCCGCATCCCGCTCTTCCAAAACCGCAGATGTTCATCGTTCCGGAAATGCATAGCAGTGATACTGCCCCTATGGAAATCGATGAATCATATCTGACAGTTGGTCCAGAAATGATTCAATTGAACTCTCCGATCCCATTAAGAACGATGTCTTCTGGAGTGACTGGTTCGGGGACGGGCTGGCATCGATATTTCGTGAATAGGCACGTCCATCGCGATTATAATTGCGAGGATCACCTTGTTGAAATGGCGGAATATTTAAGAACGCAAGGTTTTGAACCGCAGGAAACGGTAGGGATGATGACGGCAGTCTTTCTCGATACGGTTGTTTTCAAGTTTTTAAGAGGTGAAAATTTCTCGGCTTTTATCATCGTTACGGCTGGAGTGGGGAATGCCATCGACGCTTCTTTAGCCGACCGACATTCTTGGAGTTCGACTCCGGGAACCATCAACACATGGATATTCGTAAATGGTCACTTGGCAGAAGAGGCGTTCATCCACAGCATTGTTACCGCGACCGAGGCTAAAGCAAAGGCTCTTCATGATTTACATGTCTTGGATAAGGTAACAAATACATGTGCAACAGGAACATCGACTGACAGTATTTTGATTGCGGCAACTCAAAGAGGGGCAAAGCTTCACTATGCAGGCACCATCACTCCGCTAGGTAAGCTGATCAGCCGTGGTGTATATGATTGTACCGTAGAAGCGATAAAGAAAAATCGGAAACGGATTGAGGAACTATGATATACCATCACCTTTTTGCCGTTACACTGGCGTTTTTCCTTGACTTATTAATAGGTGATCCGCCAAATTGGCCGCATCCTGTAAAATGGATTGGAACGATGATAAGCAAGTTGGATCGGGCATTCAATAAAGGTAGATCTAAGAAACGTAATGGGCTTTTCATGTTGATGATCGTATTAAGTGTGGTGATTGTGGTTACAGGTCTAACCGTCTATTTAGCATACCGAATCAATCCGCTTGCGGGTATACTTTGGGAAGCTGTCGTCGTTTCTACTACGATTGCTCAAAAAGGCTTAAAGCAAGCAGGGTTGGATGTTTGCCATCCGCTGAATGAACGGGATTTTCCTGAAGCGAGGCTAAAGCTTTCCTATATTGTAGGCCGTGATACAGCAGATCTTGATGAATCCGAAATAGTCAGGGGTACAGTAGAAACCGTTGCTGAAAATACGAGTGATGGTGTCACTGCCCCAATGTTTTGGGCAGCGATTGGCGGTGCACCGCTCGCGATGATGTATAGGGCAATTAATACCTGTGATTCGATGGTGGGTTACAAAAATGATAAATATGCTCAATTTGGCTGGGCTTCAGCAAAGCTCGATGATATCGTAAACTGGATTCCCAGTCGCCTCACGGGGTTCCTGATGCTGCTTAGCTCGAAATCCAGCTATCACGGATTGGGTGGCAGATGGAAGATTTTAATCAAAGATGCGAAAAAACATCCAAGTCCGAATAGCGGGTGGTGTGAAGCGGGCGTTGCTGCCATTTTGGGCGTGCAGCTTGGCGGTCGGAATATGTACAAAGGAGTTGTTTCTGACCGTGCGAGGATGGGAGTTCCACTTGTTCCATTAGAAGCAATACATATACCGAAATCGATTACCATCATGCATCGGTCTTCTTTTGTATTTTTACTGATGCTTTGGCTAGGGGGGCTTACTATTGTCATTACCAACTCATGGCTCTAATCCGCATTATCTTTACGAAGCGCTGGAAATTGAAATGCCTGAAATTGTTCTTGATTTCAGTGCGAACATTAACCCATTGGGCCCTCCTTTACGCATAAAGGAACGGTGGACGGAATTTTTCGATGGAATCCTGCAATACCCAGATCCACATGCCGTTGAACTGACAAAATCAATTGCAAAAAAAGAAGCACTTCCAGAGCAAGCCGTTTTAGTAGGAAACGGCGGTGCAGAAATAATCATGTTGGTAGCGAACAAGTTAGCCAACAAAAAGGTGTTGATCATTCAGCCGGCGTTTGCGGAATATGCAGAAGCTTGTTTGGCAGCAGGGTGTGAGGTCGATTTTCATCAGCTTGAAGAGCCTGAGTGGCAACTGGATTTGGATCGCCTGATACCTCGATTATCAAATTATGATGCAATTTTCTTATGTACGCCTAATAATCCTACAGGGGTTTCATTTAAGCGGGATGACGTTAAGGAATTAATCAATGAATGCCAAAAAGCGGATTGCCTAGTTGTCATGGATGAGGCTTTCTATGATTTTACGGAAGACTCCTTTTCTTATGCATCTTTAATCAACCAATTTCCACATTTACTCATTCTAAGATCGATGACTAAAATCTTTGCAATTCCGGGTTTGAGAATAGGCTATTTGCTTGCGGCACCGGACATCATAAAACGGGTAAAAACTTATAAGCCGCATTGGAGTGTCAACCATGTAGCGTTGGAAGTAGGGAAGATCTGTCTTGCAGAAGAAGCATATATGAGAAAAACGAGAGACTATATACAATTGCAAAAGCAAAAACTTTTCCGGTTTTATGAAGAGCAAGGGTTGATTGTCTCCAATAGCACGGTTAATTTTTATTTAGTCAAAGATGAATCCTTATCCCTTTTCCCTTTTTTGTTGAAAAAAGGAATCGTTCCGCGCCATACCTATAATTTCCCGGGTTTGGATGGATTATGGCTCCGATTTGCAGTGAAGAGTGAACGTGATAACGAAGCACTGATGGAGGGGGTAAGACAGTGGAGAAAGCAAGGCTCTGTTTTATAACCGGGGGTGTCCGAAGCGGGAAAAGTGGTTTCGCGGAAAAAAAAGCCCTGGAATATGCACTCCAAATGAATGGCCAATTGCATTACCTCGCTTGCGGCCGTGTCAGTGATGCTGAAATGGGGGAACGCATTCTTCGGCACCAAAAAGATAGAGAAAACAGCCCGATTGCCTGGAGGACATCGGAATACGCAACGGATATTACAAGAATCGGGGCTGATATTAATCAGGATTCGATAATCCTGCTCGATTGTTTGACAACCCTTCTTGATAATGAACTATTTGGCCCTGGTATTCCGCTTGAAAAGGAATTTTTACATAGCGTTTTTATAAAAATATTAGACGGGATCAATGAGATCAGAAAACAATCCAGTTGTTTAATCATCGTGAGCAATGAATTGGTTCAGGAACCGATTTTTCAAAATGATTTCCTCCATATATACGGAAAAACACTAGGGTTGCTTCATCAAGCGATCGTCGGTCAGGCTGATGAGGCTTATCTTGTTGAATCGGGTATTCCATTAGTGATGAAAGGGTGCATGCAGGTATGAACGGTGTAATCGGATTTCTAATTAACCTGCAGTTCTTTACGGTTTTTCCGATAAAGAAGCAGCTTCCGATGGAGAAGAAATATATTCATAGTGCCATTCAAACCTTTCCGTTCGTCGGTCTTTTGCTAGGCTTGATATTGGGCGGTGTTTTATATGCATTAGTGGAATGGACCCCTTTGTCATCCCTTGCAATTGCGTTTGTCCTTTGGTTTTTGACGATGGCGTTAACGGGGGGCTTGCACCTCGATGGGTGGATTGATGCCAGTGACGCTTTTTTTTCCTATCAGGATAAAGAACGCCGATTGGAAATCATGAAGGATTCCAGGACAGGTGCATTCGGTGTCATCTCCGTCATCGTTCTATTGGCTGCCCGATTCATATTCATTTATGAAATTGTCGAACGGGTCAATGAATGGACATACTTCTTGATTATTGGCCTTCCATTCTTAAGCAAATGTGTGATGGGTTATTTACTTAGCCGGATGCCACTGGCTAAAAAAGAGGGGCTGGGTGCTTTCTTTCAAAGTGCTGTAAAGAAAAGCAGTTTGCCTATTTATTGGCTATACCTCCTTGTATGCCTTGCGATTGCTTGGATCATCGATTTTAAGCTTATCACTTTATTTTCCATCATGTGTCTGGCTGCGCTGTTCTTCCTATTTTATATAAAACGTAAAATCATCAGTTGGTTCGGTGGGATAACAGGGGATGTACTGGGTGCATCAGTGGAAGGGGTTGAGCTTTGGTTATGGCTGATACTGTGGCTATTACACTACTTCGCCATGGGCTGACGGAAGCAAATGAGCGAAAATCCTATTTAGGCTGGACGGATTCTCCATTAAGCATCGAAGGAGAAAAGGAAATTCTGTTCTTGAGGGGTTGTTACCCAGTATACGAAAAAATTCATACGAGTGATTTGCCTCGTTGTGTGGAAACCGCAAAACTGTTGTTTCCAGAAGTTGTTCCGGTCAAAAACCCTTCGTTCCGAGAAATGAACTTCGGCAATTGGGAAGGACGAACGTACGATGAGTTGAAGACAGATGGCGATTATCTTAATTGGTTGGAACGCCCCATGGCGGCAATGGTGCCTGGGGGTGAAAGCTATCCGGGGTTTTCCGAACGTGTTCAAAATGGCTGGAACCAATTGATTGCCAGTGAGGAAAGTCATTATGCACTAATGACCCATGGAGGGGTAATACGTGAATTACTGGTCCGCTATGCCCCGATGGAAAAGTCCTTTTTTGATTGGAGTATTTCTCACGGAAAGGGATATGAGCTCATATGGGAGGACCGGGACAGTTTAAGGAGGGGTGAACGGTGCACTTCGTTACAGGCGGCGCCTATAATGGGAAAACGAAATGGGTAAAGGAATTATATGGTTTGGAAAATAAGGCCCTTTGGTTATCCGGTTATCGGAAAGAACAGCCGGAAATGTTTGATTTTCAAGGTAATACCGTCATATTGCAGGGGTTGGATGCATGGATTCAACAAGATGCCGAAACGATGGATACAGATTCGATTCGAATAAGATGGAAGGAAATCATGGCTGACTGGCGAATATGGGAGAAGGAAAGGGATGAAAACATCTGCATTGTGATCGGTTCTGATATATCGAAAGGTATCGTCCCGATGGAAGCAAGGGATCGCCGATGGCGCGATGCCTGCGGATGGGTATTTCAAGATGTAGCATCCTTATCAACGCGTGTTGATATCATTTGGTATGGAATTAACCAGCGAATAAAATAGAGGAGGTAATTGGGATGAAGATTTATACACGTACAGGAGATAAGGGACAAACAAGCGTAATTGGAGGCCGGCTTGACAAGGATGACATCCGGGTCGAATCTTATGGAACAGTGGATGAAGTCAATAGTTATATCGGTCTTGCGGTGACTGAATTGGATGAAGCGATATTTAAGGATGTATTGGCCGATTTAGAGAAAATCCAGCATGAGTTATTTGACTGTGGCGGTGATTTGGCAACGGTTTCCGAGAAAGCCCCGCAAAAGCTGACGGATGAGGCCATTACCTATTTGGAAGAACGTATTGACGCTTTCATAGTTGAAGCGCCGGAACTGGAGAAGTTTATCCTGCCAGGGGGTTCAAAAGCGGCAGCAACGATTCATATTGCCCGTACGGTTACCAGAAGGGCAGAACGATTGGTCGTTTCATTGATCAAATCGGGTGCAGCCGTATCACCATTATCGCTTCAATATTTAAATCGCCTGTCCGATTACTTCTTTGCAGTAGCACGTGTGATCAACTTCCGACTTGGTGTGAAGGATGTGGAATATATCCGCAGCGCAAACGTATTCCGTGGAGGGAAAAGAAAGGAAAAAGAGTAACATGGATGTAAGAAAAATCAGTGCAATTGCTTTATTCATTGCCTTATCTGCTGTTGGGGCCATGATCAAAATCCCATCCCCGATCGGCAGTATCGCTTTAGACAGTTTTCCGGCCCTTTTGGCGGCTGTCATACTTGGCCCTGTACCCGGTGCGATTGTAGCCGGGCTCGGTCATATCATTTCAGCGTTCATCGGCGGCATGACTTTAGGGCCCTTCCATTTTTTGATCATGGTCGAAATGGCAGTGCTCGTTTGGATGTTCGGCGTTTTATATGTACACGGAAAGAAAATGGGCGCATTCTTCCTCTTCTTTATCGGTAATGCCTTCATTTTAGCCCTGCCTTTCGTATTTTTGATCAGCCCTGGATTTTACACAGTGCTGGTTCCGGGGTTAACGGCGGCAACAGCAGTGAATGTAGCATTGGCAGCATTGTTAATGCCACGCTTGGCTCCTGTTTTGAAAAAAATGATTCATAAAGATGGTCTTGTAGAATGAGTGATTCATTGATTCTACCGTTTTCCGAAGCAGAATCATTAATTGTTTCGAGTGATAATAGTGGCGGAATCGGACTGAAGGAAAAGGATCTTGTCCAGGTCCCTTATGAGGTCGTTGGCTATTACTCTTTTCGGGTTGCCGTCATGGAATGCATGGGTGTTGGCGGAAGGCCAATATCGGTTGTCCTTCACAATTTCTGCGGTGATGAAGCCTGGAAGGCATTGAGCAGAGGTATCTCGAAGGGATTGAATGAATTGGGAATGGTCCTGCCCATTACAGGAAGCACAGAAAGTAACATGCCGCTTCTTCAATCAGCACTAGGTCTTATGGTTATTGGTAAACGAAGGAATGAACGTGTAATTAAGCAATATCCTTTTCGGAAAATCGCTCTGATCGGCAGGCCGCTCGTTGGGAATGAAGTTATGGAACAACAAGAGAGGGTCGCTCCATTGTCTTTATTTAAAAGCCTTTGTGAGATGGAAGATGTACAGGTACTTCCAGTCGGTTCAAAAGGGATAGCATATGAATGGGAGCAACTGGATCCAAGTGGTGAAGGCGTTCCTGTAAATATAAGTAGTAAAGTGGATATCAAAAAATCTTCTGGACCATCCACTTGCTTCCTTATTGCTTATCCTGTACATCTTGAGGCAGAAATCAGACACCAATCCGGTCTTCTTTTTATGAGGGAATGATCCGACCAGTTCATGAATGAGGTATCGAGTTTAGTTCATAATGAACGGATTCGGTCCCTTTTTTTCATTGAATAATCCTTACTTTGTATGGATAAGTTTATATTGTAAAATAGTATTTTGAGTTAGTTTATATACATAGAGAGATGCCAAAGATTCAGGGTGATGTCTAGTTTATTTGGATTGAGCATTAACGATAGTTTGTTATTATACGCTCGTTATCATAGCCAAAGTGAAAGGCATCCAGTTAATGCTGACCTACTTGCATCCGGAATTATCACAGGTATGGATATTCCGGATGTTGCAGATGCTGTTCAGATAGGGGCATCACCCTGCTGGTCTGTTAGGGTGCTTCATTCTTTACATAAGGTTGCGCTAAAGGTTTAATAAAGATGGACAAAATCAATCAGCCTGCATCCATTATCTAGATCATCGGTGTTGGCGAATACATGGCTAGTCGAACTACATCCATTCATATTTCACCGATTCTCGCTGGCTCGTTGCTGCCGTGACTTGTGTGCCTACTGGTTTAAGCTACTGTAGCAATGATAAGTATTATGCAGAAGCCAATTTCTTCTGTATCAGGTGTTAATATTGAGAATTGGTGGTCCTTGTAATCGGTTTCAGGTTCATTAATTCTATCCTGCGTAAATGATGCAGGATTTTGGATGATTAAATTTTACTTTAACAGTTTTACAAACGTTAAAATCTTGGACGGTTATGGAAACGATAATATCAGTCGTTTCACTATCCTAATCTTACTATTGAATTCAATTGTTTAAGAGAAAGGAGCATGATGTAAGTATGAGACATTCAGGTTATATGATGGGGATCGATATTGGTACGACGAGTACGAAGGTCGTTCTTTTTTCAAAAGGAGGGGAGGTTGTACAATCTTGTTCGAAGGGATATCCTCTTCACAGTCCAACTCCTTCCGTTGCGGAACAAGATCCCGAAGAAATTTATAAAGCTGTCATTATTGCAATTGGCGAAGTTATGATTACAAGCGGAATAGAAAAAGATGAACTTGGTTTCATATCGTTCAGTTCAGCGATGCATAGCTTGATCGCCATGGGGAAAGACGGTAATACGCTAACGAATAGCATTACATGGGCAGATAATCGTAGTGTAGCCTATGCGGAGAAATTGAAGGCTTCAGAACAGGGGATGCGACTGTATCACAGGACGGGAACTCCCATTCACCCGATGTCCCCAATCACAAAAGTAATGTGGTTAAGAAATGAGCATCCAGGGATTTTTAACGAAACCGACAAATTCATAGGAATCAAAGAATACATCATCTATAAACTTTTCAATGAGTATGTGATGGATTATTCACTCGCTTCTGCAACGGGCATGTTCAATTTGAATGAATTGAAGTGGGATGAAGAAGCACTTGCCATTGCTGGAATTGGGGCAGATAAGCTGCCAACACTTGTTCCAACAACCCATATCCTCTCTGGATTAAGTCCGGAATTAGCGGCAAAAATGAACATTCAGCCAGGTACCCCGTTTGTTATTGGTGCGAGTGATGGTGTGCTTGCGAACTTAGGGCAAAACGCCATCAAGCCAGGTGTTTTGGCAGTGACAATCGGAACGAGCGGTGCGGTTCGAACCGTCAGTGACCGACCGCTTACAGATCCGAAAGGCAGGACATTCTGTTATGCCCTTACGGAGAATCATTGGGTAATCGGAGGACCGGTCAATAATGGGGGAATCACCTTCCGATGGGCAAGGGACCAATTAGGCCGTGTTGAAATTGAAAAAGCGAAGGCTTCGGGACAAGACTCATATGAGATATTGACGGACATGGCTTCAAATATTGCCCCTGGCTCCGACGGATTGATATTTCACCCGTATATGGCTGGGGAACGAGCGCCATTATGGAGTGCCGATGCAAGAGGCTCCTTCTTTGGACTGGCTCTTCATCACACTCGTGACCATATGGTCAGAGCAGTACTTGAAGGTGTGATGTATAACTTGTACAGTGTTCTCCTTGCTGTAAGAGAGCTGACAGGTACTCCCGAGAAAATTCATGCAAGCGGTGGGTTTGTCCGCTCGAAGCTATGGCGTCAAATCATGGCCGATGTATTTAATCAGAACGTGACAATTCCTGAAAGCTTTGAAAGTTCAAGCTTAGGTGCTGCCGTTCTTGGGTTATACGCTTTAGGGGAAATCGAAAGCCTCGATGAGGTTGAAGGCATGATTGGTGCTACAAATGAGCTTGTTCCAATCGAGCAGAACGTTAAAGTGTATGAGGAATTAATGTCGATTTATTTATCCGTAAGCCGCCAATTGGAAGGCGACTATAAGAGGATCGCTGATTTTCAAAGACGTCATTTAGAATAATTTGATGGAAAGCACAGATGCGCAGGCACTGTGCTTTCTTTTTCCCTATATTTAAAAATGGTAAGATGGAAAAAAAGCAAAGGGGAATGTTAAGATGGGAGCCAGTAAAACGAATGCAATGCGAATTCTTGATAACAAACGTATTGAGTATGGCATGATGAGCTATGATGCCAACGATGGAAAAATCGACGGGATCACTGTTGCGGACAAAATTGGAAAAGCGCAAGAAACCGTTTTTAAAACGCTTGTTACCCATAGCGGGCCGCAGCAGCTATATGTATTTGTCATTCCTGTAGCCACTGAACTGGATTTGAAAAAAGCAGCGAAGGCGGCAGGGGCAAAAAAAGTTGAAATGCTTGCTGTTAAAGATCTACAAAAATACACAGGGTATATACGGGGAGGCTGCTCACCGATCGGTATGAAAAAGCAATACCCGACCTTTATCGACGAAAGTGCATCAAGGCTGCCGGAAATCATCGTAAGCGGTGGGAGGATCGGGACACAGATTGTCTTAAAGCCCTCGGAATTCCTAGAGGTCACACAAGCCGATGCAGTGGCCCTTATAAAATAATCGTTTCCACCCTTAGGCATTCACCTATTTGTTTTTTTCTGCATACGCTGTCTTGAAGATCACATCTTTATTGTGAGGGAGAGTGTGAAAGTGACTGGAAAAGTGATGCACTATTTCGCTGGAGGCAATACGGCTAAAGGTTTTTATAGTTTATATGATTCCAATTTAGCAGGTTTGGAAAGACTATTCATTTTAAAAGGCGGACCTGGTTCGGGCAAATCAACCATTATGAAAAAAATCGGCCAAGAATGGCTGGATAAAGACTATGACATTGAGTTTTTACATTGCTCGTCCGATAATGATTCCATTGATGGAGTAATCATACCGGCTTTGAAAATCGGACTTGTGGATGGGACAGCGCCGCATGTGATTGAACCTAAGGCGCCAGGGGCCATTGAGGAGTATGTCAATCTAGGGGCTGCCTGGAATTCTCAGCAGCTGGCTTCTGAAAGGGCGACTATCATAAGGCTGACGAATGCGAGAAGCAAGAGTTTTGAGAAGGCCTATTCCCTTTTCGCTGAGGCATTAAGGATACACGATGAATGGGAAGATATTTATAAGGCAAACATAGATTTCGCTAAATTGAATGGGTTGACCAATAAATTGATAGAAGGATTTTATAGAGATATCGTCCTTAACAAGAAGGCTGATGTTCGCCACCGTTTTTTAGGTGCTGCCACACCGAAGGGAGCGGTTGATTTCATTCCCAATATCACGGAGGGTGTACAAAAACGCTACTTTTTAAAGGGCCGTCCGGGTTCAGGTAAATCAACGATGCTGAAGAAGATTGCAAAGGCTGCAGAGCAAAGAGGCTTTGATGTGGAAGTGTATCATTGCGGTTTTGATCCGCATAGCTTGGACATGGTAATCGTCCGGGAGGTAGGAATCGCCATTTTTGACAGCACATCACCACATGAATATTTCCCAAGTTGTGAAGGTGATGAAATCATTGATATATATAAAACAGCCATCCTGCCAGGAACAGATGAAATTTATGCCGATCAGATAAAGGATGTTTCCTCCAGGTACAGGGATAAAATGAATGAAGCGACAGCAAATCTGGTTAAAGCAAAAGATGCGCATGACGAACTCGAAAAGATTTATGTAAAAGCAATGGATTTTACAGCCATCGATGACATTCAAAGTGACATCAACGAACAAATTATTGAACGGTCACAGGCAGTTGATAGCCAAACCATTCTACATTAAGACAAAACTGCACCTATCTCAATTAGGTGCAGTTTATTTATATACATAATTGGAGCTTTTACATGACTGAATTCACACCAAGGAATATATCCAAGTTTGTAAAACGTGTTTATCCAGTCTCTTTCGGTTAAAATAGGAATTATATTGAAAAAAGGAGCGGGTTGAATTGATAAAGACGATAGCGATTGATATGGACGGAACATTGTTAAACAAAGTGCAAAAGGTCAGTGAGGCAAATAAAGACGCAATACAAAGGGCTCAAAGAGAGGGCGTGGAAGTGATCATTGCTACTGGAAGATCCTACGTGGAAGCTAGGTTTGCATTAGATGAAGCAGGCATCGTTTGCCCTGTCATCTCAGTAAATGGTGCTGCCCTTTTCACGGAGGACGGAAAGATTGCCACTTCCAATCCGATGTCAGTTGGGACTGCTAGCATGGTTGCTAAATTACTCGAAGAACGAGGAGTTTATTTCGAAATTTATACGAGTCAGGGAATCTATTCTAAAAACTATGAAAACGCCATATCTGCTTTGGTGGATGTATTTGTTACAGCCAATCCGGACGTTGACCCTGAGAGGATGAGGAAATTTGCAGAGGAGCGTTTACAGCTTGGACAAGTTACGTCCATTTCCGATTATTCCGAGTTATTCAGCCATTCTAATGTGGAATATTATAAAATTCTCAGCTTTTCAAAGGATTTAAGTTTATTGAATCAAATTTCTTCTGAATTAAATGAGGAGGATGGAATTACAGTCACCTCATCAGGACGTGAAAATGTGGAAATCATGAGTGGGGCGGCTCAAAAAGGTACGGCACTTGAAACATATGTGAATGAAAAATCCGGCTCGATGCAGGAAACGATGGCTATTGGGGATAATTATAATGATGTATCCATGTTTGAACGAGTAGGTTTGTCTGTCGCGATGGGAAATGCACCGCTCGATATTCAAAAAATGTGTGATGAAGTAACAGGCAAGAATGATGAATCCGGTGTTGCGGAGGCCATTTTAAAGGTACTTAAACAGTCAGCCTATTAAACTCATGAATCGAAAGGGGAAAAGCTTTTGAAAAGATGGATCTTATTTTTCCTTATGACTACATTTACTTTAATTGGGTGTAACATGAATGAAAAGGACGGTAATACCAAGTCTAAGCCTGATAAAGAAGTGACGGGCACTTTAGGACAAGATCCGGATGTTCTGGTAACGAACCTGCATGCACCATGGTCGATTCAGAAAAATGGGGGCACGATGTATGTGTCAGAGCGGACAGGAACTATCGTAGAATGGGACAAGGGTAAGATGACAAGGCAAAAGGTCAACCTTAAAAAGCCATTGTCGGCAAAAGCGGAAGCTGGGTTGCTTGGATTTTTGTTAGCTCCCGATTTCGCTAAGAGCGGGCAAGCTTTCGCTTATTATACGTATGAAGAAGGTGGCGATTCCATCAACCGAATCGTCCTGCTGCAAAAGGTTGAGGATATGTGGCTGGAGAGGGAAACCTTAATCGACCGAATACCAAGCGGTGATTTCCATCATGGTGGCCGGATCAAGATCGGACCGGATGATAAGCTATATGCTACAACTGGTGATGCAAGAAATTCGGAGATCGCACAAGACATTGAATCTTTAGGCGGGAAGGTTTTGCGCATGAATCTGGATGGCACCGTACCAAAGGATAATCCTTTCAGGAATTCATATGTCTATTCATACGGTCATCGGAATCCACAAGGTCTGGCATGGGATGAAGCGGGACAGATGTATGAAAGTGAGCACGGAGATTCGGCACACGATGAATTAAATAAAATTGAACCAGGTAAGAATTATGGTTGGCCAGTGATACAGGGCGATGAGAAAAAAACGGATATGGTAAATCCATTGATTCATTCCGGTGAAAATACATGGGCCCCTTCTGGAATGGCTTATTTTGACGGGAAGCTTTATTTTGCAGCCTTAAGGGGCGAAGCGCTTAAGAGCTATGATGTAAAGAACGGAAAACTGACTAATATCATTACGGGTTCGGGAAGGATACGTGATGTATTCGTAGATGAAGATTACCTTTATTTTATAAGCAACAATACGGATGGCCGTGGAAACCCTGATGAAAAAGATGATAAACTTTATCGTTTACCACTATCTCGGTTAAAAGGAAATATGCCTTGAATTTATCAAGTCGTGATTTATAATAACTCTCATGTTCCAACTGTTTCGAATAGAAGAACGAAAGGAGCCTTCGCTAAATAGCGGAGGCTTCTTTTGTTTAGGGGCTTGAAGCATCGATCCCTATGTAGCAGCATGGCATCGATTTAATGCCCCAAGCTCACGAGTAAGTCTCGAACTCGAGTAGCGCATGAATTCACGAGTAAGTCTCGAACTCGAGTAGCGCATGAATTCACGAGTAAAAGGGCAAAACTCACGAGTAAACGTCCCAAAACTCACGAGTAAAGGGGCAAAACTCACGAGTAAACGTCCCAAACTCACGAGTAAAAGCGTCAAACTCACGAGTAAAGGCGTCAAATTCACGAGTAAAGGGGCAAAACTCACGAGTAAGCACTCCAAATTCAAGAGTAAGGCTCGAATTCATGAGAAAACGCGTCAAACTTACGAGTAAACACGCGAAACTCACGAGTAAGCACTCCAAATTCACGAGTAAGGCTCGAACTCGAGTAGCGCATGAATTCACGAGTAAAAGGGCAAAACTCACGAGTAAACGTCCCAAACTCACGAGTAAACGCGCGAAACTCACGAGTAAGCACCCCAAATTCACGAGTAAAAGCGTCAAATTCACGGGTAAAAGGGCAAAACTCACGAGTAAGCACCCCAAATTCACGAGTAAGGCTCGAATTCATGAGAAAACGCGTCAAACTTTCAGTAAACGTCCCAAACTCACGAGTAAAAGCGTCAAATTCACGAGTAAAGGCGTCAAACTCACGAGTAAGGCTCGAATTCATGAGTAAAGGCTTCAAACTCACGAGTAAGTCTCGAACTCGAGTAGCGCATGAATTCACGAGTAAAGGCGTCAAATTCACGAGTAAATGTCCGAAACTCGAGTAGCGCATGAATTCACGAGTAAAAGGGCAAAACTCACGAGTAAAAGCGTCAAATTCACGAGTAAAGGCGTCAAACTCACGAGTAGACGCGCGAAACCCACGAGTAAGGCTCGAATTCATGAGTAAAAGCGTCAAATTCACGAATAAACGTCCCAACTCACGAGTAAAAGCGTCAAATTCACGAGTAAATGCCCGAAACTCACGAGTAAGCACACCAAATTCACGAGTAAGGCTCGAATTCATGAGAAAACGCGTCAAACTTTCAGTAAACGTCCCAAACTCACGAGTAAAAGCGTCAAATTCACGAGTAAAAGCCCGAAACTCACGAGTAAGGCTCGAACTCACGAGTAAACGTCCCAAACTCACGAGTAAAAGCATCAAATTTGTTGTGTTAAAGCCGTGGAGATAACGGCAATCTAGTTGTTTTTCTTCATCTGAAGGCTGGACATTTCTAATTTACAGGTGTATAGTTACCTAGGTAACTATAATATAGGAGGAAATACTTTTGTCCTTTCATAATGGTTTTTTTCATCATAACTTACAATTTTCAAGGTCATTTACCAAAAAGTTGAATGAACAATTGGCTAAGGTTGATCTTTTTCATTCCCAGTGGCTGATTGTTTATTATCTGTATCAGTATGGCTGTTCTACGCTTGTTGAAATAAGTACTTATCTAGATGTGGAGAAACCGACGGTAACCCGGACGGTAAACCGTTTGGAAGAACGTGGTTTGATTGAACAAATCCCAGGAAAGGATAAGCGGGAGCGGAGAATACAGTTAACGGAGCCTGGTGTAAGGACTTATCAAGAGGCCAAAAAGGTAGTTGAAGAATTTGAACTTCAATTAATGACCGGTTTGGCTGAAGAGGATCGAGAAGCAACGTTACGAACTTTATTATTTCTAAAGGAAAAATTAAAACAATAGTAAGGAAGAAGGATTGAAATGAATCAAAAACCGAAATTGTGGACGAAAGACTTTCTGATTGTGTCGTCTGCGAACTTTTTTCTATTTTTAACTTTTTATGTCTTGATGGTGACATTGACCATTTACACGATTGATAACTTTCATGCATCGCAAGCACAAGCAGGACTTGCCTCAAGTATCTTTGTCCTCGGGGCCGTGCTTGTTAGACCGATTGCAGGGAAAAAAATTGACAAGATCGGCCGCAGAAAGATGTTGCTGGGATCCTTGGTTTTATTTCTGATTGCGTCCGTTGGTTATTTCCTCGTGAATAGTTTATCCCTCTTATTGATCGATCGACTGATTCACGGATTTGCTTTTGGCCTTGCCACTACGGCAACTGGAACGATTGCTGCAGATATCATTCCGAATGAAAGACGTGGGGAAGGTACAGGTTATTTTGCCATGAGTACAAACTTGGCAATGGCATTCGGTCCGTTTATTGGATTGCTGATCACACAGCATTTTAGTTATTCCATCATTTTTTATGCTGGCTCTTTATTTGCTGCATTTTCTTTAGTCGCATCGCTATTCATGAATGTTCCTGAAGGAGAAAAAGGAAAAGCTTCACCGCAAAAAGGGTTTAAAATCAGTGATTACTTTGAAAAAAGGGCCCTGCCCATTTCCATTTTTATCGGATTTGCCGGATTTACGTATTCGAGCATCTTGTCCTATTTAACATCTTTTGCAAAAGAAATGAATCTAATGGATGCCGCAAGCTTTTTCTTTGTGGTATTTGCTGTATTCCTTTTGGCGTCCCGTCCGTTTACAGGACGAATGTTTGATGTGAAGGGAGAGAATGCAGTTATCTATCCATCGCTCTTCCTATTTGCCGTCGGTATGGTCATCCTCAGTCAATCTCATCATGGAATCACGCTTCTGATTGCCGGTGCCTTTATTGGAGTGGGATATGGTACGTTCCAATCAAGCTGTCAAGCTATTTCCATTAAAGAAGCCCCATCAAATCGGATGGGATTAGCCACATCCACGTTTTTTACAATGTATGATTTTGGGATTGGTGTTGGCCCATTCCTATTGGGATTCCTCATTCCATTTACCGGGTTCAAAGGTTTGTTCATAGGAATGTCGATCTTTGCATTCATTCTTATTGGAATTTATTTCTTGGCACATGGTAAAAAAGCCTCTGTAAGAAAGAAAATGCAAATAGAGGAACGTTTGTCTGCTTAATTTTTTGGATGCCTGTATAAAATCGAAAATTTTGGGGATGCTTATATTATGATTGATTTTCCAAAATATCCCCCTTTTCTCCGCCTGTAATCCACAGGCGTTTTTTTTTATGTCATAAACAAAAAAACCGCCTTATCGGCGGTTTCTTTAAAACTTATAGGTCCATAATCGTTCTTTGCGGATCCAGTCAAGAAAATCAGCGTCCTGATTTTCGAATTTCTTTTTCCATTCGATCACCATTGCCTGCGTTTGCGAACGGTGTGCAGTAAATGCTGCTACCTTTTTTTCTTCGACGGCAGAGATATCATGGATGATGTCAGGGTGCCCTAACTCGTCGATGCAGTTATTGGAGAACGCGACACAATGAAGTTTAGGTCTCTCTTTTTCTTCCATTCTTTCCACAGCCCGAACCACAGCCCGTGCTGTCGCTTCATGGTCTGGATGGACACTGTACCCTGGGTAAAACGTAATGATCAATGAAGGATTCAATTCAATTATGGCATCCGTAAATAATGAAGTCAGCTTTTCATCATCTTCGAATTCTATCGTCTTATCACGCAAACCTAGCATGCGTAAATCTTGGATGCCAATCGCATTCGCTGCATCGATTAATTCCTTTTGGCGAATTTTAGGGAGCGATTCTCTTGTTGCAAATGGTGGATTTCCTAAATTACGTCCCATTTCTCCTAGTGTTAAGCATAAATAGGTAACAGGCGTGCCCGCTTCTCTATGGAGGGCAAGTGTTCCAGAAACCGAAAAGGCTTCATCATCGGGATGTGGGAATATAACGAGTACATGACGTTCTTTTTCCAAGGTATATTTCTCCTTCCGTTCTACTTACAGTGGGGTATTATTATCGGTGAATGGTAGTTATTCATCGTATATCAATCATGTTGTAATCATTCAAAGGGAGTGGGACTGAGTTGCATGGAGACAGCAAGCTTTCCGGAAAAATCAAGACCTGCCAACAGCAGTCTCCCTTGTTCATCCATTTCGAAGTGGTTCACGCCTTCTGCATATACCCAGCCAATATTGAGCTTTAAGCCGATGCGATAAGGTCCATCGCCAACTATCTTCCCGTGTTCATATTGTATTAAAGCATTACGAATATAAGCGCCTGCCGAAAAGAAAGCTTCATCTACATGAGTGGCATAGGCACCATTTGTCGTTTCAAGGTGAAGATATACATCTTGTCCGGCAAAAGAATCAATAGCATTTTGCACCTCTGTACGGTCTATAGGTTTCATTCTATAATTTCCTCCTTAACTGGGCGGCTAGATAAGCTTTTCCTTCTTTCTATTTTACTAAATAAAAGCAAAAAAAGCGAAAAAGGCCGCTCGATTAATTTGAGCGGCCAGTAAATTAGATGTTTTATTTTTGTGTGTGTTGAGCAGCACCATATTTATGGTATGCGCCATGATTGACAGGTCCTACATAGTCATTCATCCTCCAAGAATGGCGAACTGCTTCGGTAATGAAGTCTTTTGAAATATAGATAGCCTCACGTGGACTTTTTCCTTCAGCCAATTGAGCGGCAATGGCTGCTGAAGAAGAACAGCCGGCACCATGTGTATTGGTTGTTTCGATTTTCTCGGATTCAAGAATCTCGAATTCGTTTCCGTCAAATAAAAGGTCGATTGCTTTGTCATGATCGAGCTTATTTCCGCCTTTGATCAAGACATATTTTGCACCAAGTGCATGGATTTTTTCAGCTGCACCCTTCATATCATCGATCGTTTTGATTGGCGCTGTTCCTGCTAACTGAGCAGCCTCGAACAAGTTTGGCGTAACAACAGTTGCGCGTGGGACAAGAAGGTCGCGCAGAGCTATGGCCGTTTCTGGGTGCAATACTTCATCTTCACCTTTACATACCATAACTGGATCGATAACGACTTTGTCCAGTTTCAACTCGTCTATTTTACGGGCAACAAGTTCAATGATTTCTACTGATCCAAGCATTCCCGTTTTCATGGCATCAATGCCGATTGATAGAATCGTTTCGATTTGGGCTTCCAAAACCTCGACAGGTGTGGGGAAAACATTATGAGACCAGCCATTCTTAGGATCCATCGTCACGATTGTCGTTAAAGCGGACATACCGTAAACTCCAAATTCTTGAAATGTCTTTAAATCAGCTTGAAGACCTGCACCGCCGCTGGAATCCGATCCAGCAACTGTCATAGCTCTTTTCATAGTCATTATGTGACCTCCTCAGGAGAATTAGATATCGATATTATCAGCATACCAGGTAATATCCTGTTTTTAGAATATACCAAAATTTCTTTTATGTAAAACTTAGTTTTCACCTTAAAATGATTGCCTTTAGGATGGACATGGCATGGCCTCGTATAAGCTTTTTTTAAAAGTGGATGAATACATGGTATTGAGAATTGAATAGATGGAAATCCTGCTTTTTAGATTGGTTCATCCAAGAAATATGCGCTATTCAATCTTTTAATATGTAAGCAAAGTTTGTGAAAGTGTCATTATTCTCAAAGTTGATTTAAAATATTTAAATATAGTGGATGCTATTTTAAAGGACACAATTATTATACTTTACCGTAGGATGTTGGATTAAACCCCAAAATAGGAAGGGTGAGTCTGATGGAATGGACGATGTTGCTTTTAGCTGGTGGTAAATCAAGCCGTATGGGTGTGAATAAAGCCCTGTTGACAATAGGGGGAGTTGTGAACATTTCAAGAGTTGCCTCCGAGCTGAAAAAGGTGTCGGAAAAAATTCTGGTCATTACAAATACATTTGAAGATTATCGCTTTCTGCAGCTTCCGTTAATATCGGATTTACATAAAGATCAAGGACCTCTTGGCGGATTGCATGCAGGGATGAGCTCCTCGAAAACAGATCTGCAATTCCTGACAGCCTGTGATATGCCCTTTGTGAGTGCAGAAGCCATAAAAGAAATCATTTCTTTTTATGAAACGGATTTCGATGCTGTCATTCCAGAAATAAATGGCAGGATCCAGCCGCTTTTTGCTGTTTATCATAAAAGGTGTCTTCCTGTATTGACAGAGTGTTTAGTAAAGCACGAATTAAAAATGGGTCGGTTTTTGGAAAAGATTTCGGTGAAAATCGTAAAGGAAACGGACTTTATGTTATATCATGAGAATCCTGAACATTTTCAACACCTCTTTTTCAATATGAATACGCGGGAAGATTATCAAGAAGCAGGGTATATTAATCAAACTGAATTATATAAAGGGTGGTAGACATGAATTATCATATTTCAAAAGAGCCTATTGTCATCCAGGAAGTGATAGATAAAGTAATCGAGCGGAATGCAGGTGCCATTACGACCTTTATTGGTACAGTAAGGGAAATGACCAAGGGAAAAAAGACACTTTTCTTAATTTACGAAGCATATGTACCGATGGCTATTAAGAAATTGGAGCAAATTGGATCTGAAATTAAGGAACGTTGGCCTGATGCAGAAACGGCGATCACCCATCGAGTTGGCAAACTTGAAATCACGGATATCGCAGTCGTTATTGCTGTTAGTACGCCACATCGAAATGATGCATATGAAGCAAATAGGTATGCGATTGAAAGAATTAAAGAAATCGTCCCAATTTGGAAAAAAGAACACTGGGAAGATGGGGAGACATGGGTGGGAAACCAGCTGGAAACTGTTCCTTATCCAACAGGAAAACCAATAGAGGTGGATAGCAATGATTAATGTACTTTTATTTGCCCAATTGAAAGATGAGCTAGGCAAAGAGACCATTTCTATAGAAGGAAATGGAATGAGTGTGGCCAAGCTTAAAGGAAAGATGAAGGTGGAATTTGAATTGGAAGGTCTCGAAACCGTGATGACAGCGGTCAATGAAGAATTTGCCGATGATGACACGATTTTATCTGATGGAGATACAGTAGCCTTCATTCCACCTGTCAGTGGAGGCTGAGCAAATCGGTAAGGAGGTTTCAAAGTGACAGAGCGATATTCAAGACAGACCTTATTTTCCCCCATCGGTGAAAGGGGCCAATTAAAAATTCAGAAGAAGCATGTCTTACTTCTAGGGGCAGGGGCTTTGGGGTCTGCAAACGCAGAAGCCCTTACCCGTGCAGGAGTGGGGAAGCTTACTATTGTGGACAGGGATTATGTCGAGACTAGTAATTTACAGCGCCAGCAAATGTATACGGAGCAGGATGTGGCGGAAAAACTGCCAAAGGCTGAAGCGGCAAAGCGCCATTTACTTGATATTAATCATGAAGTGGATGTGAAAGCCGTCATCATGGATGCCACCGCCCAGAATCTTGAACAGATGCTTGGTGATGTTGATTTGATATTGGACGCCACCGATAATTTTGAAACAAGGATGATCATTAATGACCTGTCACAAAAACTTCGTATTCCGTGGATTTATGGGGCATGTGTCGGCAGTGTCGGCATGACCATGACCATCCTGCCAGGTCAGACACCCTGTTTGCACTGTTTACTTAAAACGATCCCCATCCAAGGAATGACCTGTGACACAGGAGGGATCATATCACCAGCTGCAACGATGGTGGTAGCCCATCAAACCGCTGAATCTTTGAAAATACTTGTTGAAGATTGGGAATCGGTTCGACCTGCACTCGTTACATTTGATTTGTGGCGCAATCAGTACCAAACTGTTAAATTAACAAAAGCGAAAAAGAAAGATTGTCTCTCTTGTGGTGAGCAGAGGACATACCCTTTTTTAACTATGGAAAATGCAACGAAAACTGCGGTTCTTTGCGGCAGGGATACTGTACAGGTCAGACCGCCAAAACCTTTGAAACTGCAACTTGAGAAGTTAGCCAAAGATTTGAACGGAAGTGGTTATTTGGTGAAGTTCAATCCATTCCTGCTCTCTTGTGAAAAAGATGGGGAACGTATTGTCATTTTCGAGGATGGCCGGGCATTGATTCACGGTACAAAGGATATGGTTCATGCAAGGGCCACTTACCAAAGTATCCTGGGATAATGAATAGTAAAAAGCGAGGCCGCCGGTTTTGGGGCCTCGCTTTTAGATGAATCCATATAGGGTAAGGGTTAACGGATATTAGTGTGTAACCTCATCTTTATTCTCTTGTTTGGAAGCAACGATGACGACTTTCCCTTCGTCAAGTACTTCCTCGTAACGTTCTGCTTCCATATCCGTAAGACCAAGATTGCTCATGCGATTACGAAGTTCGTCCCCACGTGATTTAAAGAGATTTCCAACCGTATCAAGGAAGCCTTGTTCCTTCATGCCTACATCTTCCGTATTTGTATTCTCGGTAAGGTGCTTCGAACGCGTTTTATCATGGGCAAACAAATATACATCGTCCTTCGTATATCCTGAAGTAACTAAATGATCGATTTTTTCCTTTGCTTGTAAACCGTTTTCTACTACATGTACTTGATACATATAAACTCCTCCTTGAATTTTAGTGTAAGATTCTCTTGGTAATAGGTAAATAGAATCTTGCTTATCGTGGTTGTTGATTGGCTATAGTAGTATATAACCTTGTTTGGGCATCGATAAACATCATTCACCGAAATAATTTAGTAAGTGGTGAAGCGGAGCACCTTTTGAATGCGATAGGTCAAATATTTGAAAACAGGTAGCTTCTTTTGATATTCACTATAATCTACAGTGTATGTTCCATCTTGATTTGTCCAAAGTCTTTGAAAATAGTTTTCGACATCATTAGAAACGTCCGCATCATTTGGAGCATGGATTTCAATATTTGCTTCAAGATTATAGTCATCTAGATTGCGTGTGGTGTAATTAGCCGATCCTCCAAGAACAATCGTTTCTTTAGGCGTTTGTATCATCATCAGCTTTGTATGGAACTGTTCTTTTTCTGTTTTATACCAGCGAATCGAGATGTTATCATCTCCCAGTTTATCGAATTCAGCGGCAACTGGAAGATTAGGAAGCCCGATTTTTTCACTTCCGAACGCGTTTTGATTCGGATCCAATATCATTTGAATCTTCACACCTCGTTTAGCTGCATCCGTTAACGCCTCGACAACATCGCGATCAGCAATGTAAAACATGGCAAGATGGATTTTGTCCCCTTTTTTCGTATCCCTTATTGACTTAAGGACATGTTTATTAATTTTTCCTTCCGTTAGCAATTGTACGGATATCTGACCCTTATCGGCAGTTGCCCCTTTAAATTCCGGAAATGTCTTTGGGCCTCCTGAAAAATCGTAAGCAGCTTCTTCCGCTTTAACAAAGTCACCGATGATATTCCCACCCATCTGAAACGCAATATTGGAATGGAATCCACTTGCGTCATGAGGATTGGCCGATGAGATGATGGCCGTTTTTTCAGTAGCGACCACTTTTCTGTGATTGGCCTTGATATTCATCAGTCTAAGATAAGAACGCATGGTGACCTTTGGAGCACTTTTTGCCATGGGATTCACAATCCAGCCTTCCCCGCTTTCACCGAACCATTGGAAAAAGGTCCGATACACACCTGAATAGAGAGGATTCGGATCTCGAAGCCGGTCTAAATTGGTAACGATAACATCAATGCCATTTTGCTTCATCGTTTCGAGTGCCTCTAATTGGTAGGCATTATAGGAAGTATTCACTTCATCAGTAATGAATATCACCTGGAGTTTTGGTTTCTTTTTCTTCTGGTCTATCAATTTATCCGTCAGGGTCTCGGATAACTTTGGATAGTTTATCTTTTCATCATAAAAAGCATTAAACAAAAACATATCGATTACGATATAAGAATCAGCATCCTCAATGGCTTGATTAATGGTTTGGAAAATTCGCCGCTCATGCTGAGGATTCCCTTGTTCATCGTGATAGGAAAGGTCATAGATGAAATCAATATCCTCGACATGATGAACCTTCCCTTCATATGAAAGGCCTTCGGGGAGGGGCTTGTAGCTGTTATAGACGATCACGGCTGTAATGACGATCAAAATGCTGACAAGCAGATAAAATCGTTTTCTTTTGTACCATTTTTTCATAGGGAATCCTCCAACAGAGTTAAATGACGTGCTAACTATCTATCTTCCCAAGTTAGGGGTATATAGAAACATAAATCGTAATCTATGGAAACGGGTAGGGCTATTAGTTTGATATAATATAGTTTCAAAAAGAGGAAAGGGGCTATGGCAAATGAAAAAGCAGTTATTAACAAATGATTGGTGGCCTCTATTGGAAGAGGAATTCAAAAAAAGTTATTATCAAGAGCTAATGGAATTTGTAAAACAAGAATACAGTCAGCAAGTCATTCATCCGGATCAGGATGACATCTTCAATGCGCTTCACTTTACTTCATATGAAAATGTAAAGGTGGTCATCCTGGGACAGGACCCTTACCATGGACCGCATCAAGCGCATGGCCTTAGTTTTTCCGTAAAGCCGGAGGTTCGCATCCCACCATCTTTAAGAAATATCTTTAAAGAGTTACACACTGATCTAGGTTACGATGTTCCAGACAATGGTTACCTTGTTGAATGGGCGGAACAGGGAGTGCTTCTATTGAATGCAGTCTTGACCGTCCGTGAGGGAGAAGCCCACTCACACCGGGGAAAGGGATGGGAAACCTTTACAAATCAAATAATTCGTCTGCTGAATGACCGGCAGAAACCGGTCGTTTTTATCCTGTGGGGAAAACCGGCTCAAACTAAAATCCCTTTGATTGATGAAAACCGGCATAAAATCATTAAGTCAGTCCATCCAAGTCCGCTGTCGGCATCCCGTGGTTTCTTTGGCAGCAAACCGTTTTCCAAAACAAATCAATTCCTGATTGAATCAGGGGAAAATCCAATTGATTGGAAAATCTCAAAGCGATGAAGAAAATGGAACGGGTGAATTGTATGGCGTGCCGCCATTTTTATATAACTTGGGATCCAACCTTCCCAAAAGGCTGCCGTGCTTTTCAATTCAAAACATCCAGGCTCCCCTCTCTTGATGTTTTTCGCTCATCGGGACAGCCATGCTTGAAATTTCAATCCAAGCCAATTGATAAGTAGGGGAATATCCAAGGTGTTTTCTTCTCTGATTTTTGCTATGCTAGTTATGAAAGTTTTGACCTGTATATAGACGAGGTGGTAAAGTTGGATATTTCATCAAAACAAATGTTAGATAAGATCGAAGAGCTTGTTTTGAAAGCGAAACAGGTAAATTCAGAGGATAAGGTGCAGGGGTATGTAATTGCCATTAAAGCTCTATGTGAAGTAATGGTTGATGAAAAAGCTGGGAACATCAGCATTCCGAAGCCAATCACAATGACCCAGTCCGTTATGCCGGCTACATCGAATGTAGAACCGGTTAAAATGGATGAGGCCAATGGGGAGTCCTTATTCGATTTTTAAGAGAAGGGGAGCGAAATGCTAGTGAAACTGTTTATCATTTTAGGTGCATTGAATGCGTTTATTGCCGTAGCACTTGGCGCTTTCGGTGCACATGGGCTGGAAGGGAAAATTCCCGATAAATATTTAGAAACGTGGCAAACCGCTGTTCAATATCAAATGTTCCATGCGGTAGGTTTATTAGCGATCGGTTTACTGGCTGGGAAGATTTCAAGTCCGCTAATCAATTGGTCTGGCTGGCTTATGCTAATAGGAATCATCCTGTTTTCCGGAAGTTTATTCGTTCTAAGCGTTACGCAAATAAAAGTGCTAGGGGCCATCACACCACTTGGCGGAGTGTCATTCTTGGTTGCTTGGGTCTTGATGATCATTGCTGCATATAAGTACTTGTAATTAAGTTAGCTGATCTTTCTAAGGTCAGCTTTTTTAATTCGTTATGGAAAAACGATCCATAAAGAAGAGCCTCAAAATCAAAAAGATTCTGAAGCTTCTTTATGGCATCCTCTTTACCTTGGCGAATAGGTGGCAAGCCCAGCGCCTCCAAATGGGTATTCATATTCGATTTCTTCATCAAACGTTATATAATCTAAGTATACCATCGGGATTAAGTACCGTTTTCCCGTTTGAGGGTCGCTTATGATCAAATGATCTCGGCCCGCAGCCTCGATGATTCCTTTGAAGATTTTTGCATTCCATTCCTTGTTGTTTTCAAACGTCGTATAAACAGTGGCTAATTTTCCTTTATTCAATCTCAAGATGTTCTCGATGTACGATGCTTCGACTGGAAGCATGCCAGGCACCTGCGGACCGGAAGGGGACGGCATTGGCGCTTGTTGTGGCGTACCCGCTGTGGTGGGCTGTTGCTGTTGGTATTGTGGTTGTTGGTATGCTTGCTGCTGGTAAGCTTGTTGCTGGTAAGGTCCCTGCTGCTGCCGCGGGTCAGCCTCATTATTTTCATAGGGGTAATAGGGGCTTCCTCCGTACGGATAATTACCATAAGGATTATTTTGTGACATTGCATTCCCTCCTAATTCAAGGTTTATTTGTTTTTGTGGAATTTGGACAATCCGAGAGTGTGGACTGGGAGAAACAGTGCGATTTATAGCGACCGGTAGTATTGTATTTGTTTGTGAAGTTCTGACAATCCCCGGGTGGCTTAAAAACCCACAATGAATGTTAAATGATACGTAACGGTTGCCTTGCATGTTTTACGGGTAAGGTTATACCCTCTTGTCGGCTAAAAAGTAACGTTCCTTCACCTCGCTGGAGTTAGGCATTGCCTTGGTCATTTTTCTGGAAGTTGATTGGGACTGTGAAAAAATAAATTCATCACTATTGAAAATGTATGGGATATGGGGTGGATTTATTCCACAGCCGGGGAAAATAAAAAGGAGATGGAGCAAAAAAAGCTTCCGGAAACCGGAAGCTCACTCGTCTTATACGTATAGGAAAGAAGATACATTTTCTTCCGGCAGGATATTGCCTACAAAGAAAGAGCCGAACGCAGCGTAACGAGCACTTACTTCATCAAATCGCATTTCATAGATTAACTTTTTGAATTGAAGGACATCATCTGCAAATAGTGTAACGCCCCATTCATAATCATCAAAACCGACAGAACCGGAAATGATTTGTTTTACTTTACCTGCGTAACTGCGGCCAATCAAGCCGTGGGAGCGCATTAAGCCTTTGCGTTCTTCCATGGAAAGCATATACCAGTTATCATCACCATCACGGCGCTTGTCCATTGGATAGAAGCATATATGTTTGGACTTTGGAAGGATTGGATACAATCTAGAACGTACATGAGGGTTCTGGTAAGGGTCCTCACCATCTCCACTTGCTAAGTAATTGCTTAATTCCACAACGGAAACGTATGAATAAGCAGGAACTGTATATTCGGCAAGTTTCGTTTTGTTGAATTCGGTTTCAATTGCATTCAATTCCTCCATGGTCGGGCGGGCGAACATTAGCATGAAATCCGCTTTCTGACCAACGATGGAATATAGGGCGTGGCTTCCTTCATTGTCACTTTGTGTCATATTCCATTTATCCAGTAAACCTTGGAATTCTGAGATAGCTAATTGGCGTTCGTCACTTGATAACGTTTTCCAAGAAGCCCAATCGATCAGACGGAAATCATGTAAACAATACCAGCCGTCCAGTGTTTGTGCTGCTTCACTCATTACAATCACTCCTAAGTCTTATTATAACTTTAATATAACATAGTTTCAGTATAAGGAAATTTATATCAACCCGCAAACACCATCACTGTTTTTAGGTGTTCAAACAAATGTCAAAATTGCCGAATGTCAGGGTACCAAAGTGGCTGGAATTTACCTTGCTCCTAGAGTATTCTTAAAAGAAGACGACTTTGGAAAGATTACCAGATGGTTAAATATAGAAAAAATAGGGGAAACGTATCTAAAAAGGAGGAAGTGCCAGTGAGTGATTTATTTGAAATGCTGGAATCAAAAATTATGGGGCATAATTTAAAGATCGTTTTTCCGGAAGCATTGGATGAACGAATTTTGGGAGCGGCAGGAAGGCTTGCCAAGAGCAAACTAATGACACCAGTATTGATCGGAGATATTGGTTCGATTACTGAAAAGGCTAAGGATTTAAAAATCTCCCTTGATGCAATCGAAATATATGATCCGAAGAATTATATCATGATGGATGAAATGGTTGAAGCGTTTGTAAAGGTCCGTGAAGGTAAAGCGTCTGATGTACAAGCACGTGAAACCTTAATGGATGAGAACTATTTTGGAACCATGCTCGTCCATATGAAACTGGCACATGGAATGGTGAGCGGTGCAACGCATTCGACTGCAGATACGGTTCGTCCCGCCCTAAGGATCATCAAAACAAAGCCAGGAGTCCAAAAAACATCAGGTGTATTCATCATGGTCCGTGATGAAGAAAGGTATGTGTTCGCGGATTGTGCGATTAATATAAACCCTAATTCTCAGGATCTCGCGGAGATTGCCGTAGAAAGTGCAAAGACGGCACTCATGTTTGATATCGAACCGCGTGTGGCGATGCTGAGCTTTTCGACGAAGGGGTCGGCGATATCACCCGAGACCCAAAAGGTCATCGATGCTGTCGATTTAGCAAAAGAAATGGATCCGCAAATCATGCTGGATGGGGAGTTTCAGTTTGATGCGGCTTTCGTTCCTTCGGTAGCAAGAAAAAAAGCACCTGATTCTCTTATTCAGGGAGATGCGAATGTTTTTATTTTCCCAAGTCTTGAAGCGGGGAACATTAGCTATAAAATGGTACAGCGTTTGGCTGGCTTCGAAGCGGTCGGCCCGATCCTTCAAGGGCTGAACCGTCCTGTAAATGACCTTTCAAGGGGATGCAATGAAGAGGATGTATATAAACTGGCCGTCATTACAGCTGCACAAGGCTTTGTGGCTCAGTATAAATAGGCCATTTCAGGATTAAATGTAGAGGGAGTTTTCTATGAGTGAAACAGAATCATTATTAATGCAACAAGAGTGGCGGGTTATTGATCAATCTTCCGTAGGGCCTCAGTTTCCTGCTCTAGAGTCCTTTGCCATGGATGATACATTTTGCGCTTCTGTAGGGTCAGGAAAATCAGCGGCCGTAGCCAGAGCGTGGGTACACCATCGAACCATCGTCCTGGGTATACAGGATACGAAGTTGCCTTTTCTTAAAAAGGGTTTGGATCATTTAGAAGAACATGATTTCCAGGCTATCGTTCGGAATTCCGGAGGACTGGCTGTTGTGCTTGATGAGGGGGTCCTCAATTTCTCGCTCATTTTTCCGGAAAACGAGCAGAAAATTGAAATCAATCGAGGGTATGATGCGATGTGGGAGCTTATCCAATTGATGTTTTCCGATTTCCCAGTCAGGATTGAGGCAAGGGAAATCGTTGGTTCCTATTGTCCTGGAAGCTATGATTTAAGTATAAATGGGAAAAAGTTCGCCGGTATATCCCAACGCAGGATTCGTAATGGCGTAGCGGTGCAAATCTACTTATGCGTCAATGGGAGCGGGGCTGAGCGGGCAAGTCTCGTAAAGGGTTTTTATGATGCAGCTAAAGGAAATGCAGAAACAAAATTCCTCTATCCTGATATCGTACCTTCTGTTATGGCATCACTTTCAGAATTACTGGACGTACAATTGAGTGTTCAAGATGTGATGCTCAGGTTCCTACATATATTGAAGGAACACAGCGGAAGGATATTCTCTGACAACCTTTCTGTTGAGGAATGGCCGATGTATGAGGCGTACTTAACAAGAGTGGCAGAACGCAATGATAAAGTATTCGATGCATTAAAAGATTAAACATGTAAAAAGCCGTACCTATAAAAGGATCGGCTTTTTATATTTAATACGACCTTAGCATTCACTGAAACTGTAAAAGGGACTGCATGATTGGTAGCAGAGGTTATACTGGACTTTAAGCCATGAAAAAAGAGCCTTATTTAGACTCTCTTTTTCGAATGGAGATGAATGGGCCTTTATCATGTGGTTGATCTAAGTAACGGAACCCCACATTATTTCATTACTCGGCCATTTTCTCCAAATTGCCATTCCGATCCATCTTGAACTTTGTTGCCGGGCGTTCCTCTTCCTCTAACAATACCAGCTTTCTTGCTCGATTCATGATATTCATCAAAGTCTCATAATCTTCTTGCATCAAACCGCTATTTTGTTCTAGGTGGCTGATCTTATTCTCCAATTCTTCGTTTCGCTTTTTCAAACCCTTAATTTCAAGCTTCAATCTTTCATTTTCGGTTTTTAATACTTCGGCTTGAAGCATTCTGCCGTTCATGGATTCTAAATAGGCGATGACGGTATCAAGGTTCATGACCTTATCCATGATTACTGGAGTATTCTGTGGCTTAGGGGTTAAAGCTTCCGCCACTACAAATTCTTCTGCTGCTTCATAATTGGTAGTATCGACTTCGGATTCCAACTCTAGTTCCTCTTCTAGTACATGTGGAACCATTATGTCGGAAATCGTAGGGGACGGCGGTGTATAAAGAAGCCGTTTTTTCCCTCCTTGATCTTTTCCAAGAATCCTTTGTCGCTGCTTACGTTGTTTTTTAGCTAGGGATAGCGCTTTATCATAATTATGGCGGACAACTGCATTCCAACGGAATCCGCATGCGGCAGAGGTGCGATTCAGCTTATCCCCTACCTCTTCAAAAGCATTCAGCTGTGTGCTGCCTTCCCGCACATGGCGCAATACCGTTTCTGCCAAAAGCAAATCATCTTCTTCTGTCCAGGCGTCTTGACGAACCTTCATTTCTACATACTCCCTTTCTGGTAACTTTTAAAATAAATAACTATATAAAATATCCTGTGGCAATGATTTATGGTGTTCTACTAGCATTTTGGACAAAATTTGGTTTTTTTATACAAAAAGGTTAAAAGGATACTAGTTTTTTGATTAAATACATCCTTTGCATCTGGCTGCACTTTCCTTTTCACATCATCCTGCCCTCTTGATATTCATAGGTAGAAACGGTAAAATACCCTTTAGTTGTATCAATGGAATGAAAAATAGTTTGTCATGGAAAGGATGGTGACCGAAGGATGTCCAATGAATTCAGAGTGTGCGATGACTGCTTGGCGGTAAACATTAAAACGTTGATCCCCCGTCTTGAAAAGCTTGATCCCGACGCGAAAATTGAAGTGGGCTGTCAATCCTATTGCGGTCCAGGCAGAAAGAAATCATTTGCTTTTGTCAATAACCGTCCAGTTTCTGCACCGACAGAAGACGAGTTACTAGAAAAAATTGATAAAAAACTAAAGTAGGATCCATGATAGGTATTTTAAGTGGATTGAATGCTTTTGATAAATGGAACAAGCTATCCATCACCCAGATTCAACACACTGCGGTGATTTTTTATTTCCTTATTTTCGAGACAAAATCCGTCGTGAACTTCCGTTTTCTTACAAAAAGGTCCCTCATACTTGCAAGGGGGAAGTTAGGGTTTTCTGTCAAAACACGCTATAATGAATGCATCGAGATTATGAAAAAGAGGGTAGTTCATGGAATATTCCGGCGAAAAATTACAAGAAGAAAAAGTATTCAAGGACCCGGTGCACCGATATATACATGTTCGGGACCGGGTTATATGGGATTTAATAGGGACGAAGGAATTCCAGCGTCTTCGCAGGATTAAACAACTTGGAACGACTTATTTAACCTTTCATGGTGCGGAGCATAGTCGGCTTAGCCATTCGCTTGGAGTATATGAGATTGTCAGAAGAATCGTCGATGATGTTTTTGAGGGCAGACCGGAATGGAAGCCAGAGGAACGGTTACTGTCCCTGTGTGCAGCCTTGCTGCATGATTTAGGTCATGGCCCTTTCTCTCATTCTTTTGAAAAGGTGTTTGACCTGGATCATGAGCAATTCACGCAACAGATCATTCTCGGCGATACGGAAGTGAATAAGATCCTGCTTAGGGTAGGGCGTGATTTTCCTAAAAATGTGGCTGAAGTCATTGCGAAAACCTATAAAGGCAAATTAGTAGTCAGCCTGATTTCTAGTCAGATCGATGCTGATAGAATGGACTATTTACAGCGTGATGCTTACTTTACGGGCGTGAGTTATGGACATTTCGATATGGAAAGGCTTTTGCGGGTAATGAGGCCAAGGGAAGAGCATGCCGTCATAAAACAAAGCGGGATGCACGCGGTTGAAGATTATATCATGAGCCGCTACCAAATGTATTGGCAGGTTTATTTCCATCCCGTTACGAGAAGTGCGGAGGTTATACTTACCAAGATTTTACACAGAGCAAAATATTTATATGAATCCGGATATGAGTTTGCTCAAGAACCGCACCATTTTTATTCATTGTTCAAGGGAGAAGTGACCCTAGCGGACTATTTGAAAATGGATGAAGCCGTGATGCTCTATTATTTTGAAGAATGGGAAGAGGAAAGCGATGCGATTTTAAAGGATTTATGCATTCGCTTCGTCAACCGGAAACTATTTAAATATGTGGAATTCCATCCATCAAACAGTCAGATGAACAGATTGATGGAATTAAGGACGTTATTCAAGAAGGCAGGTATCGATCCGGATTATTATCTCGTCGTCGATTCTTCATCAGATCTGCCATACGATTTTTATCGTCCAGGTGAGGAAGAGGAGAGGCTGCCGATTCACTTGCTGAAAAATAATGGCGAAATTCGTGAATTATCTCGTGAATCTGAAATTGTCGATGCAATTTCAGGGAAAAGAAGAACGGATCATAAGCTGTATTATCCAGCTGATATATTGCGTGATGAATCTACGAAGAAAAATATTAAAAAACAGATTCGTAAGCTTTTGGAGCTTTCGGATTAAAGCGGTACATTTTTGGTGAGGAGTGACGAGCCTTGTTTAAGGATCATGCAAACATTATCAATGCAATTTCTACTGCCGGTGAAATCTCGGGTCGGAAAAAATTACAAAAAATCGTATATATCGCAAAGAAGCTGTCCTTTCCATTTCATGAAAAGTTTCAATTTCACTTTTATGGACCATATTCGGAGGAGCTGACCTTACGGATTGAAGAGCTCTGTGAAATGGGTTACTTGAATGAAGTAAGGGAAAAAAAAGCGGGGTATTATCAATATTGTTATTCAATAACGGATGCCGGCCAGGATTTCCTATCCATTCAGGAAGTGGAGATGCCAGCTCTTGGGGCATGCTTACTGGATATGAACGAACAGAATGCCCGGTTTTTGGAGCTTGTTTCAACGGTGTTATACTTCGACACACTTGAAAAAGAGGAAGTCACCGAGAAAATTTTTACACTGAAAAGCAAACAAAAATATACGCCTGAAGAAATTGATGAGGCATATGAATATATTGAGCAGTTAAAAACAAAAGCTAAGCCGAATTGATGGCTTAGCTTTTCCCCATTATGTAAATCTTATTGGTCGCTTTTGCGGACACCGGCTACTGCTAAATGATTTTTTGACATTTCTTCAATGAAAATCGTCACGGCTTCAGCTGGTGCTCCGGTTGTTTCCGTAACGGCTGCAGTCACTTTTTCGACTAAAGCCTTTTTCTGTTCGTCTGTACGGCCTTCAAGCATTTTGACTGTTACATATGGCATCTCTTTTCCCCCCTTTCTCTCTTATCTTGTAGTGTTTCACAATGGAAAAAGAAATGCAAGACACGGAAGTCAGAGTTTTTTCACTTCTTGATCTTTTGATGTATACTAACGGTAATATATATTGGGGGAGAAGCTATTGGAGCAAATAGAAAGGTTTTTGGCTTATAGGTTGGAAGAACTTCCATATGTCATTGTGTCACTGTTAATCGCATTTACGGTTCATGAATTTTCCCATGCTTATGTGGCTTATAAGTTCGGTGACCCGACTGCAAAGAATGAAGGAAGAGTCACATTGAACCCGATTTCGCATTTGGATCCGATTGGAACATTGTTAATATTAATAGCTGGATTTGGTTGGGCGAGACCTGTACCGGTCAATCGTTTTCATTTTAAGAATCCAAAATTGGCAGGAGTGCTCGTCTCTTTTGCCGGTCCGTTTAGCAATTTGATTGTTGCAATTTTGGGGTTTTTAATTTTTTACGGGTTGCTAGCGGCAGGAGTTGGACCTGATTTACCTTTTTTCGTCGAGCCCTTCTTAAATGTGCTCATAAATTTAAATGTCCTTTTATTTGTATTTAATCTGATACCGCTGCCGCCGCTCGATGGTTATAGGATCATTCAGGATCTTGTTTCAGCAGACTTGCGGGCAAAAATGACCCAGTATGAGCAATATGGCTCCCTGATTTTTTTGATTTTGATCATCACGCCGCTGAGTCAATATACAATTAGGCCGATTTTGGATACTGGTATTAAATTTGTAGGTGGCACCTTGAGTCAATTTTTTTCACTTTTGTTTTTTTAACCAATAAAGAATGACAAACCATAAAGGGGGATATAAACATGGAAGAACAACCAAAGAAAAAGGTAGGCTTCAATATTATAAAAAACGATCCTACAGAAGGTCATGGCGGATATGGGGCAGGGGTTTTGACGCTCGATAATATTTCTCCGGTCATCATTGATGTGGACGCAGGTGAAGCCGAAGTAGATATAGGAGCGATGCATGCGAGAAGTGTAGTGGAAAAAGGGATTAAATTTTTAAAGACCAAAGAAGAGGTCCCGAATGCCAAACCTTACTGGCTTGTTTGGGTGACTATTGAAGCCACTCAAAATGGTCCGCATTATGCTGGTGTGACAGCCTGTGAAATGATGGTCGACCGGTCAATCAGGCGTGGGTACAAATCCCTTCCGGAGCATGTTAACCGGATGGATAAATCGCTAAAACGTCAGATCATCGTCGACGACATGGACGATAAATCAAAACGTGTGCTCGCAGACTTCTTGAAAAACCATGATGCAGGCATGTGGGAACGCTCGTCCGCCCAGGTCAAGGAGTCATTGACGGTTTAAATGTGATTTATGGATGAAATGTGAAGTTTAGTGAAAAATGCACTTGTAGGAAACGAATAAAATCAGTAAACTTAAAGACAGCAGTTTAGACACTGTGGAACTAGGACAGAAAAATCCCGAAGCCGCTACCGGCTTCGGGATTTTTCGTTATCCCCATGGTTTTAGGACTTTTTTATACCACGGGGTCCGCTTTTGTTCTTCATCTTTTGGCACAGGTCCCGGATTCTCACCCTTAAAGTGCTCTGCACAGTATTCGACAGGTTCGGTGCCCTTAACATAATAAGTCAATCTCGAGACAGGGCAATCTTTTGTTGCCAACTTACCGCTTACTGGATTCACGTTTACCCCGATTACATTTTCCGTTTCCTTAAATGACTTTGCGGGTTTCCCTTGTAGGCCCTTTTCCATATAGGATGCCCAGATTTTCTTTGCATAGCTTTTTTCTGCTGGAATCTCAATTTTTTTACCTTGATCATACCCAGTCCAGACTCCAGCTACAAGATCCGGCGTGTAACCAATCATCCAACTATCTGTCGGGGTCGAACCTGATTTACCGGCATATGGGCGGGTCAATTGGGAGCTAATTGTGCTGCCTGTCACTTTCGTATAGCCATTTAAGGTTTCATCGAAAACCCCGGTAAGCATCTGAGTCATGACAAATGCTTTATCCGCATCCAGAATCTGTTCAGGTTTCTTATTTTTATCAAAAATCACTTCACCTTTTTGGTTTTCAACCCTTTTGATGAACACGGGTTCAACCTTCTTGCCACCATTAGCAAGGATACTGTATGCATTAACCATTTCAATCGCCCTCACACCTGATGTGCCGAGTGCCAGGGACGGAACGGCATCCATTTTCGCTGTGATGCCGAAACGATGCGCCGTATCAACCAAAGATTGTTCCCCAAGGAACAAGTGTGTTTTTACGGCGAAGATATTATCCGAAAGAGCAATGGCTTGAGCCATCGTGATTTCGCCATCCGCATATTGATGGTTGTAATTATGCGGTGTGTAAGTTGAGTGACCATCATCGAAAGAAAATGTGGTGGTCTCGCTTTTTAAAGTGGTGGAAGGTGTGAAACCATTCTCCAGGGCTGAATAGTATAGCAATGGTTTCATAGTGGAACCGGGCTGGCGAACGGCCTGTGTCGCTCGATTGAATGGCGACTCCGTGTAATCTTTGCCACCTACCAGTGCTCGGACTTCCCCGGTGTCCGGTTCCATTGCCACTATCGAAGCTTGAAGGCCAGAAGATTTGGGTATGGTAGTAGATAGAACCTCTTCAGCCGCATCCTGCTGGGTTTCATCCAGTGTGGTATACACCTTAAGCCCACCGAGCTCGATCGTCCGGTCATCTAAATGAAGCTGGGATTTTAATGCCTGTTTGACTGCATCCTGGAAATAGGGTGCGGTTTTATTGGTAACCGTTCCGTGCTTGCCTTTTAATGTAAGTGGTGTTTGAAAGGCTTCAGCGATATTTTTCCGCGAGATGTAGTTTTTGATTTCCATGGCTTGCAGGACAACTTTCTGCCTTGATTTCGCTTTTTCCAAGTTATCCAATGGAGAGTAGCTGGAAGGTCCTTTAGGTATTCCGGCCAGCATGCTCGCTTCAGGGAGAGTCAAATCCTTGGCATCCTTGCCAAAGTAATATTGACTGGCGGCCTGAGCTCCATAGGCGCCATGACCGTAGTAAATCGTATTTAAATAGCCTTCTAGAATTTCCTTTTTGGAATAGTTCATTTCCAGCCGTATCGTATAAAAGGCTTCATTAAACTTTCGCGTCCACGTTTTGTCATGGCCGAGAAATAGATTCCTGGCATATTGCTGGGTAATCGTGCTTGCACCCTGGACTTTGGACATTGCCCGAATATCAGCAAGAATGGCTCCGCCGATCCTTTTTATATCAAATCCATTATGAGTGTAAAATTGACGGTCCTCAACAGCGACAGTTGCTTTGATGAGCTGTGGGGAAATCGATTCCATTCCAGCCCAATAACGTTTCTGGCCATTATCGGTTTCACCAATAACATTTCCGCTGTCACTATAATAGAGAGTCGACTGAGGCACGACCAAAGGCGGCGGACCTAATATTTTTGCGTACACCAGCAAAGAGAGAAGCAATACAAAGAGTATTGTAAGCCCGATTGTGGCAAGAATAATGAAGGCACGCACATATTTAGTTGTCCTTTTAAATCGTTCGCTTGGAATTAACTCCAATTGCTTTCACCTCTCTTATTTTTTTTAAAAAAGAATCTATTACTATTATGGAAAAAAAAGAAATTTTTAAACATAAGAACTGCATTTATGAAATTTAACTTGCAATTCTGCTAGATTCGTCTATAATTTTTCTAGCTAATGACAATAACGAAAATGGGGAACCTATTAGGTGACTGACTATATGAATTGGAAAAGGAGCGTTAATAAATGAGCATTTGGTTTACTGAGAAACAAACAGAGAATTTTGGTATTACGATGAAAGTGAATCGTACTTTACATACGGAGCAAACTGAGTTTCAAAAGCTGGATATGATTGAAACAGAAGAGTGGGGCAATATGCTATTGCTGGATGACATGGTAATGACTTCACAACGCGATGAATTCGTTTACCATGAAATGGTAGCCCATGTTCCTTTATTTACTCATCCTAATCCAGAGAACGTTTTGGTTGTAGGCGGAGGAGACGGTGGAGTTATTCGTGAAATCCTAAAACATCCAAGCGTAAAAAAAGCTACATTGGTGGATATCGATGGGAAAGTTATCGAATACTCTAAGAAGTTCTTACCTGAAATTGCGGGTATGCTTGAAGATCCACGTGTAGATGTACAAGTAGGGGATGGCTTCATGCACATCGCCAAAAGTGAAAATGAATATGACGTGATCATGGTTGACTCAACTGAACCAGTTGGACCCGCTGTCAACTTATTCACTAAAGGTTTTTATGCTGGGATTTCCAAAGCATTGAAAGAAGATGGGATTTTTGTGGCACAATCCGATAATCCTTGGTTTAAAGCAGACTTAATTCGCGATGTACAACGTGATGTGAAAGAGATATTCCCAATCACTAGCCTTTATTTAGCGAATATCCCGACATATCCAAGCGGCCTTTGGGCGTTCACGATCGGATCAAAAAAATATAATCCACTAGAAGTGACAGAAGACCGTTTCCATGAAATCGAAACGAAATACTATACAAAAGAACTTCACAAAGCAGCATTCGTTCTGCCTAAATTCGTTCAAGATTTAGTGAAATAAGGGAGGCATTAACCATGAAATTCGATGAAGCCTATTCAGGCAATGTATTCATTAAAAGCCACCCTGTTTTTGAGGAATCAGAAGCAGTGCTATACGGTATGCCGATGGACTGGACGGTAAGTTTCCGTCCGGGTTCTCGCTTCGGCCCTACCCGAATTCGTGAAGTTTCAATTGGTTTGGAAGAGTACAGCCCGTATTTGGATCGTGAATTAGAGGAAGTTAAATTCTTTGATGCCGGGGATATTCCATTACCATTCGGCAATCCGCAGCGCAGCATCGATATGATTGAAGAATACGTCGACAGCTTGCTGGATGCAGGTAAGTTCCCAATGGGTATGGGAGGGGAACACCTTGTCACATGGCCTGTCATTAAAGCCATGTACAAAAAGTATCCTGACATGGCCATCATCCATATGGACGCCCACACAGATTTACGTGAGGACTATGAGGGTGAGCCGCTTTCACATGCGTCCATCATCCGCAAATCTGCGGAGCTTATCGGTCCAAAAAATGTTTACTCTTTTGGCATTCGTTCCGGATTAAAAGAGGAATTTCAATGGGCAAAAGAAAACGGCATGCACATTTCTAAATTTGAAGTTCTTGAACCTCTGAAAGAAGTATTGCCGCAGTTAGCGGGTCGTCCAGTATATGTGACGATCGACATCGATGTTCTTGACCCTGCGCATGCACCGGGAACAGGCACCGTTGATTGTGGAGGCATCACTTCAAAAGAGCTTTTAGCTTCGATTCATGAGATAGCAAGATCTGAAATTAATGTAGTGGGCTGCGATTTAGTTGAAGTGGCACCGATCTATGATCCATCCGAGCAAACAGCGAACACGGCAAGCAAGCTGATCCGCGAAATGATTTTAGGATGGGTCCAAAAAGGTTAATCGTTAATGGACGGAAGACTTGACTGTTCCTGTTTTTAAACGGGAATGGTCTTTTTTTATCCATACCGGGAATAATGGATTTTGCAACAAGATGGGCTCTTTTTTAGTAATTCCACCCCATTTGGTCATTATTGCGTTAAAATCAAATGACGGCACCACAATGATTTCGCCAGTTTATCCTCGCCTTATGGATTTACAGTTTATTTTCCGCTCCAAGTTGAAACTTCCTTGAAGAATATTTATACTTATAAAGTTAAGAACGAGATGATGAAGGAAGTGTAGCTTTGACTCTTCATGATATAGATAAGCATACAATTAAAGTGACCTTACAGACAAAAATTAAGCATGGCTCAGAAATGGAAACGTATGAGCTGGTCACATTTGGTACAAAAATGTATAAAGGCTCCGATTTGTATCTGCAATATAAAGAGGAAAATGAAGCCGGTCAAACACAAACGACCATCAAGCACAAAACGGATGAAACGATCCTTCTTAGAAATGGTGCCATAAAAATGAGGCAGCTTTTTCGCTTGCAGGAAGCGACAAATGGACATTATGAAAGTATATATGGCAGGTTAGGGTTACGGACGACCACGAAGAAAATTCATCACCAATGGGATGAGCAGGCAAAACAAGGGAAACTTGTCCTTAAATATACGTTACATATGCAGGGAAGCGAACCTGGTCAATATGAGATGACGATTTCCTACAAGGAGGAAGCATAACACATGAATATAGTTAAAGAGGTACAGGAAAAACTGAAAGAAGAAATTAAAGCGGCAGTCATAAAAGCTGGTTTGGCATCGGAAGAGCAGATTCCAAATGTTGTATTGGAACTTCCAAGAGATAAAACACACGGAGATTACTCCACGAATATGGCGATGCAATTAACGAAGATTGCAAAGAAAGCACCAAAAATGATTGCTGAAGCGATCATTGAAAACTTTGACAACTCAAAAGCATCCATCGAAAAAATCGAAATTGCAGGACCTGGTTTCATAAACTTCCACATGAATAATTCTTATTTGACGGAATTGATTCCTGTCATTTTGAAAGTGGATGAAGCATATGGGGAAAGTGACTTTGGAAAAGGGGAAAAAATCCAGGTGGAATTCGTTTCCGCTAACCCAACCGGAGACCTCCATCTTGGTCATGCCCGTGGAGCAGCAGTCGGTGATACACTATGTAATGTTTTGTCTAAAGCAGGTTATGATGTTTCACGTGAATACTACATCAATGATGCGGGAAACCAAATTAATAATCTGGCCATTTCCATAGAAGCACGCTATTTCCAAGCTCTTGGCCTTGAAAAGGATATGCCAGAGGGTGGTTATCATGGCGAAGATATCATTGGAATCGGTAAAACGCTTGCAAGTGAATATGGTGATAAATATGTAAATGCCGACGAAAAAGAACGTTTTGAATTTTTCCGTGAGTATGGCTTGAAATATGAATTGGAAAAACTGAAGACAGATCTGGGCAATTTCCGTGTGGGATTTGATGTATGGTACTCTGAAACATCCCTTTATCAAGATGGTAAAATCGATGAGGCACTAAAAGTGTTAAGGGAAAGGGGCCATATCTATGAGGAAGATGGGGCAACATGGTTCCGCTCAACGGAATTGGGCGATGATAAAGACCGCGTGCTGATCAAACAGGATGGTTCTTACACATATCTGACACCGGATATTGCATACCACCGAAATAAGTTGGAGCGCGGCTTTGAAACGTTGATCAATATCTGGGGTGCGGACCATCATGGCTATATCCCGCGTATGAAAGCGGCAATCGAAGCATTGGGTTACAACCGCGAGCAGCTTGAAGTAGAAGTCATTCAGCTTGTTCATCTGTATAAAGATGGCGAGAAAATGAAGATGAGTAAACGTACTGGTAAAGCAGTTACGATGCGTGACCTTATTGATGAAGTAGGTCTGGATGCGACCCGTTATTTCTTTGCGATGAGAAGTGCGGATACACATATGGACTTCGATTTGGATCTTGCGGTATCTCAATCCAATGATAACCCGGTTTATTATGCACAGTATGCTCACGCACGTATTTCAAGTATTTTACGCCAAGGTGAGGAACAGGGATTCAGCTATGAAGGAATCACTAATTTCTCTGCACTTTCTACTGAAAAAGAAGTGGAGCTTTTGAAGAAATTAGGAGAGTTTCCGCAGGCAATAGCCGAAGCTGCCGAAAAACGGATGCCTCACCGCATGACGAATTATATATTCGACCTAGCTTCTACATTCCACAGTTTCTACAATGCAGATAAGGTTTTGGATGTTGAAAAGATGGAAAGAAGTAAAGCACGTCTAGGACTGGTCAAATCCGTCCAAATTACTTTAAGAAATGCATTAGCTATAATCGGTGTTTCAGCACCGGAAAAAATGTAATCGAAAAAGCGACTTGATTTACCATCCTGGCTCTCGCTTTTTAGCGGGCGGTCCGGGAGCTTCCGTTCCAATCAATTTTGTTTTGAAATTAGACAAATTGAAGCGACTGTTTCTAGCGAAACAGTCGCTTTTTTTAGGTTGGCTAGCATTCGACGGCACCACCGCTTACCCTTTTTACACCACGAACCTTAGATATATCTTCAACCAGCTGCAACATCGCCCGATCCTTCATCTTAGCTTCGATCATGAAATCCACATCTTGTCCAAGTTCCCTAAGTACTTTAAAAAGGGGCATGATGAATTCCAAATCGATATAATCAGCATGTGAGCGAAATTCCCCAGCGGATTTTGGGGAAGAAATATGAATCTTTGGTACAACACCTGCCTGACTCCAAGTGGAGATCACCTCGGTGAGCAGCTCGTTAAGCGGCTCATTTGAAAGATTTGCGAGATGGTGGTGGTAATCAAAGACAAGTGGAATCCCTTCCTTCTTACACACACTCAGGGTTTCTGACGCCGTATAGGTTTTATCATCATTCTCAAAGGTCATCCTTGCTTTCACGTACCCAGGGAGCAGCTTAAGATTGTCATGAACCCTCACGATGGCGGATTCTTTATCTCCATAGGCTCCGCCGACATGGATATTGATGAAAGAGGAGTCCGCAATCCCCATAGCATCAAGCATTTTATAGTGGAACTCCATATCTGTTACGGCATTTTGAGTAATCCCGGGTTTGGGGCTTGTGAACAACGTAAACTGATTAGGGTGAAAACTAACCCTCATTTTGTGTGCAGAAACCCAATCGCCAAGCTGTTTCCACTCTTTTTTAAAGGGATCGACGAAATCCCATTCAATTTCGGGATGTGTGGCTAAAGGAACGATTGAACTCGACATCCGGTAGATTTCTATTTGATGGGCCGTATTATATTGAAGGACCCTTAAGGTATTTTCAATGTTCTGCCTTGTCACACTCAGAAGCTTTTCCATCCCCTCGTCTGGGCCAAGCATGTTGTATCGCTTGAAAGTAACAGTCTTAGCTGGAGAGGCTTCCCATAAACAGGTGGCGTTTGATACAAATCCAAATCTTATTTTCATTATATATTCTCCTTAAACATTCGGGGTGTTAAAGAAAAGGAGAAAGGAGGGAAGCCAGTGATTCTTTTGCTGTACGGACTACATTCATCGAGGAAAGCGAGTCCCCGCACAATGGCTTGGATTCAGCAAGGTCAACTGCCAATTCCTTTTCTGCATCTTCTATAAATGTCCGGTCAAATATCAAACAATTGATTTCACTATTTAAAAAACAACTGCGTTTATCAAAGTTAGCCGTACCGATATCACAGATTATATCATCGATCAGTATCACTTTAGAATGGTAGAACCCTCTCTGGAATTGCATGATGGATGCCCCTTCTTTTATTAGTACCCGAAAATAGGGAAAGGAAGCCTCTTTGACAAGGGTGTGATCTGAATTTTCGGGAACGATGACCGTCACGGAAACATTGCGTGCAAGGGCTTCCCTTAATTCGTGAAACAGAGTATTGCTTGGAATGAAGTACGGCGTACCGATAATGATTTTTTCATTAGCTTGCTGAATCAAACGTGTCAAGGTCGGTTCAAGCTCATTTCCATTCGAGACAACAACCTGATGCGCCTGCGACCCGGGAGTCAAAGTTGGAAAATAAGCAGGCCTACCCCGATAGTCCTCGTTTGTATCGTAGAACCAATCCGTGAGGAAGACATCCTGTAGGTCCTTTACCCCCTCACCGGTCATTTTCAAATGGTAATCTCTCCAAGGATTTAGCTTTTCCCCTTGGTTTATATACTCCTTACCGATATTAAATCCGCCTAAATAGCCAATCTTACCGTCAATCACCGTTATTTTACGATGATTCCTTTTTTGTATTGTATAGAAAAGGAAGGGGAGTTTCGGTTTATAGCTGAAAGAAAAATGAACGCCGCTTTCTTTTAGCTCGTGAATGCTTTTGCGGGAAATCTTCTTACTTCCAACCCAATCGACTAAAAGTCTCACTTCGACGCCCGCTTCCGCTTTAGTTTGCAGTAACTTCAAAAAGTCCTTGCTGAATTTATCGTTATTTACAATATAAAAAAGGATATGGATGGAATCCTGAGCTCGTTTGATTTCTTTCATAAAATCATCAAACAGGATTTTTCCTGATGTGTATACGGTCATGTCGCTGTTCCGAGGCGGATATTTAATGTTCGTTGCCTGCTTCATAAAGCGCTTATGCCCTAATTTAAGGTCAATCCAGCACCAAGTGAAGATCAATAAAAAAATAGAAGCAAGCATGGTGATTATTTTCAAAAAAATCCCCCCTAAATGATTTCATTTAGTTTGGCTCAAATTCCCTGTAAGTAACCATCAAAAAGGGATGAAGGGAAACGCATTTTTTTTCGAAATATAAAAGGGTAATTTACAGAATTGTCGAACTATACAATAAGGTGTAGAAAATCACATATTTTTTAGAAAGAAAAAAGTTGACTGAATGCTCATTCATTATATAATGGAATTAATCAAATTTCAGAAAAATGCCAAATTTCCTAAAATGGTTACCTGGCATTTTACAATTTACTTAGAGGGGGAAAGACTGCATGGAAATGAATGGCTTACTGTGGATCAACTTAACTGCGTTCCTACTTGTAACCGCTTACGCCGCCGGTTTATTTATCTATTTGATAAAGACTCGTATAGCTTATATAAAACTCGGCAAAAAAGTGGAATTCGATAACCGTGTGAAAGATCGTCTTGTGAAAATAGGGGTTTATGTATTTGGTCAGAAGAAGCTCTTTAAAGATAAGAAGAGTGGAATCATTCATGCCATGCTTTTTTATGGTTTCATCTTAGTGCAATTCGGTGCACTGGACTTTTTCGTTAAAGGCTTAAGACCAGGATGGCATTTACCGTTTGGTCCTCTATATCCAGCCTTTACCTTCTTCCAGGAGATCGTGACGCTTACGGTTCTAGTCGCAATCCTTTGGGCTGCTTACCGTCGTTATGTGGAGAAGCTCGTTCGTTTGAAACGGGATTTCAAAGCAGGATTGGTTGTTATTTTCATTACAGGAATCATGATTACCGTGTTGTTGGGGAATGGAATGGGAATGATTTGGCATGAACATGACGCAACTTGGTCAGAGCCAGTTGCATCAGGCATAGCCTTCCTATTCGGCTGGATGGGAACAACAGCAGCGACCGCTGTTTTTTATGTAGCTTGGTGGTTGCATTTACTGATCATCTTATCGTTCCTTGTTTATATCCCACAATCTAAACACGCTCACTTGATTGCCGGTCCAATAAATGTATTCCTCAATCGTATGGACAATCCAGGTAAATTGAAACCAGTTGATTTGGAAGAAGAGGTTCTGGACAAAGAAGGTAATCAATATTACGGTGCCAAATATATCGAAGACTTGACGCAGTATCAAATGGTGGACCTATATGCCTGCGTGGAGTGTGGACGTTGTACGAATATGTGTCCGGCAACTGGCACCGGTAAAATGCTGTCACCGATGGATATCATCATCAAAATGCGAGACCATTTAACAAATACAGGTGCCGCTGTTACGACAAAGCAGCCATGGGTACCATCTTTCGTTTTTGGAAATACGAAAGGAAATAAGATAGCGCTGGCAAGTAGTGGGCAGGGAGCGCAGGAATCAGCAGCTGCATCTGAAGCTTACAGCCCAAGCCTGATTGGCGAAGTCATTACGGAAGAAGAACTTTGGGCATGTACCACTTGCCGGAACTGTGAAGATCAATGCCCTGTAATGAATGAACATGTGGACAAAATCATCGATATGCGCCGTTATTTAGTGTTGACTGAGGGCAGGCTTGATCCGGATGCCCAACGAGCAATGACGAATATTGAACGTCAAGGAAACCCATGGGGCCTTAACCGTAAAGAGAGAGAAGATTGGAGAAGCCTCCGGGAAGATGTTAACGTTCCTACAGTGAAGGAATTACAAAAGGCAGACGAAGATTTCGAATATTTATTCTGGGTGGGCTCCATGGGCTCGTACGATAACCGAAGCCAGAAGATTGCCCTTTCTTTTGCTAAGTTAATGAATCAAGCGGGCGTCAAATTTGCCATTCTGGGCAATAAGGAGAAAAACTCAGGGGACACTCCTCGCCGATTGGGTAATGAGTTTGTTTTCCAGGAGCTTGCCATGAAAAATATCGAAGAATTCCAGAAGAATGAGATCAAGAAAATCGTAACGATTGATCCACATGCATACAATATCTTTAAGAATGAGTATCCGGATTTTGGTTTGGAAGCGGAAGTGTATCACCATACTGAATTGTTAGCCAAACTAGTAAGCGAGGGCAGATTGGTGCCGCAGTATCCGGTGAATGAAACGATTACATTCCACGATTCCTGTTACTTGGGAAGGTACAATGAGGTGTATAGCCCACCGCGTGAAATCTTACAATCCATTGATGGTGTAAAACTTATTGAGATGGAGCGTAACCGCGAAAAAGGCATGTGCTGTGGAGCTGGAGGCGGTTTGATGTGGATGGAAGAGGAAACCGGAAACCGCATTAATGTTGCACGTACAGAACAAGCACTGGCCGTCAGCCCAACAGTTATCAGTTCCGGATGTCCTTATTGCCTGACCATGCTATCTGATGGAACGAAAGCAAAAGAAGTTGAAGAAAACGTTAAAACATATGATGTAGCTGAATTACTCGAAAAAGCGGTCATTGGTGAAAATAAAACGATGGCATCTTAATTTATAAGACAATTGCCTGCTTCTTCTATAATGATATGGATGTAATGGAAGCAGGCAATTTTTTATTATTTACAAACAAAATATTTTCATTTATGTAAAAAATATGTAAGATGATATTAAGCGCTTACAAAACTATTTTTTTTAACTCTATATTGAGCGAGCGTTCAATCAATGTTACTTAAAGGAGGAAATAATGATGTCAAAAACAGTGATTATTAGTGGTGTGAGAACACCTTTTGGTAAATTTGGCGGAGGTCTTAGCAGTTTGACAGCATCACAGCTTGGTGGAATAGCAATCAAAGAGGCACTTGAGCGGGCAGGGATTGAAGGCAGCCAGGTAGACGAGGTCATCATGGGGAATGTGCTTCAAGCGGGCCAGGGACAAATACCGTCACGGCAGGCGGCTCGTCATGCCGGCATGCCTTGGGAAGTGAAAACGGAAACGATCAATAAAGTGTGTGCATCAGGACTTCGCAGTGTCACATTGGCTGATCAGATCATTCGCTTAGGTGAAGAAGAAATCATTGTTGCAGGCGGGATGGAATCGATGAGCAATGCACCATATATTCTTCCAAAAGCGAGATGGGGCTTAAAGATGGGGGATGCACAGCTGAAGGATACAATGATTTCGGACGGACTTAGCTGCAGCTTTACAGGCGTTCATATGGGCACTTACGGAAACAGCACGGCTGAGGATCTTGAAATCTCCCGTGAGGAACAGGATAGCTGGGCTTATGAAAGTCATCAAAAAGCGATAAAGGCCATCGATGGCGGCATTCTTGCGGAAGAAATCGTTGCAGTACACGTCCCGGTTAGAAAGGGCGAACCAATTACCATTGAACATGATGAAGCTCCAAGAAAAGATACATCTGCTGGAAAGTTAGCTAAATTAGGCCCAGCTTTTAATAACGAGGGTACCATTACGGCAGGTAATGCACCAGGCGTCAATGATGGTGCAGGAGCACTCGTATTGATGAGTGAGGAACGTGCGGAAAAAGAAGGGAAAACGCCTTTTGCTTATATATTAGCTCATGCTGAAGTGGCTGTAGAGGCGAAGGACTTTCCTAAGACTCCAGGTTTGGTTATAAATGAACTTCTGAAGAAGACAGGTAAATCGATAGAGGACATTGATCTATTTGAGGTGAACGAAGCATTTGCAGCGGTGGCACTAGCCAGTGGGAAAATTGCCAACATTGAGCCGGGAAAAGTGAATGTTAACGGAGGGGCTGTAGCACTAGGTCATCCAATCGGGGCTAGCGGGGCACGCATCATCATCACGCTGATGCATGAACTGAAACGCCGTGGAGGAGGATTAGGCATTGCAGCAATCTGTAGTGGCGGCGGACAGGGAGATGCCATTCTAATCGAAGTGCCAAAGCAAGGATGATAGTTTCATAGATAATGAGGAGGGATTTTCATGAGCATTCAAAAAGTGATGGTCATTGGCGCGGGACAGATGGGTTCTGGCATTGCCCAGGTTTGCGCAATGAGCGGTTATGAGGTTCTTTTACATGATTTAAAAGATGAATACGTAGAAAAAGGCTTAGGGACAATTTCCAAGAACCTTTCCCGGCAAGTTGAAAAAGGAAAAATGGAAGCAAAGGATAAAGATGCAACACTTTCCCGGCTGACTTCGTCGACGGATTTAAAAAATGCAGCTGAGGTTGATTTAGTGATTGAAGCGGCAGTGGAAAATATGGAGATAAAAACAAAAATATTCGCAGAGTTGGATGAAATCACGCCACAACATGTAATTCTTGCATCCAATACTTCTTCACTTCCGATAACAGAGATAGCAGCTGCTACGAAAAGACCGGATAAGGTAATTGGCATGCATTTTATGAACCCAGTGCCAGTCATGAAGCTCGTTGAGATCATCCGCGGCCTTGCTACAGCGGATGAAGTGTATAAAAAGGTTGAAAATATGGCCGAAACCTTGAACAAGGTACCGGTGGAAGTCAATGATTTCCCAGGTTTTGTAGCGAATCGGATTTTGATGCCAATGATAAACGAGGCCATTTATACCCTTTATGAGGGCGTTGCCACTAAAGAGGCGATTGATGATGTGATGAAGCTAGGAATGAACCATCCGATGGGCCCGCTAACGCTAGCTGACTTCATTGGGCTCGACACATGCTTATACATAATGGAAACCCTTCACCAAGGGTTGGGAGACGATAAATACAGACCGTGTCCCCTGTTAAGGAAGTATGTAAAAGCAGGATGGCTAGGCAAGAAGTCAGGACGGGGCTTTTACGAATATAACTAATCATAGAAAGATTTGCAGCTAGGGAGGGATGAAGGATGGATTTAAAGTTTACAGAAGAACAGGAAATGATGCGGAAAATGGTAAGCGCTTTTGCGGAGAATGAGATTACCCCTCATATCGAGGCAATGGAAACAGGCGTGTTTCCAAAAACAATTCTGCAAAAAATGGGTGAGCTTGGTATGATGGGAATCCCGATTTCAGAAGAATACGGTGGCGCGGGTATGGACTTCATGTCTTATATCATCGCCATTAACGAGATTTCCAAAGTAAGTCCAACTCTCGGTGTCATACTGTCCGTTCATACTTCTGTTGGAACAAATCCAATCGTTTATTTTGGAACGGAAGAGCAGAAGCGAAAGTATGTGCCTAAGTTAGCCGCTGGTAAATATTTAGGCGCCTTTTGCTTGACTGAGCAAAGCTCAGGTTCCGATGCTGCGAGTTTGAAATCGAAGGCAGTGGCAGTAAAGGAAGGCGGAGAATATCGAATAAATGGGTCCAAGGTTTTTATCACCAATGGTGGGGAAGCGGATGTGTTTATTGTTTTTGCTTCAACCGACCCTCAGAAGGGAAGCAAGGGAATTTCTGCTTTTATCGTAGAAAAAGGGACTCCAGGCTTAATCATCGGTAAAGATGAACGTAAAATGGGCCTTCATGGATCGAGCACTGTACAGGTGACGTTCGAGGATATGAAAGTGCCTGATGCCAATCTCTTAGGCAAAGAAGGTGAAGGCTTTAAGATCGCAATGGCCAACTTGGATGCTGGAAGGATAGGCATTGCTTCTCAAGCTCTGGGAATTGCGGAAGGCGCCATGGAACATGCTGTCCAATATGCAAAAGACAGAGTTCAATTTGGCAAACCTATTGCAGCACAACAGGGGATTGGTTTCAAGCTTGCTGAAATGGCAACGAGTATAGAAGCTTCAAGGTTACTAGTCTATCGCGCGGCTTTTTTACGCTCACAGGGATTGAAGTGCGGTAAAGAGGCGGCCATGGCTAAGCTATTCGCTTCGAGGACGGCTGTTGATGTGACGATAGAAGCAGTCCAGGTATTCGGAGGGTATGGATATACAACGGAGTATCCGGTCGAACGCTATTTCAGGGATGCAAAGATAACCGAAATTTATGAAGGAACCAGTGAAATACAGAGAATGGTCATAAGTAAGAATCTATAATACAACGAAAAAGACGGGGGAAGATAGCCATGCAATTTAAACTAACGGAAGAACATGAAATGATCAGAAAAATGGTTCGTGACTTTGCCCAGAATGAAGTGGCTCCGACAGCTGCTGAGAGGGATGAAGAAGAACGATTTGACCGTGAAATCTTTGACAAAATGGCTGAACTTGGATTGACAGGGATTCCTTGGCCGGAGGAATACGGCGGAATTGGAAGCGATTACTTGGCGTATTGTATTGCGATTGAAGAACTTTCCCGCGTATGCGCTTCCACTGGAGTGACTTTATCAGCCCATACTTCCCTTGCAGGATGGCCGATATATAAATTTGGTTCTGAAGAGCAGAAACAAAAATACCTTCGTCCAATGGCACAGGGCGAAAAAATCGGTGCATATGGGCTGACTGAACCTAGCTCAGGCTCTGACGCAGGGGGTATGAGAACGACTGCAAAGCTTGTAGGTGATGAATATATCATCAGCGGTTCAAAAATTTTCATTACGAACGGCGGGATTGCTGATACCTATGTTGTCTTTGCTTTGACTGACCCTGAATCAAAACAAAAAGGAACGAGTGCCTTTATCATTGAAAAGGATTTTCCGGGTTTTAGTGTGGGCAAAAAAGAGAAGAAGCTGGGGATCCGTTCATCACCGACCACGGAAATCATCTTTGATGAATGCCGAGTGCCTAAAGAAAATCTCCTTGGTAAAGAAGGAGAGGGGTTTAAAATAGCGATGATGACGCTTGATGGCGGACGTAACGGAATTGCCGCCCAGGCCGTGGGGATCGCCCAGGGTGCATTGGATGCCGCGGTGGGTTATGCAAAAGAGCGCGTCCAATTTGGCAAGCCAATTTCTGCACAGCAAGGTATCGGTTTTAAATTGGCGGATATGGCAACCGGTGTCGAAGCATCTAGACTATTAACCTATCAGGCTGCATGGTTGGAATCTGTAGGCCTTCCATATGGAAAAGAGTCGGCCATGTCCAAACTTTTTGCTGGAGATACAGCCATGAAAGTGACGACAGAAGCCGTGCAGGTTTTTGGAGGTTATGGATATACAAAGGATTATCCTGTAGAACGGTATATGCGTGATGCGAAAATCACCCAAATCTACGAAGGTACACAGGAAATTCAAAAGCTGGTCATCTCACGGATGATTACTAAATAGGATTGAAAATGAGGTTTTCCGATGAGGCACTGCCCTTGCCGGAATACCCTTTTCAATTTCTTTGGAAATAAAATGATGGGTTTCAAAAAGGAGTTTGAAAATGGAGAAAAGAGAAGTTCTTGCGTCGGTGAAGGATGAGCGGCTGGTAGAAAAAAGGCGTACACAAATGATTAAAGGGGCGGTGACCCTTTTTAAGGAAAAGGGATTTCACCGTACGACAACCCGGGAAATAGCCAAAGCGGCCGGCTTTAGTATTGGCACGCTATACGAGTATATCCGAACCAAGGAAGATATATTGTATCTCGTCTGTGACTTTATCTACGATGAAGTCCAGGAAAAGCTTCAGAAAGAAATAGATCAGAGCGATGGGACACTGGAAAGCTTGAAGCTTACGATCGCCTATTTTTATAAAGTGATGGATGATATGCAAGACGAAGTGCTGGTCATGTATCAAGAGGTGAAAGCACTGACGAAAGATGCTTTACCTTATGTATTGAATAAAGAACTTCGGATGGTAGGCATGTTTGAAAAGGTCATAACAAAATGTGTTGAGAATGGGGAGCTATTGTTGACGGCAAAACAAATAAGCCTTGTTTCTCATAACATTTTCGTCCAGGGACAGATGTGGAGTTTTAGAAGATGGGCATTGCATAAAGAGTATACGCTTCAAGAGTATGTTGAACTACAGACGCAATTATTGATTCAAAATATATCGCTTCAGATAAATACTGAAATAAATTCGTTTCAATAAGGAGGAGCTCAATGGGTACAGTTGAGGTGTATAAACCGAAAAACCATATCAGATTCGTGACAGCTTCGAGTTTATTTGATGGACATGATGCATCTATCAACATCATGAGGAGGATCCTTCAGTCCAGCGGCGCGGAAGTTATTCACCTGGGACATAATCGCTCGGTGGAAGAAATCGTGAATGCGGCTATCCAGGAAGATGTCCAAGGCATAGCGATGTCATCCTACCAAGGCGGACATGTTGAATATTTCAAATATATGTATGACCTTTTGAAGGAAAAGGGAGCCCAGCACATTCGGATTTTTGCCGGCGGTGGCGGGGTCATCATTCCGAGGGAAATCAAGGAACTCCATGATTATGGGATTGCCCGTATTTTCTCCCCTGATGAAGGGCGGGAGTATGGGCTTCAGGGCATGATAAATGTATTGATGCAGGAGTGTGATTTCTCGACAGTCAAACCATCTTTACAGGAGCACTTTGATGAACTGATTGCAAGGGGAATAAATGCGATTGCGCAATATATTACCTTTGCCGAAAATAGACACGATGTTTCACATGAATCAGCGGCAGCGGTGGAGAGCCTCTTTGAGCAGATCAAGACATCCGAAAAGAAGGTTCCTGTCCTGGGGATTACAGGGACGGGCGGAGCGGGGAAGAGTTCTTTGACTGATGAATTGATACGCCGATTCATTAACGAAATTCCAGATGAGAAAGTGGCCATTCTATCTGTCGATCCGACCAAACAAAAAACAGGCGGTGCCTTGCTGGGTGACAGGATAAGAATGAATGCGATCTTTTCAGAGCGTGTTTATATGCGGAGCTTGGCCACGCGTCATTCAAAAAGTGAGTTGTCTTTGGCGATAAAAGATGCCATTTCGGTCGTTAAGGCAGCGGGCTTTGATTTAATCATCGTTGAAACGAGCGGAATTGGTCAGGGAGATGCAGAAATTGCCGAGATATGCGATGTATCCATGTATGTAATGACAAGTGAATTCGGTGCACCTTCCCAACTTGAAAAAATTGATATGATTGATTATGCAGACTTGATAGTCATTAACAAATATGAGCGCAAAGGATCTGAGGATGCAAAGAACCAAGTTCAAAAACAATATCAACGAAGTCGTACGCTTTTTGATCAAGATCCATCTGAGATGCCAGTATACGGCACAATAGCTTCCCAATTCAATGACCCAGGTACCAACGCTTTGTTCGCTGCATTGATTGAAAAGCTTAATGAAAAATCCGGAACGGGCTGGCGTACTGCCTTTTCGAAAGAAGCGGATGTTTACAAGCAAAATGTCATCATTCCAACCGATCGGCGTTATTACTTACGTGAAATCAGTGAAACGGTCCGAACATATCATAAGCGCGCGGCTGAACAAGTACGTATTGCCCGCAGGCTTTTCCAACTTGAAGGAGCCATTGAAGCAGTTAAGGAAAATGAAAACAATGAAGACATGGTAGCTTCTTTGGAAAATTTGAAAAAGGAAACCGCTTCCGAGTTATCTTCAGAATCAAAAAAAATCCTTTCAGGTTGGATGGATTTGAAAGAAAAATATTCAGGGGAGCAGTTTGTAACAAAAATCAGGGATAAAGAAATCGTCACAAAGCTGAAAACTAAAAGTTTATCAGGCTTAATGATTCCGAGAGTGTCACTGCCTAAATATGTGGATTATGGAGAGATTTTAGGATGGGTATTCCGTGAAAACGTTCCGGGCTTTTTTCCGTATACAGCCGGAGTCTTTCCATTCAAGCGTGAAGGGGAAGACCCAAAGCGGCAATTTGCCGGTGAAGGATCACCCGACCGAACCAACAGACGTTTCCATTATTTATCAAAGGATGATAATGCTAAGCGGCTAAGTACGGCTTTCGATTCCGTAACGTTATATGGGGAAGACCCTGATCATCGGCCTGATATCTATGGAAAGGTAGGGGAAAGCGGAGTCAGTATCTGTACGTTGGATGACATGAAAAAACTGTATGCAGGCTTTGACCTATGCCACCCCTCAACCTCTGTATCCATGACCATCAATGGACCGGCACCCATCATTTTGGCGATGTATATGAATACTGCAATCGATCAGCAGATTGAACGAAAAGAAGAAGAGTTAGGCCGCCCCCTTACGGATGCAGAAGTGGAAGAAGTCCAGGCATATACTCTTCAAACTGTACGCGGAACTGTTCAAGCGGATATTCTGAAAGAGGACCAAGGACAGAATACATGCATCTTCTCTACGGAGTTTGCCTTAAGGTTAATGGGGGATATCCAAGCATATTTCATTGATCATAAAGTAAGGAATTACTACTCCGTATCCATTTCTGGTTATCACATTGCCGAAGCGGGCGCCAATCCCATTTCACAACTGGCTTTTACACTGGCGAATGGCTTTACTTATATCGAATATTACTTAAGTCGCGGAATGAATATTGATGATTTTGCCCCGAATCTATCTTTCTTCTTCTCTAATGGGCTCGACCCGGAATATACGGTTATCGGGAGGGTGGCAAGAAGGATTTGGGCGACCGTCATGCGGGATAAATATGGTGCGAATGACCGTAGCCAGAAGCTGAAATATCATATACAGACTTCAGGACGCTCGCTTCATGCTCAAGAAATTGATTTTAATGATATCAGAACGACACTTCAGGCGTTAATGGCACTGCAGGACAACTGTAACTCCCTGCATACCAATGCGTACGATGAAGCCATCACGACGCCTACCGAAGAATCCGTACGCCGTGCGATGGCCATCCAAATGATCATTACAAAAGAGCATGGGCTCTCAAAAAATGAAAACCCGATGCAAGGTGCCTTCATCATCGAGGAAATGACGGATCTGGTTGAAGAGGCTGTATTGCAAGAGTTCGATCGCATCAATGATCGAGGCGGTGTATTGGGTGCAATGGAGACGCAATATCAGCGCGGAAAAATCCAGGATGAATCCATGCATTATGAAATGAAAAAGCATACGGGGGAATTGCCGATCATTGGGGTCAATACGTATTTGAATCCTAATCCTCCTTCCGAAGAGGCTGTGAATAATATGGAAATCGCCCGTGCAACAAAAGAAGAAAAGGAAGGGCAAATCATAAACTTACAAGCATTTCAGGAAAGGAATAAGGAGATTACTGATGAAGCCCTGACAAAATTAAAATTGGCAGCCATGGATGGGAACAATATCTTTGCTGAACTCATGAATTGTGTGAAAGTGGCCAGCCTGGGCCAGATAACCCGTGCGCTGTATGATGTTGGCGGACAATATCGAAGAAATATGTAGAGGTAAGAAGGGGGATCCAGGTAGGGTCCCCTTTTTTGATAACTTCCGTATTTTTTTCACAAAATGTAAATTTTCCCTTATAATTAATTGGAAAAGGGGCAAAAATGATGAATCAGCCCCCATTGGAGTTGAGGAAATGAACCTGAAAATGATTGGATTAATCATAGGTTACATTCTTGCCATCATTTTTTTATTTGAGCTGTATGAGCATCAATTGGGTGCCATTTCTTTTTTTATCCTGGCTATTGTTTTTTTTTCGGCAGCCTATCGTCAGAAATCGAAGAAAGAGAGTAAATAATTTTTGCTTTTGGGTTCCTGATAACATAGACATCAAGGTAAATCTGTGAAAGTATCAGATAGAACTAGCATAAACCCATTTAGATTGTTTATAATGGAGTATATGTCTAGCAGGAATTGTCGTTATTTTATCGAAATACTGTTTTAGATTATTTTTTTATGTAAAAAAACACGGCATTCAGTGTTTGAATAGAGAAGGGAAGTGCGGAATTTGAGTTTAAAACAATACTCAAAAGAGCAATTATTGGAAATGTCCTTAATAGAGATGGCATATGATTTATTAGTGGAAAGAAATGAACCGATTCCATTCAAAGATTTAATAAGTGAATTAGCTTCGCTGCATAATTTATCTAAAGCGGCAGTGGCAAAAAAAATTGCACAATTCTATACGGATTTAAATGTGGATGGCCGCTTCACTTCACTTGGTGACAACCGCTGGGGATTGAAAACATGGTATCCAGTTGACCAAATTGAAGAAGAAGTCGTACATGTTGTAAAACCGAAAAAGAAAAAGAAAGCTAAAAAAGCTGCTGTCGTTATCGATGATTTTGATGAACTTGAAGATGAAGATCTTGATTTTGAAGAAGATGTCGATGATTTGGACGAGGATGAAGATGACGAGGAAGATGATATCCTAGGTTCTCCAGTTCTCGACGAAGTGCTATTGGATGATGAAGTGGATGAAGATGACGATCTGGAAGAAGAAATAATTGAAGATGATGCATTTGTCCTGGAAGATGATGAGGACGAAGATGAAGACGAAGAAGAATTCGATGAAGAGAAAGATAAATAAATAATCGCCCTTGACTTTTTGAGGCGAAATTTGTAGAATCATTTTTGGGCTCCTTAAAAAAGGACACAATGATTAAATTATACCGCTCCCTTACTTTTATTGTAAGCGGAGCGTTTTTGTTTTTAATGATGGAATGAATAAATGACATCATTTTTTTATTTTTAAAAATGATTTCTCGTAGAATTGTAAAAACTATAGAGAACATATTTTGTTTTACTGTCATTTAAGGAAATTTTCTCTTGTTCATGCATCCTGCATGACTCTCACTAAAGACCTTTAAGTGATTAATGGTTTGTACTTGTTTACGTTTTTTTTGCTTTTAACCGCTTATATGGCGGCGATCTGATGCAAGTTCGATCTCATGGTGAACAGCATTGGAAGAAAACATTCTATAGGAGGATATGAGATGACAAAATATATTTTTGTGACAGGTGGAGTAGTTTCTTCCTTAGGAAAAGGGATAACTGCCGCTTCTTTAGGTAGACTTTTAAAAAATAGGGGATTGAATGTTACGATTCAGAAGTTTGACCCTTATATCAACTTGGATCCTGGTACGATGAGTCCATATCAACATGGTGAAGTGTTTGTGACGGATGATGGCGCTGAAACGGATTTGGATCTAGGACACTATGAGCGTTTTATTGATATCAACCTTGGTAAACACAGCAATGTGACGACAGGTAAAATTTATTCAACCGTCCTGAGAAAAGAACGACGCGGCGATTATTTAGGCGGAACAGTTCAAGTCATTCCCCATATAACGAATGAAATTAAAGAACGGGTTTTCCGTTCAGGTAATGAAACGAATGCGGATATAGTCATAACTGAAATTGGCGGTACTGTAGGGGATATCGAGTCTCTTCCATTCCTTGAAGCGATTCGCCAAATTAAAAGTGATATCGGAATCAATAATGTGATGTATATCCACTGTACACTTGTTCCTTACATCAAAGCTGCTGGTGAAATGAAAACAAAACCGACACAGCATAGTGTAAAAGAATTACGCAGTCTGGGCATTCAGCCGAATATCATCGTTGCACGTACAGAAAGCCCAATTTCACAAGATATGAAGGATAAAATCGCTTTATTCTGCGATATCGATAAAAATTCAGTTATTGAATGTCTTGATGCGGACACGCTTTACTCCATCCCTCTTGCGCTTCAAGCACAAAATATGGACCAAATCGTTTGTGATCACCTGAAATTGGACTGTGGCGAAGCGGATATGGAAGATTGGAAGGAACTTGTCAAAAAGGTCACTTCTTTATCAAAGAAAACGAAAATCGCGCTTGTCGGAAAATATGTTGAATTGCAAGATGCTTATCTTTCTGTAGTGGAAGCACTTAAGCATGCAGGCTACGCATTTGATGCAGATGTTGAAATCGAATGGGTGAATTCTGAAGATGTAACAAAAGAAAATGTTGCAGAGCTTCTTCAAGATTCAGATGGAATCCTTGTTCCTGGTGGATTTGGAGACCGTGGAATCGAAGGGAAAATTATAGCTACCGAATATGCCCGCACGACAAAAACACCATTCTTCGGAATCTGTTTAGGCATGCAGTTGGCATCGATTGAATATGCACGTAACGTATTAGGATTGCCGGAAGCACACTCAGCTGAAATAAAAGAGGATACTCCAGATCCAATCATCGATCTTCTTCCTGAGCAAAAGGATGTAGAAGATTTGGGTGGTACACTGCGCCTTGGTCTATATCCATGTAAGCTTATCGAAGGAACTAAAGCATACGAAGCATATAATGACGAGGTTGTTTATGAACGTCACCGTCATCGTTATGAATTCAATAACCATTACCGTCAGGCCATGGAAGAGGCAGGATTCATCTTCTCCGGTACAAGCCCAGATGGTCGTCTAGTTGAAATCGTTGAATTAAAAGATCATCCTTGGTTTGTGGCTTCTCAATTCCATCCGGAATTCACGTCACGTCCAAACCGTCCACAGCCACTATTCCGTGACTTCGTCGGTATGTCTTTAAAGCGCAGCGAAAAACTTTAATACAAAAAAAAACAGCCTTTGGGCTGTTTTTTTTGTTTAATAATTATTCTTCATCTTTATATTCTCGTATAATTTCTTCAAGTGTGAATTTAATTCCATAATAAGCGAAAAGAGCAGCAATGAGGGTGGGGTACCCATATCGATTGCCGGTTTCATCGGGAATCAATCCTCGTTGGATTCGTAAATCGATATGTACGTCAGCCAGCTCTGAAAGAGAATCTTCTTTAGGAGGAACGGATGTAGATACCGCAACAAATGGTATATCTTTTTCCTTTAGTTGTTGTGCCAGCTTCAATGCTTCCATATCATCGGAATGGCGACTGAATATAAGAAAACGATCTTCTCGGGAAATGGTTTCGCCTTCTTCGTACCTTTTTACGCTTGGAAATGGTTCTGCCCCTTCCACAGCCTCGGCAGTGACACCTTGCATTTCACCAAAACCGTGAATGAAAATGGAGCCATCCCCAACCGCGGCCTGGGCGAGCAGGCGACCGGCATCCTCCATTTCAAAGGTTTCATTTTCAATCATTTTTTTAAATAAACCGCTTATCTGTGTTGAGAAAATTTTTAACATGATCAGGGACTCCTTTAAAAAATAGTACCTTTATTATAAAGGACTTTCCCTTGCATTGACAGGTTTCGGGGCTTTTGATCCTAAGGGTTGAATTTACTAAATCGATCGAAAAAACAAAAAAATTAAAATTCCTTTTAGCTATATAGCAGGAATTTTGTTACAATTATCGAATATGAACAAAGAAATCATGAATGAGAATAAATGCATTAGGCCTCACAATTTGACGCAATCTATGTAACTACCCTTTTTTGGGTAATATGTCGATTAGGCTGATACATTTAATTTTATAAAATCTGAAAGAGTAGAGGTGATAAAATGTCAGGGAAAATATTAATTGTTGATGATCAATTTGGGATACGTATTTTATTGAACGAGGTTTTACATAAAGAAGGGTACGAAACATTTCAAGCCGCAAATGGCATTCAAGCCCTGGAAGTGCTAAATAATCATTCACCTGATCTTGTATTACTGGATATGAAGATTCCGGGAATGGATGGCATAGAGATCCTGAAAAGGATGAAAGTGGTCGATCCGGATATCCGGGTCATAATCATGACCGCATATGGTGAACTTGATATGATTCAAGAAGCAAAAGATTTAGGGGCAATGACCCATTTTGCAAAGCCATTTGATATTGATGATATCAGAAAAGCCGTTCGTGAATATTTACCTATTCAGTCCAGTTAATGGTCTGAAATTTAATAGGATGGACTGAAGAATTGTCGCGGCTATCTTTTTAAGATGGGCCGTGTTTTTTTGGAATGAAATTTGAGACGCGATATAGTGTATTTGTTGCTGTTTTTTTGATGTATTGATATGCTAAAAGAGGAGAGATATTCTGATTAATAAGCGTATGCTACTTTGGTTTTAGGGAATATCTAGAAAGAATTAACTTTAAAAATAAAAACACCCACTAGTAGGAGGAAATCGAATGCCTTTAGTTTCTATGAAAGATATGCTGAATAAAGCTCTTGATGAAAAATATGCAGTAGGTCAATTCAATATCAACAACCTGGAATGGACTCAAGCTATTCTAGCTGCTGCAGAAGAAGAGAAATCTCCAGTCATCCTTGGTGTTTCCGAAGGGGCTGCCCGGCATATGGGTGGTTTCAAAACGACTGTCATGATGGTTCAAGGATTGTTGGAAGACATGAAAATTACAGTTCCTGTGGCCATTCACCTTGACCATGGTTCAAGTTTTGATAAATGTAAAGAAGCCATCGAGGCTGGATTCACTTCAGTAATGATCGATGCATCACATCATCCGATTGAAGAAAACATCGAAACAACTAAGAAGGTTGTTGAATTCGCTCACGCACGAAATGTTTCCGTTGAAGCAGAAGTCGGCACAGTTGGTGGACAAGAAGATGATATAATCGCTGATGGAGTCGTATATGCGGATCCTCAAGAATGTGAACAATTAGTTAAGGAAACGAATGTTGATTGTTTTGCTCCAGCATTGGGATCCGTTCACGGGCCATATAAAGGTGAGCCTGACCTTGGCTATAAAGAAATGGAAGAAGTACGGGATTTAACTCAAAAACCTTTAGTTCTTCATGGCGGCACAGGCATTCCTACTAAAGATATCCAAAAAGCCATTTCACTTGGAACATCAAAAATCAATGTGAATACGGAAAACCAAATCGTTTTCACAAAAGCTGTCCGTGAGATTCTAAATAACGATGCAGAAGTATACGATCCGCGTAAATACATGGTTCCTGGCCGTGAAGCGATTAAGGAAACTGTCATCGGCAAAATTCGTGAATTTGGTTCAAACGGTAAAGCATAATTTCAAATGCAACCAGGGCTTACATCCCTTAAATGCATGAAAACAAAGGTAATAACTCCATTGGGGGGCATCCCCCCTAATGGTTTCTTTTAAATGCAGGGCGGAATAGGAGCTCTATTTTTTGAACAATTAGATTTCAAAAAATAGAGAATGAAAAAAATCGATTACATACGGAGGATAATTTATGAAATTCTTTATAGATACAGCAAACATGGAAGAAATCGAACAAGCGCACCAACTTGGCGTTTTAGCAGGAGTTACGACTAACCCATCCCTTGTTGCAAGAGAAAAGGGAGTTTCTTTCCATGACCGCCTTAAAGAAATCACAAACCTTGTTAAGGAATCCGTTTCTGCAGAAGTCATCGCGCTTGATTTTGAAGGAATGATGGCTGAAGCGAAAGAACTTGTTGCAATTGCACCTAATATCACGATTAAAGTACCAATGACTCCAGACGGTTTGAAGGCTGTTGCAGCTTTAACAAAACAGGGTGTCAAAACAAATGTAACCCTTATTTTCAGTGCTAACCAAGCATTATTGGCTGCTAGGGCTGGAGCAACTTACGTATCGCCATTTTTAGGGCGCTTGGATGATATCGGCCAAAATGGTTTGGATTTAATCTCGGATATTGCTGATATCTTTGCAATCCATGATATCAATGCCGAGATCATTGCAGCTTCTATCCGCCATCCGATGCACATTACGGAAGCGGCACTTAAAGGAGCGCATATTGCAACAATCCCTTATAAAGTTTTAATGCAATTATTCCACCACCCATTAACGGACAAAGGAATTGAAGCTTTCTTGAAGGATTGGAATTCACGTACAGAAGCATAATTCCTTGCCGCTAAGTCGCTATAGATTGCACCGGTAAAATAAAAATTAACATAAATTAGAAATTTTTATCTTTTTTTTACATGAATTTTCTACTTTTGTGTAAACTAAAGAACTAGATAGTGAATGTTGTCGGATTATGCAATTTTCTTGTGGTAAAATATTACTTTTGAAAAGTAGCTTCTAAGTGCTTAGCGTGGAAGGGAGTATATTATGGAAAAACTTAAAATTGCCGGTGGCTATCCTTTAAAGGGAAGCATTCGTGTCAGCGGTGCAAAAAATAGTGCGGTCGCCCTTATCCCTGCAACAATTTTAGCGGACTCTCCTGTAACGATTGAAGGCCTGCCTGATATATCGGATGTACAGATGCTGAAAGCGTTAATGGAGGAAATTGGCGGCGAGGTTTCCTTTGATGATGGAGAAATGACAGTGAATCCCAGCAAGATGATTTCAATGCCTCTTCCCAATGGACGAGTGAAGAAGTTACGTGCCTCTTATTATTTAATGGGGGCTATGCTTGGTAAATTCAAGAAGGCAGTGATTGGCTTGCCTGGTGGCTGCCATTTAGGACCTCGCCCAATAGATCAGCATATAAAAGGGTTTGAAGCACTTGGCGCACAGGTGACGAATGAACAAGGAGCCATTTACCTTAGGGCGGACGAGCTACGGGGCGCACGCATTTATTTGGATGTCGTTAGTGTCGGGGCAACGATTAATATTATGCTTGCCGCCGTTTTGGCCAAAGGCCGCACCGTGATCGAAAATGCTGCGAAAGAACCGGAGATCATTGATGTTGCCACTTTGTTGACTAATATGGGTGCGAAAATCAAGGGTGCCGGAACAGATATCATTCGTATTGATGGTGTGGAAAGTTTGCATGGGTGTAAACATACGATCATACCAGATCGGATTGAAGCAGGGACTTTCATGATTTTAGCCGCTGCAGTCGGTGAAGGAATCTTGATTGATAATGTCATCCCCCAGCATTTGGAGTCATTGACTGCTAAAATGAGGGAAATGGGTATAAATATTGAGGCCGGTGATGATCAGATATTTGTCTCACCAGGAGAAAAATATAAATCCGTTGATATTAAGACATTGGTTTACCCTGGCTTTCCGACAGATCTTCAGCAGCCTTTCACGTCTCTTTTAACAAAAGCAAGTGGTTCGAGCATGGTGACAGATACGATTTACGGGGCACGATTTAAGCATATTGATGAGCTGCGACGCATGAATGCTAAGATCAAGGTCGAGGGCAGAGCGGGCATCATTGATGGTCCTGTCCAACTTCATGGAGCAAAAGTGAAGGCGAGCGATTTACGTGCCGGAGCGGCTTTAGTCATTGCTGGCTTAATGGCCGAAGGGATTACTGAAGTGACCGGGCTTGAACATATAGATCGTGGATATAGCCATCTAGTTGAGAAACTTTCAGGTTTGGGAGCAACGATTTGGCGTGAAGAAATGACACAAGAAGAGGTGGAGCAGCTGAAAAGCTGATCCCTTTTCTTGTTACCTCATTGTGTTACTATATATGATATAATGTGTTATACTAATATATAAATAAATCATGCTATTGTACATGAGGGGGAACCGGAAATGGAAAGAAGTTTATCGATGGAGCTTGTTCGCGTAACAGAGGCGGCGGCACTGAATTCTGCTCGTTGGATGGGAAGAGGAAAGAAAGACGAAGCAGATGATGCAGCAACCTCTGCAATGCGGGATGTTTTCAATACAATTCCTATGCAAGGAACAGTTGTAATCGGTGAAGGGGAAATGGATGAAGCGCCAATGCTTTATATTGGCGAAAAACTTGGTACTGGTCTTGGGCCACTAGTGGATGTTGCGGTGGATCCATTAGAAGGAACGAATATCGTTGCATCAGGCGGCTGGAATGCTTTGGCTGTCTTGGCTATAGCCGATAAAGGGAATTTGCTTCATGCACCGGATATGTATATGGATAAAATAGCCGTTGGTCCTGAGGCTGTAGGTCAGATTGATATCAATGCTTCTGTATTGGACAACCTGAAAGCGGTAGCTAAGGCAAAAAATAAAGATATCCAAGACGTAGTTGCCACTGTATTGAACCGCGATCGTCATTCGAAAATCATTCATGAACTTCGTGAAGCAGGGGCACGTATTAAGTTGATTAACGATGGAGATGTAGCGGGAGCCATCAATACGGCTTTCGATCTTACTGGTGTTGACATCTTATTCGGTTCAGGCGGAGCTCCAGAGGGTGTCATTGCAGCTGTTGCTTTAAAATGCCTCGGTGGAGAAATCCAAGGTAAGCTTCTTCCTCAAAGTGATGAAGAAGTGGAACGCTGTGGAAAAATGGGCCTAGATTTAGGAAGAGTTCTAAGAATGGAAGACCTTGTTCGCGGAGATGACGCAATTTTTGCTGCAACAGGTGTGACGGATGGGGAACTTTTACGTGGCGTTCAATTTAAAGGGCATTACGGCGAAACACAATCCGTGGTCATGCGTGCCAAATCAGGAACAGTTCGCTTCATTGATGGGCGTCATAGTCTAAAAATTAAACCAAATGGTTTGATAGACTGAGATCGTTTTTCAGAAAAAACACCGAGAGAAAGCGAGCGGTTCCATCGCTCGCTTTCTCTTTTAAAAAATTTAAGTTGAATAATTAAAATAAAAAAAGTAAAATAAAGCTTGGTCTACTATTAATTGATTGATATATATAAAATCTGCCCTTTCACTCCAAACTTCAAGAAGCCTTCAAATAATTTTCTTCTTTACATGTAAAAATGTATCATCCTTTCTAAGAAAACTCTGGTCGGGTACATGGATTGCGGTTTTTCTTCCATCTAACAAACCATTTCTTTTTCAGTATGGGTGAAAACGTTTAATTAATAAAAGTGTGGTGTCATAATGAATTTAACTATTTCTAATTTAGAAAACATGAAACTAAAGGATCTCTATGAGCACGCGCGTGAATATAAAGTTTCCTATTACAGCAAACTTTCAAAAAAGGAACTTATTTTCGCTATCCTAAAAGCACAAGCTGAGCAGGATGGTCTCCTATTCATGGAGGGCGTTTTAGAGATCATCCCTTCTGAGGGCTTCGGTTTCTTGCGTCCAATTAATTATTCTCCAAGCTCGGAGGATATTTATATTTCTGCTTCACAAATCCGGAGATTCGATTTGCGAAATGGAGATAAAGTGTCCGGTAAGGTAAGGCCTCCGAAAGAAAACGAGCGCTATTATGGGTTGTTGCATGTTGAAGCCGTCAATGGCGATAATCCAGAGTCAGCTAAAGAGCGAGTTCATTTCCCGGGCTTAACACCACTGTATCCAAACAGGCAAATTAAACTGGAAACTACACCGAAGAACATATCAACAAGAATTATGGATGTTCTGGCACCGGTTGGTTTTGGACAGCGGGGATTGATTGTCGCACCGCCAAAAGCTGGTAAAACGATGCTTATCAAAGAAATTGCCAATGCGATAACAACGAACCACCCTGAATCGGAATTGATTGTGCTATTGATCGATGAACGTCCGGAAGAAGTGACGGACATTGAACGTTCCGTTGCTGGTGATGTGGTAAGTTCAACGTTCGATGAAGTGCCGGAAAACCATATCAAGGTGGCAGAACTAGTGTTAGAACGTGCGATGCGCCTAGTGGAGCATAAACGGGATGTCATTATTTTAATGGACAGCATAACTCGTCTTGCCCGTGCATACAACCTTGTCATTCCGCCGAGCGGGCGTACACTATCCGGAGGGATTGACCCTGCTGCATTCCACCGTCCAAAACGCTTTTTCGGTGCTGCAAGAAATATCGAAGAAGGCGGTAGCTTGACGATTCTTGCTACAGCTTTGGTGGATACGGGATCAAGGATGGACGATGTCATTTATGAGGAATTTAAAGGTACTGGTAATATGGAACTTCATTTAGATCGTGCCCTTGCCGAAAGACGTATCTTCCCGGCGATCGACATTCGCCGCTCAGGCACTCGTAAAGAGGAATTGTTAATTCCGAAAGATCGCCTGGATAAACTATGGGCCATTAGGAAAACGATGTCAGATTCACCTGATTTCTCAGAGAAATTCCTTCGCCGTCTAAAACAGACAAAAGGTAATGAAGAATTTTTCAGTAAGTTGGATGAAGAGATGTCAGAAATGAAAAAGGGGCCAGCGAGCGTAAAACGTTCTTAAACCCTGTTAGAAACAAACAGTTGCACAACTAGTCTTAAGTTGTTATAATGAGTTCATGTGTTTTTACAATAAATGTGAGGGTGTTTTTCCCTCAACTTGAAGTATATAACTCTGTTTCGAATGATTCAGGGCATAAGGAGATGAAAAGAATGAAAACTGGAATTCATCCAAATTATAAGCTTTCAAAAGTAATTTGCTCTTGCGGAAACACTTTTGAAACTGGTTCAGTTAAAGAAGAGATCAAAGTTGAGACTTGTTCAGAGTGCCATCCATTCTATACTGGTCGTCAAAAATTCGCTGAAGCTGGCGGACGTGTTGATCGTTTCAACAAAAAATACGGTATTAAATAAGCCGGACTTTTTAAAAAACAGGCAAGTATTTTTCTTGCCTGTTTTTTCTTTTTCATAAACAAGTAAGAATTTATATAAAGCCGGGTCCACTTCAATTATGGCCAAGGGATCGACAGGTGGAAGGGAGTAGCTGTTTCCATGTATGTAATGAAACAAACAGGCTGGATCGAGCTTATTTGCGGAAGCATGTTTTCAGGTAAATCTGAGGAATTGATTAAACGAGTCAGCCGTGCTCAATTTGCTAAAGAGCAAATAGCTGTATTTAAACCAGCTATAGATAATCGCTATGCGGAAGAGGCTGTCGTATCACACAATGGCTCTTCTGTGATGGCAAAACCGATTGCCCATTCAACGGATATTTTTAAGTGTTTGGACAAGCCCCTGGATATCATTGCAATAGATGAAGTTCAATTTTTTGATCATGAAATTATCGGGGTTGCCCAGCATCTTGCGGACAGCGGTTATCGAGTGATTATGGCTGGACTCGATCAAGATTTCAGAGGTGAACCATTCGGTCCTATGCCTGTTCTATTATCGCTAGCAGAATCAGTGACTAAGCTACAGGCTGTGTGTGAAGTGTGCGGATCACCTGCGAGCAGGACACAGCGTTTGATTGATGGGGCGCCGGCCTCCTATGATGAGCCGATCATTCTTGTGGGTGCATCGGAATCATACGAGCCACGTTGCCGCCATCATCACGAAGTTCCAGGTAAGCAGGCGGCTGGGATTAAAGAACATATTTGAATGATGATGCCCTATGATCCAAGAGATCATAGGGCATTTTTGAATTTTAGGGAAGTGGATGAAAAGAATGGTGTACTCTACATCGTTATTCTTCTGATGCGAAGATAAAAAGTTAGTGTATAAGAACTATGTGAAAAACTTGGTAATAAGTATGGCGGATAGTGTGGTGGGACCAATACATGGTAAGGAAATAAAAGATTAAATATTGCCCCATGTTGGGAAGGCTAACTTAGGAAATGTTCTTCTTAAAAATTCAAAATGGAGGGAAAAATATGAAATCCATACTGCTTTTTATGACGGCTTTTCTTCTTGCTGCACTAACAGCATGCGGTCAAAACGACAATGCAATAAATAATGATTCGGAATATGGGGATCAAACCCGGGATGGCCAAGATTTTGTGGGCAAAGGTTTAAAGCGAGTGTCCAATGATGATTGGGACAATGAAGCGGAACGGCCATCGGATCAAGTCCTCAACACTCCGCATCATACATCCAATAATTCTATATCCATGGGGCAGGAAATAGAGAAAATCCGAGAAATCATTAAGTCGGAAACGAATTATGAGGCAGGCACCGTTATGTTTAATGGCAATACCATACATGTTACGGTCCATGATAAAGGTGAAATCAAGACTGAGGAAGAAAGAAACAAGGAAAAGAAGCGATTGAAGGACCTGATAACCAGGGGCGTGCCCAGCTACAATATAGATATTGATTTAAAGAAATGACCATAACCTTGAATCCTCTTTGACGTTGATTATTCACCTATACTATAATTAACCTAGAAGTGAACTGAGCTGGGGCACTGAACTACTTATTTATAGTAAAAAAAGATGGATTACTTCCAATTCATTATGTAGATGAATTGGAAAATTTATGAGGTGAATAATTTGTTTGATCGATTGCAAGCAGTAGAAGATAGATATGAAAGATTGAATGAACTATTGAGTGACCCGGAAATCATTAATGATTCGAAGAAGCTAAGGGAATATTCGAAGGAGCAATCCAGCATTCAAGAAACCGCATCGACTTATAAAGAATATAAAGCGGTTCGTGAGCAACTCCAGGAAGCTAAGGCGATGCTCGAGGATAAACTTGATGCGGATATGCGTGAAATGGTTAAAGATGAGATCAACGAACTTGAAGAGACGATACAAGGTCTTGAAGATAAGCTGAAAATATTGCTCATTCCAAAAGACCCTAACGATGATAAAAACGTAATTATGGAGATCCGCGGTGCTGCAGGCGGTGATGAGGCGGCCTTATTTGCTGGTAGCCTATATCGGATGTATAGCCGTTTTGCCGAGGTCCAGGGTTGGCGGACTGAAGTCATTGAGGCCAGCCCTACGGGTCTTGGAGGCTACAAGGAAATCATATTCATGATTAACGGCAATGGAGCCTATTCTAAATTGAAATTCGAAAATGGAGCCCATCGAGTTCAGCGAGTTCCTGAAACTGAATCAGGCGGACGGATTCATACATCTACAGCCACTGTTGCCGTTTTGCCTGAAGCAGAGGAAGTAGAAGTGGAAATCCATGATAAGGATGTGCGGGTCGATACCTTTGCATCAAGTGGTCCGGGAGGGCAAAGTGTCAATACGACAATGTCAGCCGTGCGATTGACGCATATTCCGACTAATACCGTTGTATCTTGTCAGGATGAAAAGTCACAAATCAAGAACAAAGAAAAAGCAATGAAAGTATTGCGTGCCAGGGTGTATGATAAAATCCATCGCGAAGTGCAGGCGGAGTATGATCAAAACAGGAAGCTTGCTGTTGGAACGGGCGATCGATCTGAACGGATACGCACGTATAACTTTCCGCAAAACCGCGTTACCGACCACCGTATTGGTTTAACGATTCAAAAGCTGGATCAAATCATGGAAGGTAAACTGGATGACATCGTGGATGCTTTAATCATGGAAGACCAATCTTCAAGGTTGGAAAATGCGGATGAATGATTCTGCATTGAAAGTATTTGAGGCCCTTAAATGGGCTTCTTCTTTTTTAAAGGAAAACGATCGGGATTCCAATGCGGGGGAAATACTGTTACAGCATTTTTTAAAACAAACTCGTTCCCAGCTCCTAGCGAACATGCATGAAGAGCTCGGTGAAGCGGTTTTTGGACAATTTAAGGCAGCTGTTGAGTTGCATGCTCATGGAACACCCGTCCAATATATAATAGGAAGTGAAGAGTTTTATGGGCGGACCTTCTTTGTGAATGAAGAAGTGCTGATACCGAGACCTGAAACAGAAGAATTGATTTATTATACACTGCGTAAGCTCCCGGCAATTTTTAAGGAGGGACAGGCGCTTAGTTTAGCGGATATTGGGACAGGCAGCGGCGCTATCGCCATTACGATGAAGCTTGAGGAAACAAACTTGTTGGTGACGGCCACGGATATAGCAGAGCCTTCAATTGAAGTGGCGAGGAAAAATGCTGAATCACTTGGTGCCGCCGTGCGATTTATGCAAGGTGATATGCTTTTGCCATTCATTAAGTTAAACCAGAAGGTGGACATCCTTTTATCGAATCCGCCATATATACCAAATGATGATCAAAAATCCATGTCTGTAGTCGTAACGGGCCATGAGCCACATCGCGCCTTATTCGCCGGTGTCGATGGTCTGGACTTTTACCGCCGCTTTATGGAACAATTACCGCTAATCATGAAGGTGCCAGGATTGATCGGTTTTGAAGTGGGTACTGGTCAGGGGCAGGCGGTTGCCGACTTACTGAGACGGACATTTCCTGGGGCGGAAGTATCCATTGAAAATGACATTAACGAAAAAGATCGAATGGTCTTTGCTGTATTAAAATGAGGGTTCATCTACATTTTAAAAACAAGTTGCTTGGAACGGGTGAGTGAGGCTCCTGCGGGAATACGCGTCCAAGGGAGACGCCAAGGCGCAAAGGCGCCGAGAGGGCGGGACCGTCCGCGGAAAGCGAGTGCCCTACGTTTCAAGCAATGTTCTGAACCCGTCTCTACTATGAGACGGTTTTTTTATGTACACCAACCTCATAATCCAATTAGGAATCTATATTTCCAGCTATCAACTTTTTTTGTTTTTACTAGTTTAAGATAGCTGCAAAATGGTGAGACTAATTCATGTGAGGGGGCGAAGGCGATGAAAACAAAACATTTAGCCATTATTTATCTATTAATCTTAACAATAGGAACGATTGTGAGTATATATATGCCTAAGGCCGAAACGGCAAGCGCTGAAGAAACGATGGTGATCCCGGATGAAGCAATCCGTCTGCGGATACTTGCTAATAGTGATACAGAAGAGGATCAAACGGTTAAGCGGCTGATCAGGGATAAAGTAAATCAAGATATAACGAAGTGGGTTGCGGAGCTTACATCTTTGGAAGATGCAAGAGATGTGATTACCTCCCATTTACCTGATATTCAAGCGACGGCGGAAGCAGTCGTAAAGGAAAATGGTTTGGAACAGTCAGTAAAAGTAGATTTTGGACAAGCGAAATTTCCAACGAAACTTTACGGGCAATATTTATATCCTGCAGGGGAGTATGAAGCTGTGATTATCACCCTTGGTGAAGGGGAAGGGGCCAATTGGTGGTGTGTGTTATTCCCCCCATTATGTTTCTTGGATTTTTCAAATGGGACGGCTGTAAGTCAAAGCCCGATTGTTGAAGATGAAGATGAAGGATCCGTAACTACGAATGGAAAGGCGTATGCTGCAACGAATGAAGAGAAAGAAACTGTTCCGGAGGAAGAAGTTAAAGATGAAGTCATAGATGATAATGTAAAGGAATCAGAGGAAAAAGTTATAAAGGAAAGTGTAAAAGAGGAAGCACCTGAGGAATCTCAAGAAGAAACGGTAAAAGATGAGGTTATAGAGCCGAAGGTAAAAGAGGAAGTGACAGAAGTAGAAGGGAAGGAAGAAGTAACACAGGAAATCATTGATGGGAATGTTGAAGAAAACAAAGATAAACTTGCGGATTCAAGTAAGCAAGGTCAACAATTATATGAAGGGGATAAGGAGCCTGAGGTAGAAGTGAAGTCCTTGTTTGCGGAAATTTTCAATGAAATTTTTTAAAGTGAGGGCAGCTGCCCTCATTTTTTGCGATTAAATAAAACATATCCACAGGGTTATTAACAAAATATCAAAAAAGTCTGTCATTAATCTTTAATATCCACAAACTTATCCACCGTTTCGATATGTTTATCCACAATTTGTGGATAACACTTGAATTATGTGTATACTTCTTTTATACTTTCAAGGTACTTTTAAGTAAAATTAGTACGTTAAGTTGAAAATATCGTTCATATAAAAGCGATTATATAAAATAAGAAATGTTAAAAGGCGATGGTGTTTAAGATGAAAACGAAAGTTTGGTCAGTGGATAAAAATGTGGATAATTTACAAAGTTATCCCCAGATTACACAATCAGCGGAATTATTAAAGGCTAATCAAGTGGTTGCTTTCCCTACAGAGACCGTTTATGGATTAGGTGCGAATGCCAAAAGTGACGAGGCGGTCAAAAAAGTGTATGAAGCAAAGGGGCGTCCGAGTGATAATCCTTTAATCGTTCATATAGCCTCTGAAGACCAGCTGTTAGATATTGTTGAAGACATTCCGGAGCAGGCACGGAGGCTCATGGCAGAATTTTGGCCGGGTCCCTTGACTTTGATCATGAAACGAAAACCGGGCCAGCTATCAAACCTTGTGACTGCAGGATTGGACACGGTGGCAGTCAGGATGCCAGATCATCAGGTCGCACTCGGTCTTATTCGTGCGAGTAATTTGCCCATTGCTGCCCCGAGTGCAAATACTTCAGGGAAACCGAGTCCCACTTCAGCTAAACATGTCGAAGATGATCTGATGGGACGAATTGCAGGTATAGTCGATGGCGGGACTACAGGTGTAGGTGTAGAATCCACAGTCCTGGATTGCACACTGGAAGTTCCTGTTATTTTACGGCCTGGCGGGGTTACTCTAGAACAACTGGAAGCAGTCATAGGGGAAGTTGGGCAAGATATTGCTTTGAAGAATCAGGAGACGGCCCCAAAAGCTCCGGGCATGAAATATACCCACTATGCTCCGAAAGCCCCTCTTTACTTAGTCAAGGGTAAACAAGCATTCCTACAAAAGCTTGTGGATGAAAAAAGAAGTGACGGGTTAAAGGTCGGAGTCATAACAGCTCGCGAACATCAACAGGAATATAAAGCGGATTATGTGGTTGTCCCTGGTTCATTAGCGGACATGCAAACAATTGCCACGGGGTTATATGATACTTTACGAAAATTTGATGAGTTGGATGTCGATATCATTTTCAGTGAAATGTTTCCTGATTCAGGAATAGGGGCTGCGATCATGAATCGACTTGAGAAGGCTGCAGGTCATCAAATCATCGAGGAATATGTGTAATAAGGACTGATTTATTCTTCTAATTCTTTTCGGACATGCATAACATGTAGTAGGCACGTCCGAGGGAGGATTGGAATGAATACATTTGCTGGAGAAATCATCACCTTATTGCTAATGGCATTTGCGTTGGGAATGGATGCCTTTTCAGTCGGCCTTGGAATGGGAATGTTTAAGCTGAGGTTAAGGCAAATACTTTATATAGGGCTGATAGTAGGCATTTTTCATATGTGGATGCCCTTGCTTGGTATGGGGGCAGGCCGTTTCATTTCAGAGAAATTCGGGACCTTTGCTACATACGCCGGAGGTCTATTGCTGATCGTTCTTGGCATACAGATGTTTATCCCAGGTAAAAAGGGTGAAGCCGGTAGCAGGGAAAATAAGATGCTGGCACCTGTTGGGAAAGGTCTATTCATTTTTGCTTTAGGCGTAAGCTTGGATAGCTTTTCGGTGGGATTGACCCTTGGAATTTATGGTGCGAAGATGATTTTGACGATTCTGTGTTTTGGGATGGCCGCCACTCTTTTAACGTGGGCAGGGCTTTTGCTTGGAAGAAGAATGCAGGGATTGCTTGGTGTTTATAGTGAGATACTTGGAGGAAGCATTCTATGTGCATTTGGTTTGAAATTATTGTTCTCTTTTTAATGTATGTAACTACATATCTTTCCTTCCTCAACTGTTCCGATTACCGGGGCGGTTTTTATTTTTTTATGACGATCTCAATAAAGGGAGAAGATTTGGGGTGATAGCTTATAATGAATAAAAAAGGAGGCGTTAACATGATTCGAGTATTATTTGTATGTACAGGCAACACATGCAGAAGCCCCATGGCAGAAGCGATTTTAAAAAATAAGAATATTGCGGGGGTTGAAGTGAAGTCCGCCGGTGTTTATGCTTCAGCTGGCCAAGATGCTTCAATGCATGCTAAAAATGTTATAACTGAAAATGATATAGTGCATAACCATTATTCAACGCCTTTATCCGAGAAGGAAATGGAGTGGGCTACTCATATTTTCACCATGACGGAAGGGCATAAAGCAGTCATTATCAGAGCAAACCCCAAAATAATTGATAAGACGTTTACTTTAAAAGAATTCATTATTGACGATAAATATGATAGAGACATAATAGATCCATTTGGTGGTTCAGAAGACCTTTATCGGGAAACGTTCAGACAACTGCAAGAGCTAATAGAAGAATTAGTTATACGGCTGAAAGAGTAAACAGTCTACAGGGGGAAAAGAATGGCGGAAAGAACACGTTATAAGTTTGGCTTGCGAAAAAAATTAGTTATCTTCATCACAGTCCTTGCTCTGATCACGTATTCGAGCTCGGCATTTTTCATATTCGTGGTCCATCCTATGTTTTTTGAAAAAATGAGTTCGCTAAGTTTTAATGTAGTGACGCTGATGTTAGGTATATTGTGGTCAGGAATTCTTGCGTTTTTTGCAGCCGGCCTTATTACTAAACCCCTGCAAAGACTAGAAAAAGTTGTGTTACGTGCGGCAGAGGGAAGGGTAAGTGAAGAAGTCGTGTTGTCGAAGACGGATGATGAAATCCGTTCATTAGGCACTGCTTTCAACCATATGCTTTCTAACCTGCGGGAAATGGTTCAAAATATTGAAGAGAATTTCCATGAGACCAACCAAAAGGTCATCCATATCTCGCGAGAATCTTCCAAAGCATCGGAACAGGCTGAAAATATAGCAAGAACCATTGAGGAAATTTCAAAAGGGGCAGATACATCTGCCACTTCCATCATGAATACTGCAGAATCCATTGATGATGTCATCACAATTGCCCAAAAGGTTCAAACTAAAGCACAGGAATCATTTGGATTGTCCAGTGAAATGGCTAATGAACTCATTCAGAGTAAAGAGGTGGTCAAATCCTTGGTTGATGGCATTAAACAATTGGCTGAAGAAAATCAACAGTCGCTGAAAACAGTCAAGCGTTTAGAAGAAAATGCCAAAAAGGTGGAACGAATCATCGAGCTTGTCGGCAATATTGCAGCTCAGACAAACCTGCTGGCACTGAATGCTTCCATTGAGGCTGCACGGGCAGGTGAACATGGAAAAGGGTTTGCTGTTGTCGCTGAAGAAGTCCGCTTGTTAGCAGATCAAAGTGCTAAGGCTGTTCAAGGCATTTCGAACTTAGTCCAAAATATTCAAGTTGAGGTCCAGGCTGTTGTGAAACAAATCAACGATCAGGTCATCTCTGCAAATGAAGCAGCCCAAAAGGGGACCGATACGGATATGGCGATTCGTGGAATGACAAAAACGGTACATAATGTTGTCGTTGCGGTAAAAGATATTACTGAGCTTGTTGACCTTCAAATGGAAAGTGTAGAGGAAACATCAAGGCAGTCCCAAGAAGTGGCTGCGATTGCAGAAGAAACATCTGCTGGAGCGGAAGAAGTAACGGCTACGACGAACGAGCAAGCAATCGTCATGGAAAACGTCGAAAAATCGGCGATGGAACTTAAAGAGCAAGCGGAAAAATTGAATAGGACCATTATTCGCTTTCACACTTGAGATTTTCCTGCAGGAAACCTAAGCCGGTTTCCTGCTTTTTTATGCGCTTAAAAAACGTCGGCCATCCTTTATCTTTTCATAATTTTGTGACACAATAAAATCAAATAAAAAGCAAGAGGAGGATTTTGATGAAAGTTGCGATTGCTTCGGATCATGGTGGTATTCATATTCGTGAAGAAATAAAGAATTTAATGAATGAGTTACAGATTCCATATGAGGATTTTGGCTGTGAATGCAGTACGTCAGTGGATTATCCGGATTATGCCCTGCCGGTTGCAGAAAAAGTAGCAAATGGTGAGTTTGATCGTGGAATTTTAATCTGTGGCACAGGAATTGGGATGAGCATTGCAGCGAATAAGGTTAAAGGGATACGATGTGCTTTGGTTCATGATGTCTATAGTGCGAAATTGACCCGTCAGCATAATGACACCAATATGTTAGCAATGGGGGAACGTGTAATTGGCCCGGGTCTTGCCAGGGAAATTGCACAAACATGGCTGACCTCGGAATTTGAAGGCGGTCGTCATCAAAACAGGATCGGTAAGATAGCCGAGTATGAAGGGAAACACAGCTAATCGTTAAGGTTGTGGAAAAAGAGCTAGAAAGACCTCTCTTTTCTTCCAACAGCAAGTTTTCATATTGAAAGGAGGCGTTTTCATGACAAGTGATGCTACAATTTCAAACGAGCTTGATATATGGGAAAACCAGTTTCGGATACTATTGAATGAGTTTCAAGAAGAGGCAGCTTTAAAAGAGAAACAGCTATTGGTAATCGGCTGCAGTACGAGTGAAGTGATCGGGAAGCGAATTGGGACCGAAGGAACGCTTGATGTTGCGGGGATGATTTTTTCTGTAGTGAAGGATTTTCAAGAAAAAACGGGCGTTTTTGTTGCTTTTCAATGTTGTGAGCATCTAAATAGGGCCCTGGTTTTACAAAGAGAAACGGCGGTTCGAAAAGATTATGAAGAAGTGTCGGTGGTACCGGTCAGAACAGCTGGGGGATCGATGGCAACGTACGCCTATCAACAATGGAAAGATGCTGTCGTCGTTGAGCATATTAAAGCGGAAGCTGGGATAGACATTGGGGACACCTTCATTGGCATGCATCTAAAACATGTGGCCGTTCCTGTTCGATCTACCATTAAAGAAATAGGACATGCACATGTGACCATGGCAAAAACCCGCCCGAAACTGATTGGCGGAGAGCGAGCCGTTTATCGGGACAGCTCCGAAAACAAGAGGTGTACGTAAACTTATAGGTAAGTGAGACAGCATTTCTCGGATGGGGAATGCTGTTTTTGTATAATTTGTTAAAAAGATAAAAAAATGTAAAGGTTAATAGTAAGATTCACAATAAAAAAGTTTTTATCTTACGTTAATCGAATGGTTTTTTCGCTAATCAAATATAGGGTAAAAGGGCTATTCAGCTTGAAATGGATGTCAAATACGAACGTTTTTAAAAGAAAAAACATTTAATGTTCGATAAAAATAGACTATCACTTCTAAAATAGACATGTTAAAATGGAATAGAATTTTCTAATAACTATAGGTAAGGCTTTTTCATGTCTTTTTGAAGACATGTTGCACATAAATACTAAAAAGCGAATCACGCACAATTTGGGGAGGAATTACGGAATGAATCGTTTAGCAAAGCAAGATGAGCAAGTGTTTAACGCAATTCAACTGGAATTAGGGCGTCAAAGAAGTAAAATTGAGCTTATTGCTTCTGAAAACTTCGTGAGTGAAGCTGTCATGGAAGCGCAAGGGTCGGTCCTAACTAATAAGTATGCAGAAGGTTACCCTGGAAAACGCTACTATGGCGGATGTGAGTATGTCGACATCGTTGAAGATCTAGCGCGTGAGCGTGCGAAAGAAATTTTCGGCGGGGAGTATGTGAACGTGCAGCCTCACTCTGGAGCTCAAGCCAATATGGCCGTTTACTTTACAGTACTTCAAACTGGAGACACAGTGCTTGGGATGAACCTTTCCCATGGAGGTCACTTAACACATGGAAGTCCAGTTAACTTCAGTGGCGTTAACTACAATTTTGTTGAATATGGTGTAGACGAAAAAGATCACCGTATCGATTACAATGACGTATTGGAAAAAGCACGTCAGCACAAACCGAAATTGATCGTAGCTGGTGCAAGTGCATATCCACGAGAAATTGATTTCAAGCGATTCCGTGAAATTGCAGATGAAGTTGGGGCTTATTTAATGGTCGATATGGCGCATATCGCAGGTTTAGTTGCGGCGGGATTACATCAAAGTCCGATTCCTTATGCTGACTTTGTAACGACAACTACTCATAAAACACTTCGCGGACCACGCGGAGGGATGATCATCTGTAAAGAAGAATTCGGTAAGAAAATTGATAAATCCATCTTCCCTGGAATTCAAGGCGGGCCGCTGATGCATGTAATATCCGCTAAGGCTGTTGCATTCGGCGAAGCGCTTCAAGATGATTTTAAAGTGTATGCACAACAAATCATCGACAATGCTAAACGCTTGGGCGAAGGCTTGAAGAAAGAAGGATTCACCCTTGTTTCTGACGGAACGGATAATCACTTAATTCTTCTTGATGTACGATCTACAGGATTAACAGGAAAAATTGCAGAACACGTTTTGGATGAAATCGGTATTACCGTTAACAAAAATGCAATTCCTTATGATCCGGAAAAACCATTCGTTACTAGTGGTATTCGTATTGGGACTGCGGCAGTGACATCACGTGGCTTCGGGTTGGAAGACATGGATGAAATAGCGTCAATTATCGGACTTGTTCTGAAAAACAATGAAGATGCAGCTACACTTGAAGAAGCAAAACAGCGTGTTGAAACATTAACGAATAAATTTGATTTATATACTTCATTGTAATATCGGAGCCGCTCCCATTTAAAGGGAGCGGTTTTTTTTGTACCTTCTGGAAGGTCAATGTGTTAGAAGAATCCGAATAGTGAAAATAGGTCTGACATCTAAACCTTTATTGAAGATTTAAACGTTTTTCTGTAAAATAGGTTGAAGTGAATTTTAAACGACACGAATATTTTTCTATTCGATTAGGGAAATCATAAAAAAACGCAAAACTAAGCAATGGAATTGGAGAGATGCTAAATGGGAAAAGTTTATGTTTTCGATCACCCGTTAATTCAACACAAATTAGCCTATATACGTGATATAAATACAGGAACAAAAGAATTCCGCGAACTAGTGGATGAAGTCGCATCATTGATGGCATTTGAAATCACAAGGGATATGCCGCTGGAAGAGGTGGAAATCCAAACACCGGTAAGCACGGCGAAAGTGAAAATGCTTTCTGGTAAAAAAGTGGGAATCGTCCCGATTTTACGTGCGGGCATAGGGATGGTGGACGGGATCATTAAATTGATTCCTGCTGCAAAGGTTGGCCATGTTGGTCTTTACCGTGATCCGGAAACATTGAAACCTGTTGAATATTATGCGAAAATGCCGAGTGATTTGGCAGAAAGAGAATGCATTGTCGTTGACCCGATGTTAGCTACAGGCGGTTCTGCCATCGAAGCGATCCATTCTATTAAAAAGCGCGGTGCAGTCAATATTAAATTCATGTGTTTGATTGCAGCACCAGAAGGTGTGGAAGCATTGAAAGAGGCCCATCCTGATGTAGATATTTATATTGCAGGACTTGACGAAAAACTGAATGAACATGGTTATATCGTTCCAGGCCTTGGAGACGCGGGAGATCGTTTATTCGGCACAAAATAAAGGAAAGAAACTGAGGTGTCACGAATGAACAAACCGATAAAGGTCATGACAATTTTCGGGACGAGACCAGAAGCTGTAAAAATGGCTCCCTTAGTACTCGAATTTCAAAAACACCCAGAATATTTCAATCCGGTCGTTGCTGTTACGGCTCAGCATCGCCAAATGTTAGATCAAGTTCTTGAATTATTTTCCATACAACCAGACTATGATTTGAACATAATGAAAGAAAGGCAAACGCTGGCTGATATTACAACAAGAGCATTAAGTGGTCTTGATTCCATAATGAAGGAAGCTAAACCTGATATTGTTCTTGTCCATGGTGATACAACGACAACGTTTGTCGCAAGTCTGGCAGCTTTTTATAATCAGATCGTCATTGGACATGTAGAAGCTGGGCTGCGCACTTGGAATAAGTATTCTCCATACCCGGAAGAGATGAATCGACAACTTACCGGTACGATGGCGGATTTACATTTTGCGCCCACTTCAAAAGCGGAAGAGAATTTGCTGAATGAAAACAAGAGAGATAATATCTTCGTGACGGGAAATACGGCAACCGATGCTTTAAAAACGACTGTACGTTCTTCGTATTCTCATCCTGTTTTAAATGGACTGGGAGAGGATAAGCTCATTTTACTTACCGCTCATCGCAGAGAAAATCTAGGGGAACCCATGAAGAATATCTTCAGGGCAGTCAAAAGAATCATTGCCGAGCATGATGACATTCAAGTGGTATATCCTGTCCATTTAAATCCGCTTGTTCAAGAATTAGCAAACGAAATTCTCGGGGACGATCCGCGTGTTCATTTGATCGAGCCGCTGGATGTATTGGATTTTCATAACTTCGCTTCAAGAGCCTATTTGATTTTGACCGATTCTGGAGGAATCCAAGAGGAGGCGCCATCACTTGGAGTACCTGTTCTTGTTTTAAGGGATACGACTGAACGCCCAGAGGGGATATTAGCTGGAACCTTAAGGCTGGCGGGTACTGATGAACAGACCATATTTAATATGGCACATGAATTGCTTACCAATCAAGAAGAGCATAAAAAAATGGCAAAGGCTTCAAACCCATATGGGGACGGAAATGCTTCGGTCCGCATAGCTGAAGCCATCCGTTACTATTTTAAGCAAGTAAAAGTGCCACCAACTAGATTTGACTCATAAAAAAGGAAAAGCCATGCGGCTTTTCCTTTTTTATTTGCATACTCCAAGGCTGTTGAGAAAAGATAACTGCTAAGGGGATGATGATTATGTTGGGAAAGAAAAGGTTCATAGTGTTTGTTTTCCTTTTTATGTTTATTTATTCAAGTGAAAAGGGAGTAGCCTCCGTCATTCTGCCGCCCTTACCAAAACTATCCGAATCCAAGAAAGTAACGGTTGTCGTCACGATGGATACAGCATTTCAACAAAAAAAGATCAATAAACTGCTTGAAAAATATCCATCCCTTCAATTACGGACTGTTTATTCGGTTGCCCTGAATGGATTTTCCCTCCATGGAAAAAATACTGAAATAGAACAACTCAAAAAGGAGAATGATATTCAGACTGTTACTGAAGTATCCATGTATCATGCCGTATTGGATGAAAGTGTCCCATACATAGGAGGAGACAAAGTGAGGGGTTTCTTTGATAAGGAGAACCGTCGAATCACAGGGAAAGGGATAAAAGTAGGAATTATCGATACAGGGATTGATTATTCACATCCGGATTTACAACGTGCTTATAAAGGAGGTAAAGATCTAGTTGATGACGATGAAGATCCGATGGAAACCAAAAATCAAGGAGATCTAGATACATTACATGGAACTCATGTGGCCGGTATCATAGCAGCCAATGGAAAAATGAAAGGCGTCGCTCCAGATGCGGAGATATATGCATATCGGGCATTGGGACCGGGCGGAGCAGGAGATACAGAACAAGTCTTGACAGCTATTGAGTCAGCAATGAAGGATAAAGTGGATGTATTGAACCTCTCTCTTGGAAATAACGTGAATGGGCCGGATTTACCGATATCTCTTGCGTTGAATAAGGCAGTCGAAAGCGGCATCGTTGCCGTGACATCAAATGGGAATTCCGGTCCTGCTGTATGGACCGTCGGGTCGCCCGGTACAGCGGAAAAAGCGATTTCCGTTGGAGCATCGACACCTCCCTTAAAGGTTCCATATATGATTTACGGACTCGGTTCAAAAAAGTATAAAACCCATTTAACTTTATTTCAAGGTTCTAAGAAATGGAACCTGACGTTTTCGGAAGATGTGATATACGGGGGACTTGGAAATGAAAAAGATCTGAAGGATGTTCAGGGTAAGATTGTGTTGGTGGAACGAGGTATCCTCACCTTTCAGCAGAAAGTATCCTATGCACAAAAGGCAGGTGCAAAAGGTGTAATTATCTATAATAATACAAGCGGTACATTCACTGGAAGTTTAGAGAAAAAAATGAACATCCCGGCAGCTTCTATTAATAGAAGGGATGGAATGCTTCTGAAGAAGTTCCTGAAGCAAAAGCATAGCAAAACCGTTCAATTTGTTTATAAAAACGAGCAAGATAGACTCGCCGATTTTAGCTCAAGAGGCCCTGTAACCGTATCGTGGGGAATAAAGCCGGATGTGTTGGCTCCGGGAGTGGAGATCGAAAGCACCATTCCTAAAGGATATATGTCCCTGGATGGTACAAGTATGTCTGCACCGCATGTTGCAGGTGCGTGCGCTCTAATCTTGCAAAAGCACCCTGAATGGACTCCTGATCAAGTCAAATCAGCATTGATGAGCACTTCCAAGCCATTAAGGAAAACGGCCAATCAATTTTATCACACATATGAACAGGGAGCTGGCCGCATCCGGATTGATGAAGCATTAAAAGCGGATACGCTCTTGAATCCAAGCTCTTTATCCTTTGGGATGTATACGAAAAAAGAAGGAATTGAAGAGCATCATGAAACGATAGTCATTGAAAACACAGGAAAGCAGATGAGGAATTACTCTTTTATGGTTCCATTAAAAGAGAGAGGACTCACTTGGGAATTGCCGAAATCCCTGACTTTGAAACCGAAGGAAAAGAAAAAGATTAAAGTGGGGCTGCAAGTTAACCCGGCCGAACTTAGAAAAGGGGTCTTTGATGGTTACCTTATTATAATGGAAGGAACGAAAAAAATTTCCCTTCCTTATTTATATGTAAAGGAAGAGCCAGATTATCCGAGGGTAATGGGGTTTGACTTTGGCCAAGGAGACCAAGCAGGCACATATCGATATGAAATGTACCTGCCTCGGGGGGCTGAGGAATTCGGGATTGCTCTTTATGAGGAAGATAGCTTGAAATTCGTTGGATATTTGGATTGGTCGAGACCGGCACCCTCGGGATTGATCAAAAAAGATGTATTGAGGAAGAACTTACCGCCTAAAGGAGTGTATAAAGCGATAATCTTTGCGAGAAGGGATGGAAGGGAAGATCGGGTAGAAAAGACGTTACTTATTGAGTGAACAGAGAGCAATAAGTAAAATAAAATGGATGTCAATAGTATAAAAAAGATAATTTGTGAACAATTCGTTAATAATTACAAACCTGTGACAAATTTCACTAACCACTCATTGACATTGATTCTTGCCTATTGTATGCTAACTAAGGATGTAAAATGAGAGGGGTTTCATACGTTAATAATGTGTCAAATAGAAGTAAGTTTTTGACCTTCTATTTGGACTTGTTACGGGCAAATTCTCCTAGCTAAACACAGATACTACAATATTTCTAGGGAGATTACATGACAAAATGCTAGAATTGGAAAAAATGTTCAATAGGCAGCTAAAATACATGTTGTATTTAATGGGTATTTATGTACTTGGGGTGGTCTTCACTTCACATGATTCAGTCTTCCAAGGATTATTGCTTGGAACTGCCTTCAGCCTATTTATATTCTGGTCAATGGTCAAAAAAAACAAAAAGTTCGCTCAAGAGGTTGCCGAAGGTAAGAAAACGCGCTCCCTTGGTAGTTTAACTAGAATGTCTGTAGCGGGTTTAGCTGCAATTATTGCATTGAGATATCCTGATGAGTTTCAAGTAGTCTGCGTGGTTGTGGGATTAATGACAGTTTACTTTGTCATTATGATAGATTATTTTATGCAAAACATATGTAGTAGTAAAGAAGAGAGGTGAATACTGTTGAATCATGAAGCCCCTATGTGGGAATTTATGGATACCGGAATACATTTCAACTTGGCTAATGTTCTTATGATGACTATCGCAAGTCTCATTGTCTTCATAATTGCTGTTACAGCAACTCGTAAACTTGCGATGAAGCCAACAGGAATCCAAAACTTTATCGAATGGGTTATGGATTTTGTGAAAAACATCATCAACAGCAATATGGATTGGCGTACGGGTGGTCAGTTCCTTATGTTGGGAATGACGTTAATATTGTACGTATTTGTTTCAAATATGTTAGGATTGCCGTTCTCGATTGTAATAGGAGGACAGCTTTGGTGGAAATCACCTACATCTGATCCAGCAATAACTTTAACCTTGGCAGTTATGGTAATGGGTTTATCTCATTATTATGGTATCAAGATGAGAGGCATGAAAAATTATGCCAAAACTTATGTCCAACCAATGGGTTTCTTGTTTCCGTTAAAGATTATTGAAGAGTTCGCTAATACATTAACTCTAGGATTGCGGCTTTACGGGAATATTTATGCGGGTGAGTTACTATTAACTTTACTTGCTGGACTAGGAACAAGTAGTGTTTTGGGTGCAGCTACTGCTGTATTACCAATGTTAGCTTGGGAAGGATTTAGTATCTTTGTCGGCTCCATTCAAGCTTTTATCTTTACTATGTTAACGATGGTTTATCTTTCACATAAAGTAAGTGACGACCATTAATTATAAATATTGTTCATTTTGAACATTATATTGATGAAAAAATAAAACAACATTTCAAGGAGGAAATTTATCATGACAGGTTCTTTAGGTCTTATAGCTGCTGCTATCGCAGTTGGATTAGGTGCACTAGGTGCGGGTATTGGTAATGGTCTTATCGTTGGGCGTACAATTGAAGGAATGGCTCGTCAGCCAGAAGCTCGTGGTATGCTTCAAACTACAATGTTCGTTGGTATTGCGTTAGTTGAGGCACTTCCAATTATCGCTGTAGTTATCGCGTTTATTGTTATGGGTAAATAAGATAACTTGAAAAAGTTCAATAATGGCGAAGATGATCCAAGGAGACCCTTCGCCATTGCTCTGTGTTAAAGTGAACATTTATGGCAGTGATACTGTCAATTGAAAATACAGAACTTCAATAGTGAATCTCATGAAGGGAGTGAACCGAGCGTGTTAACAAGCAATTTTGTTCTTGGTCAAGCAGCCCACTTTAATGGTGGGGATATCATATTCCAGCTTTTTATCTTTATTATTTTGTTAGCGTTGCTTAAGAAGTTTGCATGGGGTCCGCTAATGGGCATCATGAAAGAACGTGAAGAGCATGTTGCAAATGAAATTGAAGCAGCTGAAGTTAGTAGAAAAGAAGCACTGAAGTATTTAGAAGAACAGCGTGAAATCGTAAAACAATCTCGCACAGAAGCGGGACAACTTATAGAGAATGCTAAGCAACAAGGCGAAGCACAACGCGAAGATATTATTAATCAAGCGCGTGCAGAAGCTGAACGTGTTAAAGAATCAGCAAAACGTGAAATCGTTCAAGAGAGAGAAAAAGCAGTTGCCGCCTTACGCGAGCAAGTAGCTTCATTATCTGTTATGATCGCATCTAAAGTGATTGAGAAAGAACTTTCATCAGCTGATCAAGAAAAACTAATCAATGAATATATTCAAGAGGCAGGAGAAGGTAAATGAGCGATATAACTGTAGCAGGACGTTATGCTGTAGCTCTTTTCCAAATTGCGAAAGAGCAAAATCTCATTAACCAACTTGAAGAAGAGCTTCGCATAGTGACTGAAGTTTTTACAAAAGATAAAGAGCTATTAGGCTTCTTGGCTCATCCTAAAATGACTAGCAGTGCAAAAAATGCATTGCTTGCAAATGCATTTGCAAGTCTATCATCTTCCGTTCAAAACACTGTAATGTTAATGGTGGAGCGTCATCGTACAGATGAAGTGACTGCTATGGCACAAGAGTTCATTGAACTTGCGAACGAAGAAAATTCAGTTGCGGATGCGACTGTTTATACCGTGAATCCTTTAACTGAAGCTGAAGCGGAAGCTGTGTCTTCAGCTTTTGCTGCAAAAATCGGCAAACGGAATTTACGTATTACCAATATTACGGATAGCAATATCATTGGCGGCATCAAACTTCAAATCGGTAACCGTATTTATGACGGAACGATAAGCGGGAAGCTTGATCGCCTTAGCAAACAACTATTAGGTTAATATTCACAGATAGGGGTGAAATTCATGAGCATCAAAGCTGAAGAAATCAGTGCGCTGATTAAAAAGCAGATTGAAAACTATCAGTCGGAAATTAAAGTAAGCGATGTAGGTACAGTAATCACTGTTGGTGATGGTATCGCTCGCGTTCATGGTTTAGATAATGCAATGGCTGGGGAGCTCTTAGAATTTTCTAATGGTTCAATGGGATTGGCACAAAACCTTGAGCAAAATAACGTAGGTGTTGTTATTCTTGGACCATTCAGAGACATTCAAGAAGGCAGTGAAGTACGCCGTACAGGAAGAATCATGGAAGTACCAGTTGGAGAAGAATTAATCGGACGTGTCGTGAATCCGCTAGGACAACCTTTGGATGGTCTTGGTCCAATCGCTACAACAAAAACTCGTCCAATCGAAAGCCCTGCTACAGGTGTTATGGACCGTAAATCTGTTCATGAGCCATTACAAACAGGGATTAAAGCAATCGATGCTCTAGTACCAATCGGACGTGGACAACGTGAGTTAATCATTGGTGACCGTCAAACTGGTAAAACATCAGTTGCGATCGATACAATCCTTAACCAAGCTGACCAAGACATGATCTGTATTTATGTTGCAATTGGTCAAAAAGAATCAACAGTTCGTGGAACAGTTGAGACACTACGTAAAAATGGTGCACTAGATTACACAATTGTTGTATCTGCATCAGCTTCTCAACCAGCACCACTTTTATACCTAGCTCCATATGCTGGTGTGACTATGGGTGAAGAGTTTATGTTCTCTGGCAAGCACGTTTTAGTGGTATATGATGATCTTTCTAAACAAGCATCAGCATACCGTGAACTTTCCTTGCTTCTTCGCCGTCCTCCAGGTCGTGAAGCATTCCCTGGGGATGTATTCTACTTGCACTCCCGCTTACTTGAGCGTGCAGCTAAATTGAATGACACTTTAGGTGCCGGTTCAATCACTGCGCTTCCATTTGTTGAAACACAAGCAGGCGATATCTCTGCTTACATTCCAACAAACGTTATTTCCATTACAGATGGACAAATCTTCTTACAATCTGATTTGTTCTTCTCAGGTGTACGTCCTGCGATTAACGCTGGTCTTTCCGTATCCCGTGTTGGTGGATCTGCACAAATTAAAGCGATGAAAAAAGTTGCTGGTACATTACGTCTAGACTTAGCTTCTTATCGTGAATTGGAAGCATTCTCTCAATTCGGTTCTGATCTTGATGCTGCTACTCAAGCAAAACTTAACCGTGGTGCTCGTACAGTTGAAGTTCTTAAGCAAGATCTAAACAAACCAATTAAAGTTGAAAAACAAGTCATGATTTTCTATGCATTGACTAAAGGTCATCTTGATGATATTCCAGTATCCGATATCCTTCGTTTTGAAGAAGAATACTATGTGTTCCTAGATCGTTCTCATCCGGAATTATTAGATCACATTCGCACAACTAAAGGTCTTCCTGAAGACGCTGCTATCGTTGGTGCAATTAACGAATTCAAAAAGAACTTCGTTATTTCTGAATAATAAGGTCTAACTAATTTATAAAGGGTGGTGAGAATGAATGGCCTCTTTACGCGATATTAAGTCTCGGATTACTTCAACGAAAAAGACGAGTCAAATTACAAAAGCCATGCAGATGGTATCTGCTTCTAAAATGAACCGTGCTGAAGCTAATGCTAAAGCATATGTTCCATATATGGAAAAAATTCAAGAAGTAGTGTCAAGTATTGCGAACGGAAGTACGGGTGCAACTCATCCAATGCTTGTCTCACGTCCAGTGAAGAAAACCGGTTACCTGGTAATCACATCGGACCGCGGATTGGCAGGAGCATACAACAGTAGTATCCTTCGCCACGTTCATAAAACTATTCTTGAACGTCATAAATCCAATGATGAGTTCGTCATTATCGCAATCGGAAGGGTTGGCCGTGATTTCTTTGTCAGCCGTAATATGCACGTAGAGCTTGAAGTAATTGGTGTTCCTGATCAGCCATCTTTCGCTGACATTAGCTCCCTTGCTAAATCAACAGTGAATTTGTATCTAAATGAACTGTGTGATGAGCTTTATATGTACTATAACCATTATGTCAGCCCAATCCAGCAGGATGTAACGGAAACGCAAGTACTTCCTTTAGCTGACTTTAATACTTCCAATGCAAAATTGACATCTTATGAATTTGAACCGAATGCAGAAGAAATTCTTGAGGTATTACTACCTCAGTACGCAGAAAGTTTAATTTATGGTGCTTTGTTAGATGGTAAAGCAAGTGAGCACTCTGCACGTATGACTGCAATGAAAAATGCAACCGATAATGCGAAAGAATTGATTGATTCACTTTCATTGCAATATAACCGTGCACGTCAGGCCGCAATCACTCAAGAAATCACGGAAATTGTTGGCGGTGCAGCAGCTTTAGAATAAAATTATTTAAGGGACGGTCGGCTCGGACGATGCTTGGCCGTTCCATAAACTTGATTGTCGTTATAAGCAACGTTAGGAGGGAAAACGATGAATATAGGACGCGTTACTCAAGTTATGGGTCCGGTTGTTGACGTGAAATTCGAAGACGGACAACTTCCTAAGATCTATAACGCGTTAAGAATCGAAAATACAGCGTCTGGTACAGGACTAACTCTTGAAGTAGCCCTTCAACTAGGTGATAATACAGTTCGTACTGTAGCAATGTCTTCCACGGATGGTTTAACTCGTGGTGCAGAGACTGTTGATACAGGAGCTCCAATTTCCGTTCCTGTAGGTGAAGTAACTCTAGGCCGCGTTTTCAACGTATTAGGGGAAAACATTGACCTATTTGAACCACTTACAGCAGAAGTACGTCGTGATCCAATTCACAGACAAGCACCAACTTTTGAGGACTTATCAACAACAGTTGAAATTCTTGAAACTGGTATTAAAGTAGTAGATTTACTTGCACCTTACATCAAAGGTGGTAAAATCGGTCTCTTCGGTGGTGCCGGTGTTGGTAAAACTGTACTTATCCAAGAACTTATTAATAACATCGCACAAGAGCACGGCGGTATCTCTGTATTCGCTGGTGTAGGTGAGCGTACTCGTGAAGGAAATGACCTTTTCTACGAGATGACTGATTCTGGTGTTATTAAGAAAACAGCGATGGTATTCGGACAAATGAACGAGCCACCAGGTGCACGTATGCGTGTAGCTCTAAGTGGTTTGACAATGGCTGAATATTTCCGTGACGAACAAGGACAAGACGTTCTTTTCTTCATCGATAACATCTTCCGTTTCACTCAAGCAGGTTCAGAGGTTTCTGCCCTTCTAGGCCGTATGCCTTCAGCGGTAGGTTACCAACCAACCCTTGCTACAGAAATGGGTCAATTACAAGAACGTATCACATCAACTAATAAAGGTTCTGTTACATCTATTCAAGCGATCTATGTACCTGCCGATGACTATACGGATCCGGCTCCAGCTACAACTTTCGCTCACTTAGATGCAACAACTAACCTTGAGCGTAAACTTTCTGAAATGGGTATCTACCCAGCAGTTGATCCATTGGCTTCTTCTTCTCGTGCTCTTAGCCCAGAAGTCGTTGGAGCTGAGCACTATAAAGTAGCTCGTCAAGTTCAATCAACTTTACAGAAATATAAAGAACTTCAAGATATTATTGCGATCTTGGGTATGGACGAGTTAAGCGAAGGCGAAAAAATAATCGTTGGCCGTGCTCGTAGAATTCAAAACTTCTTGTCACAAAACTTCCACGTGGCTGAACAATTTACTGGTCAAAAAGGATCTTATGTACCAGTTAAAGAAACAGTCCAAGGATTCAAAGATATCCTAGCTGGAAAATATGACGAACTTCCTGAAGATGCTTTCCGTCTAGTTGGTCGCATCGAAGAAGTTGTTGCTAAAGCAAAAGAAATGGCTTAATTAAAGGGACCTAGGAGGGAATGAAATGAAGACCATTAAAGTCAATGTTGTTACTCCCGATGGCCCAGTATATGATGCAGAAGTTGAAATGGTAAGCACTAAAGCTAAAAGTGGTGAGCTGGGAATTATGGCTGGACACGTTCCAACTGTAGCTCCTCTTACCATCGGTGCTGTCCGTCTTAAAAATGGAAGCAACACAGACTATGTAGCTGTAAACGGTGGCTTCTTAGAAGTTCGCCCTGATGTGGTAACCATTTTAGCTCAATCTGCTGAAAGAGCTGAAACTATCGATCTTGCACGAGCTCAAGAAGCAAAAGCACGTGCGGAACAAAGATTGCAGAATAATGATGGATCAAATGATACCAAAAGAGCTGATTTAGCACTTAAACGTGCTATTAATCGGATTCAAATTGCAGAAATGCGATAACTTAAAATGATAAAAAACCTGATCAAACCATTCGTGGTAAGATCAGGTTTTTTTATCCCTCAAAAAAGTTTTTGAAGTTTTTTGTCATGGAATGTCGAAATGACCTGCTGAAGATTTGAAAATATTATCGAATTATAAAAAAAAGTATTTTCCATATATATCCTAGGCTCATCGACATACCATTATTTTGATGTTATAATGTATACGCTTACATATATTACTTCAAACCTCCTCCAGTCACGTATGCTTCTAAAAGATTGTTACCCTGCATAAATATTTAAAAAGGTATCCTACAAAAAAAGAAGACAAGCAATAGTAAAATGTACCCATTAAACATGATTTATCCATAAAGGGAGATGAATATGGGACAACTGCATATTTACCAAAATAATTATTTAATTGTATTTGTTTTTCTTTGTCTCGGCATTTTATTACCAGTGATTGCATTATTTCTTGGCAGACTGCTTAGGCCCCATAAACCGACAGATATGAAATATACGACTTATGAAAGTGGAATCGAGCCTTTTCAGGATTCGAGAGTTCAATTCAATGTCAGATACTACTTATTCGGCTTGATGTTCGTCATATTTGACGTAGAAACGGTTTTTCTATATCCATGGGCGGTAGCTTATGATGAGCTCGGATTGTTTGCCCTGATTGAAATGCTATTTTTTGTTCTTATCCTTATGTTGGGACTAATCTATGCTTGGAAAAAGAAGGTGTTAAAATGGAATTGAAGTTAGACGAACTTACTCCCGCAGAAATGGAAGAAATGCGTAACAGTATTTTTTTATCGACACTTGAACAAATAAAGGGATGGGCTAGAAGTAATTCACTTTGGCCAATGACTTTCGGTTTAGCATGCTGTGCAATTGAAATGATGGGTGTGGGCTCCTCACATTATGATTTGGATCGTTTTGGTTCATTTTTCCGGACATCACCAAGACAATCTGACGTCATGATTGTCTCAGGAACGGTAACGAAAAAAATGGCCCCGATAATAAGTAGATTGTACGATCAAATGCCTGAACCGAAGTGGGTAATTGCAATGGGATCTTGTGCTACAGCAGGCGGACCCTATGTGAAATCCTACTCGGTGGTCAAAGGAGTAGATCAAATAGTACCTGTCGATGTATATATTCCGGGGTGTCCCCCAAACCCGGCAGCACTTATATATGGAATCAATAAATTAAAAGAGAAAATCCGTTATGAGGCGAAAACCGGAAAGCGGGTGATATAGATGAGCGAGAAGCAGGACTTAGCCCAACAAAAGAAAGAGGCAGCGGCTAAGGCGAAGGCCACCGCACTGGCCCGAAAACATGCGAAGGAGGAAGCGAAGGAAAAGCCGGAAGGTGAACTGAATCTGTTGAAACAAAAGGCGGCCGCAGCAGCCAAGGCGAAAGCTGTAGCTCTGGCTCGGAAAAAGGCGAAGGAGGAAGCAGTCGAAAAGCCGGAAGGTGGACTGGATCTAGCGAAACAAAAGGCGGCTGCGGCAGCCAAGGCGAAAGCGGCAGCTCTGGCTCGGAAAAAGGCGAAGGAGGAAGCAGTCGAAAAGCCGGAAGGTGGACTGGATCTAGCGAAACAAAAGGCGGCTGCGGCAGCCAAGGCGAAAGCGGCAGCTCTGGCTCGAAAAAAGGCGCAGGAGGAAGCGGTCGAAAAGCCGGAAGGTGAATTGGATCTAGCGAAACAAAAGGCGGCCGCGGCAGCCAAGGCAAAAGTTGCCGCGCTGGCTCGAAAACAGGAATCCAGTGATAATGATGATGATCTTGAAAAAGCCAAGGCAAAGGCAATTGCAGCTGCCAAGGTGAAAGCTGCTGCTGTTGCGAAGGCCAGGAATAGTGTAATGGAAAGCAAGGAAGATCAAATTCCAGATGAACCCTCTCCAAACCAGGCCAAACTCGATCAAATTGTTCATGCTATTGAAAGGAATGTGGGACAAGAGGCATTAATAGACCACTATATTAATAGACTATCAAAAGATGTACCCACAATAGTAGCTAATCCAGATACATATTTCTCAATAGCGAAATTCCTTCGATATGATGAACAGCTTAACTTTTCGTATTTATCGGAACTTCATGGAACGGATTTCGAAACCCATATGGAAATTTATGTACATTTGCATTCATTCAACATGAATCAATCAGTTGCCTTGAAGGTGAAGCTGGACAGGGATTCTCCCGCTATTCCATCATTGGTTCCATTATGGTCAGGAGCCAATTGGCCGGAATGTGAGGCGTATGATTTATTAGGTATTCATTTTCATGAACACCCTGATTTAAAGAGGATTTTACTTGGTGATGATTGGAAAGGGTATCCCCTTAGAAAAGATTATCAGCCTTATGATGTGGAGGTGTAACCCCAATGTTAAGGACAGAAGAAATGCTTCTCAATGTCGGGCCGCAGCATCCGAGTACACATGGTGTTTTTCGGCTTGTCATCAAAATCGATGGTGAAATTATAAAAGAGGCTACCCCTGTCATTGGGTATCTGCATCGTGGTACGGAAAAACTAGCGGAAAACTTGCAATATACACAAATCATTCCATATACCGATCGGCTGGATTATCTGGCCGCAATGACAAATAATTATGTGCTTTGCCATGCTGTTGAAACAATGATGGAGATGGAAATCCCCGATAGGGCAGAATATTTGCGGGTAATCGCAATGGAGTTGGGCAGAGTTGCAAGCCACCTTGTCTGGTGGGGTACATACTTGCTTGATATAGGTGCGACGAGCCCTTTTTTATACGCTTTTCGTGAACGGGAAATGATCGTTAATTTACTAACTGAATTGTCAGGGGCACGGCTTACTTTCAATTATATGCGTGTTGGTGGTGTAAAATGGGATGCCCCTGAAGACTGGATTGAAAAGGTGGCCGAGTTTGTGCCGTATATGAGGGAACAGCTTGCCGGTTACCATGAGCTTGTAACAGGGAATGAAATCTTTGTGAATCGAGTTAAAGGGGTAGGCACCTATACGAAGGAAGAAGCGTTGCAGTATTCGCTTAGCGGGGCAAACTTAAGATGTACAGGTGTGAACTGGGATTTACGAAAAAATGAACCATATTCCATTTATGACAGGTTCAACTTTGATGTACCTACACGGACAGAGGGCGATGCCTTTTCACGCTATCACTGTAGAATGGAGGAGATCGAAGAATCATTGAAAATTCTTGAGCAGGCGGTCGAGCAATTTCCAGAAGGGCCGGTCCTTGCTAAGGTCCCGAAAATAATAAAGGTTCCCAAGGGTGAAGCATTTGTCCGAATTGAATCACCAAGAGGGGAGATCGGCTGTTATATTGCGAGTGAAGGGAAAAAGGAGCCATATCGTTTGAAATTTCGCCGACCTTCATTTTATAATCTGCAAATACTTCCGAAGTTATTGGAAGGGGAAAATATGTCGAACTTGATAACGATATTAGGTGCAATCGATATTGTTCTAGGGGAGGTGGATGGATAAATGATCAAGGATTTGCTTCACTCCACTCCAAGCTTACTGAATTTTGGCATTTTTTTTGGTTTGGCAGTCCTGCTGCTATTCGTTGTGTTAGGGTTTGTTACCTATGGAATCCTATCAGAACGGAAAATCATGGGGTTCATGCAGCTACGGGTGGGTCCCAACCAAATTGGAGGAAAATGGGGTCTCTTGCAGACCGTTGCCGATGTTTTGAAACTTCTGATCAAGGAAGATACGATACCCAAAAAAGCCGATAAGCCGCTTTATATATTAGCGCCAGTGATTGCTTTTGCTCCAGCCTTCATGGTCCTTGCCGCCTTGCCGTTCACGGATGCCTTCCAATTTGCCGATATAGGTGTAGGGCTTCTGTATTATATGGCCATTTCCGGCATATCGACAATCGGAATCGTCACGGCTGGCTGGGCATCCAATAATAAGTATTCGTTGATCGGCGGGATGCGGGCAGCCGCACAAATGATATCTTATGAGATTCCGTTGGTGATGTCGCTAGTGGGAATCGTACTCTTAACAGGTAGTTTAAACTTGAATGAAATAGTCGCAGCCCAGGAGAAGGTTTGGTTCATTTTTCTTCAGCCGATTGCATTTATCGTGTTTTTTATTGCATCGGTTGCCGAGTTGAACAGGGTACCTTTTGATCTTCCGGAAGCGGAATCTGAACTTGTTGCGGGGTATCATGTTGAATACTCTGGTTTTCGCTGGGCCTTCTTTATGTTATCCGAATATGTATATATGTTTGCAATGGCCACGCTAACCACTGTATTATTTTTAGGGGGATGGAATTCTATTCCGTTTTTGGATTTTATTCCTGCGGCTATCTGGTTCGGTCTGAAATTCAGTGCTGTGTTCTATGTACTGGTTTGGATCCGTGTAACCTTTCCTCGTATAAGGGCCGATCAATTGATGGAGTTCGGATGGAAAGTACTGCTCCCGGTTGCGTTAGCTAATATATTTTTGACAGCACTTATAAAAGAATTAATCAACCTTTTTTAAAAACTTAAGCTGGTCAGAAAGCGAGGGATTTAAATGCTTGGTTTAGCAAAAGGTTTAACCTATACATTAAAGAACTTGACCCGGAAAAAAGTGACCTATGACTACCCGAATGAGCCGCTGCCGCTCCCTGACCGATTCCGCGGAATCCAGAAGTTCTACCCTGAAAAGTGCATTGTATGTAATCAATGCGTGACGATTTGTCCAACGGATTGTATTCAATTAACCGGTAAAAAGCATCCTGATCCGTCGAAAAAAGGAAAGATCATCGATACGTATGACATTAATTTCGAGATCTGTATTTTATGTGATCTATGTACGGAGGTCTGCCCTACAGAAGCAATCGTAATGACGAACCAATTTGAGCTGGCGGAGTATAGCCGGGATCATTTATTTAAAAATCTGGAGTGGTTGGATGAGAACGATGAGAATATCCGGAAGGTGAATAAAGTATGACTTTATCCGGTGAATTAATTGCCTTTTTTGGCTTGGCACTTGTAGCCATATTAGGCGGGGTGCTGCTAATTACGTTAACTAAAGTGGTCCATATGGTCATTGCACTTGTTTTTACTTTCTTAAGTATTGCCGGCATTTATTTGTTGCTCTCGGCAGAGTTTGTCGCCGTCGTCCAAATCCTGATTTATTCAGGGGCCATTACGATCGTGATGTTATTTGGCATTATGCTGACTAAACACCAAGAAAGTGACGAACCGGCAAAAGGAGGCTGGGGGAAAATCACTTTGCTATTAGCGATTGCTGGATTCGCCGTGGCGGTTTATCTGGGGATTTATAATCTGGATATACCTGTACAGCCAGCCACCTTGCATGAGGAAAATACAAAACAAATAGGAATCGAACTTTTTTCAAAATATGTAATCCCATTTGAAGTAATGTCTGTACTCCTGCTTGTAGCTTTAGTTGGTGCCATCGTATTAGCTAAAAAAGATGATGAGGAGGGAGATCAATCATGACGGGAGTTCCCTTGTCAGCTTATCTCGTATTGGCACTCGTTTTATTTTGTATAGGGTTGTATGGAGCATTGACAAAAAGAAATGCTGTCATTGTTTTGATTTCAATCGAGCTGATGCTAAACGCCGCGAATATCAATTTAGTTGCCTTCAGTAAATTAGGGGTAACGCCATCTATTACGGGTCAAGTGTTTTCATTATTCACGATTACAATTGCTGCAGCCGAGGCAGCTGTAGGTCTGGCTATATTAATGTCCCTATATCGCAATCGGAAGACGGTCAATGTCGATGAAATGGACATTATGAAGCATTGAAGGTTCATATAAATGAAGAAGGGGATTTGATACGATGATGGAGAACGCTTGGCTCATACCGATCTTTCCACTCGTCACGTTTCTGGTTCTGCTTCTATCAGGTGGGCGGTTGCGGGAAAGAGGGGCATATATTGGAATAATATGTACTCTTGCTTCGTTTATTTTATCGTTGCTTGTCTTGATGGAACGGTTTAAGGAACCTACTTATAAAATAACGATAGATTGGCTTTCCATCGGAGGGACGCAACTTAAAGCGGGATTTGAAATCAATCAGCTTAATGCTTTGATGCTTGTGATCGTTTCTCTTGTCAGCCTGCTTGTCCAGTTATATTCGAAGGGATATATGAAGGGTGAAGAGCGATTCTCAACTTTTTATGCTTATCTGGGCTTTTTCACATTTGCCATGCTTGGGCTTGTCATGGCACCCAATTTATTACAACTTTATTTTTTCTGGGAATTGGTAGGGGTGGGCTCCTTCCTGCTGATCGGATTTTACTATTATAAACAGGAAGCCAAGAATGCAGCGAAGAAGGCGTTCATCATGACCAGAATTGGGGATGTAGGGCTCTTGGTCGGTATTATTCTACTTTTCTGGGGAACAGGTAGCTTTGAATATGGAGAGATCTTTCAAGCCGTTCAATCGGGCGTGATATCAAATGAAGGCTTGACGTTGATTGCCATTTTAATTTTTATCGGTGCGGTTGGGAAATCTGGACAATTTCCTCTTCATTCATGGCTTCCCGATGCAATGGAAGGCCCGACTCCAGTTTCCGCACTGATTCACGCAGCAACCATGGTTGCTGCAGGGGTTTACCTGGTAGCGACCATGTTCCCATTATTCCTGGCTAGTTCTGCTGCGATGCAAGTCGTGGCGATAACAGGCGGATTTACAGCCATCTTTGCCGCAAGCATTGCTCTTGTGCAAAAGGATGTTAAGCGAGTATTGGCCTATTCGACTGTCTCTCAGCTTGGTTTTATGATGCTTGCTTTGGGTACTGCTGGATATGTGGCTGGCGTGTTTCATTTAATGACCCATGCCTTTTTTAAAGCATTGCTGTTTTTGGCAGCAGGCAGTGTTATTCATGCTATACATACACAGGATATAGAAAAAATGGGTGGCTTATGGGGGAAATTGAATTGGACTGGGCCGCTGTTCTTGACTGGCACTTTAGCGATATCAGGATTTCCCTTACTCTCGGGTTTTTTCAGTAAAGATGAAATTCTAATGGCAGCATGGGAGAATGGTAATTATTTGTTGTTTGCACTAGCGGTGATCACCTCCTTTTTAACTGCGTTTTACATGTTCCGGCTGTTTTTCATGATATTTACAGGAGAATCACGCAGTCAAGTGAAGCAGGTCAAGGAATCACCTTCAATCATGTTGCTTCCCATGCTTGTATTGGCGTTCCTTGCAGTAATCAGTGGATATGTCCAAACACCATGGTTCGGAACCTTCCTTGGTGAGTGGCTAATGGAGGGAAATGAAACGCTTCTTGGAGGTAATAGCCATAGTGAGGGTCCCGTTTGGATTATGGTCATGGCCGTGCTTGTATCGCTGGCAGGTATATTCCTTGCTTATATGATATACGCTAAAAAGAAGTTACCTCGGAGCTGGCTTGTTCAAGAAAACAACGAGTTTTATAGAGTTTTGGATAATAAGTATTATATTGATGAGATTTACCATTTTACCGTAGGCTATGCAATCAAAGGCTTAAGTTTATTCCTATCTTATATCGAAAGGTTCATTGTCGGTGGGGTGGTATCCACTGTAACAATCTCGATAGAGGGGTTGGGGAAAATAGGGTCTAAACTGCAAACGGGACAGGTACAGCGTTACGGCATGATAGCCTTTTTGGGACTTGCGGTATTGTTGGTCATTTTTGCAGTAACTGGGGGGTATCTAAGATGAATGTCTATTTGCTCTCACTTTTAGTGTTTTCACCCTTGCTGGGTATTGTGATGGTTGCCCTTATGCCGAAAAAAGAGGAAAGGACGATTAAACAATTTGGCTTTTTCGGAACGCTGCCTCCTCTTTTCCTCTCGTTCTTTCTATGTAGTCAATACTATTCAGGTGTTGCCCTTTCCCTCTTTGACATTAAGGTGAATTGGATCAGGTTTGGGAATCTGGAGGTGTATGATCCCAAGCTCTTCACAGTTAATTTTGAGTTGGGTCTGGATGGATTAAGTCTAATCTTCATATTACTGACAACAATCATTTCTTCACTGGCAGCAATCGCCTCCATCTATATAAAACAAGAATGGAAAGGGTATTATTTGCTATTTTTGATCTTGGAGATTGGCATGCTCGGTGTATTTACAGCAGAAAATTTGATCCTTTTTTTCATCTTTTTTGAAATGACCTTGATTCCCGCTTTCTTTTTAATTGGCAGATGGGGCTTTCTGGAGAGGGAGAAAGCATCTTATAGTTTCTTAATTTATAACGGCATTGGTTCGGCAGTTTTATTGGTGGTTATTTTAATTTTATTTGCCCGGACAGGTACAACCAATATTGCGGCTTTGACGCAGATGATGACAATGGGCGGTGTATCGCTTTTTGCACCCATATCCGGTTCGATGAAGTATGGCTTATGTCTGGCCTTCCTCATTGCATTTGCAGTAAAGCTGCCGGTATTCCCTTTTCACAGTTGGATGGTGCGGGTCCATGCAGAGGCACCTCCATCCATAGTCATGATTCATGCAGGTGTCTTATTGAAAATAGGAGCGTACGGAATCATCAGGTTTGGAATGGGGATATTTCCAGAGCAATATAAAAGCTTGGCCTTCACCGTTGTCCTATTTGGGGTCCTCAGCTTTTTATATGGTGCATTTTTAGCGTTGGTACAGACGGATTTCAAGCTCGTTTTAGCATACTCATCGATTTCGCATATGGGTATCGTCATGATGGGGTTGGGAGCCTTGAATGAAGCGGGCATTCAGGGAGCCATCTTTCAAGTCATCTCACATGGGTTAATTGCTGCTCTGTTGTTTTTCTTGGTGGGTGTATTATACGAACGGACGGGAACCACCATGCTTCCTAAGCTTGGGGGATTGGCCAAGTCGATGCCGGTTTTTTCCGGGTTTATGTTAGCGTGCGGGATGGCTTCACTCGGTTTGCCTGGCATGTCTGGCTTCATCAGTGAATTCATGGTATTTCTCGGCTTATTCAAGAGCCAACCAACGCTTGCTGCAGTTGGGGTGATCGGGCTGATTTTAACGGCAGTATATATACTGAGGGCAGTTATGTTGATGACCTTTGGTAAAACTAATAGTTTGGTAGAAAAAGAGAAATGGGACCTTAAAGGGCTGGAGTTTGTACCGGCATTGGTTCTTCTCGGTTTGATCATATCCGTTGGGGTGTACCCAAATTTGTTAGGCGGGCCTCTTCAAGGAACGATTGAAGCCATGATGCTAGCTTTAGGGGGGCGATGAAGGATGGATTGGAACACGATGCTTTCTTATAATTGGGGAGCGATGATGCCGGAATTCATCATCCTTGGAACGGCCATGATTCTTTCGATATTGGATTTATTCTGGCCTAAGCACTTTAATCGAAGGAAACTGGCCTGGCTCGCGCTAACAGGCATCATTTTAGCCTGTTTGTCACTGATTAGCTTATTATCCTTTGAGTCAGTAAGTATCTTATCCGATACATTTCGGTTAGACTCTTTTGCAAAAGCATTTAAGCTACTCTTATTATTCGGAGCAGGTCTTATCATCCTTCTGGCTGAAAGCTATGAACCGCAAGAGGGGTTGCATGAGCATAGGGGGGAATTTTATTATCTGTTCCTGACCGCCTTGCTTGGAGCGATGATCATGTCCTCAAGCGGGGATTTGATAACCCTGTTTGTTGGGCTGGAACTGCTTTCACTTTCATCGTATATATTAGTCGGTATACGTAAACATGATCTGAAGTCTAACGAAGCGTCCATGAAGTATGTAATAAACGGCGGTATTTCCACGGCGATCACTTTATTCGGGATGAGCTATTTATATGGTGTGACTGGTTCAGTCAACCTAGCCGAGATGAGCCGGACGATGGCCGCACTGACGGATGGTCAGCTGCAATACATTATGGGTCTCGCTTTCTTCATGGTTTTTGTCGGATTATCCTTCAAGATTGCTGCGGCTCCATTTCATATGTGGGCACCGGATGTTTATGAGGGGGCACCAACACCAGTCGTAGCCTTCTTAAGTGTAATATCGAAAATAGCAGGTTTCGTCATTATCCTGCGCATTTTTCTTTCGTTATTTCAAACAGCGTCCGGTGACGTGTTCGGAGCGCTTGACTTTTTGGAGAAAAATAATATCTATATAGCTTCATTGGCAGGTCTGACGATCATCATTGGGAATGTGATTGCGTTAAGGCAGCAAAATTTAAAACGATTATTCGCCTATTCAAGCATCGCCCATGCGGGTTACCTCCTTGTAGCGGTAGCTACATTGGGTGGAGGATATTTCCTGATGGACACAGTCTGGTATTACTTACTGGCATATGTATTAATGAATATCGGTGTATTTGCAGTCATTCAACTGCTTTCCAGTCAAAGCGGATCAGATGACATTAGCATTCTTGCAGGACTAGGGAAAAAATCGCCGTACCTTGCCATTGCATTTACGGTCTTTATCCTTTCGCTGGCCGGAATTCCCGGGACGACAGGCTTTATTGGCAAACTGAATATTTTTCTTGGAACATTCATTACGGAACCTGGACATTTTGTCCTTGCAGGAATCATGATTGCAGGTACCATCGTATCCTATGTGTATTATTTCGGATTATTGGTTCAAGTCTTTTTCCGACCCTTTCATTCAGACAAGGTCATTAAAATCCGTTCTGGTCTATATACCGTGTTAATCATTTGCGTAATAGGCACGATCATTTTCGGGGTAGCCCCTAATCTTGCCTTTGACTTCATTCACGATCAATTTGGTGATTTTACAGACTTTATTTCGAGTAAATGATATAATATCTGTATCAGAGGCTCATTCCATTGGATTAGCCTCTATTTACAGTTTTAAAAAGATATTTTGCAATTCTTCCTTTTTAATTCCAAATACGAAGGGGTTTTGTGTTAGAATATAAGACGGGTGTCTTTTAGGAGGTATGTACATGTTTTCAGCAATGGGACAGCAGGCTTTAACAGGAATAATTGCGCACTTGTTTTTCATTGCAGTTACCTGGTGGGCTCTACAGGCATTACATTTTGATAAAATTTTAAGATCCAATTCGGTCATCAAGGCCAGGGTTTTATATATTTTATTAACGGTTGCCATCGGTTCAGTTGTGAGTAATTTCTTCCTTGACTACCTGGGATTTGCAAACCAACTCCCCTATATGTTTAGTGATGACTGATAAGCTGTAAAGCTCTGCTTATAGCAAAATATGATTCTACTCTTGTATTCGCCATGCTTCTCCTGTAACTTTTTCAGGTGGAAGGTGTCACCAATTGTCGGAAAACTCGAAGTATGATCTCTCTCCTTATGGAAATAATGTTTAAAAGGGGAGGGATTTAACATGTATAGTTTGAACAAAAAAATGTTAATATACATAATATTTCTTGGTTTAATGGTGATTTTAATTGGGAATAGTACGATTGTGGCAGAAAACAAACCAGATATAGTCAAATTGGTGGGACTGTTACAAAAGGATAAGGATTTAGACATAGGTAATTGGTCTGTGCTCGCTAGAGAAATAAATAAAGAGATTACTACTAAACAAGAGTTTGGAAGAGAAGTTTCAGCTTTGAAGCAAAAATACCCTCAATTTCAATGGCATCGGAAAGATGATGCTTCCGGCTGGAAGGCTGAGGCGTTAGCTTACAATGTCGATTCAGGTCTAACCGAGTCTATTAAAATAATGACAACAGAAGAGGAATTTGATAAAGTTACCTATGTTATTTACGAAGTGAAGGGACAAAAATGGGAAAAAGCCAATTCAACGTTTTTTACAACTACGTTCCAGAACAGGGTGAATGACCTATTTATAGGGACTCCTTCAATTTTTTCTTGTATTAAAGGGTCTATCAATGATAATATGGATTCGGTTTTAAACTCTAAAACTGAAGACCTGTTAGATATGTTCCAAGCAAGGGAAATTGAGAGTGTGCATGAAACAAACTTTACATCTATATCTGCACATTCAACATTGTTTAAACAACCTTTGACAAAAGAAAAATTAAATTTGCAGTTTGGGCTACGGACAGAAGGATTGGGTGACCGAACGAACTTTGTAGTTGGCACACCAATCATAACGTTTGAATATTAATATAGAGAAAATGGACGCGGAGGGGAATACTTTTGGAAAAAATCATCGTCCGCGGCGGAAAAAGGCTTAGCGGGACAGTTAAAGTAGAAGGTGCTAAAAACGCCGTTTTGCCAGTTATCGCTGCAACATTATTAGCAAGTGATGGGAAAAGTATCATTAAAGATGTTCCTACGCTCTCCGATGTATATACAATCAATGAAGTATTGCGCAACTTAAATGCAGATGTTGCCTTTCATGACAATCAAGTTACTGTAGATGCATCAAGAGAGTTATTAGAAGAAGCACCATTTGAATATGTACGTAAAATGAGAGCTTCCGTTTTAGTGATGGGCTCATTACTAGCAAGGAATGGCCGGGCCCGCGTTGCTCTTCCAGGTGGCTGCGCCATCGGATCACGTCCTATCGATCAGCATTTAAAGGGTTTTGAAGCGATGGGAGCAAAAGTGAAGGTCGGTAATGGTTTTATTGATGCCGAGGTAGAAGGAAGACTTAAGGGTGCAAGAGTGTATCTTGACTTCCCGAGTGTGGGTGCCACTGAAAACATCATGATGGCAGCAACACTTGCTGAAGGTATAACTATTCTTGAAAATGTGGCCAAAGAGCCTGAAATAGTAGATCTTGCGAATTTCCTTAATAAAATGGGTGCCAAAGTCAGAGGTGCTGGTACGGGTACGATGAGAATCGAAGGTGTCGATAAATTATATGGCACTGAACATGCGATTATACCTGACCGTATCGAAGCTGGTACATTCATGACAGCGGCTGCTCTTACTGGCGGCAATGTTCTTGTTCAAGGAGCTGTACCTGAACACCTTACTTCCCTTATTGCTAAAATGGAAGAAATGGGCGTTAAAATTCTTGAAGAAGAAGATGGATTACGCGTCATCGGTCCAAAAACCTTGAAGGCCATTGATATCAAAACAATGCCGCATCCTGGTTTCCCGACTGATATGCAATCACAAATGATGGCATTATTATTGCGTGCTGAAGGAACAAGTATGATTACGGAGACCGTTTTCGAAAACCGTTTCATGCATGTTGAGGAATTCCGTCGCATGAATGCCAATATTAAAATCGAAGGTCGTTCTGTAATCGTTAATGGACCAACTAACATTCAAGGGGCAGAAGTAGCTGCAACAGATTTACGTGCCGCGGCAGCACTCATCCTGACTGGATTGGTTGCAGATGGCATTACTCGTGTTACAGAATTAAAGCATCTTGACAGAGGATACGTGAACTTCCATGGTAAATTGGCATCTTTAGGTGCTGATGTGGAACGTATTAACGAAGATGTGCCTGCAGAAACGAAAAAAATTGCCGATCTAAACGCTTAAGATATTTATAAAAACCATTCATGTTTGAGTCATTGAAACGTGAATGGTTTTTTTTGTTTTGTTCCAGAATTTACGGCCTCCAACTAAATCGTTGTTTGTTTTTCTATTCATAAAAGCTTGTCCTTCAACATACATTTGTTATGTAAAGATACCTGCTGGATGTGGAGATTTTACGGCAGAGAAAACAAGTGTAGGGAGGCTCAGGAATTTGAAAGCAATCAAACCGATGATCGTACTATTCATAGCAGTAGCATTCGTAATTATCATGATTCCAGCAGTGCTTGTGCTTCCATTTTCAAATGATAAGACAAGTGGGGAGTTAGCCGAACAATTAGAAAAGAACGTGAAGAAGGAAGGTAAAGAAGTAAGTGCAAATGAAATGAGTTCCGTAGAAGTTGCCGTATACCGTACATCTGCAAAAAAGATTGAAAAACTGCCAATTGAATCGTATTTGACTGGTGTGGTTGCAGCTGAAATGCCAGCGGATTTTGAAGAAGAAGCACTGAAAGCACAAGCGCTGACGGCGAGAACTTACATTGTCAATCAGCTCATAAGTGAAAGTCGTTTGGGTTTACCGGACGGTGCTGATGTAAGCGATACGGTCATGCACCAAGTATATATGAATAATGATGAGCTAAAAAAGCAGTGGGGCTCTGATTATAAATGGAAGATGAAAAAAATTAATAAAGCTATAAAGGACACAGCGGGTCAAATCCTAACTTATGAAGGAAAGCCGATTACAGCCACTTTTTTTTCGACCAGCAATGGTTACACGGAAAATTCAGAGGACTATTGGGAAGCGGATTTCCCCTATTTAAAAAGTGTATCCAGTCCATGGGATAAAGAAGAATCCCCCAAGTTTTATAATAAAGTTGTAGTGAATACTGCAGATTTTGAAAGCAAACTCGGTGTAAGTCTATCATCGGGAGCAACAATAGGGACTGTCATTAAAAGGACTTCCGGTAATCGCGTGGGTGTGGTGGATATCGGAGGAAAGAAAATGACAGGTAAACAGATTCGTGAAAAGCTAGGGTTGACATCATCTGATTTTAACTGGGAGCGCCAAGGCAACCGCATTGTCATCACGACAAAAGGATCTGGACACGGAGTTGGTATGAGCCAGTACGGTGCAAATGGAATGGCAAGAGAAGGAAAAAACTATGAAGACATCGTAAAGTACTATTATAAAGGTGTTAAAGTTCAGTCTTCAAATAAGTGGCTGAATACGATGACAGCGAAAAAATGAGAGATGGGGAATCCCATCTCTCATTTTTTTGTGCTTAATTTCTCTATAATGGTCAAAAAGCCCCGTTCATGCTTGAAATAATGATATTGGACATGAAAATAGACTGCAGCTACTCCAATGATATCTTTAATGACATCTATTAAGGTAGAGGAGCGGTATGGGACGAAAGATTGGTGGTATTCGTCAAGTACTCCGTAAAGGCAAGCGACAAGGGCCGCCAACAGGCTTAAACCAGGTTTCAGTTTTTTGTTTGCAGCAAGGGCCGAAACGAATAATATGTACAACAGGGCAAATTCGACTAAATGGAGTGCCTCTTTAATAAATCGGTCAATTGAGGATGATGGAAGATCAAGAATCATATCATCGGGATTGCTCGACATTATCCAAATGGCAATCATATATAGAAAAGGCAATAACGTTAACACGAGTTTAATGGTTTTTTTCATGAATTAGACATCCTTCAACAGTAAGATACCAAACATTTTACCATTCTACGAATAAAATCGGTTTCATTTCCACAAAATAAATCTAAAAAAATTTTTTTCTGAATGTATATAATCTTAACAAAATGTTCAGAATGATTGCTGAGGTGATTAATATGAGAGAGGAAGAAAAGAAACCAACTTCCACAATCCGACGTATACTAAAACAACGTTGGGCATTATCAGCAATCTATATCGCAAGTGCAGCCATAATCTTAGCCGCGGCCTTCTTATTACAAAATAGTTTTGATGATTCAGCTAAAGATGGCAAAGAGGAATCAGCTGAAACAGGAAAAAACTATGGTCAGCCTTCTGTTGAGGTCAACAGTAATCTTGAGACAATCAAGATGCCTGTAGCCGATGCAGACAAATCGGTTATCAAGAAACAATTTTATGATGTGAATGCGGATGAAAAGGCACAAGAAGAAGCATTGGTTTTCTACAACAATAGATATGAGCAAAACAAAGGTATAGATATTGCAATGGAAGATGGAAAGTCTTTCGATGTAAAAGCATCATTAAGTGGAAATGTAACGAAAGTTCAAGATGATGCGTTACTTGGAAATTTAATTGAAGTAGAGCATGAAGATGGTGTCGTTACTCGTTATCAATCTGTTAAAGACATTAAGGTTGCAGTTGGTGACAAAGTGAAACAAGGACAAGCAATTGCTACAGCTGGAAAAAGTCAAATCAACGAAGAGGCGGGCGTACATGTCCACTTCGAAATCAGAAAAGATAACATTGCGTTAAACCCAACTGATTTTATTGATAAACAAGCTTCTGCCATCCAATCTGCAACTGAAATGGAAGGCAGTGAACTTGACGATTCGGCTAACAAAGAAGAAACGCCTGCAGTCGAAGAATCTAAAACTGACAAAGAAGAAACACCTGCGGTCGAAGAATCTGAGACTGGCACGGATGAAACGCCAGCCGTTGACGAAACTGACGAGAGCACTGATTTAGAGAATGGCACTGATAAAGAAGGCTCTACCCCAGGTGAAGATACAACTGAGGAAAGCGATTCCTTAAAAGATTCGTTAAATCAATCTAATTAATAATAAAATCAAAACAAAAACCTTAAGCGTTACGAATGACAACAACTGAAAATTTGGTAAAAGAAAGCCGTTCATTTTGAACGGCTTTCTTTTTTTCGTGCGCCCGGCATGGGTGCAATCTATAGGGTGTGAGTCCCGAACCATGAAGGCAGTAGTAGTGGTTAGCTTAATGCAAGGGTGTCCACGGTGACGTGGAATCTGAAGGAAGCAAGCGGCAAACCTCCGGTCTGAGGAACACGAACTTCATATAAGGCTAGGTATCATTGGATGAGTTTGCGAAACAAAACAAAGTCCTTACTGCCGAAGGTGGTACAGAGTAAATGAAGCAGATAGATGGAGGGAAAGATTGCGCTCTTACCCGGGGAGGTCTAATGACAGCCAAGTACACTTGGTAACCTGTCCAGTGATGGACAGCTGAATCATTAGAAGTCAGCAGAGGTCATAGTACTTGTCTACTCGAGAAGATAAGGAAGGACCGAACAGATTGAGGAGGACGGATACTAGGCGTTCGTTATTTTGCGAAGAAGCAAACAATTCCTAACGGAACTTATTTGAAGGAAGAAGTGGTGAATACACGGGGAACTTCAAAAGGGCGGAGCAGATAAAGGCACAAATAGACCATCTCGTCCACGCAGGGAAAGGATATCAACGATGTTAATGGAACAGATACTAGAGAGGGAAAACTTAATACAGGCATTGAAGCGTGTAGAAAGAAATAAGGGAAGCCATGGTGTAGATGGAATGCCGGTTCAAAACCTGAGAC
>NZ_CAKKLV010000012.1 GCF_918698115.1 Peribacillus sp. Bi96
CTTCTCTCATGCGAGAAAAGAACGTATCCGGTATTAGCTCCGGTTTCCCGAAGTTATCCCAGTCTTATAGGCAGGTTGCCCACGTGTTACTCACCCGTCCGCCGCTAATCTCAGGGAGCAAGCTCCCATCGATTCGCTCGACTTGCATGTATTAGGCACGCCGCCAGCGTTCATCCTGAGCCAGGATCAAACTCTCCGAAGAAATGTTTGACTTGCTCATTTGCTTTTTTGATAGTGTGTGCTCACTTAAAATTTAACGTTGGCGCTTTGTTTTGTTCAGTTTTCAAAGAGCAATTTCGTTGTCGTTTACCTCGCAAGCGACTTTTACATCTTATCATGTTATCAACTGCGTTGTCAACATGTTTTTTTATTTTCTTTTGTTTTCTTTGTTTTGATGAAGCTGCGAAAGCTGATGTCCCGCAGCGACATGTATTAATATAACACCTATATTATTATTGGTCAACAATAATAATGCTTTTTTTAAAAGTTTTTTTATATACGATAAAACCGATGATAAACCTCGTGTCCTTTTGTCTCCACTTTGACGACATCGATTACCTTTTTCTCTATCAAATATTCCAGTAGAACACCTAGATCGACCGAATAAAACTTAAGTTCCGGATGCTCCATAAGCTCCGCGATCGTCCACGGATCTTCTTTCTTCCCCATTATTTCAACCAGATGCTGTGAACCGGCATTCGTCCTTGAATAAATAAGGAATTCACTTGCAAGGAAAAGAAGCTCCAATCTTTTTTCGAGAGTTTCCTCACTGCTGATCAACTCTTTATAAAGCTTGTAGATTTCAGGTTCCATATGCTTCACTTGGTTCCAGACCGTAACCTCCGGATAAAAACCTTGTTCTATTATTTCCAAACGGGCCAAATGATGCAGGGAATGAACGATATGGTTGTATGCATCAAGATGATGCCCCTTTTCAAAAAAGCTTTTCCCATCCATGTACCTGCGAATTAACTTTGCGAACTCCATCCCCATCTTTAACTTCCTTCCATAGAAGGGGAATTCCCGGATTTCGGTTTTCAAACGGTCCAAATATTCATTTCGGTCAAAAAGGACCTTTCCATTATAAATCCAGTCAACCACTTTGCGATTGGTTCCTAATAGAAGCCATTCTTTTAACTGATCTTCCTTTACAATATGTAAGGCAGCTTTTTTATCCTGGTAAGTGTAATGTTTTAAAAACACGGCCTCTTCCGCTTCGTCTACAATCACAAAAAGGATGTAGTCAAATGTATCGGTAACGGGACTTTTATCATCTCTTTTTTCTATTAACAAGATTCCAAGTGTAGATTTTAAACTTGCTCGCTCTTGATAAATCGGGCGAAGGATATCTTCCATCATAAATTCCTCCAAAACCTTTTTTTTTTAACTTTCGACAAAACTCTTCAAAATCCTGCCTTTTTCATTTACCCAAGGTCCATTCAATTCAAAAGTAATTTGTATCCTTTATTTCTTTTTTGTTCCATCCTTAGTTTATGTTATAGTTAAAGTTATATTTTAGGAGGGACAATCCATGGCTAAATATTCTAGCAAAATCAATAAAATACGTACATTTGCTTTGAGTTTGATATTCATTGGCTTTATCGTAATGTATCTAGGGCTTTTCTTCAAAACACATCCTATTGTCATGACGCTTTTCATGGGGCTTGGTCTCTTATTCATAATCGCCAGCACCGGGGTTTATTTTTGGATTGGGATGCTATCTACAAAATCGATCCAGGTTGTCTGTCCTAACTGTGGCAAACCCACAAAAATATTAGGGCGTGTGGATATTTGCATGCATTGCGAAGAACCATTGACCCTTGACAAAAAGTTGGAAGGCGAAGAATTCAACGAAAAATATAACCGCAAAAGCCTACAAGACTAAAGGTACGAGCTAGATTACCACCCCATCACTTAGCTTTTAATTATATCATTACTTTATAACATGAAAAAAAGTTCCAACCAAATGGAGGAACTTTTTTTAATGCGTTTCTTTTTTCGCACAATCCGTGCAGTCGCCGTAGATTTCCATCCGATGGTGACTAACATTGAAACCGGTGACTTGTGCTGCGAAATGCTCGACTTCATCCAATGCAGGATAATCGAAATCCACAATCTTTCCACAGGTTTGGCAGATTACATGATAATGGTTCGTGGTCACAAAATCAAACCTTGCTGAAGAATCACCATACGTTAGTTCTTTTACCAAACCTACCTCACGAAAAACGCGTAGATTATTATAAACGGTCGCTACACTCATATTTGGAAACTTGCCTTCCAGCGCTTTATATATATCATCAGCGGTAGGGTGGGACATGGAACTTATCAAATATTCAAGTATCGCATGGCGTTGAGGAGTTATTCTTACACCGGTATCTTTAAGGGATTCCAACGCTTCTTTTAACTGAACTTCAGACACCGTCATCCACCTCTTTTTCTCATTAAGTATGAATTCTTACATTATAATATTTATAAATAGTGTACCTTTTGTAAGTGGATTTTGTCAATAATTCAAGTGTTTTACCATTCTTTTTTAGTTTATTCAAAACCATTGAATCTTTCCCATTTTTGTATGGAGTTTAGTATCCCCTCGATAAGTCGATAACATTGATGAAGTCTTTTCCAGCTTTCAAGTATTCAAGCATGTTTTTTTCGAAAATTGCAAAGGTTCTCGGTAAATATTCACCGCTTTTACTCGAAAGATGCGGTGTTACTGTAACATTCTCCATCCTCCAAAACGGATGCCCTTTTCCTAAAGGCTCCGGATCAAATACATCCAAGATGGCATGTGCCAGTTCCTTTGTTTCCAAAGCTTCAATCAGCACTTCTTCGTTAACCAGATCACCGCGGCCAATATTCACGAAGACGGCGGAGTCTTTCATCGCTTTAAAGTGTTCCTTTTGCAAAAGATCCTTTGTCTCCACGGTACTAGGTAAAACGGATATGATGTAATCTGCTTCCGGCAAGGCCTCTAATAAATGGTCAAGGGTGTAAAGGCGATCGATGGACTCCACCGGTTTTCCACTCCGATTCACCCCCATTATCGTCATCCTAAAAGCCTTACCCAAACGAGCCACTTCTCCGCCAATTGCACCGGCACCGAGAATAAGCATCTTTTTCCCATTCAATTCCCCTACTTCAATCTTTCTATCCCACAGTTCTTCCCCTTCATTTTTCATAAGCAGTTTCATTTTCTTTTCATATTGTAAAAGCATCCCTATCGTATATTCGGCCATCGGTATTTTATGAATGCCTCTTGCGTTCGTCACCAAAATCCCGCGATCCTCTATCGCTTTGAAAGGCATTAATTCCATCCCTGCACTCATGACCATGATCCATTTCAAGTTCGTCGCTTTCCCGATGACTTCTTCCGTTAAATCCTCTCCGTATGTAATCAAGATTTCCGCTTCACTAAGTGGCTCATCTGTCCATTGTGGCTCATCTGTCCATTTTTCTTGATAAATGAAGTTCAAATCTGAAAAAGCGTCCTTCATCTTCGTTTGGATGCTTTCGTTCGGAATGATCGTTGAAAGTATTAACATATTCATCTCTCCCTATTAATTAACATAAAAAAACACGGGCTCTGTATGTCCCGCGCAACTTTCTCTGAGGAGGTATTCCCTTAATAAAGCATATTCAAGTGTCCTCTTTTTGAGTTGGACAAAAGCCTCACCCTTATTAAAAAAGGCTTTATTTTAATAAATTTGGATTTAAAGCACGTAGTTCCGGCAAAATGAAAACGCCATCCCTTCTGATCAGGACGTCATCAAAGTAGATGTCACCACCGCCATATTCAGGCCGCTGGATCAAGACCATATCCCAATGTATCGATGAACGATTTCCATTATCCGCTTCATCATAGGCAAGTCCTAGAGCCAAGTGCAGGCTTCCGCTTATTTTCTCATCGAACAATGTATCGTCCATAGGCTCCAATATGTATGGATTGATTCCAATCGCGAACTCCCCGATAAAACGGGACCCTTCATCAATATCGAGAATTTCATGCATTTTAGAATGTCGATTGGAAATGGCTTTCATGATTTTTCCCTTTCGGAAGGTTAATTCTATGCCACTAAAGGTGATTCCTTCATAGGTTGTGGGTGTATTGAAAGTTATCCTTCCATTGACACTCTCCTTTAGAGGTGCCGTAAATACTTCCCCGTCGGGTAAATTCTTCTTTCCCGCACATATGATAGCCGGCATACCTTTAATGGAAAACGTCAAATCCGTCCCTGGTGAAATGATCCTGACTTTGTCAGTGCGTTCCATCAATTGCTTTAATGGTTTCAGTGCCTCCTCCATTTTCCCGTAATCCATTGTGCATACGTTCAAAAGGAAGTCTTCGTACCTGCTAAAGCTCATTCCGGCTTTTTGCGCTGATGCGTTGGTAGGATAATTAAGTAAAACCCAACGTCGGTTGTTTACATAAAAAAGAGTGGAAGAATTCATGGCCTCCCCTTGAAGACGGTGCCTCTCAACGGGGACATCAGTCATTTCCCCATCGTTTTCTTCACCGGTGATGATGATGACCGCATCGATATCGGTATACTTCTTCAAAGCCCATTCAGAAGAGGTGTCAAGTTGTTCCTTCACATTCCCTAGCAACAAATGCCGGCTTATCTCATCGTCTTCTAGTTCTACATATGGATAAGCACCGACTCTGTATGTTTCATCAATCAGCTCTTTCAATAATGGTTTCGTGTTAATATGGCCCCGTATGAGGATTCTCTCTTTTGGCTGTAATCGTATCGAATGATGAATCAGCATGGCAGCAAGCTTCGTTATTCGCTCATCCTTCATCTGCCTGTCCCTTATTTTTCGAGGTCGCGAAGCGTTTCAAGAGCTTCTTCAACGTGGCCTTTGACCTTTACCTTACGCCATTCTTTGACGATCTTACCTTCCTTATCAATCAGAAAAGTTGAACGTTCAATGCCCATGTATTCCTTTCCGAAGTTCTTTTTCAATTGCCACACATCAAATGATTCAGCAGCTTCATGATTTTCATCAGCTAGCAGCAAAAAAGGCAATCCATGCTTTTCAATGAATTTTTCATGACGTGTTGCCGGGTCTGGACTGATCCCTATGATGACGGCGTTCAGTTCCTCAAACTGCTTATTATGGTCCCGGAAATCACAGGCCTCCGTCGTGCAGCCTGGTGTCATATCTTTTGGGTAAAAATATAAAACAATGTATTTGCCCTTAAAATCCGATAAGGAAACCAATTCTCCATTGTTTGCAGTGAGTTGAAAATCAGGTGCTTTTTCGCCAATATTAACAGTCATTTTGAACCCTCCATTTCTTTCATTATGGTAAGAGTACCCAATAATCGAAAGAAACACAACTTTCATTTATCCTTCCTATCTTTCTGATCCAAGTCGATTACCGTCCGAATCACAAACGCTGCCGGGAGCGTGTACCCGATGAAGGCCTGAATCGTAGCTATCATCCTGCCCATGCCTATTGGGGCTATATCTCCATACCCTACAGAAAACATCGTCATCGCACTAAAATAAAAAGAAGTCTTCAGCTGTTCATAGAAAGTCCCATCCAAACGATTGCCCATATCAAGAATCACCGAATGATTCTGAAGCTCGTATAATAAATAAATCAGTGCAAATCCAACTAATATTGTCGCATATAAATTGCCAAGCCACAGCAAATCCTCCAAGGAAAACTTCTTTCCTCCTGACTCAACAAGAAATAACGTCCGAATGCTCATCACCATGCAAAAAATGATTCCTGCAATCAAGATGTAGAATGTCATTCCCCACGCCCCATTTCAAAACGCCACTTCCTTTATACATACTCCCTGTCCAAACAATATATTCTTTATTAGGGACTGACTTCATACTTACCACTCCCACAGCCACTACGGGTTCGTCAGGGGTCGGGAGCTTTTTCCTTGTTGACCATTAAGGTCGGATATGTTAAGATTGTCTAAATTTTTATAATAGTTTTTATTTTATAAAAGTTTAGTGCCTGCAGTCAGCTTATCGAGCAGGTTTTATGAAATTTCATATGTGGAAATAGGTTCCTAATTTTCATTAGGATTAAAAGGGAAGCCCGGTGTAATTCCGGCACGGTCCCGCCACTGTAATGGGAATGTTAGCGCCATCCATATGCCACTGATCTTAAGGATTGGGAAGGCTGGAGCTAATGATATTCCCTAAGTCAGGAGACCTGCCTGTTTCAACAACACTGTTTTAACCTACGGGAGATAGGGAGGTGTTAGGGACCTTATAATTGAAAGGGGTATTTTGCATACCTCTTTATTCTAAGCATTTCTAACTTTCTCTTTTTGACGGTTAGGGGTGCTTTTTTTGTTGTTTTCCATCAAATTAAAAGAATGCAGGAGGATGAGAATATTGAAAAGTAGTAGTTTAGGGTACCCGCGAATCGGTGAAGATCGTGAATGGAAACGCACATTGGAAGCTTACTGGTCCGGGAAAATCGTTGAAACGGAATTTACGGCACAACTAGAAGCCATCCGGTTGGGCAATTTGCAAAAACAGAAAGATCAAGGCATTGATATCATTCCTGTCAATGACTTCACTTTATATGATCAAATGCTCGATATGTCGGTCATGTTCGGTCTTGTTCCTGAACGTTATTCCGCTTATGAAGGCGGCGCCGTTCCCCTTTCCGTTTATTACTCCATGGCCCGTGGTAACAAGGATGAAGTCGCTTCAGAAATGACGAAATGGTTCAATACGAACTATCACTATATCGTCCCGGAATTAAAACGGGCACAGCTGAACTTAACAGAAAACAAACCACTTGCTGCATACCGGGAAGCCAAGGAAAAGCTAGGGATTGAAACGAAGCCCGTGTTAATTGGACCTTATACCTTCATCTCCCTTTCCAAAGGCTTCAACAAAGAAGATATTCCTGGCATCATCCTGAGTTTGCTTCCCCTATACACGCAAATCCTGCAAGAGTTGGAGCAAGAAGGAGTGAAATGGGTGCAAATCGATGAACCTTCCATTGTTTCATCAATTTCCAAAGATGATATGCAAACAGTTGCATACCTCTACGAAAAACTGAATGAAGCAGCACCAAACCTGAACATCATGCTTCAAACATACTTTGATGCCGTGGAACACTACCAAGAGGTCATTGAATTACAAGTTCAGGGGATCGGTCTTGATTTTGTACATGACAAAGGGAAGAATCTTAGTAATCTTGAAGAATTCGGCTTCCCGAAGAACAAAGTGCTTGGTGCAGGTGTGATTGACGGAAAAAACATTTGGCTTTCTGATTTAACGAAAAAAATCCAATTGATCGAGACGCTTAAGAAAAAAGTAGCCGAAGACCAGATCTGGCTTCAGCCCTCTTGTTCCCTGCTTCATGTCCCAGTGACCGTCCGCAATGAGACTCTGATTGCCAAAGAAGTGAAAGAGGCCCTTGCTTTCGCTGATGAGAAGCTTAAAGAAATCACACTCTTGGTCAAAGGAAATAACCAAGGTCTAGATGCTATCGCCGAAAAAGTGGACGCCAATAAATTAGCGGTTCAAACGTTAGCAAGTTCAAATGCACGAAATCATAAAAGTGTACAATCCAATGTCGAAAAGGTTAAAACCAAGACCACAGGACGTCAGCTTCCATTTAAAGAGCGTTATCAAAAACAACAGGACTTTTTCAAATTGCCTTTTCTTCCTTCCACTACGATCGGCAGCTTTCCGCAGACAGTTGAAGTTAAACAAGCACGCGGGAAATTCAAAAGAGGAGAATGGACCGCTTCGCAATATGAAACATTCGTAAACGAAGAAATCGGCAGGTGGATCGAAATCCAAGAAGAAATCGGTTTGGATGTTCTCGTTCACGGGGAATTCGAACGGACGGATATGGTTGAATATTTCGGTCATAAGTTAGGAGGATTCGTCTTTCTAGAAAAGGGCTGGGTACAATCCTATGGATCCCGCTGTGTGAAACCACCAGTCATCTACGGCGACGTCCATTTTATCGAACCGATGACAGTCAGGGAAAGTGTATACGCACAAACACTGACGAAGAAGACGGTAAAGGGAATGCTTACTGGTCCTGTTACGATTTTGAACTGGTCATTTGTCCGTGATGATATTTCCAGGGAGAATGTTTGCTACCAGCTGGCACTTGCTTTGGAAAAAGAAGTCATTGCATTGGAATCAGCTGGAATCAAAATGATCCAAGTTGATGAGCCTGCACTTAGAGAAGGTCTGCCATTGAAAAAAAGCGATCGCGATGAGTATTTAAACTGGGCAGTTAATTCGTTCTTGATATCCACTTCAAGCGTGGAGGATACAACCCAAATCCACACACATATGTGCTATTGCGACTTCAACAGCTTCATGGATGTCATCTCCTCCCTCGATGCCGATGTCATTTCCATCGAAACATCCCGTAGCCATGGGGAGCTTGCTTCCGCATTCGAGGAAAAAACGTATGAAAAAGGTATTGGCCTGGGTGTGTATGATATTCACAGCCCGCGTGTGCCGGCAGTGGAAGAAATGGTTGATATGATTGAACGGGGCATCAAAGTATTGGATAAAGACCAGTTTTGGATCAATCCCGACTGCGGCCTGAAAACGAGGGGGATCCCGGAAACCGTCGCTTCCCTGAAAAACATGGTCGAAGCAGCAAAAATCGTCCGTGAAAACCTTTTAGCTAAAACAACAGGCAAATGATTGAGAAGAACGCTGCCCACCCAACAAAGCAGTCACGGACTTTTTTAACCGACCTTGTTTTTCCACCGGATACAAATCATCACAATACCATCTTTGGCGGGAAAGTAATGGCCTATGTTGATAAAATAGCCTGCATTTCAGCTATGCGCCATTGTCGAAAACCCGTTGTGACTGCTTCAAGCGACTCTTTTGATTTTTTGGCCCCCATCAAGACAGGGGATGCTATCAACCTTGAAGCTTATGTCACCTGTGCTCATCGCACATCAATGGAGGTATTCGTCAAAGTGGAGCGTGAGAACCTATTAACAGGTGAAAAACAGCTTACGGCACGCGCCTTTTTAACGATGTTGGCCATCGATGAAGATGGCAGGCCGACAAACGTACCTCAGGTCATTCCCGAATCAGAAGAGGAAAAACAGCAATATGTTCAAGCACAAGCAAGATATATTGAAAGAAAGAAAAAACGGAACTAAACAAAGACCCCTTCAACAGGAATGCTGTTGAAGGGGTTTCTTTTAGTTCCCCGCACCGCGGTATCTCTTCACTCCCTGATTCCATATGAAAACGGATATCATGAAAAAGGCAACCCCGATTACAGGTGTGGCAAATGCATATGCATACCACTCTTCTTTTCTAAGGAAATAAGATGCAGGATACACGCCAACAAACGCGAATGGCAGCACCCATGTAAGGACAAAACGAATGACCTTATTATAAATATCAACAGGATAGCGTCCGTAGTTCCCGATATTGTACATCATGGGCATGATGGAAGTTTTCGCATCAGACCAGAACCCGATGCTTGCTATTGCAACGAAAATGGCTGCATAAGCAAGAGCCCCTCCTATTGCAAAAATGATGAAAAGAATCGGATCATACCACGCAAGCTCCAGATCCAATTTAACCCCTGAATAGAATATAATGATCAAACCGGTCACAACACCAAATAACGCTTCAAGCTCGATTCTTTCTAATATGACTTGAAACAAGCTATGAATCGGCCTTGTTAATATCCGGTCCATCTCCCCTTTGACGATATAGCGATCATTGAAATCCCAGATATTGAAAAAGGCTGAAAAAAGGGCGAATGGAATAAGGAAGAATCCATATATGAATATGATTTCTTCACGGCTCCAACCGCTTAAAAATTGTGTATGTCCAAAAACGACTAAGATAAATACCAGATTCACGACCTGATTCAGCAGGTCAGATAGGATTTCCATGAAGAAATCGGCTCTATACTGCAATCTTGTTTTCATATACTGACTCACATATTGAAAAAACATCGATACATAAAACATCCCATCAACCCCCTTGAACAATCAGCTGTTTTTTCGCGACTATCCATAAAAGCTGAATCGGTATAATGAGAATGATAACCCAAATTAACTGCTGTAATAGTGCCATGCCAATTTCGCCTGAACTGTACCCATTCGTAAAAATCATGCTTGGTACATAACTGATCCCCTGAAATGGCAAGTATTTCATCACTTCCTGCGCCCATATCGGGTAGAAACTGATGGGCAGCAACAGACCGGAAAATAAATCGATGATGACCCTTTTAGCCCGAATCAACCCAGCATTATTATATAAGAAAAAAGTAGTGATTCCCGTCAATAAGTTAATTTGTGTATTGATGATGAAGCTGAACAGCAAGGAAATGGCGAATATCCCCCACGTTGCCGGCTCATGCGGCAATTCGATAGGAAAAATGAAAGCCACCAGCAGCATGCCCGGAATCGAAAAGAAGAAGAAACGGAATATCCCTTCCCCAAGTCCTTGCATCGTTTTCATGCCTAAATAGTTATAAGGCCTGATCATTTCAATGGCGACCTTGCCGTCCTTTATCTCATTGGCAATTTCGCGGTCAATATTATTGAAATAAAAAGCACGTGCCATCCAAGCAACCGCGACATAAGTGGTCATCTGCATACTTGAAAGTCCTTCAATGGAGCTTTTTTCTCCATATATCGCATTCCATAAGAAATAATAAGCACCGATATTAATGCTATAAATTAAAATGCCTGTATAATAATCCGTTCGATACGCAAGCATCATCAAAAAACGCATGCGGATCATCGCTAAATACTTCCCCATGGCCCTCTCCCTTCTTGATAGACACGTTGTTTCTTAATGATAAGAGAGTCAGACAGTGCCTTCTTCGTAAATATTTCGAACAATCTCTTCGATGGACGTTTCATGAATTTTGATGTCCTTTATTTTAAAATGCGATACGACAGCTGAAACAAGCTGTGAAATATGATCACTTTCTTCCTTCAACAAAGCAATGTACGTTTGATTTTTCTCATCATAAACCCAGTTTGCGTCAAATGGGAGCGGTAAGGATCGCAATTCCTGTAAGGCAACCGGCTCGATAAATTGAAAATGGATCTGTTTTTCCTCAGCCCAGTTATCTTTTAAACTCTGCAATTCCCCATCATAAATGATTTGTCCTTCATCAAGCATGATTACACGCTCACACAATGCCTCGATGTCACCTAAATCATGGGTGGTCAAAAGGATTGTCGTATTGTATTTCTCATTGATTTCTTTCAGGAACTCACGAATCTTCATCTTCACGAGTACGTCAAGGCCTATTGTCGGCTCATCCAGGAACAGCAAAGGCGGATTGTGGATCAATGCTGCCGCAAGTTCGCAGCGCATTCGCTGCCCAAGCGAGAGTTTACGCACTGGCTTGTCAAGCAAAGGACCGATATCGAGCGTCTTGATGACATGTTCCATATGATCGCTATATTGTTCATCCGTTACTTTATAGACTTTTTTTAGCAGTCTGAAGGATTCTTGAACGGCAATATCCCACCAAAGCTGTGACCGCTGACCAAATACGACCCCGATTGTCTGCGTGAACTTTTCTCTTTCTTTATGTGGGTTCATGCCATTTACCGTGATTTCACCTGCTGTTGGTTCCAAAATGCCCGTCAGCATTTTGATCGTGGTCGATTTCCCTGCTCCATTTTCCCCGATATAAGCTACCATCTCACCTTTTTTTACAGTAAAATTGATATCATTGACGGCAGGGACGATTTTATAATTTCTTGTTAGTAAATCCCGGAAGGCACCCTTTAACCCTGAACGGCTTGATGCCGACTTAAATTCCTTCCGCAGCTGTTTCACTTGAATTGCATCACTCATCCTGTTAAATCCTCCGTAATCTCTTGTCCTAATGCATTAGTTTATCCAACCTCAGCTTTTTAGACAATAAAAATGCCTGGATTTCGTGTACCATTTTAAAGGGGGAATCCAGACGAGTACGAATACACATACAAAGGAGACTATTATGCTATGAATATTAAAAAATTATTACTTTCCCAAATCGAAAAGGTCGTCCTCGGCCTTCAATATGACTTCCTTTACGAAGATGAATATGGTGAATTATTATGCCAGGTCATCAAAAGGGATTCCTCTGGATCGATAGAAAGCACCCCCATAAGTTTCCACCTTCATATTAATGAAGAAAAAGGCACCGGCCAACTTATCTATTACCAAACCGAGGGAGAAATAAACCGCCAAACCTTCGATATCGAAAACCCTGCCACCATCTTGGCCATTCTTACTTTCATAACCGGGGTTTTGGGATCTGACTCTATTTCCCAAACAAAATAAAGGATCAGGAATCCTGCGGTTTCTAAGGCCGCAACGTTTCATTAAGGACCTGATCACATTACCTAGGCTTTTGCCCCGGATTTCCGGACGAAAAAGTGCTATGATTAAGAAGAATATGTTTGTATTTTTAGGAGGTTTTAAGATTGGATTTTAGTAATTCGGAGCTTTTACATAAAGAGGCACTGGAACATATCGTCGGTGGGGTGAACAGCCCATCCCGCTCTTACAAAGCAGTAGGCGGCGGTTCACCAGTTGTCATGGATCATGCCAAAGGCGCTTATTTCTGGGATGTTGATGGCAATAAATATATCGACTATTTAGCTGCATATGGACCGATCATAACAGGGCATGCACATCCACATATTACGGAGGCCATCGTAAAAGCGGCAGAAACGGGCGTTTTATACGGCACACCGACAAAACACGAAGTCAAATTTGCCAAAATGTTGAAAGAAGCAATGCCTTCCCTTGATAAAGTTCGCTTCACCAATTCAGGAACTGAGTCTGTCATGTCCACCATCCGTGTGGCACGCGCTTACACTGGACGCGACAAGATCATCAAGTTTGCCGGCTGTTACCATGGTCACTCCGACCTTGTTCTTGTCGCTGCAGGTTCCGGCCCGGCCACACTAGGTACACCGGATTCTGCTGGCGTCCCAAAAAGTATCGCACAAGAAGTGATCACGGTACCTTTCAATGATATCGAACCGTTTAAAGAAGCATTGAATAAGTGGGGCAACGAAATTGCAGGCGTACTGGTTGAACCGATCGTCGGCAACTTTGGAATCGTCGAACCACGACCTGGCTTCCTGGAAGAAGTCATATCTTTATCTCACGAAGCCGGATCACTCGTCATTTTCGACGAAGTCATCACAGCTTTCCGCTTCATGTACGGAGGGGCACAGGACTTCTTGGGAATTCAACCCGATTTGACAGCCCTTGGAAAAATCATCGGCGGTGGACTTCCAATCGGTGCCTATGGCGGCAAAAAAGAGATCATGGAAACTGTCGCACCGCTTGGTCCAGCCTATCAAGCAGGTACGATGGCTGGAAATCCTGCTTCCATGCTTTCCGGCATAGCTTGCTTAGAGGTACTTAAAGAAGAGGGTCTGTACGATGAGCTTGATCGATTAGGAAAAATCCTTGAAGAAGGCATCCTGAAAGCGGCTAGCCAATATAATGTCCCAATCACCATCAACCGCCTTAAAGGGGCATTGACGATTTATTTCACGACAGAAACGATTGAAAACTATGAGCAGGCGGAAAATACCGATGGCGAAATGTTTGCGAAGTTCTTCAAACTCATGCTCAACCAGGGCATCAATTTGGCACCTTCGAAATACGAAGCCTGGTTCTTGACAATAGCTCACACGGATGATGATATCGCGTATACTCTAAAAGCGGTTGAACATGCATTCAAAAACCTGATTTAAGAAATAAAAATAGAATAATTATGCAATATTTATACACCCCCAGGATATACATGATTCTTGGGGGGTTCTTAATTCCCATGTAATATATCGTTATAATTGGCCTTTGAAGCCTTTTTCCTCGAAAATCCCATCCATTCCAGCATCCAAACCATTGTATAAAAAATTGATTTCTGAATATTTAAATGATATGATATGGATACATTTATATACAATTAATCAATTTCTTTCAATCTATCAAGAACTTGGACTTATTGTTCGGGTTTACTAATATTTCCGTCATTAAAATCAAATGCTACAGGAGGTGAAAGGCAGAAAATAAGGGTAACCTTATTCAAGCCACTCATATGACCCAACAATGGACACCTGCTACATTCAAAGAATTTTACAAAGAAGAACATGATGCCTGCGGAATCGTTTCCTGCATCGAGAAAAAGAAAATCCCTACAAACGAAAACATCTTTGCCTGTATCGACGCCCTGGTTAAAATGAACCATCGCTGTGGCTTCATCAACGGCGAGGGTGACGGCGCGGGCATCCATATTGATATTCCACGAGCTCTTTGGAAAAAGAAGCTTGAAGCGATAAATATCGATTCAACCATCGTCGATCAGGGCTCCTTCATTGTCGGGCACTTATTTTTAAGCAAAAAAACAGAAGCGAACGACTTAAAAATCGAGGTCAAAGAGAAGTTGCTTCAACATGGTCTTTCCTTGGTTTTCGAAACGGATAAAGCTTACCGTTCTGAAGCATTGGGACCGATTGCCATTCAAGAAGACCCGGTGTTCTGGCAATTTGCCTGTTCTTCCACCATCGAAAGCGACCAGGAACTTTCGAACGTTCTTTTTGAGCTGACTTCCGACATCGAAAAAAGTGATTTTATCCATGTTGCTTCTTTAAGCCAGCATCATGCTGTCTACAAAGTAATGGGGGCGGGGGATACGCTTCCTGCCTATTATCTTGATCTTGCAGACCCTTTAGCTGCATCCACCATGACACTGGGACATAATCGTTTTTCAACTAATACTCTATCAAGCTTCTTCCGGGTCCAGCCTTTCAGTGTACTTGGTCATAATGGGGAAATCAATACGATTGCCAAATTGCGTGATGAAGCGAAAATGATCGGAGTTCCCATCGCTAAAGACGGAAGCGACTCACAGGATTTAAACAAAACGATCGAAACATTCATCTGCCGTCATAGCTACTCTTTATTTGAAGCTGTCGACCTGATGTTCCCGCCAATCATTAATGAAATCAAGGAATATCCGGATCACTTACAAGACTTATATACGTATTTACGGGAAGCATGGGGGCATTTTGCACAAGGTCCAGCGGGGATCATCTCCCGTTTCGGTGATGAAGCCGTGTTCTCTGTCGACTCTTTAGGCCTGCGTCCTTTATGGAATATTGAAACGGAATCATCCTATATGTTCACTTCTGAACCAGGAATCATCCCTTCCAGTGAATATACCGGAGATCCAAAACCGATGGGTCCAGGGGAAAAAGTAGGTTTGAAATGGAACGGCGACCGTATTGAAATGTACACCTACAAGGATTACCAGGATAAAGTTTTCGAACTCTTCAATAATCGTTTCGTCCTTTCCAATGACCGCGTCCGCTTGCAGCCGCAAGTTTTTGAAAAGGTGGTCACCATGACTAACACTCAAGCCATTCATAATGGTCAGTATAAAGCCTTTGGCTGGGAAAGGGAGCACGTTCAATTGGTAGAACAGATGGCCGAAAAAGGTGCTGAGCCCATTCGTTCACTTGGTCATGATGCGCCACTGGCAGCACTTAATCCACAACGGACCAACATTGCAGATTTCATTAAGGAAAGTGTGGCCGTTGTAACTAACCCTGCAATCGACCGGGATCGGGAAACCGAGCATTTCTCAACAAGAACCATCATTGGCAGACGGCCTTCCCTATTCGAAGCGAATAAGGCCGGAAAAGTTACGGAGCTGCTAACTCCCTTATTAATTGAAGGAATAACGGGCTATGAATGCTCATCCACCGTTTCACAGCCAAGCTATGATCAATTCATTAAATATAACCAAGATCAAAAACTCGTACATTTCATTTCAAGCACCTTCAAAGAGGATGAAAGCATCACGGATGCCTTAACCAGGATTACGGATGAAGCGGTCCATGCAGTGGACGAAGGAAAAACACTGCTCGTTCTTGATGATGCCCTTGCCCATCAAAACGGCAACCTTTGGCTTGACCCCCACCTTGTTACTTCAGCGGTCGATCAAGCATTGGTCGATACAGGCAAGCGTCGGGATTGTTCCATCCTTTTACGTTCTGCGTCGCTAAGGTCACTGCATGATATCATCGTCTCTTATGGGCTAGGGGCCAACTTGATCAGCCCATATTATATGTTCCTTTCCTTATCTTCAGATGATCTTAAGGGGGTTACCAATCTATATAACTCCTTGACGAAAGGCCTTGAAAAGGTTATCTCCACCATCGGCATCCATGAGCTGCGCGGTTATGGAAGACTTTTCTCAAGCATCGGGTTACATGAGGAAATCGCGAAATATTTAAATGTGGCTAACTTCTTTGGTTCAAATGATCTAGACTACAATTTTGATAGTATCAAGGCTGATGCCATTCAGCGTGCTGAGGATTATGGCAATGAAAAAGAACGGATGGGAAAAACGTTCCATTTGTTTCCAAGGATTTGGAAGTCGATCGGGGAAGTAGCTTCAACCGGGGACTACGACGCTTATCGCGAAAAGATTACCGAACAGGAAGAATCAAATCCTACGGCGATCCGCCATTTAACATCATTAAAAACTTCAGATACTTCCATCCCTTCTGAAGAAGTCAGTCTTTCAATCGGCGAACAGGAACTGCCGTTCGTCATAGCCTCCATGTCCTTTGGCTCGCAAAATGAGATTGCTTTCCGGGCTTACGCAGAGGCTGCCGAGCGTTTAGGCATGATCAGCATGAATGGTGAAGGTGGAGAAATCAAGGATATGCTGGGCAAGTACCCAAAATCCCGTGGACAGCAAATCGCTTCCGGCCGTTTCGGTGTCAATGCAGAACTCTTGAACTCTTCAAATCTATTGGAAATTAAGATCGGGCAAGGGGCAAAACCTGGTGAGGGCGGTCACCTTCCCGGTTCCAAGGTCACAGCGAAAATCGCAGAAGCACGGAATGCAACAATCGGTTCCGACTTGATCTCCCCTTCCAATAACCATGACATTTATTCAATTGAAGATTTGGCCCAAATGATTCATGAGTTAAAAACGGCAAACGACAAGGCAAAAGTTGCCGTCAAAGTACCGGTCGTTCCAAACATTGGTACAATTGCGGTCGGCGTAGCCAAAGCAGGGGCAGATATCATTACGCTCTCTGGTTTTGATGGTGGAACAGGCGCGGCCAGGATTCATGCACTCGCACATGTCGGTCTCCCAGTTGAGATTGGTGTGAAAGCCGCCCATAATGCGCTGCTTGAGTCGGGCATTCGCCAAAACGTTGAAATTTGGGCTGACGGTGGGTTAAAAAGCTCAATGGATATATTGAAATTAATGTTGCTTGGGGCAAACCGTGTAGGCTTTGGAACCCTTTCGATGATTGCCGTCGGCTGTACAACGTGCCGCGGGTGTCACCTTGATACGTGCCATGTCGGCATCGCCACTCAAATCGAATCGGAAGCACAAGCGAAAGAACACGGGCTGCGCCGTTTTGTTCCACGAAAATTTGATTTAGCCGTTCAAGGTTTAACGAATATGTTCAGTGCATTTGCCAAAGAACTAAAAATGCTGACAGGATCTCTTGGAGTGAAGAATCCCCAAGACATTGTCGGACGCTCTGATTTGCTCCAGCAAGTTAAAGGTCAACAATCATTGGATTTAACCTATTTATTAAAAAATCTGGATATATCACCTTTCTCCCATAAAGAAACGGCGGCATATTTGAATGAGGGCTCCATGCAGATTGCTGTTGGCGCTGAATATCTGGATTCGCATGTAGATGAGCTGCAGCAATCTCGCAGCTATAGCTCGATCACGTCCGAGCAGCGCGTACTCGGCAGCAGGGTATCCTGTCACCGCGTCAGGGGCAGACTTGACGGGTCTTACAAAAAGCTTCCCCCCGTTCACCTCTCCTACGAGGATGGCTCTATCCCGGGTAATGGACTTGGAGCATACAATACGGAGGGTATTTCGATCAGCGTGAATGGCGGCGCCCAGGATGGAATTGGCAAAACATCGATTGGCGGTAATATCGCCATCTTTAAATCTCCCGGAAAAGACGGGAAGTTCTACAATGGATCCGTCGGTAAGGGCTTTGGATATGGTGCACAGCACGGTCTTCTCATTGCCCAAGGTGATGCCGATGCCAGGGCGGGAATCCGGCTTTCCGGAGCCGATATGATCATTGGAGGACTATTGAAACAGCCCCTTCCTGAAAAGGAAACCGGGAATATAGCGGTAACCTCCAACATTAAGGGATTCGCTTTTGAATACATGACAAACGGAAGAGGTTTGGTTCTAGGTGATCCGGGTCCATGGATTTGCGCAGGAATGACCGGCGGTGTCGTTTATTTACGACAACAGCCTGAAGCTGGATTAACCAAAGAAGTTATTAAGAAACGGGTAGCGAAAGGGGCAAAGATCTCCATTGAGACCTTATCTGCAAAAGGCCTGCAGGACGTGGCCGAACTTCTTGGAAAATACACGGCCCTCTTGAAAGATCATGGCCAAACAGACGAAGCAACCTCTTTAGAGGCTCTTCTTCAAAATCCTGAAAAGCACTTCCTTCAGGTCGTTCCAGTTAAAGAGCAAGCTGATCCTGCTGTATCCACGGAGTGATACAGCAAACATATTTCATTTAAAAACTGATGCTCTTCAATTCGAGCATCAGTTTTTTCCAATCTTATACCTCTTGGATAGTCTTAGACTCACGGAAAACCACAGCTTAAAACCATCATGAAATTGCCCATATATTCTTTATATATTAAACTTGAATTTACCTATTGTATCTCAAAGGAAAATCCTGTATATTACTTTTTGTTTACATCATCACATTTTAGTGTAAAGTACTAACAAATAAGTTAGAATACAACTTTAAGAATAGGCTATATATAAATAGAGCCTTTTCTTATCCTGAACCATTAAATAACAAAGAAAGGATTAACCTATATATGAAGTTTGGTGCCCGCATTCTCAAAACAGGAATAGCAATTGTTTTAGCGCTTTATCTTTCGGAACTGCTTAACCTTCCTGCTCCTGTCCTTTCTGGGATTGCTGCAATTTTTGCAATACAGCCGACCATTTATCGTTCATACCAAACGGTGTTGGAGCAAATACAAGGAAATATCATTGGCGCGTTGGTTGCTGTCTCCTTCGTCTTGCTGTTCGGAAATGATATTTTTATTATCGGCCTTGCCGTAATGGTTGTCATAACCATCAATTTAAAATTAAAAATGGATAAAACGATTGTCCTTTCCATCGTGACGGTCATTGCCATCATGGAAAGCCAGGAAGGAGAATTCCTGAATTTTGCCTTTGTACGTCTCTCATCCGTTTTACTTGGAATCATTTCTTCTTTTATCGTGAATCTAGTTTTCATTCCGCCTAAGTATGAAGCAAAACTTTATACACGCATTACAGATGTGACGGAAGATATCTTAAAATGGATCAGAATAAGTACAAGACATGCTACCGAACACACTTTATTGAAAAAAGACATCAGCCGTCTAAAGTCGGAGTTATACGATTTGGAGCATATCTATTCCATGTACAAAGAGGAACGGGAATATTTCAAGAAAAACAGCGGAGCTAAAGCAAGAAAGCTTGTCGTTTACCGGCAGATGATCATTACAACAAAAAAAGCGTTCGAAACCTTGAAAAGAATCCATAAATTCGAGAACGAGATTTATCAAATGCCTGAAGATTTCCAACGGAGTATCTTACATCAGCTTGATTCCTTAATCCGTAAGCATGAACAATTGATATTACTCCATATTGAAAAAATAAAATCAATCGAGGAAATTGAAGATTGGGATCAAGATTGTTTAAGTCGTAAAGAGCTGCTTGCCCTCTTTTTCGAACAGCAAAATCAAGTGGACGAAATGCATGATAATCTAGGCCACCTCTCTGCCCGCCTCGTACCAATGATTTCTTCAGTCATTGAGTATGACGAACAATTGGAACATCTTGAAAAGCTGATTGTCAGCTTCCAGTCCTTCCATAAGGATGACAACGAAATCTCCGTACAGTATGAAGAAGATTAGAAAAGACGGTTCCAGGGGGACCGTCTTTTTTCGTCTCTATTTAGAGGATGCCACTCTTTCAATCATCCAAAAGGTGTTGATCTGCCGCCTTTTCAAGTATCTCCAATTTCTTCAAAAGATCCTGCAGCTCTTCTTCTGAGAATGAATTGAAGCTCTTGCCCATCAATTGGTTATGCTCCGCAAGGACCCTCCCCAATATCTCTTCCCCGGCCTCTTTCAATTCAAGGTTGATGACCCTGCGATCCTTTTCGGAGGGCTGCCGTTTCACATAATCCATTTCGACTAACTTATCTACAAATACGGTAATCGCACTTGGCTTTACGGTTAAGAAATCAGCCAGCTTGGTCGATTTAATCGAACCCTCTTTTTTTAATATCAATAAAATGAAAAACTGTGGCGACGTAAGACCATAAGGCTGAAGATTTTTTGCTACGATAGCCCTAAGTTTCTTCCTAATCCTAAAAATCTGCATTTCTATACTATTGGTTAGTTCCCATTTAAAATCCAGCCTTCTCACTCCTTATATAGGACAATCCTACCTCTTAAATTTAATTAAATGACATTCCATTGTCAAATTTACTTGCCATATATTCTTAAAACTTAAAAAAATTCATTTTTTAACCATTTATATGTATTTATTTCCCTCTAATTTTCCGAATAAATTACATGACAAAGATTAATTAAACTGTTAAACTCTTTACTTATAATATTAATACTTACAAAAGTTAATATTTATTTAAATTAACAAATAAACATTGGATATAGGAGGCTGGTGTCTTTTAAAAAAACAATGCAGCATTTTAAAGGGTTACAAGAATCTATCATCAATATTTTTTGGAGGCGAAACAAGTGAATAGAGGACGTTTAGTTTTAATTAATGTCATTGGTTTGGTTATTATATTAGCGGTAGTAGCCGGTGGGGGTTATTACTATTATGAAAGCTCGAATTTCATTAAAACGGATGAAGCAAAAGTGACAGGAGATCTATATACCATCGTTGCCCCTGCTGCCGGTAAATTATCAGATTGGGACTTACACGAAGGCGACAGTGTCAACAAGAATGATAAAGTGGCTAACGTAACTTCTTTAGACGGAAAAGAAGCTGTAAAAACAGCAGCACAAGGTACAATCGTTAAAACACAAGTGCATGATGAACAACTTGTACAAGCGGGTCAAACTCTTGCCCAGACCATCAATATGGGTGATCTATCCATAACGGCTAATATTGAAGAAAATAAATTGAAGAATATTGAAAAAGGTGACAGTGTCGATATTATCATCGATGGAGATCCCGATACCGTTTTTGAAGGAACATTAGAACAAATCGGTTATGCCACAACGTCTGTCTTTTCAGTAATGGGCAATCAAAACAGCAGCGGAAACTATACAAAAGTCACGCAAAAAGTTCCAGTTAAAATTTCCATTAAAGCACCATCCGATAAAGTTCTGCCTGGAATGAACGCAGAAGTGAAAATTTCAACAAAATAAACCGGCTACACAGTTATACAGAAAGGAGGCTTTCCTTAAATGGCTTCTCAAACAATCTCAGTAAACGAAAACAAGGGAATGAAACAGTTTGCCCCCATGTTAATTATCTTAATGCTAGGTTTGTTCATGGTCATTTTGAATCAAACCTTGCTCAGTGTCGCCATGCCAAGGATGATGGCTGAATTTAATGTAGCTGCGACTACGATTCAATGGTTATCAACTGGATTCATGCTCGTAAATGGAGCTTTGATTCCACTTTCCGCTTTTTTAATAGAACGGTTTGGCACGCGGATGTTATTCCTTACTGCCATGTTTCTATTCACGGTTGGGACCTTCATCTGCGGCATCTCACCAAATTTCCCCGTCATCCTTACAGGTCGATTGATTCAGGCTGCTGGCGGCGGGATCTTGCAGCCATTGGTCATGACGATCATTCTTTTTATCTTTCCACCTGAAATGCGCGGGAAAGGAATGGGGATCTTTGGGCTGGCCATCATGTTTGCTCCTGCCATCGGACCGACTTTATCAGGTTGGGTCATTCAGGAATATAGCTGGCGGGTCATGTTCTACGCAATGGTGCCATTAGGCTTGATTATCATGACACTTGCCTTTTTTAATATGCGGAATGTAGCAGAACCAAAGAAAATCAAATTGGATTTGATGGGCGCCTCTTTATCCTTGATAGGTGTTGCTTCACTACTATACGGTGTCAGTGAAGCAGGTTCCAAAGGCTGGACGGATATCATCGTTCTGGGAACCATCATCGTAGGGCTTATCCTCCTCACCCTATTTGTGGTTCAACAGCTAAAATCGGATACACCGATGCTCGACTTCCGTGTATTTAAATATGATATGTTCGTATTATCGAATATCATTTCGGCCATTGTTACAGTTGCCATGTTTACAGGGATTTTCTTATTGCCTATTTATTTACAGACACTAAGAGGATTCACACCTGTTCAATCCGGTCTATTGATGTTACCTGGTGCCCTAGTGATGATGGTGATGTCACCCGTCTCTGGAGCCTTATTCGACAAAATCGGACCTCGTCCATTAGCCTTGATTGGTTTAGCGATCACTGCTATTACAACCTTCGAATTCGCTAAATTGACTACAGAAACGACCTATTCGACTTTGGTCATCATCTATGCCATCCGTTCACTTGGAATGGCTTTACTGATGATGCCGATCATGACAGCTGGGATGAATCAGCTTCCGAGGCATTTGAATACACATGGTACGGCGATGAGCAATACGCTGAAACAAGTAACCGGGGCCATCGGTACGAGCTTCGTGACGACCATTTATACAACCCGTGCTTCATACCATGGAACGGCTTTAGGAACGGAAATGAGTACGAGTGATCCCGGTTTTGTTCAGAACTTCCAATCAATCGTTCAATCCATCATGAGTTCAATGAATCAAACTAGTGAGCAGGCACAGGAAACTGCAATGTCACTGATTTCGTCCCAAATCCAGGGGCAAGCAAATGTAATGGGAATCAATGATGCATTTTTCTGGGCAACTGGTTTCGCAATTGTCGGTATCGTTCTCTCACTGTTTTTACGTGACGTTCGGAAGGACAAAGCCATCAAACAAGTTAAACAAGAAAAATTGGATGTACCTTTGCTGCCTTCACCTGTAAAAAAATCGGTTTAATTAAATGGGGGAATTAGAATGAAGATCTATGTTGTATACGATAGTGAAGGCAATCATACGAAGGCACTTGCCGAATCAATAGCACAAGGAGCCGCTGAGGTTCCTGGCGCCGAGGTTCTCATTGACCATGTAAACGAGGCTGATGTTTATAAGCTTCAGGATATGGATGCAATCATTTGGGGCTGTCCGGGCCATTTCGGCACGATCAGTTCTAGTTTGAAGACTTGGATTGATAAACTTGGATATCTATGGGCAGAAGGTGCACTAATTAATAAAGTGGGGGCTGTGTTCTGTACGACGGCCACCGTACATGGAGGGCTCGAGGCAACCATGTTGAACTTAATCACCCCTATGCTTCATCAAGGCATGATCATTGTCGGCTTACCCGGCACTGTCCCTGAAAACGCCTTGTATGGATCCTACTATGGTGTAGGGATAAGCTGCCCGCCCGGTGTGGATGACAACATCACCAAAAATGACCTGCAGCTTGGAGAAGCATTAGGAAAACGGGTAGCCCATGTCACCCGTTCATTCATAAACGAGCTCTAGGAGGCTTGATTCAATGGGCATCATCATTCTAATTATCATCGTTGCCATTTTAGCGGTTACGTGCTTAATCACATTCAATGTCAAAGCCTTATCACCTGAAGATAAGCCGGTTGTCGAGGAAGCGAACTCATTTGAAGAGTCCGCTCCCTCTTCAAATGATGATTCAGTTACCGAAATCATCGTCCCGACAGACAATGATGAATTGAAAATGAAAGATCAGGATTATCGTTTGGCGCTTTCCAAGCTTCACAATCAAAAGCCAAACGATGAGCCAACTGTAGAAAAAAAGCCTAATCTTAGCAAAATGAAAGACAAAGAATACCGTGGTTCATTGGAAGATTTCCAACAGAATCGCGATTGAAATCCAGCTCCCCTCATTGGCATATTTGCCTTTTGGGGGGATTTTTGTTTTTATGCCATGAAAGGGATCATTGCCGCCTTTGCTTAACGATCACGAGACCGTTTTACTTATTTTTTTGGTTGACAATGATTCAGAAAGACTTTAAGCTAAGGAAATGCAACACAAACATTTTTTTAAACTCAGCTTTTGTTGAGAGACGGAATTTTAAAAGGATTTCCTTTTTTCGTTCGTCACTTGCCTATTCGGCAGGTGGCGATTTTTATTTTTATAGGGGGGAAAAACATGCAACTTTTGAAGTATTCCATAATGGTGTTAATTGGTTCGATCTCATATGGCACATTATCCACCATGATCAAGTTTGGATTTATGGATGGCCATTCTTCTGGTGAACTGGTCGGCAGTCAATACCTTGTCGGCTGGCTGATTGTTTCCGTTTTATTTCTATTTTCGTTTAAATATAAAGTTTCATGGAAAAGTGCCGGATTACTTTTAATAACAGGCATGATGTCCACTTTCGTAGGAAAGGCCTATGCCGTTTCCGTATCAGAACTTCCCGCTTCGATTGCCGTTGTATTTTTATTTCAATTTACCTGGATAGGCGTCCTTATCGAAAGTTTCTTAAATAAAAGGCGCCCGGATAAAAATAAACTCATGGCCATTTTCGTTCTCTTCATCGGTACATTATTTGCAGGGGCGATTTTTGGTCAGCCTCTCTCTGCATTAAGCCTAAAAGGTGTACTGTTCGGATTATTATCTGCGTTGCTTTTTGCTCTTTATATGTTTTGCAACTCTCAATTCGCAGTTGGGGAATCTTCCATGAAACGGTTGTTTTACATTGCAACTGGTGCGATGCTGACTGCTGTGTTCACGACAAACCCCGTCACACTTGTTACGAACCTTGTCCAAACGAACCTCTGGTACTACGGTTTGTTGCTCGGGACGTTAGGTGTTCTTGTTCCTTTCTTTTTCTTTGCCGTCAGTTTGCCGAAAGTGGGTGTAGGGCTTGGAACGATACTATGTGCAGCGGAATTGCCGTCAGCGATGGTCGTATCCGTCATCTTCTTGAATGAACAAGTTACGTCACTGCAATGGTTCGGGATGTGCTTGATCATCGTAGGCATCGCCTTGCCGGAGGGAATGAAGTATCTTTCGCAATTCCTTCCTGATAAAGAAAAAGCATTTCATGAAAAAAGAATTTCATAACTGGACGCACTAGATCGTAAAAGAATAAGAAAGACCATTCCCGATTAGAGGAATGGTCTTTTCTGTGTATATTTCATAGGTAGGTTTTCCCTTAGGAATCCAATTGTTGCACTTGAAATAGGTTGTAGTAATGCCCTTGTTTTTTCATAAGTTCTTCATGTGTACCCATTTCGGTAATTTCCCCATTATCGATATGAACAATCCGATCGGCATGGGTAATGGTTGATAACCGGTGGGCCACAATGATGGTGGTCCGGTTTTTGGCCAAAATATCAAGCGCCTCCTGGATATAATGTTCACTCTCTAAATCCAATGCGGATGTGGCTTCATCCAGCACGAGGATAGGCGGATTTTTCAAAAATACCCTCGCAATGGCAACCCGTTGCTTTTGCCCTCCGGATAGTTTCACTCCCCGTTCTCCTACTTTTGTTTCATACCCCTCTTTCAAACCCATAATGAAGTCATGGGCATTCGCCGCTTTTGCCGCTTTAAATACTTCCTCATCACTTGCATCAGGCCGTCCCATAAGGATGTTGGCCTTAACCGATTCACTAAATAAGATATTATCCTGCAGGACCATCCCGATTTTATCCCTTAGGCTGCGGACTTGATATTTACGGATATCCGTCCCATCCAATAATACCCTTCCCTCGGTCACATCATAGAAACGGGAAATTAAACTGACGATCGAGGATTTTCCTCCGCCGCTCATTCCAACAAGTGCAATGGTTTCTCCCGGCAAAACATCCAGGTTAATATGCTTTAAAACAGGTGCCTCTTTCTCATCATATGCAAACGAAACATCCTGAAACGTAATTCGTCCGTCTACATGCTTCAGCTCTTTCGCACCAGGCTCGTCATCGATATCATACTTCTCATCCACAAATTCAAAAACCCTGTCCATGGACGCCAATGTCTGCGTCATTGTGGTCGATGAGTTAACTAATCGTCTGAGGGGGTTATATAGCCGGTCAATGAAACCGACGAAAGCAACCATCGTTCCAAGCGACATTTGTTCATGAATAACCTGATAACCGGCAAATCCGATCACGAGCAGCGGGGCAATATCCGTAATCGTATTGACGACAGCAAATGACTTGGCATTCCAACTCGTATGCTTCAGGGCCTTATCCAGGAAATTCTTGTTCTGCTTCGCAAACAATTCCTGTTCCCGATCTTCTATCGCAAAGCTTTTGATGACCGACATCCCTGAAACCCGTTCATGAAGGTGACTCTGTACGTCCGCCAACGCCTGTGACCGGACCCTTGTATAGGTTCTGAGCTTGCCAAAGAAATGCTTGATCGAAAATGTATAAAATGGAAGCATGATGATGGAAACAATGGTTAATTTCACGTCCATCGTAAACATGATGGCTATCACTATAATAATCGTTGCGATATCCAGCCAAAGATTCATCAAACCCGTGATGACAAAGTTCTTCGTTTGTTCCACATCCGTAATCATCCTTGAGATGACCTCGCCCACTCTTGTGTTGGAATAATATTTAAAGCTCAGTTTCTGTATATGAGTAAATAAATCATTTCGGATATCATATAAGATCTTCGTTCCTGTCCATTGTGCGAAATACTGGCGGTAATACTCAATAGGCGGTCTCACCGCAACAAAAATGAACAGCATGATGCCCATTACCCAAAAAAGGCGTTCGGACTTCACAGCTTTGGACAGGTCACCATTCCCGATAATGTCATCCACGATATATTTACTAAGCAATGGAAGCAAAAGCGGTATCGCGAACTTTAACATTCCAATTAAAACCGTCCCGATTATCTGCCATTTATACGGCTTGACGAATTGTAAATATCTCTTAACGCTCTCCACGGAATTCCTCCATTTCTCCTGCAATAAATCACAATGCTAAAAAAAGTCCAGTAATGTTCAATTGGAATCCTTAGATGCACTTTTCAATTATATTTTCCTTTTCGAAGAATAACTATCAAAACGATTTAAAATGATTCAGTACGCAATAGAAAAAGCCTGCTAATTAAGCAGCAGGCCTTTCTTATCTTCGATAGGTTAAAAAGCGTTCATACCAACTATCAATAAACTCTGCGGAGAATGGTCCTTTTCGCTGGCGTATCATATAAATTAAATAGTCTACGTTCTGTTTCAATATTGAATCGATGGCATCAGGGTAATTCATTTCTTTCCGATGCCTTTCATATTCATCCTCATCCAGCAAATTAAACGTCATATCTGGGAATACTTTAATGTCCAGGTCATAATCAATGTATTTTAATGCTCCGGAATCATATGTGAACGGAGAACTGATATTGCAATAATAATAAACCCCGTCCTCTCTTAACATACCGATAACATTAAACCAATACTTTGAATGAAAATAGCAAATCGCCGGCTCTCTTGTAATCCAGGTCCTTCCATCTGATTCCGTCACCATAGTACGGTCATTTGCCGCTATCATCAGATTTTGGGTCCCTTTTAAAACGGTTGTCTCTTCCCAGATACGATGGATATGTCCATTATGTTTATAGCTATGGATTTGGATTTTTCCTCCTTCGGCAGGAACAATCCCCATTTATCTCTCCCTACTTTCTATAGACACCCTGACAGCGTACTGTGCCCTATTCCGTTTGCAGTTATTGTGTGTATTTAAAAATATATACTTTTTTCCATTTACCCTATATTCCTATATTATAGCGATTTATTCATGAATTTAAAACAAAAGTGGCTAATCTCCCAGTGCAAATGTGTAAATAAGTCGAAAAAGTCTGACCCATCCACCCATTTTATCTTAGAAATTAGCCAATTATTTATTGTATTGCAGCCTGTTCTTGCTGAAAATAACGGATCACTTCTTCCGTTTGCCTCTCGAACATATCATGGATACTTTTCAATTCCTGCTTCTTGAGTTGAATCTCTTCCTGAATGGTGACTGCTTCACTCTCTTCTTGCAGGGCAAGGAGTTGCTTCTCTATATCCTGGCATCTCTCGATTTCGGATTGTAAAAGTAAAAGCTTATCCATCGTTTTCAACTGGTTGTTTATTAGCCGGTTAAATTCCTCCATGAATGCACCTTCCTAATCTGTATTTTTTCTATAGTATGTATATTCTATTTTATTCTGATATCTCCTTTGACATAAAATGTAAACACGATGAAACATTTGTCGAATTCAAAGGAAGCAAAAAAACGAAAGGCATCCTTCAAAAGAAGGACGCCTTTCGTTTTGTTATGGCAATTAGCCTTGGCTTTTATTGCTTTGAGATTTTTGGTTTTGTTGCTTCACTTGTTGAACGTTAGTTTCAGAAGCAAACTCAGTGCCGTATTGGCCTTGGCCCTTATTTTGCTGAGATTGAGCGTTTTGTTGCTTCACTTGTTGAACGTTTGTTTCAGAAGCAAACTCAGTGCCGTATTGGCCTTGACCTTGTTGAGATTGCGCGTTTTGTTGTCTCACTTGTTGAGCGTTAGTACCTGCTTGTGATTTATTATTGTTTTTAGCCATTGATATCACCTCCACGATAATAAGATAACCATTATCCGGAAGTGTTATCCAACTAAAAACATTTAAATTTTTCCAGTTATATTAAACAAGTAATGAAATGCCTCCATCAACTATAACGGTTTGTCCACGAATCATACTTGCCCCATCGGAAATTAAAAACAGAATGGTGCTCACCATATCCTCCACTTCGACCATCCGCCCAGCAGGAGTCTGTTCTGCCGCCTCAGCAAGCATTTCATCCCGATTCGGGAAAGACTTTAGGGCATCCGTATCGATCACACCGCCTGAAACGGCATTGACACAAATGTTTTTCGCAGCCAGTTCGACCGCTAAATATCTTGTCAGAGCTTCAAGCGCAGCTTTGGAAACACCCACAGCTGTATAATTTTTCAAATAGCGAATGGATCCAAGTGAACTGATGCTGACGATTTTCCCTCCGCCGTTCCTCTCCATTAGTTTCGCCGCTTCCTGTGCACAGAAAAGGAGCGCTTTCGTATTGATATCCATTGTCCAGTTCCAATGGGATTCTTCAAGCTCCATCAATGGGCGCTGTACTCCTGATGCCGCATTATTAATGAAGATATCCAAACGTCCATAAAAGGCATCGATTTCCTCAAACATGGTTTTCACTTTCGCGACGTCACCGACATTCGCCTTCACTACCAGAGCTTTACGCCCCAATGCTTCAATTTCGGCTGCCACTTCTAATGCTTTCGACTTGCTCCGGGCATAATTAATAACGAGGTCGTAACCTTCCTCTGCAAGTTTTATTGCCGTGCTTCTTCCTAAACCTTTGCTACTACCTGTAACGAGCGCCACTTTTTGTTCCATTCGTTTATTCATCCTTTCTGAGTAAACACCGAGTTTTAAAAATCATTTTTTTAAGGAGTGTTACTGTTATGTATGTTGGACGTGATATGACAGAGTTGTCGATGATGAAAAAATCGGATTGGGAAAATAGTGAACTTGCCTATTTTCATCACTCCCTTCAACAAATGGTACCTTATTTAAACCAAGAAGGACAGAGTATCCATAGTGAAATCGTCAAAGAAATTGAAAATAGAGGCGGACTTAGCAGACAGGAAGCCGATTATACTCATGGTACGAATACCATTTACGATTGATTTCATTATTGAATTTCAACAAAAAGAAGAGGATATCTTAGCGGATATCCTCGCAGACTGTAGTCAAACTCTCGATGAAAATGGAGTTTGACTACAGTTTTTTTGAGGGGTGTAAAATTCAAATGTTGCATTTTCACTCCAGACACTCGCTTTCCAATCATTTTTGTTTTAAAATCACGATTTTTTTGTACGATAGAATTACGATTCCACAAATCAGGGCTGTCCAAAGGAATGTCAACGAATAAACGGAAGGTGACATCACCTTACCGAATGCAGTTTCATTCTGTAATGCCCCTACTTGTTCCCAAGCATTTACTACGTCTGGTTTATACAGGGTTGTTTTTACAGCACCTACCAGAATCGCACTGCCCATATATAAAGCGTGTATGATGATAGAACCGATGAATGCTTGAATGACCACCTTCATTTCCCCACCTCCAATAACCTTATATTACCATATACCAAAACGTGTTTTCATAAAGGTAAACAAAAAAAGCATTTATTCAATACGTGCTTTTTCTTTGTAGGCTTTCATCATCTTTTGGTGGGAAACCGGAAATGCGAACTCCTCCATCTCTTCTTCACTAACCCACTTGAGCTGGTGTTCTCTTAACGTCTCTTCACTGATCTTTTCATTGACCATTCCCGTATACGTGTCCACTTTCCAAACAAGATGTGAGAAAACATGTTCAATTCTCACAAGAGATTCCGTGATTTCCGGTTTGACACCGTACATTTCCTGAAAACGACTCTCGAAGAATTCCCGCTTATGCAAAAGGGATGAATGGTTCTCGAAGTTCGGATATTCCCAAAGGTTAGCCAGCAATCCTTCAGATGCCCGCTTGTGAATTAAAACTTCACCCTTTTCATTTGTTAAAACGGCAGCCACAATGGGTACATCCCGCGTTTTTTTCTTTTGGATTTTAACAGGAAGTTCTGATTGAACCCCTGCTTCGAATGCAAGACAATGCCTTTGAACGGGACATAGCAGGCAGGCTGGCTTACCAGGTGTGCAGATTAATGCCCCCAGTTCCATCAGGGCTTGATTAAAGGCAGAAGTATGTTCATGATCGATCAGCTTTCTGACAGCAGCCTCAAATGTTTTTCTCGTCTTTGGCTTTGCAATGTCTTCATATATCATCAATATCCGCGATAATACACGCATGACGTTTCCATCGACAGCTGGCTCCGGCTTGCCATAGGCGATGCTTAGGATAGCACCAGCCGTATAAGGTCCAACCCCTTTCAATTTGGAGATTTCCTCGGGATCATCCGGCACGATCCCATTATAAGATGCCTTCACTTCCTGAACGGCACTTTGAAGATTCCTTACACGCGAATAATACCCAAGGCCTTCCCATGCTTTTAAGATTTTCTCTTCATCGGCATTGGCAAAATCCTCAAGTGTGGGGAACCATTCCACAAACCTGTTGAAATAAGGAATCACCGTATCCACTCTCGTTTGCTGAAGCATGATTTCAGAAACCCAAACACGATACGGGTCCTTATTTTCCCTCCATGGCAATTGTCTTTGTTCTTTTTGAAACCAGGAAACTAAATCTTGTTGAAATTCTTCAATTTTTATTTTTTCTATTGTCGGGATCATTATTTCTTTCAAATCAGTTCCTCCAAAAATGTTACACTCTTATCAAAAATGGGAATACCTATTATAAGGCATTCTTTTTTAAGTAATATGTTCACATCCATTTTTATTGTAATGGGTCACAAAAATAAATCAAATTATATTCATTTGATGGTTAATATATAAATACGGTATGATTAAAGAAGACCATTTTTTTAAATTGTGGCAGGGAGGTTAGATTTTTGGATACAGGTACTCACTTTGTCATGGGAATTGCTCTTGGAGGTCTTGCCACATTAGATCCTGTCATTGCGCAGAGCCCGATCACTGCAAGTGCAGTCATAGCAGGTACAATATTGGGATCACAAGCTCCAGACATTGACACCGTTCTAAAATTAAGGAATAACGCTGTATATATACGAAACCACCGTGGAATCACGCATTCCATTCCCGCTGTTTTACTTTGGCCCTTGATTATCAGCGGAGCTCTTTTTGCCATCATACCTGAAGCAAATTACCTTCATCTTTGGCTCTGGACCTTTATAGCTGTATTCCTCCATGTATTCGTGGATATATTCAATGCTTATGGGACTCAGGCCCTTAGGCCGATTTCGTCAAAATGGGTAGCTTTAGGGGTCATCAATACATTTGACCCGTTCATTTTTGGAATACATGTTGCCGGACTGATATTATGGGGCTATGGATTTCCCCCAGGCTATTTATTTCTCTCGATTTACGGAATACTCGTCATCTATTATATCTCTCGATTCAGGGAACAGGCTTTTATTAAACGAGCCGTTAAGCAGCAAATCCCGGGAGCAAGGAAAATCCTTTTATCACCGACCATGCGTTTTCACCGCTGGAAAATTGCCGTGATTACCGAAAAGAATTATTATGTGGCACGAGCCGATAATGGGCGTGTGACCATTCTTGATACGTTTGATCGAGTGCCATTGCCTGAAAGTGAAATTCTCGAAGTCGCCAAGAAGGATATCAACTTGGCAGCCTTTCTGTCCTTTTCTCCGGTTTACCGCTTTGAAATCGAACAAATAAAAGAATATTATGAAGTACGTTTTATCGATTTAAGATACCGCAGCAATGGGTACTACCCATTCGTGGCAGTCGTCCATTTAGACAACGATTTGAATATCTTGAATTCATATACAGGATGGATCTTTAGCGAAGCGAAACTGCAGAAGAAATTGAATATCATATTGTAGTCGCATACATTCGCATACATCGAAAAAAGGCTGATTCCAGGGAAACCCCTCTGGAACCAGCTTTTTTAATGCAATCGATTCTGCTGATTTAATAAATGTTGATATTTAGGATTTTTTGCAATGAACTCGTGGAATTGTTCACCATAATTATCAATCCAGGTCCTTACTACACGTGATGTCATTTCTTCCCCGGCATACTCATGTCCAGCTTTTGCATAGGTCGCTTCGAAATCTTCCCATAATAATTCCACCCAAGTCAAGGCTTGCTCATACGTGATGTGCTCATTTTTCTCAAGCAGTATCTTGGTTAATCTTTCATGGTAATCATTCATTAGAACCACCTCATTGCCAATATTTTTACAGACTGAACTATACTGTTCCTTACCCATACTAGTGATAAGCGGAAACGCTTCTTTCTTTAATCTGATGCTTGGAGGAGAAAAACTTGCGAAATAAACAAAAAGGATTCCCCAACCAAAACAACAATAAATTTCATGGCGAGCCTCGTGCAAAGGCAAGATATGCTTCAAAGCGTGCAGATGGCAGTATTAATACACACCCTCAAGAACGAATGAAAGCATCAAACGAGCGATCGAATTAACTTCAGGTGGAATCGGGGCTTTCCTCGGTTCCTTTTTATTTCAACATCGAAATGGGCAGTGCCTCTTCCTTTCCGCTTCCGCCTAAGCGGTAACCCCAGGCAAATACGCCATTCATATAATCAATTTTGAAATAGACACCGGGATCTCCATCTATTTGATAAATTTCACCTTTTTTGAAGTCATCCGGATTTAACAGATAGGCCTTGGCCATCGTCACTTTTCGTTCCAATACAGAAAATTCATTAACCATTCCCAATTGCTCAGCTTTTCTCGCCTTTTCCGTCAACGCTGCAATTTCCTGTTGTAATTCATAGGCAGATAACTTGCTGTATCTTATGTCGCTCATATATGGCTCCTTAAATGAAGAATTAATTTACTTCTATATTAAACAAAATTTTGTGATTTGGCTATCGATGTACTTAATCACTGTCGGGATTGGAAAGATAACGCTCAATTAATTCTATTGGAAAACCTTTTCGGTATAATGCTTGCTTCATCTTATGTTCATATTCGAAGCCTTCATGATTTTTGTAGCGGCGTTGCATTTTTTCAGCATGATGGCATAGCGAATCCCATTGTTCATCCTCATCCTTCTCAACTGTCACATCTTCAAGTGCTTCAAGAATGACATCTCTTGGGAAACCTTTTCGTAACAAAGTTTGTTCAAGCTTCTGCCTTAATGCCCGCTCCGAAATGTTTTTTTCCTTTTTGACAGATTTTCCAGCAAGTTTTCTTGCATGCTCAATTTGAATATCGTAGGGGTATTCCTTTAGTGCCTCGACAACCAATTTTTCTTGTATCCCCTTTTCCTTCAGCTCGAGCTTCAGGGTAGTGGGCCCTTTATTGCCTCCGTTCACATGGGTACGTACGTAAGCTTTGGCAAATTCAAGGTCATCTAAATAATTAAAGCTGTATAGCTTATGTATCGCTTCCTTTATGATCGGCTCTTCCGCGTCCTTCTTTCTTAAATAAAGGCGAATTTCCGATTCCGAACGCATTCGGTATGATAAATAATTAAGTGCATCGGTAAATGCTTTTTGGATTTCATCATGGAATTGTATTTCAGCTAATAGCAGGTCATCAAGTGCCGTACCCTTTTTCAAATGAAATTTCAATAGCACTTCTTCGTCCACACTGAAAGCATATTTTTCATCAACGAAAATGTTATAACGATCTTTACGTTTTTTTTGAGTTGTTATTTTTGTTATGTTTGGCATAAAATCCACCCCCACCCCTACTTTACCCCTTTACGTGTACCATTTCTATATATAGCATGTCTAAAAATGAAAAAAGCACATGGGCATGTTAAAGTGAAGGAAAGATAGGGAAAGGAAGTGGTTTTCATGAAAATAGCCATTGCTGGTGGAAGCGGTTTTGTCGGCACAGCCCTTATTGATGAATTATCAAAAGAAAATCATGATATATATATTTTGACACGTCATCCCGAAAAATTTAACAAACAGGAAAATTTGACATATATCGGCTGGTTGATCGAGGACGCTAAGCCGGAACTCCATTTGGCGGGACTCGATGTTTTCATAAATCTTGCTGGTGAATCATTAAGCAGCGGGCGTTGGACTCCTGAACGAAAACGGCGGATTGTCGAAAGCAGGGTCGAAGCTTCCAAAGAGATGAACCGGATCCTTTCCGCACTGCCCGATAAAGTGTCTGTCATCATCAATGCAAGTGCAATCGGATATTACGGTATTTCGGACCATGAAACCTTTACTGAAACCTCTGAATCCATCGGTGATGATTTCTTGAGCCGTACTGTTAAGCTATGGGAAAAGGAAGCGTCTAAATCCAGCCCATACAGTAAACGGGTCGTCCTTACAAGATTTGGTGTGATTCTGGGAGAAAAAGAAGGAGCATTGCCAATGGTGGCCCTTCCTTATAAACTTTTTGGCGGAGGAAAGATGGGCAAAGGGAATCAGTGGCTTTCCTGGATTCATATTCACGACGTGGTCCGTGCAATCGTCTTTTGCATGAACGATTCAAGAATCGAAGGCCCAGTCAATTTTACGGCACCAACCCCCGTTCCGATGGATACATTCGGTAAAACGATAGGTGCTGTATTGCACCGACCCCATTGGTTTTCTGTACCTCCCTTCATCCTCAAGACCATGATGGGGGAAATGAGTATACTTGTACTTGAAGGACAAAATGTCCTGCCCATTAAACTTAAAGAGGAAGGGTTCACGTTTTCTTTTCCAACCCTTAAAGATGCTTTACAAAATATCTTAAAAGGAGATTATCACGTATGAAAGTACCCTTTTAGGAAAAAATAGGGATATTAAGTGAAATGGAGATGATCTAATTGTCCAAAAAACACGAAAAAGAAAAAAGTAACTTAACGAGCACCCAAGCGATTCTTTATGCTCGGGAATTTAAAAGTGCAGATCGAGCTGGAGGATTTAGCGAGAAGAAATCCCGACGTTAAGTTTGGAGTTTTTTCCCGTACATTTTGATCAACCATTCAACACAAAATAAGCTAGAGATGATAAGTGTAATCATCTCTAGCTTATTTATTTTTATTCTAGGGGGCGCTAAAATGGGACGTAATAACATACATCATAATCGTGACAAAAACAAACAAAAACTTCCGCAAGTTCCTAAAAACCTGAAAAGTGACGGGCTTGACGTTGAATATTCTTCCGAACTGGCTGACCAGGAAGACATCGAGGCACAAGCCCGGGCAAATGCGGCAGACCGCCGTGCTCATAATCGCCGCCAATAAATAAACAAAGGGGCTGTAAAACAGCCCCAATTATCTTCTTATACACAACGTTTATCCACACCCCTGTGTATATTGTGGATATATTCTGAAAATACTGACAAGGAGTAGGTACAATTACTCGCCTTACTAACATGAAAATAATGTTATTTCTGGATAACCCTGTGGATTATGTGGATAAAGGATGTATGCCGCTGATTACGCTATACTTATGTTGTGGATAACTTTTCACTTTCCCTGTTTGATTCGATAGGATTATTATTCCCAATTTACTAAAGCATCAATTGTGACCAGCTGCTGTGATATCCCTTTTTACGGATTTTTGGTGAATTGAATGATTGCCCTTACTTACCTTCCCCCCTCAATAGAATGGGTTCTCGGTAATGTTGTATGCCAAACAATTAACCAACCAGTCAATATAAAGTCAAACCTATACCCTCGCCATTAAAGGAAGTTCCACAAACTTTTGTCATCAGCCATTCCTTCCAACTGTTTACGAAGCAAGAATTTTTGAATCTTACCACTTGCGTTCCGAGGCAACTCATCACAGAAGATATATTTTCTTGGACGTTTATAATTAGCCAGTGTATTACTGTTCTTACACCAGGCTTCTAAATCGCTTTCCCTCAATGCTTTATCTTTAGCTACGATGAATGCTGTTACCAGTTCCCCCCATTTATCATCGGGCTGACCAAGCACTGCACAGTCGAGAATGCCTTGATGCTCATAAAGAGTGTCTTCGACTTCACGCGGATACACATTTTCTCCTCCGGAGATAATCATGTCGTCCACTCGGTCCTTGACCCACAGATATCCATCTTCATCCAGAAAACCGATATCACCAGAATGGTACCAGCCTTTGTAAAGCGCTTTTTCCGTCTCTGCATCTTTTTGAAAGTAACCTTTCATGATACATGGACCTTTCACAAGAATTTCCCCTGTTTCACCAGGCTCCAGCTTATCCTCGGGATCCGCTGGCCCTTCGTCATTGGGACGGGCAATGATGATGTCATGATTGGAGCATGCTTTGCCGGCAGACCCCGCTTTTCTAATTTGATCATCTTCCAATAGGAGAGTGATGGCTGGACCCATTTCCGTCATTCCGTATGCTTGGATGAACTGGATGCCCAGTTTCTCCTGACATGCACGTACAAGTGTTGGCGCCATTGGAGCCGCTCCATAAAGCCCTAGTTTCAAACTTTGGAATTTATACTCATCCAGGTTTTCTTGAATGAGCATGTTCCACATCGTAGGTGCAGCAAATAACTTGGTGATTCCCTCGGATTCAATTAGTTCCATTACCTTTTTAGGATTAAACTGATGCAGTAAGACATTCGTGGCACCAACCTGTACGCGAGGTAAAAAGGAACAGTGCAGTTCTGCACAATGAAACATCGGTGCAGTAATCAAACCGATATCTGAACGATCATACTTCATTGCCTCAATTAATATCTCAGATTGTTTGACCATATCTTTATGAAGGTGAATGACACCTTTTGGACGTCCGGTTGTCCCGCTCGTATACATGATGGCATAAACATCATCCTCGTGAACGTCCACCTCAGCGGGCTGTGATGAGACACTAGCCATTTTTTGGCGGTAGCCTTTGGCATATCCAGGCACATGATCATCAATATACCAGAAAGCCATTTCTGGGAATCGCTTTTCAACATCGGCAATATTCGATTCCAACTCCTGTTCGAATAAAACGACCTTTGGGGCTGCGTCACTTAAGATGAAGGCCAGCTCTTCTGCCATTAAGCGGAAGTTGATTGGATTGAAGATTGCGCCGATTTTTGCACAGGCAAAAAATGCGGTGGCAAGCTCTTCATTGTTGTAAAGGTAGGTAGAGACCCTGTCCCCTTTTCGCACTCCTTCCGCTTGAAGGGCCGCCGCCAGTCTATTCACCTGGTCATTCCACTGAATATACGTATAGCGGATATTTCTTCTCACGTCGTAGATAGCTTCTTTAATGGGGAATTTCTGAACCGTCTGATCAAAGATATTTTTAATCGTTACTGACATATCATTATCCTCCTCAAGTAAACCCACCATCAACGGAATGAGTTCACGTCAGCCTGCCGATGGTAAGGTCTTTATCCTTTTTCAGCTTTTACTTTCGTGCGAATTACAAATGTTCATAACCAGACAGTCCCTTTTCAGTCCAATCTTTCAATGATGGTGGCATTCGCCATGCCGTGGCCCTCACACATTGTTTGCAGCCCATAGCGGCCGCCAGTTCTTTCTAACTCATGAATCATTGACACCATTATTCGGGCACCACTGCCGCCAAGAGGATGCCCTAAAGCAATCGCCCCGCCATTTGGATTAAGCTTCTTAGGATCTGCCCCCGTTTCTTTTAGCCAGGCAATCGGTACAGGAGCGAAAGCCTCATTCACTTCAAAGATATCAATATCATCAATGGAAAGTCCTGCTTTTTCCAAAGCTTTATGAGTGGCGGGAATCGGGCCCGTCAGCATCAGGGTGGGATCTGACCCAACAACAACCCGTGTATGCACTTTAAATCGCGGTTTCAATCCAAGTTCTTCCGCTTTTCTGCGCTCCATCAATAATAAGGCGGCGGCACCATCACTGATCTGGCTTGAGTTCCCGGCATGAATTAAACCGTCTTCTTGAAAAACCGTTTTCAACCCTGCGAGTACTTCAAGCGTAGTTCCAGCCCTTGGCCCTTGATCTTCTGTAACTTCCATATGATTTCCTTCTTTATCGGTACCCGTTAATGAGATCATTTCACGGTTGAAATGGCCTTCTTTTTGAGCACGAATTGCTTTAGCGTGACTTTCGACGGAAAACTGATCACATTCCTCACGTGTGATTCCCCACTTGTCCGCGATTCTTTCTGCTGATAAACCTTGGTTGATCACCTCATAGTTGTCTAAATACTTCTGACTTGTTACAGCTCCTTGATAATTTGACCCCATAGGGACCCGGGACATGTTTTCCACTCCCCCTGCCACGACCACATCCATGTCCCCTGACAAAATGGCTTGGGAAGCGAAATGTACAGCCTGCTGACTTGACCCGCATTGACGATCAATCGTCGTTCCCGGCACTTCAATCGGATAACCGGCAATCAGTGCAGCAACGCGTGCTATATCACCGGCCTGTTCCCCAGACTGTGAAACACACCCTAAAATGACATCATCGACAAGAGCAGGATCAATGCCCGCCTTTTCGATCAGCTTCCTCAATACTTCCCCGGCTAGATCATCTGGGCGAATGTCTTTCAAGACACCGTTCCTTCTTCCGACTGGAGTGCGAATGCCTTCAACGATAACCACTTCACGCATATACTCTCTCCCCTTCTCATCCTGTTTTTATTAAAGCCCAAGGTTCTTAGCGATGATTTTCTTCATGATTTCATTTGTTCCCGCATAGATGCTTGCCACTGGTACATCCCGATACCTTCTGGCAATCTTGTATTCTTCCATATATCCATATCCGCCGTGTAGCTGCATACATTCAATGGATATTTTTCTCGCAGTCTCCGTCAAACGCCATTTTGCCATCGACACGTCTGTAACGACCTGTTCACCCGCCATATGCATGGAGATCAATTGATCAAGGAACACACGCCCCATTTTGATTTCAGTTGCCATTTCGGCAATTTTGAATTGTGTATTTTGAAATTGACTCACGGATTTTCCGAACGCTTCCCTGCTTTTCACGTATTCAATCGTATCGGCAAGCATATCCTCAGATGCCGTTTGGGCACAAATCGCTACGACAAGGCGTTCCTGCTGCAATTTCTCCATTAAATAGGTAAAACCCTTGCCTTCTTCACCAAGCAGATTTTCCTTTGGAACACGACAATCCTCAAAAATGAGTTCTGCTGTATCCTGACTGTGTAAACCAAGCTTCTTCAGTTTTCTTCCCCTGGAAAATCCGGGTGTATCCCTTTCAACCACGACTAAGCTTACGCCTTTATGCTTCGGAACTGCACTTGGATCCGTTTTGCAAGCCACGATAACTAGATCCGCGTGTATTCCATTTGTAATGAATGTCTTTTGGCCATTTAATATGTAGTGATCTCCATCCAAAATCGCAGTCGTTTTAATGTTGGCCAAATCCGAACCTGTTCCAGGCTCTGTCATGGCGATGGCTGTAATGCTTTCCCCTGACGTACATTTTGGAAGCCAGCGCTGTTTCTGCAACTCATTTCCGTAAGCGGCAATATACGGAACAGTAATGTCACTGTGAAGCCCAAAACCTATGAAACCAGAACCCACTCTTTCTAATTCTTCATTAATTATGACCGCAAAGCCCCAATCTACCCCGGAGCCCCCATACTCTTCTTCAAGGTCTGGACATAAAAAGCCCTGCTCCCCCATCTTCACCCAAAATGAACGGGGAATGATCCGTTCTTCCTCCCATCGTTCATAGTGTGGAACCGCTTCTTTCTCTAAAAACTTTCGGAATGACTTACGGAATATCTCATGTTCTTCACTAAGATATGGATGTTTCATCTGTTTTATCTCCTCTGCATGCTTTGTCATATCGCCTCCCCATTGATGGGACGCCTCTTATTCATGAACTTTATCGATCTCATAATCTTTCCCGAATGGAATGGACTCTTATCTTGGTGACATCCGAATGGCGCCATCCAGCCTGATCGTTTCCCCGTTCAGCATTGGATTCGTAATGATGCTTTCCGTCAGTTTCGCGTACTCTTCGGGATACCCGAGCCTTGATGGAAATGGCACGGTTTTACCTAATGACAGCCTCGCTTCTTCAGGCAATGAATCGAACATCGGAGTGTGGAATAAACCCGGTGCAATCGATACGACACGTATCCCTTTGGTGGCAAGCTCCCTCGCAATCGGCAGGGTCATCCCGACTATTCCTCCCTTGGAGGCACTATATGCGGCCTGTCCGATTTGTCCTTCAAAGGCAGCTACGGAAGCTGTATTGATCATGACCCCACGCTCCCCCTCATGGTTCGGTTCGTTCTCGACCATTTTTTCAGCTGCAAGACGAATCACGTTGAATGTACCGACCAAATTGATTGCTACAACCTTTGAGAACGCTTTCAATTCATGTGTACCTTTTCTCCCTATGACCTTCTCTGCAATCGCAACACCCGCACAGTTGATGACTGCATTGATGCTCCCGAATCTTTCAATTCCTTTTTTCAGCCCTTCCCTTACACTATCTTCACTTGTTACATCCGTTTTGACAAACAGAACTGAATTTCCCAATTCATGGGCCATTTTAGCCCCTTTTTCTTCCGAGAGGTCAAATATGATAGCTTTTCCACCTTTATTAATGATATTTCTTACCGTCGCCGCTCCGAGACCTGAAGCCCCACCTGTCACTACTGCTATGGTTTCTTTAATATCCAAATCCTCACCTCATTTGTTTCGTCTAGTATATATATTCATCCTTCACTATCATCAAAACCTATTTTCAATATTAATTTCTCTGCTTGCTGTCTTATCGTTTGCCTTCAAATCATGAAGGGCATCAGTAAAGCCTTTGATCATCTGTTCAAAATCCTGCTTCAATCCATCCAGTTCTTTAATGCGCTCATTAATTTCGTTTAATTTCTGTCCTGCTGTATCAATCGTTTTTTCCAATTGCTTAATGCCTGTCCTATCCTTATCGAATAACAGAACGATTTCCTTTATTTCCACTAATGAAAACCCATACTTCTTACCGCGCATGATGATTTTGAGTTGTGCGTATTCTTTCTTTCCATAAACTCTATTTCCTGATTCAGTACGCTTTGGCCTAAGCATCCCCAGCTCCTCATAATACCGGAGAGTCCTAGTTGTCAATTCGAATTCTTTTGCTAACTCAGAAATGGTATACATGTTAAAACCACACTTTGCAAAGGGATTAATTACCTATATCTTAACATTGACGTGAACGTAAACTTCAATGATTATTCACAAAATTTCTAATATATGAAACTATATGAAAGATTCAAAATGATATACTAAGGGTATAATCTATAAAAGAAGGGAAGGATAAAATCATGTTCTGTTCAAAAATATTAGTTGCTTATGATGAATCTGAATTGGCACTTAAATCTTTAGAAAAAGCAATGGAATTGGCGAAGCAGGATCCAGCTATTGAAATCCAGGTGCTTCACGCTGTTACACTTCCAATCAAACCGAATATATATGGTAATGCTTTTCAGGAGATTGAAGAATCCATGCTCAAATATGGCAATGAAGTGATTAAAAAAGCGGAAGCACTATTGTCCGAAATCCCGAATGCATCCCAAACATTTGTCGTAGAGGGTTCAGCCATCACGACTTTATTGGATCATGTTAAATCCCAGAATTGCGACCTTATCATTATGGGCAGTCGCGGATTGAGTGGTTTCAAGGAATTCCTTGGGAGCGTGAGCCACTACATCGTCCAACATTCTCCTGTGCCTGTCTTATTAGTTAAATAGAATGAACGTCAAGTCATATTATCGCCTGCCAATTTAAAGAAGCTGTGTTCCCCTTTGGAGTCAGCTTCTTTAAGCTCGTCTAAAACATAAGGTACATTCAATCAAAACTTCTCATGTTTTACAAACGCTTCTGTTTACAGGTAAAATAAAAGTAATTTTAATGAGGATAACAGGTGAAGCGATGGATATTAAGCATTTGCAATACTTTATAGAGGTAACCAATTTTAATAGCTTTACTCGGGCAGCCGATCATTTGTTCATTACCCAGCCGACCATCAGCAAGATGATTAAAAATTTGGAAACCGAACTAGGTGTTGAACTTTTTGATCGTTCACGTAAGCAATTGATCCTAACCGATGCAGGCAGGGTTGTCTTAGAGCAGGCAAAATTGATAGATAAGGCCTTTCACAATTTAGAAACGGAAATGGACAATTTATTAGGTTTGCAAAAGGGACATATACGCATCGGATTGCCGCCAATCATCGACGCTTCTTTCTTCCCCCGAATTCTTAGTCATTTTCATGAGGACTATCCCAATATAACCTTTCAATTAATGGAGGATGGTTCAAAAAAGATTGAAGAATCCGTCCAAAATGACCTAATTGATATAGGCGTAATAGTCCTGCCTACCAATACTACAATTTTTCATCATTTTGCCTTTTTAGAAGAAGATATCAACTTGATTGTGCATCCCTCCCATCCGCATGCTTGTCTGGAAGAAATCGAGTTGTCTGCCCTGGAAAATGAGTCTTTCATCTTATTCAATAAAGATTACGTTCTAAGAGACTTGATCATTTCATCCTGTAATCAAGCTGGTTTTTCTCCACATATCATTACGGAAAGCTCACGCTGGGATTTTATTGAGGAGATGGTTTATTGTAAACTTGGCATTGCTCTTTTACCAGAAAGTTTATGCCGTCACAATGAACGAGTGAGGTCCATCAAGGTTAAAAACCCCTCCATTAGTTGGAATTTGGGACTCATTTGGAGTAAGGAGCATTACCTTTCATGTGCTGCAAAGGAATGGCTGAAATATATGAAGGAAGCGTTGACTCATAAAAAGTGATTCCTTCTGTTGGTGTAAGCACTATCATAGATGTAGGTTATGAACATGATAACATCTATCCATTTTACAATACCAAAAGGCGGGGTTAGACTTGGTATGAGCAAAAAGGACGGTAAATGCTAATGGATCCTTATTTTTAGAAAGGAAATATGTATGATCACTTTATCTAGTGTTGTTGAGTTACAGGCAACCAAAGCAGCTTTGGAGAAAATTAAATTTTCATACCCCGAACTATTTAATAAATTACTCCATGTCGTTGCCTTAACACGAGCTTTTCAATTTAAATATCAATTTATGGGCACATTGATCATGGATGAAAACCCTAACGAATACACCCCTGAATTCGTTATGCCCTCCGTTATCCACTTATATATAGAGGAAGTTCAAAAGTTAAAGGATGATCCGAATATCCCGGTCTTACTCCAGGCCGTCTCCCAAAATAAAAATATTGGATATGCAAAAATCAGTATGCTTGTGCTCGGTAAAAGCCCTGAATCGCTTTCAGGCTCTTCATATATTAAATGAAGCCCTGATATGTTCCTAAAAAAAACCTCCATTGACGGAAGGTTTTTTTCTTTCATGCAAAATTAAAGTACTTTGCTCAAAAAGGCTTTGGTTCTTTCCTGCTGCGGATTATCAAAAATCTCACTGGGGATATTCTCTTCAATAATATAACCTTCGTCCATGAAAATCACACGATCCCCAACTTCCTTTGCAAATCCCATCTCATGGGTCACCACGACCATGGTCATACCTTCCTTAGCCAACTGCTTCATAACCTCAAGCACTTCACCGACCATTTCTGGATCTAGAGCGGAAGTTGGCTCGTCGAACAACATGATTTTAGGTTCCATCGCTAACGCCCTAGCAATTGCCACGCGTTGCTTTTGTCCCCCGGATAGTGAATCCGGATATGCTTTCGCTTTCTCGGCAAGCCCCACTTTCTTAAGCAATTCCATGCCTTTTTGGGATGCCTGTTCTTTGGAAACCTTTCTCACTTTTAATGGCGCAAGCATAATATTCTCAAGTACAGTCTTATGGGGAAATAAGTTGAAATGCTGAAATACCATGCCAACTTCCGTTCGGACTTTATTGATATTGACCTTCTTGTCTGTCGTATCAAGTCCTTCTATGTAAATATGACCACCCGTTATGGTTTCTAGTTGATTGATACACCTGAGGAAGGTAGATTTACCCGACCCAGAAGGACCAATTACCACGACTACTTCCTGAGGGGAAACGATTGCATTGATATTTTTCAATACTTCGTTATTCCCGAATGACTTCTTTAGATTCTCGACCTTGATCATTCTGTTTTCAACCTTCTTTCGAGTCTATTTAATACGAAACTTAAAATGAGTGTCAGGAATAAATAGATGAAGGCACACGCCAAATATGGCTCCCACACTTTAAAATACTGACTCCCCATCGCTTTTCCCCAATACATTAATTCCGGGGCTGCAATGACACACAATAAGGAGGAATCTTTTAATAATACGATGAATTCATTTCCTAGCGGCGGGATCATTCTTTTGAAAGCTTGAGGTAATACAACATGAATCATGGTTTGAGCATGGGTCATTCCCAAAGAACGGGACCCTTCCGTTTGTCCTTTATCGATGGATTGGATGCCCGCACGGAATATTTCCGCAATATATGCCGCTGCATTTAAAGATAACGCAATGACCCCGGCGGCTACTGCATTCGTTTCCCCGGTAAAAAAGGGCACCACTCCAAAATGAATTAAAAAGATTTGGACTAAAAGCGGAGTTCCGCGAAAAACCGTGACATAACAATAAAATGGAAATGCAAGCACTTTGTTCCTTATGATTTTCCCTAAGCCTATCAATAACCCCAAAAAGGTTCCGATGAGGATGGAGGAAACCGACAGCCCTATAGTAAGCAATGTTCCTTTTAATAAGAAAGGAGCATATTCAAAAATAATATCCCAGCGAAAACTCATTCCGTTCCCCTCCTAAAGGCCAAAAAAACTGCGTAACTTCAAACGTAAAGTCACGCAATCTTTTACTATCCACTTGTTTTATTTTATTGTTGTGCTTTCAATGTTTCGATATCCGGATCAGTACCAAACCATTCTTTATAAATTTCTGCATATTTCCCATTTTCATAAATGGCATTCACGGCTTTATCGAACTCCGATTTCAATTCACTGCCTTTAGGGAACATTAGACCATAGAACTCCTCATTGAAACTTTTGCTATCTTCGACGACTTTCAGTTTTTGATCGGGGTTATTTTTCACATATTCCTCAACAACCGTATTATCGGCTACGACCGCTGCAGCTCCACCCTGTAATAATTCCTGAATGGCCAGGTTATTATTTTCGAATTTTTTGATGTCTTTGTGATTCTTGCCTATCAGTTTCTCTACCGCTTCCTGTCCAGTTGTGCCAGTCTGAACGGCAATGACCTTACCTTTCAATTCATTTCCTGATTTTATATCACTTTTCTCAGGAACGAGAATCTTGTTTGTGGATAAGAAATATGGAACCGAGAAATCATACGTTTGTCTTCTTTCGTCATTCACCGTAATGGCAGATATTGCGACATCCGCTCTTTTAGATTCGATTTCCACAAAAATCGGATCCCATCCAACGCTTTCCAATTTAACATCATAACCGGCTTCTTTTGCAACAGCTTTGATGAAATCAACATCGAATCCTACAATCTTATCGCCTTCAAGAAATTCAAATGGAGCATAATTCGCGTCCGTTACGATCCTGAGTGTTTTTCCATCTGATCCTTCTTCTTTACTTTCTTTACCAGTTGTCGAGACTTCTTTATCCTTCCCGCAACCTGTCATGACGAGTAACAAAGAAGCTATCATTGCAAACATTAAAAAAGAAACCTTTTTCAAATTAATCCCCTCTTCTCTCTCGTAAACTCTCATTTTTTAAAAAAACAGATAAATCTAATTTTAGAGAACATTCAGTATTTTCATTTAAAAATATTATACGTTTTTTTGTTTTTTTATGCAATAAAAAGTCGTCAAATAACTTTAGTAAAATAAAATTTTACTCAATTAACTTGGTAAATCAAAAACGCAAGCATGCTCTAACAAGTAAATCTATAGAATTTCACCTCTTGATAGAATTAATCGATATTATATTAAAAACAGATGGTGGCAACTTTCCAAAGGTTTAATGGAACAAAAAATAAGCAGCGGCCCCGCTAAAGGGGCCGCTGCTTAACTAATCTTTATGTGACTTCCTTATTCCCCTCTTCAATATCTAACATATCCAACAGGAAGATGAAGATCGGTATCCCGATGATCAAGCCCCATATCCCAAGGAAATGCTCGGAGAACAGTAAAATGATAAAGGTGAAAAACGTTGGAAGATTTGTTTTTGCCGACATGAATTTCGGATTTAAAATATAGCTTTCAAGTGCATGGATCACAACAATCATAATTAACACAGCAATCACTTTTGGCATGCCGCCGATACTATAGGCAATCATGCTAAGTGGAACAAGGGAGATGATGACCCCTGCAACCGGGATTAAACCCAGAAAGAAAATCATGATCCCTAGACCCAGTAACTGTGGGAACCCAAGTATCCATAAAAAAGCTACTGATAGGACGGCATTTGTAAGGGCTATTAAGAACTGTACCTCTATCACTTTTCCGAATGAATTGATGAATATAATGCCAAAGTGGCCTAAGTTTAAGAAAAAAGATTTAAATTTGGCCCGCTTGAATTTAGAAGTGAAGCGAATGATTTTATCCTTTTCCAATAAGAAAAATAGACTAAGCAACATGGAAATGAAAATTTGAAATGCCAGTTTACCGAAATCGGATAGATAAAGGTAGAGTGTATTCATCTGTGTTTGAAGATCGAGCGGCGATTCCTGCTCGTTTATTAAACCAATGGCATATTGAATGACCCTACTATCTGGTGGATGTTGAAAGAAGAAAACAATCTGTGTGACTAATTCCGTGAATTGCAGCGTAATGACCGGTAAATATTTGTAAAGAACAATGGCTAAACAAGAAATGACGATTACGTATAAAAAGCTTATAACAACTTTAGAGTTGATATGCATCACTTTGTTCAGCCGAATCATGATAAATTGCTCCAGCCTTCCCATTAGGAAAGTGAAAACAAATGTGAACAACACAATATTAACCATACTTCCGATGCTTATTAATAAGAGGACTAACACAATCAATGTAATTAACCTTGAAAAACCTTCACTTTGTAAATACTCTTTTACCACTTACCTATCTCCTAACTACCATTCTGCCGTGATAATTCCTTCTACTTTTTATTTTACACGGAATTGTAGGTTTCTACTACAAATACCTTCCATTGACAACAAATTTATTTGAATGATCATTAAGCACTATGATGCGGACGTTAGTTAATACCTTCTTAGCATCCACGTTCATTCGTATATGAAAAAAGCATCTGCCAATTGGCAGATGCTAATCTTCATCCTTTACATCGATATCTTCTGGAATGGGTTCGTTATAATAATCCGCTAATTGCTTTTTATATTTCTCCATTTGCTCAAGATGAGTATTAAACTGCTCTTTAAAAATCAAATGCTGCTCACCGTCATGAACGGTGCGAATTTTATTCTGAACGATCAAACTTTTTATATAAGATTCCGGCATCGATAAATATTCCGCAGTCTCTTTTACTGTCAAGTACATGCCTTCACCCCTTTTGCTTAACTATACTAGATTAGAGGCATAATTTGAAGTGCTTGACCTCAGCGACTTATTCACCTTTCCCTGCTAAGCATGTATGATACCAGCTTAATTGGTAACTTCCTGAACTGATAAGATATGACTTTACCTTTATAAAAACAAAGAGCGTGTTCCAAAAGTAAACTTTTGGAACACACTCATCAATCTATCTATGATACAAATTTTATTCCCATGTTTCTAGTAAAGCATTCGCATCAGCATTTAGATTTGCCTTCACATCATCGTCAATATATTTATCATTTGCCTTTTTGTTTAAAAGTTTCAGGAAGTCTTTCATTTCCTTGACTGCTTGCTTGTCGTTGCCTTTATCCAGTTGATGTTTGGCTTGGTCTAGATGCTTGCTTAATTGGCCTGCTAATCGACGATCGATTGCACCATCACCTGCATACGTACCAACAAGTTTTTCAATGGATTCAATACTAGTCGTGACCACTATCTTCAAAGGGTTCGATGTAACGATATAACCATTCAAACTAACTTTTACATAGACGATCGCCTTTCCTGGATCATGAGCAGTGATGACTCCATCCTTTATCGAAATTACTTTCTTGTTGCTGCTCACATACTTGATAGTTGCTCCGCTTAAATCTGCTGCTTTCCCATTACTATATTTTCCGCTGATATTTAAGTCTGTCGTCTCGGTTCGGAGCAGTTTCGATCGCTTGGTCTTTAAGGCAACGGAATCTAGTCCTACAACCTTTATTGTATAGGTATCATTTATTTCAGGGTTACTTACCAGTGTGGCTTTTACAACTACAGTTCCCTTTTCTTTTGCAGTTACTAGGCCTGTTTTCGAAACACTAGCGACTTCTCCTCCCCTTTCGATCGACCATGTTACTGACTTATCAATCGCATTAACTGGGAGTACTTTTGCTGCTAATTGAAGCGTTCCACCCTTTGTACGAATTTTCGCAGTTCCATCTTTGGCCGTGATTTCCAGGGAAGTACCATTCGATGGTTTTTGAACAGTTACAACACTTGATACTTCATGACCATCGATAGTTGCTTTAATAGTAACGGTTCCTACTGCTTTTCCAGTTACCATACCTTTCGAATTTACAACTGCAACATCTGTATTGTCAGAGTTCCAATTGATTTTATTTGTATAATTAGCTGGCTTTACAGTTGCATTGAATTGAAACGTTTCTCCTACATTCACGATTGCATTTGAGTTCATGGTTAATTTCGTTGCAGGTACGGTTGGTGCAATTGGATTTGGAATATCTGCCTTATACAAAGTTAAATGGTCCAAATTCACATTACCAATACTGCCATTATCAATTCGATAACTAATTACGTTTTTACCTTTCTTTAAGCCCAAACGTTCAGAGGCAGTAAACCATTCATCCCAGCTGATTGCCGTTTTATCCGGTGTAATTGTTTTTACATGCATACCATTTACATATACATTGATTTTTGCTCTTGCAGGCAATTGTGTCTGAGGTCTATCTGTAGATTCTCCTTCCACTTGTACACCATATGCATATCTCACGCCTACGATATAGTCACCTGCTTTTTCTGCATTAACGACAAAACTTGCTTCAGCACCTGGTTTTTCTGGCAAGTTAATATAACCAGTTCCTTGATAATTTGCATGGCTATTGTCTATTTTAATATCACCATAGTGAATGGCATCTTCCCCTTGATACATATCACCTTGCCCTAAATCACCTGAAGGCAATTCCTGCCATTCATAGGGAGAAACAGGTTGGCCAAAATTAGGTGTACCATCTTCATTCCACCCAAATTTCTTAATGCTTACTTGACGCCACCCATTAATCCCAGTATCTTGATATACTCGTGAATGATAAATCATCCAATCTTCCAAACCATCTGCCGATTTTACAAAGCCTGCTCTGGCAGGACCAGATACATCACTGGTAGATACAAAAACATCATTTGTACGCGTCCAAGAATCCTGGTTTAAGATATCCCCATCTGTATTCGTAAAATAAGATAAACGATAATCATTTCCTGCAAAGTTACCTTCTGACATTGTGATAAATACTTTTCCATCTTTTTGTAATACACGAGGACCCTCCCCGCCGCCGCCTGGTAAGAAAGAGCGATCTGCTGAAATCGTATAAGGGTTATCCATTGGAGCAATTGCCGGTCCGATTGGCTCTCCGGAACCCAAGGTACCCCATACAGCATATAGTTGTCCATTATAGTCAAATACCGTTAAGTCTTTTGCTTGTTTATAATCGCCATTTTCACCTAGATATAAGGCGCCTTTATCCACATATTCCCCTTGGGGATCATCGGTAACCGATTCCAAAACCGTCCCCATATGTTTGTAATCATATTCTTTTAAGTCAGCACAGTAATAAATATACCATTTGCCATCAAAGAAGAAGATTTCTGGAGCAAAAATACGAGTTTGTGTTCCTTGGGAATCAAATACCATTACCTTTTCCCCCTGGTCTGTCAGGGTACGCGATTTGGATACATAAACTTTATTGTTACTTTGTCCGTAAAGTTTTTCAATAAATAATCTATCTTTTGAATTTCTGCTGTCAATTCAGCTTTTTTCATAGTAATAAGTTTCTCTATCGGCAGGAAAAGTGCAGATTCTGGAACGACTTCTTTAACCTGACTTGCACTTTCCCATTTCATACGAAGCCAAGAACCGCCCCATCCTTGTAAATATTCAACTTTAATATCATAATGTTTTCCTGCTTCCAAAGAAACGGGAGTACTTACTTGTTCTTTTTCCCACTCTTGCTTCCAAAAATCTATAATCAATTCACCGTTAATCCAGAGTCTGAATCCATCATCGCCCTCCATGGAGAAGGTATAGTCTTCTGTAAATTCCGGTACTATTGTACCTGTAAAACGAGCAGTATTAAAATCGGGTGTTCCTGAAAATTCATTAAAAATGTCGATAAAAGAATCACCATTTAAATTTGCAACGGCTCTTTCACCTCGTTTATCATCGAACTTAAATACACTAATATCATTTCGATTATCAGGGTTTTTTTCAACTTTAAAGAATTCACCCAGCAATCCGTGACCATCCATAGTCGGATCTGCAGCCCGAACGTTCATGGGTAGGTTAATGATGCTTGCAAAAAGGATGATTGCCAAGAGTATTCCTAACACCCTGTTCATAATGATTCCTCCTATATGCCAATTCAGCTTTTTTTATCCCCAATTAGGGAAGTGGATACTTGATTTCACGCTTTTCTTGTTATCTATTGACAGGGATACACTGAAGATACTTTCATTTCTTGGTGCCACATTTTCCTAGGCAAACCTGTATATCTTGTTGTCATCCGTTCAATAGAGATGATCATGATGACCCTGGTGTAATATTTGCAATTGAAAAAACTAGGCAAACAAGTTCTTTAACAATGAACCCATTAGATTTTTTTCGTCCAATTTACTACCCCTCCCATAATTTTAATGACCATAGAAAAACGAAATGCACCATTTACAAACTCACTTCCGGTCATTTACCCATGCTAAAAACCTGTTAAAGTATCTGACTTTCTTCATCATACAGATTTTAATAAAAAATGTATTTATAATAAAACATGTCTTTTTGTAATTTTCAGTTTTATTTTAATGTATTGTCCTTTTTAGCAACTTTTCCCCAAGATCATCTTACAAATTCTATCCTAATATAAGGCATCTTTTTTAGGGGACTTACTGTTTCCTATGCGATTCTTAAAGGATAAGGAGACAGGACAATCAGTTTACAAATACTTTATATGCCCAACATTTCAAACGAAGATTTTAAGCTGCCTTCAAGCAAAGAGCATGTTCTGCCTACACACCATATGGCTGATAAATCACAGTAATATCTTACAATCCCTCCCAATAACATGTAAGATAATGTTAAAGTAATCTATCCATAGATTAAGAGGAGTGGACAAAATGACCTTCTTTTATGTCATTCTTGCAGCAATTTTTGCTATCTTTCTGGTCACTTTAGTGAAGCGGCAAAGTGAGCCGGCTAAATTAGAACGCTATCAACATGAATTCCGTAAATTTCATGCGGAAACTTTAGATTTGCAAGCAACGGAAATCGTTTCAGAAGAATTGATTGAAAAGCTTAACAAAGCACTGGATTTCGATTATATGGAAAAGGTCAATACTGAATTCCGGCAGAAGCATCCCAGGGAATCGCAGATAAAGGTCAATCAGACTTGGCGTGAATTGAAACGCTACTTGATTATGGCTGCCGTGTTTGGAAAAGTTGAAATGTTTAATTCAGGCATTGATGAGCTGTGGCATATCATGCTGAATTATAGACAGGAATATGATGAGTTTTGCCAGGCTTTCATTGGCAGGACCATTCAGCACCATCCTCATTCAGAACCCGCTTTCAAACCCGAAGAGCGCACTCTTTTTGACTTTTACTATGTTCAGCTATTTACGGTGGACTCCCCTTCCCTTCAAAAATGGGGCAAGTTTTTCAAACATGATAAAGGGCAAACGCTTCTCCGCGATTTTGAAACGTTGGAGCTTGAGCAGTTAAAAGAGAAATATATGCGGAAACCGACAAGTATACAAGCGGAACGGACCTTTGAATCTTTCACTTCCCAATTTAAAGAAAATCGCCCCATGACAGAATTGAATTGGCGGAAAACGTACGATCAGACGGACTACGCAGCTCCTGCCTATTTCACTTATGCAAGCACCGATGATTTTGACAGCGAATTTAAAGATATTTTCGGAAATGAATCGAACACAGTTTCCTCTGGATCCGGCCATGTCGGTCATGGTGACCATAGCAGTTCCCATGACAGCAGTTCTGATTCCTCATCTAGCTGTTCTTCATGCAGTTCTTGCTCGTCTTGAGCTCCACAAGAAACGCTTGGAATGCCCAAGCGTTTCAATTTGATGCGATGGATGATAATGAGTTACGAAAATTCAGACCAGTTTTTGTATATGCAAATTGGGAAATAGAAATTCATGATTGGCCAGAGGAAATAAAAAAATAGAAGAAGAGAAAGAGAGCTTTTAAGTGCTCTAAGTTTGTAGACAAAAGGAGTTCCATCTAAATTTCAAAACAAGAATGGAATGGGTGTGCGAGACTCCTGCGGGAAGAGCGCGTCCATGGGAGACCCCGCAGGAGCCATGGTCGCCGAGGGCTGACCGCCCAAGAAAAGCGAGTACCTGGAGTGGGACGCAACAAAAAAAAACTGTATTCAAGCCCGATTATTAACGAGTTTGCCTACAGTCTGAAACGCTTGGATACCCAAGCGTTTTTATTTTGCCCAATTTTCCTGCTTCATTAATTCCAGCGATTGAACCAATCCTTGATTCTTTGTTTATTTTTCTCAAGAACCTCCTTCGATGTCCGGTTATCTTTTTGTTTTTTCCATTCAAAGAAAGAGGCAATTCCGATAAGCAGCCCTCCGCCGATGATTAAATACAGCCACCATGGCATCTCGCTCCACATCGAATTGGTGTTACTATAAACATTGAACAAAATGGTGCCAGTTCCAGCGATGAAATAGGATTTATATTTCAGCATGAATCCAAAGAGCATGGCCGCCAAAGACACTGTGCCGATAATGAGCGCATCATATAAGGTATTGCTTGCCATTGCATCAATGATCAAGACCAAAAACAAGAGAAAGACGATGCCAATCTCAATATATTGCGTGATTTTACCTTTAACATAGACTTTCTTCAGCAGAATGGTGCTGACGATGAACAGCGGCAGAATATCAGCCTCCTCCTCAAGGACAGCAGGTATCGTGATTTGGTTGATGATGACCCAATACGGATATAGACTGAACAATATCGCTGCAGCCAAATGGATTTTTCTTTCTACCATTCCTGATGTCATGCTTCTCATCAGGATGAAATATGTTGGTATTAGAAGGGCTGCGATGATTTCCAGAATGAAATGTGCAGGCTCCACCGTCAAAACATTCATATTCATGGCCAGTAAAAGTAGCAGACCATATATCCTGTAGGAATCGACCGTTATACCCTGATCTTCCTTTTTAAATAGTCCATCGAAATAACGACGGCTTAAAAGCAGCATCACTAGCATGCAAATGAAAAGAACCATCACCCCCATTACAACCGATAGGTTCCCGGCATAGACCACGATGCTTAAGAAAGGATACAAACTGACTAGAGCAGCAATATTAGCATAGATTCTCCTTGCTTGCCGCTCCTTTGTTAAGGTTCTCAGTAATATGAAATAAGCCGTTAACAAGAGCGATACAAAAACCTGAAGTAACTGATGCTTGGTATCATTAAAAATCTCCACATTCATGTCGATCAAAAAGAATAAACCATAGATTCTAAACGGATCGAAGCTTCTCCCTTCTTCGTTTTTCTTGAACGACCCGTTGGAATAAACCATACTTAGCAACAACATTCCTGCCATACAGACAAAAAGAACAGCCAAACTCGTGAAGATCGGAAGCGTATGGGCATAGTCTTTGATATTCATAAACGGGAAAAGGCCGATGATAACCGCTATTCCTGAGTAAATGTTTCTTTCTTTCTCCTGAATCGTGAAGCGTCTCATCAGGATGAAGTAGCTCGGTAACAGTAGGGAAACTAAAATCCCCAATATCCCAAAACCCCTATCCCTCATAAACACTTCCAGATTCATGGTACATATATATAACAGGCCGTATATCCGATAATAATCAATGAATCTCATTGTTCCCTCTTGTTTGACCAAACCCTTGAAATAGCGACGGCTAGCGAACACCATCACAGCCGTGCATACAAACAATACGATAAACGCCATAACCAGAGGTAATGTATTTACATACATATTGTAGAAAATGAACGCCAGGCTTAAAGGAACCACAGCGTAGTTCCGCCAATTCCTTTTCATGAGCAGATACCAAGCAAACAAGAACTGTACTGTCAGCAGCCCTACCCAGACCGCTTCCCGGTTTAGCGGAAAATCCCGGATTGCCGTTTCCAATATGGATATAGTAATCGCCAAATGAATGAATGGAATAAGGTAATACTCCATGATGCCTTTCCAATTCTTATTGGATGCAGCCCACAAAAATGTGATGATTCCTGCTGTTATCATCATGCATAATGATGTGATGAATACTATTTGCTCCATGTTTGCCAAAAATAAATGGACCTGTAGGAAAAGCACGGAAAAACCTAGATAGGTAAATACGTATTTTTCCCACTTCGCACGTGAACTTATAGCACTGAACATATAAATCATCAGCTGTGCAACATATAAAAACGGCGAACTTTTCGTTTGGACAATAAGCAAATACCCAATAGGGATCGCCAGTAAATTGGCTAGATGGCTGGCGTAAAGGAAGTACAGTTTCCCATTTTTCGAATATTTCCCTAGCACTTCTCCTAAAAGGAAAAAGATAAAAGGGCCGAACAACACGAACGTAATTTTCATCACCATTGAACCAAAATCAAAAACATCATAGAGTGAAGCATATAGGCCAGCACTTGTAATCACGACAGGCACCCAAAATATGTGCTTCCGATGCACATGGACGGACCAACCGTTTATTGCAGAAACTAGGGCCAAAACCCCGCTTGCCCCCAATGGATTCAGCGAATCGAACGGAATCCATATAAAGGAAAGGAGAGAAAGAATCTGTCCACTATAACAAAAAACAGGAAAGAATGTATGAAATCCCTTTTTTACGGTGTAAGCCGCAATGATGGAAATCAGTGAAACCGCCATTAAATAGATACTGACTGGGATATTTGAACGGACCCAGCCGGCACTCTCCATCAAATATGGATAGAATGCAACCAAAGCCAAGACAAAAGTGATGGGAAATCCATAAACGGCGTTTTCCTTCATGTGCTTTGTATCGTCTTTTAAATATGTGATAAAGAAAAGCCCAGAGATCATGACGAGGGCAACACTAACTGCAAGCCAATCCATTTCGCTAAATTTACTTGCTAGGATTACGAGCATGATCATTGGGGAGATAAGTAAGATACTACTCTTGAACAAGCTGTACCTTGGATGACGATTATATAAATACAATCCAAGATATTGAATGACCTGAATAATAAAAATCAGATTCAAAACGGTAGACAAAGAGAATGCTAAGGCAAAGAAAAGATAGACGAACGCTAAATTGAAAACACCAACGGCCGGGTAGGTGAAGCTTTGATTTCTCGATTGAAGGGAAGCATAAACAAGCTGTGCGGAAACGATCATGAGCGCAATGAATAGTTGCGCATAGTTTTCCTGATACACCATCGCGTTTATATATAAGAAGACAATTCCACTCTCAATCAAACTGGTAAACATGAAGTTCTTGGAAAGCTTAGTCATTTTCACTTTAGCCAAATATTTCGATAGAGCCGTAAAAATGATGGGTACAAGTGCAAAAGCAATGACCGAGTACTCGCTTAAAATAGAATTAAAAACAAAATGTATATAACCATACGTAAAAATGGCGCTAAAAGCCATTTCATAATATTTCTTTTGGAATTTAACGGCAAAAATCAAAAACAAAGCAGCAAAGACAATCAACGTTAGTGAATAAGCAAGGTTACTTGCAAATAACGTCAAAATCACAAAGGCTTCCACAATGATCTTAAACTGGATGAATTGAAAAATGATTGGTTTGAATAGTGTTAATGCTTTTTGATTTTTCAATTGCTCAACATTCCATAATAAGATGATGTTAAGGGCGCCAATCGCCAAAAACATCCACTCGATAGTCGGCGTCAAAAAGGCTAAGCCGAAATAGCAGGTAATGCCAAACGTAAATATGGAAATGAAAATGAATATTTTCGACTTAAAGTAGTCAGCAATCTTAACATATATGGCTAAGCAGAGTAATCCTCCAAGGAACCCCAGCAGCCCCCGCCCCCCACCATGAAGTGAAAGATACTCTCCAAAGATCTGATAATATGATGCTGATAAAATCGTTATCGGAATAAATAATCCCGCTAATGTCAGGAACGCAAAAGCCGTCTGTTGAATTTTCAGCTTCGAAGCGATGAAGGCCATTCCCGTGAAAATGACGGATACCATTCCAATGAAGATAACTTTCAGGATTGCATTCAAATCCCCCCATGAAGTGGTAGCCAAAATCAACCCACCGAACAGAAGTAATATGACCCCGGTGAGCAGGACGACAGAGATATTCCGTTCCCTGATTTGCTCAGGTGTTTTCTTCGGCTTTGCCGGTTTTACCGGTTGCTCCCGCTTGATTACCTGCTGTTGCTGTTGAATAACCTTTTTCCTTTCTGTGCCATTCGCCATGACTGGTTCAGGACTTTCCTCCGAAACCAATTCCTTAAGGTCATAACCGATCTTCTCATCTTTCATTTTTGATTGGTTCAATCCAGCAGATTCCTGTAATTCTAATGAGCCTTCTTCTTCAATCAGGCTATCTTGATCCCTCTTCACGAAACTTTCACCCATGATGGGGTCAGGTCTTTGATTGGATTTCTTTTTTTCATGCTCCAAGCGCTTTTGTTTATAGATCACTAATAGGAAATGCCGATCGTATGCCCTGCTAATCCGGATATATTCTGATTTATGGATCAGCCGCCTTTCCCATAAAGCGTCCAGTTCTTCCTGGAAAATACGCTTCCTTTTTTCTAATGTCATTTCTTCATTTGAAGAATCATTCATCCCCAAGATTCCCCTTCCTTCACATGGACCTTATATCATCGTATGTATATTCACTTTTCGATAATAACAAAGTTTTACCATTTTTTAAATATTAAGGATGATTCCATCAGAAAAACAAATGACACCAGCGACATTCCAGCAATAAAAAAAAGAATGACTTCTCCTGAAGTCATCCAATGTCCTTACATGGATTTTAGCTTATCCTCACTTCTGATAATCCATAAATAAACGAGCATCGAAATAAAAATCGAGATGGCTGCGGTGATATAGATACTCCTATAACCAAAGAGAAAGCCAATTTGCCCGAACATGATGGCACCTATGCCCACTCCAAGGTCAAAAAAGGAAAAGTACGTTGCATTCGCCATCGCCTTCCGATTTGGTGCCGTTTTTTCAATGGACCATGCCTGCAACGCCGGCTGAACGGAGCCGAACCCAAATCCATAAAGCACTGCCGCAATGAAAAGGACCACTTCACTTGGCATCCAAGCTAGCAGCAGCATCCCTGCCATTATGAGTACTGTCGAAGGCAGAAAGATTGCCCGATGGCCCCTTCGATCATATAATCTGCCTGAGAATAACCTTGTGACCATGAGGGCCATTGCATAAACCAAAAAGTACCACTGAATTCCTTCCACGCCTTTTTCTGCTGTATAAAGGGGAAGGAAAGTCGCAATTCCACCAAATGTAACGGAAATGAAGAAAATGAGCAAAGATGGCTGGAGGGCACTTTTTTCATAAACATCAAACCTTTTGGCTACCACTGACGTTGATGGATCAGTTCCCACTTTTTGATATCGAATAAGTGATGCCGTAATGATGGCAAACAAGCCTAATAATGAGCAGATTAAAAACAACTCTTGAAACGGAAGGATAGTAACTAGAAAAAGACCCAATGCTGGCCCGAATGCCAGTGCTAAGTTACCCGATAATCCGTAATATCCCATCCCCTCACCACGCCGTTTCGCAGGGATTATATCGGAAGCAATCGTGCCTGAAGCCGTTGAAGAAAATCCCCAGCCGACGCCCTGTACAATCCGCATCATGAATAACAAGCCGATGCTCCCCATAAAACCGAAGGAGCCCACCGACAATGCAAAAATGGCTAACCCGGCAAGAAAAACGATGCGCCTTCCCTTCGTCTCCAATAATCTGCCGGCAATTGGCCGAACAAGCAAAGCCGAAAAGGTGAAGATCCCAAGGACAGCCCCCACCAGGCGATCGTCACCTCCAAGCTGCTCAACAAACAATGGGAGGGTTGGCATCGTCATTTGAAACCCCATGAAGATGCACAGATTGGCCAAACAGATCATGATAAAGTCATGCGTCCAGATTTTGTCAGTACCTCTTACCCGTTCATCCACTAAGGTTTCCCTCATATCCCTTCACCTTCTAATAAATATAGTCATTGCCAGTTTACTAAAATCGGTTAAAATAAGCGAATGATTTATTTCGTGTACCTAAATATATATATATAAATAAAAGCCCACTATGACACTGGGCTCCTCCTTTAACATTCATAATGAAAAGCTGACATAACCCTTTTCGTCTACTTACCTTCCGTATGCAAACTAACAATTTAGTTTCGCCATGCTGTCATACATACTACCATTGCCCCTATTCATCATTCATACAGCGGAACGACTCGGAATCCTTTTAGTTGAAACGAATCCCGCCAATCTAATGCCCAGGAATCAACCATACTGCTAGTGAGGAATGGTAGTATCGCCCTATCTTATTGTCCCCCATATCCTTCATCTAACCGACCGAACGAGTTTCTGTTCTTTTCTTCGCCGTTTATCTTGAAACATTTTTTGATCTGCTTCCATGAATAAGCTATCCATATTCCCTTTGGAATGCGAACGGTAAGCATGCCCGAATGACATACTGATGTGAAGGCCTTTGTTAACAGAATTATGTAAAAGGATTTCTTCATTTAATAATTTACAAAGAGATTCCACTTCTCGCTTACTTCTATCAATCAATAGAATGGCAAACTCATCTCCTCCCACTCTTGATACAACAGCGATGTCCGAAAAAATTCCTTTCAATAGATTTGCCGCTTCTTTAATCAATTCATCCCCTCTCTTATGGCCATACGTATCATTCATAAATTTCAGTTCATCTAAATCACACAATATCATCGCAACCTGAGTGTCAAAATCTAGATTGGATTTGGCAGATATATTATCGAAAAACTGTCGATTATGGATATTCGTTAATGGGTCATGGGACATTTGATACTCCATATCCTGTATGAATCTCACTCTTTCATCGATATTCCGAATGATTCCTTGAACGGCTACCAATTGCTCTTCTTCATATATAGGTGTAGCATATTCCTCGAACCACAAATAGTTCCCCTCGTTATCTCTCCATCGTTGAATGACCGGCTTAGTATAATCAATCCCAACGTATACCTTTTCATTTAGGATTTCAAAGTCATCAGGATGAATTCTTTCAAAAGGCAAGGAAGGGTCATTGTAAGCTTCTTCCAAGACACCCTGACCTAAAAATGTATTGATGGATGGACTTAGATACCTAAACTTGGAACTTGGATTTGATTCGTAACAGTAGATAATATCCTTAGAACTTTCCACTATATTAAAAACCTTTTTTTGCTCTTCGAATCCTTTCTTCAGATAATCCTTTTCCCTTTTCTTGCGAGTGAAGATCGTACGTTTAAATATATCTAATGACAATTTATTGAATTTCATTCTACAGCCCCCATACTTTTGAAGTCATTTTCATTAAAATTTTTCCCTTGGGTTTGATGGCGGACTTACACGGTTCATTCACGACTTTTAACATAATTATCCTTTCTATATTATAATTCCAAAAACATCTAAAAGGAAAAACATTAAATGTATTTCCTTATGAAAGGAGACAGCTGTTTTGGCTTCCGTTTATGATTCATTCCTAAACCTGTATTACCATAAGCCAAAGTCCGTTCATGAAAATAAACTGGCCGCTTCACTGAAAAAAGCAGACCCTAATGGGTCTGCAGTTTTTTTAGATTTTTAAAATTTGACCGTTGATTTCCCCTCCAGGCACTCGCTTTCCGCGCTTTTGCGCCTGTGGGGTCTCCCTTGGACTCGTTTTTCCCGCAGGAGTCTCGTACACCTGTTCCAATCAACTTTGTTTTAACAGTTAGATAGAACTCATTTGCCTACAGTCTTTTTGTTTTAAAATAGAAGTATTAAAACTTTAGGTGATATGGATGCTTTCTAAACATAATTTTATTCAGCGAGATTAACTTGAAATGATTACTTTAGATCAACTGGTACCACCTAACCATTTGGTTCAAATTAAATAAAAAATCAAAAAGGCTTCGGGATGGGACCATTCCGAAACCTTTTTGTCTGCTTTTTCATGTTTCAAGGCTATTTCGTTACTTCTATCTTTCCATTATTCGTTTCCAATTTCACTAAGTTTTCACCCTTGCCAATGACAGTATTGCCATCATACTTACCAAGGATATCTATTTTCCCATTGTCTACATGAACATCAAAGGTCGTATTTGTCGGTTCATTCTCTGTTTTGATCATGATTTTACCGTTATCACTTTCGAGGTCAATCATCCTATCCAGGTCTTTCGTGGCCAATCTGATTATACCATTATTCGATGACCCCACCAGATTACCCTCTACATGATTAAGATCGACTCTTCCATTAGCGGATTTCACTTCGACTTTTTCGGTTATTATTTCATTTAATTCCACCCGGCCATTTTGAGATTCCACATATAGATTTCCAATTTTCAGTTCTGACATTTGCACTCTACCATTATCGGATTCGACGACAAATGATTTATAAGATTTATCAGGCACATACACCTTTAAATGTAAGGGTTGAATATGAAAGCCAAAGCTAAAGGTACGTTGATCTTTTAATTTTACTGATAGCTTCTTCCCTTCTACAGCTGCAGTGAAATCTAACTTGGAAACATCCACCCCTTTTGAAACCAACTCTATCGTGGTGTCCTTATCCTTCGTTGGAATGATTTCGACAGTTGCATTGTCAGTGTCGATTTGCACGTCCGTAACGATATCCGAAATCGTCTTCTTCTCTGTAGTCGCTTTCTGATTCGTCACTTGGGAAAACGTAAACATACTTCCAATTACTCCAATCAATAACAATACAAGTGCAATGATCGATAATTTTTTAACATTAATCATTTTTCAAACCGCCTTTCACAAGGGAAGCGTTAAATTTCAAATAGCGAATGAATCCTTTAGTTAAAGCACTCGTAGCGACAAACATTCCCATGGCAATGAAAATCCCAATCCCGCATAGTCCCAAGGCAAAGAACAGATCAAACAATTGAAAGCTGCCCACTATAAGGTTAAAAAGTACACCAAACGGAGCAAGAATGAATGATATCGCCGCTGCCCATCCTGCAATAACAACTCCAACCAATGCTATAAAAGGTCCCAAAACGATGACTAAATTAAAAAATCCCAAACCAATGACTGCCCAAACGGCCCGCATTACATTACCGGCAGAAGTCGTTTGTTCGACTTGACCAAGATGGTAGGAGGCCAATAGTTCCTTTGAGATCTGTTTAGGATTCCCAAGTGATGTGGAAATTTCCTGCTCTGTCTTCCCTTTTTCCATTCCAATTGCGAAATACTCTTCGTAATCTTGCAGGATATCCTGCCGTTCCTCTAAGGAAAGCCTGCTTAAAGAGGCGTTCAACTGTTTTATAAACTGTTCTTTATTCATTGGTTCACACCTTCCTCAATTAATTGATTGACCCCTTTGGAAAACTCATTCCATTCCGTCAGCAACTCTTGAAGGTATTTCCGGCCCTTGTCTGTTAACTTATAATACTTACGCGGCGGCCCTTCTGTAGATTCTTGCAAATAAGTCGTAAAATATTCTTCCTTCGTCAATCGTCGTAAAAGTGGATATACGGACCCTTCTGATATCTCAATCTGATTTGAAATCTTCTGTACAAGTTCATAGCCATAGCGATCCTGCTTATCCAATAAGACAAGGACACACAGTTCCAAGACACCTTTCTTAAATTGTACATTCATGGCGCCATCACTCCTTCCAAAAATTTTTCAGTATAGTTCAATAAACAGTACTGAACATCGAATAATACATCCTATGCAAATAATTTACCACACGGTATTGTTTATTGCAAGGTACTGAAAATATTTATTTTTTTGTCATACATGCCCTCCAATGAGGGTAGAAGAAAATTAAGATATATTCAAAGCTGAGAGAGAATACGTTGTATAATAGTAAAATATGGAAAGGGGGAATTGTTTTGGCCAAAAAACAAATAACGAAAAAACGATTCGAGTTTCTCGAACATGAATTTAATTACCTTGAAAAAGGAGGAGTCATTTCCCAGCAAGAAAAAGAGAGGATGTTAGCTTCCTATAATGTAAAAGGAAATTTGAGCTTCATTACTATACTATTATCCATTGGGGCACTTCTTTTAGGTTTAGGCGTATTGACCTTCGTTGCCAGCAACTGGATCTATTTGAATAAAGCCGTTAAATTCCTACTTATCATTGCATGCCTCATCGGAGTGAACTTTGCTGGTGTAAGGTGGCAGGTACGCTTTCCCAAAACGTCACGAAGTCTGCATTATGCAGGTATTCTGATTTTTGGTGCAGGGATTTTTTTAATTGAGCAGATGTTTAACATAAGCATCAATTTCAATAGTTCATTTTTATTATGGGCCATCGGAACGGTATTCATCGGTTACTATTTAAAGGATGTCTTCATTCTCCTTTTTACATCATTCCTGCTTTTCATTTATATTAACGGAAGTATATTCCTTGATGAAACGTCTTATCCGCTAGCGATTCTTGTGTTTTTACCAGTTTTATACATCACATTAAAGAAGTTCGATTACCCTAAATATCTGGCCTTTTCCCTTAACGCTTTAGCCATCAATACAATCACTTTATTTTTAATGGAATTCGTGCCGAAGTTGGATTTTGATAATTCGAATACGATTGTCCTTTCCATTCTATTTGTGTTGGGAATCCTGCTGGCCTATATTCCAGTCAGAAATAAATTACAAAACATCACCCACATACAAGGGCATATCTTACATGGTATTTCAGCACTCTTCCTTACTTTTGATTTTTCAATCTGGTTCCCTTTAGCATATTTCGTATTTCTACTATATCTCATTCTCAAAGGCAGTTTGACCAGCATCGTGATCATATGTGCACTGATTTTCAGATATTATCTCGATTCCTTTGACTTCCTGCCAAAATCACTTACATTCATCATCGGCGGCATCATGCTTATCGGTTTTGGTTTCTTCTTTGAAAATCGACGAAAAAAAGGAGGAGCTCTCAATGAATAAGTCATCGTTCCGACCACTCATCGTATTCACCATTCCTGTCTTGATTCTTTTAGTCTTGGCGATTCCTCCAGTCTGGACAACAATGACAGGAGATGAAATCAAGATCAAAACCGCTCCGGTCGACCCGACTGACTTGTTTCGTGGCAGCTATGTGGCCTTGAATTACGAAATTGAATCCGTTAAGCCTTCACAACTCGAAGACTCGATTAAATCCGAGTTCAAAACAAGAAATATGGGTGATTATAAAAAGGTATATGTACGTTTGAAACAAAACACTGATGGACTTTATGCTGTCGATTCCGTGACGAAAGACAAACCCAGCAAAGGCATTTACCTTAAAGGGGAATTGGAAATCCCTTATGACCTGCAAAATGTTACAACTGTTCATATCAGATACGGTCTGGACAATTATTTCGCATCCGAGGAAAAGGCAAAGGAAATGGAGACCGATGCATTGGCCAATCCTTCAGTGGCGGTAGTAAAGGTTCGTAATGGCAATGTTGTATTAACGGACATTGTCATTGAATGAATGCATCCCCGTAAACTGGCAAAAAGAGCATCGGATTTTCGATGCTCTTTTTTTGTTGGACTTTTTAATATGGTAGTGTTACTTAATGACCCGTTTTGCTCCGATATATTTATCTTTCCAATACTTATCACTCATTTTGACAACCTTGACACCTTTGGTGGTGGTCCCGATAAATGTCCCATTTCCATAATAGATTCCTACAAAGGAGACCTTCCCCTTAATGCCTGTAGCATAGAAGACCAAATCTCCAGCTATTAAGTCTTTTTGTTTCACGGTCTTGCCTATTTTATATTGGTCGGCACTTGTTCTCGGAATTTTCATTTCTGTCGCTGCACTTTTATATACATACTGGGTCAGACCGCTTGCATCGAACCCTTTAGGTGTCGTCCCTCCGTATTTATAAGAGCTTCCCACCTGCTTCTTTGCCAAAGCGGCCACTTCTTCACCATAATTGATGGACGCTGAAGCATTAGCCGGACTGAATATGAATGCGGCCAACAATGCCATAAGTAAAACTATGGCTGCAAGCCACTTTGAAACTGGTAAACGATAACTCATCCTTTTTCCTCCCCAAACTGAAAATGAACCACAATTTTAAATGTATGTTGCCTTTCGGTTTTCATGCCAAAAAGCATCTTTTTTACTCATCCATCTTCTTCTCTGCCCCAAAAAAATAACCAGATAATACCGTTGTGTAACTAGACGGTGTTATCTGGTTTCCCCTACATCTTCTGTAGATTAAAAGAGATCAAGGCCAATTATTTAGGTTCCTGGTATGTTCGAGCATTCTCGCTGTCTCTTATGCCTTTCGTGGTATGATCGACCACACCTCCGACACCAAAGAATGTAAGCGCTATAAAGTTAATGATGCCCAGAGCCCCGCTCAATGCATCATCAGAAATGGTGAAGCCTATTGGAGTGATGAAATTGTTTATGAACGCCGCAACCATCTGTGCCAATATTAAAAGCCCAGGAAGGAGTACAGTGAATATAAACGTCGGATTCTTAAGGCGCACTTTCCAGTTGATCATTGCTATGCCCCCTATCTATCATATTATGTCCGCTTCATTGAAGAAAGTTTCGGACTTGCTATATATTATGCTGCTTGTCCTTTTTACGTTCGGAGATTCCATGAAATAATATATCAATCTAGTTTCCATACTAAAAAAAGGTCCACCTGGGGATGGACCTTCTTAGACTACAAAATAGATTTCAAAAAAACGCTAGAGTTTGCCTTACTTTAACAAGTAAGTAACAACTTCCTCAAGCTCTATAAATTCCTCAGCGTGCCAGTTGATATCTTCCTTTTGAAAATAATCTTCTGCCTCCATTGGTAAATTGGTAGTCCGCAAACCCTTTCTCTCAATCTCCCCCGGAATGGCCGCTGCCGACAAGTCCTCAGCCATCCAAAACCGTTTATACTGCTGAGCCAATTTGTCTTTTTCGAACTCTCCTACCATTTGCCCCCGGTTTATAAATATCAGGTAATCGGCAAGCCTGCGAATATCCTCCATTTCACAAATGCCTTAATGATACTTGCTGCATTGTCTGTCCTGTTTCTTTCTAAATAAATTCACGAAAAGTAAATAAGCGGGAGAAAACAAAAAGAAAGAACGTTCGATCCGAGATCGAGCGTTCCTTTAACCTGAATATATTGAATGCTGGATTTTTCACACTCCAATTTTCTCCTCCAAAAACACTCGAATCCGTTCAGCTGCTTCCGTCAATCTCTCAGCCGGTTGGACCAAGGCCATCCGGACATACCCTTCACCCTGCTTCCCAAAAGCATCGCCAGGTACCACTGTAACCCCTGCTTTTTCAATCAAGGCATAGGAAAAATCGCGTGAATTCCAGCCAGCAGGAATTTGGGCCCAAATGAACATGGTAGCAGCTGTTTTCGGCACATGCCATCCTCCTTTTGCAAGGCCTGATATCAAGGCATCACGACGTGACTCATATTCCTTCACCTGATCGGATAGCAGCGAAAGGTTTGAAGTGAGCGCCATTTCAGCAGCTTTTTGGATGGGATAAAAAACCCCATAATCGATGTGTGATTTTAAAGTTCCCAGTATGTTCAATGCATCGCGATTGCCAACGACATACCCAATACGGCAGCCGGCCATGTTAAATGTTTTCGAAAGTGAATTAAATTCAATCCCCACTTCCTTGGCACCCGGGATGGACATAAAACTAATTTGGGGATGATTATCAAATATCAACTCTGAATAAGCAAAATCATGAACCACCAGGATCTCATTCTTTTTTGCAAACGCGATGACTTCTAAAAAGAATGCTTCATCCGCAAGGGCGGTGACTGGATTTCCTGGATAACTGATGATCATCATTTTCGTTTTTTTCACTATTTCATCCGGAATTCGGTTAAGCTGCGGCAGGAAACGATTCTCGGCAGTAAGCGGCATCGGATGTATGATTCCGCCAGCAAGCTCTACACTCGCTTCGTAAATTGGATATCCCGGGTCTGGCACCAGCACATGATCTCCCGGATTTATCATCGCCATTGCCAAGTGTGCAAGGCCATCCTGGGATCCCATCAGTTGGAGGACTTCCTTTTCTTCATCCAGTTCAACTCCGTAACGCTGCTGATAAAAATGACGGACTGCTTTATGGAATTCAGGCGTACCTTTTAACGTATACCCATAGGAACTAGTATCCTGCGCATACTTCACAAGCGTATCTATTACAAATTCAGGCGGTGGTAAATCAGGACTTCCAACACTCAGGTCGATAACATCCAACCCTCGTTTCATTGCATCCTGCTTGCGGGTCGCCAGCTCTGAAAATATTCCTGTTGTGAATCTTCCGACTTTTTCAGATGGAGTCATATTCATTATGTGATTCCCCTCCATTAATAATCTTTTTCTATCATTATAGCAATCAATCTCTAGCAGTTTATATCCCTTTATTAGAACTGTTGAGTATCTGTTCAAATGCTTCATCAAGATGATTGAATTTAAATGTATACCCTTCCTTTTCCAATCTTTCAGGTAAGACCCAGCGACTTTTTAAAATCAATTCAGTTTCCGTCCCCATAAAGAAGGCCCCCATTTCAAGCATGGGTGATGGGCAGGGCATTCCTATCGTTTTATTCATGGCCTTTCTCAAATGGGCCATCAGCTCACGATTTGTAACTGGGTGCGGAGAAGAACAATTGAATACCCCGCTCAACTCTTCATTTTTTCTCAGGAATAGGACAATGTTAAATAAATCATCAATATGTATCCAACTGAATTTTTGATTTCCCGAACCTTGGTGGCCACCCAGTCCAAATTTAACCAAATTCCTAAATGGGGTCATCACTCCCCCATCGCCCAAAACAATGGCGATCCTCAAAGCAATTTGTCTCGTCTTGGGTAACTGGAAATCAAAAAATGAGCGCTCCCATGCTTTCGCTACATCAACGGAAAAGCCTGAACCGATTACCCCCTCCTCCTCTGTCATTGGTTTATCTTCAGCGTGCCTGTATATCGTTGCCGTACTTGAGTTTATCCATAATGAAGGAGGATTTTCACAATGTTCAATCGCTTGTCCGAGCACTTCAGTCGTTTCGGTTCGTGAATCTAAAATTTCTTTCTTATTCTTGGCATTATAGCGGCAATTGACTGTTTTTCCTGCGAGGTTGATCAACATATCCGAATTATCGATCGTCTCCCTTATTCCTACTTTATCTTCCCAGCCGATATGCGGGGTTTGCCTGGAGATGATCCTCACCTCATACCCCAAGTTCTTGAAATGCCGTTCAAAGTATTGACCGACAAAACCAGTCCCGCCAGCTAAAACCACTTTCTTCAGCATATAACCAACCCGCTTTCTTTTATGAGTGAATAGGTCGAATGATAACTATTTTTAACCTTTTTGTGATTTAATTCACAATTATACCATCTTATTACATTAAGTGGTATCACGAATACATAACATACGACGTGCAATAATTGGTGAACTTGTCCAAGCAAAAAGGGATATTACACATAAATTAGTAATGTGGAAATTTATAAAACAAAGGGATGATTGCAGTGTCAAACAAAAAACTAAGAAGAACTAGCGGATCCAATACTGGCAATTCCGGAAGTGAAAATAGCAAAGGCAGGACTGCCTTGAAAAAAATCTTGAATGATTTATTAAACAATAATAGAAATACTTCAATTAAGGAACCTACTTCAATCAAGGAACCTACTTCAATCAAGGAATTCAGAAGGGATTAAGAGATTTCTCTTATGAGATTAACATGGAAACCCTTTGGATTATTCTAAAGGGTTTCCATATTAATAAACAATAATATGATTTCCGCATTTTCGTTTAATAGAGTAAAAGGAGAATTTATGATGTATTTTCGAGACTGGAAACCTAAAAAAGATATCAAGAAATTAACGGATATTACAGTGAGTAATTTTCGGGTTTCGTCTGATACAGTGCTTGAAATTTTACAAAAGTCACATAAGGTACTTGTGATTTGTAATGATAAAGGTAAAGTAGTCGGTTTTCTTTGTTATAATCTTTATTTAACTAAAGTAGCTCATATTAATTATGTAGTCCTTGACCAGAAATATAGAGGAAAGGGAATTCTACAATCCCTTTTACCAGAATTAGTAGCTTATGTGAGGCAAAAAGGGATTCTTGTAGTGTCCGGTTTTGTTAACAAAAATAATCCTGAAGCATTGCAAAAATTTAAAGACTTTGGATTTAAACCGATTTTAACCATTCATGATGACATTCTAATTCAATCACTAATTTAAAAAGGTCCTCCTGCCCGCTATTAGCGTAATTAAGAAGAAATATTAAGAAAAATACAATCTGTTTTACCCTTCCATAGCTCTGTCTGTTACAAATACGTAATCTCAGGATCAATTTATAAATCATGTGTTCCTCCATACAAAACAAGGGAAAAAAGCCTATGAATTCTAAACGAATTCATAGGCTTTTTTCCCTTTACTCTCTTTTGAACAGACCTCGAATCTGTTGTTAACTTTTCCATTTAATCAAAATAATACCAAAACTTCAACGTCCATTCGTGTATAGTGAATGTATACTTCCTTAAAAGGAGAGAAAATTATGATATCAATCGATCTAATTATCTTAAACCTGGAAGAAGTAAGAAGAAGAAATATTAAACTATGGACTTCAATACCTAAAGACAAACTCCATTGGAAACCGGACGACGTTGCAATGAGTTGTTTAGAAATGGTTAGGCATGTCCTTGATAGTGAGCACTACTATCCTTTATCTATTAAAAATCAAGGTAGCTTACCAGTTTATGAATCACCATTTGAAAAACAGCCACTTATCTCTGTCGAAGCGGAATTAAAATTTGCCGAACCTTACAGGCGTGATTTTTTGGAAACAATAATATCCTTCAACGAAGACGACTTATCCACTATTAAAATTGATCGGTCGAATATTAGATATACTAGAGATTTAGGAGACATGTTGTTAAGGATTGCCTATCATGAGTCTGTACATACTGGTCAGTTATTGGACTACTTAAGAACTGCTGGAGTTCCTAGAATCAGTGTTTGGGATTAATTGCATCTTTTCAATGGGTTTCATTGTGGAGGTCATGTCTAATTGGCATGTAGGTCCCTCAATGGTCTTCACTGTCGGGTAGTAAGAATGATTTCATGTTAATCCAATCTATGGTCTTCACTGTCGGGTAGTAAGAATGATTTCATGTTAATCCAATCTATGTTCATCGGTAAACGTCCGGCAGCTCCACAATTTTCATACATAATGACAGGCCGTGAAATGTTCATTTCCTACATCCCTGAACTCCGGAACCTTTTCGGCACATAGCTCTGTTGCAATCGGACAACGAGTCCGGAACTTACAGCCTGATGGAGGGTTTACCGGACTTGGAATGTCGCCTTTTAAAATGATTCGTTCCCGTTTTACACGTGGATCGGGGATGGGAACGGCAGACAATAGCGCTTTCGTATATGGGTGCAAAGGATTATCAAAAAGTTCCTCTTTAGTTGCCATCTCAACAATATTCCCAAGATACATGATGGCTATTTTTGTGCACAAATGCTCCACCACACTCAAATCATGGGAAATGAACAAATAGGAAAGCCCATTTTTCTTACGCAGTTCACTAAAAAGATTAATGATTTGAGCTTGGATGGATACGTCAAGAGCGGCAACAGGTTCATCCATGACAAGAAATTCGGGATTAAGGGCCATAGCCCTGGCAATGACAATTCTCTGCCTTTGTCCTCCCGAAAATTCGTGCGGATAGCGATCCGCATGATACGGAGACAGTCCGCAAGTTTCCATGACCTGAAGCACCTTTTCCCTGACGTCCTTATTTGTGGCTAGCCCGTGCTGGACCATGGCTTCGCCGATTGCATCCCCAACACGTATACGGGGATTTAAAGAACTGAAAGGGTCCTGAAAAACAAGCTGCGTTTGAACCCTGAGGCGACGCAAGTCTTTTTTGATAAGGCTAAATACATCTTCCCCTTTAAATCGCACTTCCCCTTCCGTTTTGTCATGAAGGCGTAAAATCGTTTTTCCAATCGTTGATTTTCCGCTTCCCGATTCACCGACTAAACCAAACACATCTCCTTTTTCAATGGTAAACGAGACACCATCGACCGCCTTTACCGATTCATTCTTTTTACTGAAAATCCCTTTTGAACTTGAGTAATATTTTTTTAAGTTTTTCACTTCCAATAATGTTTCACTCATCGAACGGCCTCCCCCTCATATAGATAGCAGCTCACACTATGATTGGCAGATGTTTCTTTCAGTTCAGGGTGCTTTTTCAAGCAAATATCCATACGATGTTCGCAACGGTCAGCAAAATAGCAGGAGTCCGACAGCTCAGCCAGATTCGGAACCTGCCCTGCGATCGTAAATAGTGATTCCTTGCGTTCCCCAATAAGTGGCTTTGCCTTCAATAGTCCCTTTGTATAGGGATGCTGGGGATTTGTATACATCTCCATGACTGGTCCTCGCTCCACGATTTTTCCAGCATACATGACAATCACATAATCTGCCATTTCCGCTACCACTCCAAGATCATGCGTAATAAGCAAAATGGATGTATTGAGTTCCTTTTTTATATCCCGCAATATATCAAGGATTTGGGCCTGGATGGTTACATCAAGAGCAGTCGTCGGTTCATCTGCGATAATGAGCCTTGGATTGCAGCTAATGGCAATGCCGATCATTATACGTTGAAGCATCCCCCCGCTTAGTTCGTGGGGATACATGTTGATTATCTTCTCGGAGTTTGGTATCCCAAGCAACGTAATGAGTTCCTGTGCCTTCTTATAAGCATCCTTTCGGCTTAGAAGCAAGTGTTCCTGCAGAGGTTCAATCATCTGCTGGCCAATCGTGTAAACCGGATTTAACGACGTCATCGGCTCCTGAAAGATCATGCCGATATCATTTCCGCGAAGGCGGTTTATTTCTTTTTTGCTCATTTCCAACAGATTACGTCCGGCAAAATTCACCTCGCCGTTTTCAATTTTGCCGGACTCAGGAATCAACTGCATGATGGATAGCGAAGTTATGCTTTTTCCGCAGCCCGACTCCCCAACGATGCAAACCGTTTCCTGTTCGCCAATTGAAAAGCTCACGTTGTTCACTGCTTTTACAACGCCTTCTTCTGTATAAAAATTCGTTTCAAGATTTTTCACTTCCAATAGAGCTTCACTCAACATCCACACCTACCTTTTCATTTTCGGATCCAGCGCATCCCTCAATCCGTCTCCCAATAAATTAATGGACACCACTGTTAAAAAGATCGTTAATCCAGGTGGAATCCATAGCCATGGTCGCTTTCGGAAGTCCATATAATTATTGGCGGCGTCCATCATATTCCCCCAAGAAGGTGTAGGAGGAACGACTCCCAGCCCAAGAAAGCTCAACGCCGATTCACTGAGTATCGAACCCGCCACATTTAAGGTTGCCACAACAAGCAACAATGGCAGAGTATTCGGAATCAGATGATGGAATATCTTTCGTCTGTCGCTTAATCCAAGAACTTCCGTTGCTTGCATGAAGGGCTGCTCCCTTAAGGATAAAATCTGCCCCCGCACAAGTCTTGCAAGCGCCGGCCAGCCGACAACGCTTAGCATGATCATGATGATGTACAGCCTGTATTCGGATGGGACCTTCCACTCGGAAAGGATGGCTCCCATGATCAGCAGCAGCGGCAATCCCGGAATGGACATTAATATATCCGCGAGACGCATGATGACCAAATCAACGACTCCGCGATAAAAGCCAGAAACGGCACCAAGAAATGCTCCGATTACAATGGATAGGAACATGGAAGCAAGACCTATCGTTAACGAGATCTGTCCTGCCATCATCAGCCTTGTCAGGACATCTCGGCCATAATTGTCCGTCCCAAGCCAATGGGAGGCACTTGGCGGCCGATTGGCATAGGCAATATCTGTCCTATCAAGAATATAGGGCGAAAAATACGGCCCGACAAAACTAAGCAAAAACATGAATATGAGAAAAAATAAACTGATCATCGCCAATTTGTTCTTTTTTAGGCGACGATAGGTCTGTTTCCATAATGAAGGGGATTTAACCTTCACCGGTTTCTTCTCCTTATAGATTAATTGTTTGACAGTCTCCATTTTCATCCCCCTATTTCAGCCTGATTCTCGGATCGACCGCTGCGTACGTCACATCAGCAAGAAAATTACCGATGATGGTAAGGCAGGAAAGAAACAGAGTGAATGCCATCAGGACAGGGTAATCCCGGAAACTGACTGATTCAAGTTGAATTCTCCCTACTCCAGGCCAATTGAAGATCTGTTCCATGATGATCGCCCCGGAAAAAAGCCCAGGCAATTCAAAGGCAAGCAGCGTAATGACTGGAAGAATGGCATTTTTAAGAGCATGCTTAAAGATAACCACACTTTCCTTTAACCCTTTTGCCCTTGCCGTACGGATATAATCCTGGCGGATCACCTCAAGCATTCCGGTCCGAAAATAACGGGTAAGGGACCCGATGCTTAGCAGCGTTAAAATGGTTACCGGTAATATCATATGCTTGCCAACCTCGAGAATATAGGCAAACCCAGTGCTGTTACTCCCCGTATCAATCATGCCGCCGACCGGCAGGATTTTCAGATCCACACCAAACCATTTTATGAATAGCAGACTGATGAAAAAGGAAGGGAACGACATGGCGGCAAATACGAAAAATGTAACGATCCCATCCAACAATGAGTATTGCTTAATGGCAGAAAGAACACCGGTCAAAAGGGCGATGGTCCACGTCAGGAACAACGCGAGCAACGCCACTATAAATGAGTTCCACACATATTTATTTAGCAGCGAAGTTACACTTTCCTGATGTTTTAAGGAGTAACCGAGATTCCCTTGAAACACATTCCCTAGCCATGTGAAATAGCGCTGCAGCATGGGCTGGTCAAGTCCGTATAACGCCTTCAGCTCCTGAGCCCTTTCGGGTGTGAGACTTAAGTTGGAATCGATATAATCACCAGGAAGCATGGCAAATAAAAAGAAAATGATAAATGACGTTCCAAACAAAATAATGATCATTTGTATAAATCGTTGCAGCACATATTGTTTCACCTGGTAATTCCCCTTTGCAGATAAAATGCCCAGCTATGCGCCAGGCATTTTACATCTTACTTTTAAATTGAAATATTCGGTAAGCTAGAGCCTATGCCTGTATAGTTGTCAGGAACCAATCCTTCGATTTGTCCGCTGATCGCTCTTGCACTCTGGCGGTAATGAATGAGGATATATGGCGGATCCTGTGTAAATTCCTTATAGAGTTCATGATATAATCCTTTACGTTTTTCGATATCAAGAGTGCCTAATCCTTCTTGAATCAATTTATCAACTTTAGGATTGGAATAACCCACATAGTTATTAGGGTTATCGGTCGAAAGGTCTTCCACTGTATCGCTCGGGTCAAGGATTTGTGATGTGGATACCGCTGCAAAATCATACTCTTTTGCGGATAGCTTGGATACAAGGGCATTGAAGTCCGTTATTTCCGGTTCGAATTGAATGCCAATGTCAGAGTAATTTTCTTTAGCGATTGGAATCACGGCATCTTCAGCATCTGCAGTCAGATAGCGGATTTTCAGTTGTACGCCGTCTTTTTCACGGATCCCATTTTCCCCGATCTTCCAGCCAGCTTTATCCAGAAGTTCTTTTGCTTTCTTTGCATCAAATTCATATTGTGTGACGCCTTCATTGTCGTAGGCCCATGAAACTGGAGAAACCGGAACGTCTGCTACCTGCCCAAAGCCTTTAAATCGTACGTCGACAATTTTCTGGCGGTCCATTCCATATAGCAGTGCCTGGCGTACTTCTTTATCCTTAAATTGCGGTCGCGTATTATTTACATAAATCAACCCGTAATCATTCACTGGGGCCACTTGCACATTGGCAAATTTCAAGCTTTCCAATTGCCCTACTGTGTCATCATCAGCCGGAAAGCTTGCATAATCAAGCTCACCCGTTTCGAACTGCTGAAGAGAAGTGGCTTTATCGATGATTTTATAAATCAGGTTTTCCGTTTTAGGTTTCCCGTTGTAATACTTACCGTTCGCCGTATAGCGAATTTCCTGACCAGGTACATATTTAGAGAACACATATGGTCCCGCACCAAGTGGTTTTGAATACAGCTCTTTTAAGTAATCCAATTTACCATATTCATAGTCTTTTCCGTAATATGCCTTGGAAAGCACCTGGCCTCCAAGAATTAATAATGCCTTCGCATTTACTTTTTCAGTCGTAATTTCAATCCTTTGGTCATCCAATACTTTAATGCCTTCTATCGATTTTGCTTTGCCTTCTTTATACTCTTTACCTCCTTTGATTTCTGCTAAAGAAATGTCCTGATATCCAGTGTAAGCAGGATCATGAAGAAGAGTAAGCGTAAACGCAACATCATCTGCCGTAACCGGGGAGCCATCGCTGAATTTGGCGTTTTTCCTCAGATGAAACGTATAGGTCAATTGATCTTTAGAAGTATCCCAGCTCTCTGCCAGAATCGGAACCGGTTTTCCATCTTTATCAAGGTCCACAAGCGGTGAGAAAATTGGCGTCGTTACGTTGCCATCCCATCCATTTTCATAAAAATAAGGAAGGAACACCCCTCCTGGAGCTGATATGCCTGCAACAAACGTATCTTTTCTTGCTTTGGTTTTATCAGGCAAAACAGACAAGTCTGTTGCTTTATAGCTTTTTTCCTCTGCCTTTTCTACAGTGACATCGTCTTTTTTTTGCTCGCTATCCTTTGTCTCTTCATCCCCTGAACTGCTTAATGCACATGCTGATAAAAGCAATAACAAACCAATTAAAAGAATAAGACCACTGATTCCTTTTTTCATTCCCAAACCCCCATTCATTTTTCACACTCCCTGCCACTATGTATTACCATGCGAAATCGGCAAATGAATTTAAAGCTTATTATTCTGACAGGTTTTGTGTGATTTATCTTGTAAGCTTACTTAAACTAGATAATTTTGTCAATAAATACTTTTGATTACAACCAGGGAAAATAAAGGACTTTATATGAGTGACGGCTAGCATCTTTTTTAAAACACGGTTTATAAAAAATAAATGCCTATTAAAGGCATCATAGAAATCTCGGATTACTACGCGATGGGAACGTCACGACGAAAATGTTTCAAGAGTAGAAATTTGTGGAAAACCAATAATATGGGAGGGATACGTAATGTTATCTAAAAAACCAGCATCAAGAATGATTAGCGCCGCCATTCTAACCGGTTCTCTTTTAGGGGCAGGAGCATCATTTTCAACAGAACCGGTTGAAGCTGCATCCAAAATAGATTCCACTTCTAGCACAGCAAAGGAACACGCCGTTACCACCTTACATGAAATCTACAATAAAGCCTTTTCAGGGGAAATGCCTTATACGGCAACGGGTTTGAAAATTAAAGAAAATACCCAACAAGAAGTATATGCTACATTCGGTTCTCCCCCTGAACCAGGGAATGCCGATGAAGCTTTTGACTATTACCATGCAGAAATGGGACATCCAGGATTTGCCTTTGCTTATAATGAAGACAAGGTCATCTCTCAAATCCGGTATTTTGGGACAAATGTAGAACGGGACCATAACCTAGGAGGCATCACTCCTAAAGTTTTAGGGAAACAACTCGGTAGAGCGGACCAAATACGCCATATATACAGTACGAATGAAATCAACTATATCTACAAGACAGGTGATTATGAACTTCAATTCATCGTAGGTGAAGATCAAACCGTAAATCATATCAATTTACTTGAGGCTAAATAAACTTCAATATTCTTCTTCGCAGGTTGTAGAGATTTTTCTCTGCAACCTTTTTTTCTAGCTCCCTCCCTCATTCTCTATCAAACTCACAATTAATTTTCCAGGTTTTTTTGATAGTCTTCAATGGAACCTTAACCGTTCATCCATTTACAAAAACCATACTCTTCCCAAACAGATTATTAATATTTTTACAATAAAATTAGCTTGTTCCATATTATTTCATTATTTGGAGGTGCGGAAAAATGATAAGTAAGTTCAAATCATTCACAGGATTGGTTCTTAGCATGGCCATCCTTTCTCAAGGTCTTCCGGTCGCTGCAAAAGATGCAGAAGAAAACAACAAGTTAAATCCTGGAGGCAGATGGTTAAAAGGGGAATATCATGTCCATACCACGCAGTCCGACGATGCCGAAGAATCTCAAACCCTCGAGAGCGTCCTAAATAACGCATTTCACAAGTATGAGATGGATTGGATGGGAATTTCCGACCACTTGAGAATGTCTTCAAGGGATGATGAGGGACATCTGATACCAGGCGGACCGATTCCGCTTTCTCAGGGAATCATTCAATATCAAGCCCCGAAAATGGAACAACTGCAAAAAGAGGGCAAATATAAAAATAAAGTCATCTTTTCGGGCTTCGAATGGGACATGCCCACCTATGAACATGTCGGCATAGGAATTTTGGGAAATCAGTCAGGATCATCGAAAAGTCTGAAAGCCGGCAATCAGTTCGAGTATTTGTTCACCAACCAAAATGAAAAGATGTTTGATCCTGCGGATGTAGCCGTTTGGAAAGCCCAAGATCAAAGGGCCAATAAGACACCAGAGGATGCTCGAACAGCTTTGGCATGGCTTGAGAAGAATTATAAGCATACAAGTTATGCCATTTTGAACCATCCATCAAGAAAAAGGGTGTACAACATATCTGATTTCCGCGACTTTAACAATATCGCGCCGGATGTCATGTTCGGATTTGAAGGGATGCCGGGAAACCAGATGGAGCCAGACAGAGGTGGCTTAAACCTGACAACGCCCGAAAACAGGACCTATGGCGGTTCCGATTACATGCTTGCTAAGGTAGGTGGTGCATGGGATGCGCTGCTTGGTGAAGGTCGTCAGTTCTGGACCTTTTCCAATTCGGACTCTCATTTCGAAATCAGTCAAAACCGACTTTACTCCAGCGGATACTGGCCTGGCGAATATTCCAAGAATTATACTTGGGTGAAAGGTTCAACGATGCAATCCGTCCTTGACGGCATGCGATCAGGGAAATCCTTCTCCGTTTTCGGTGACTTGATCAACGCCCTTGATTTCCAAGCTAAAACCGGACATAACAAGGTGGATATGGGTGGGGACCTTAAAGTGAAGGAAGGACAATTGGTCAAGATCACCATCCGATTTAAGAGCCCCGAAAAGAACAACAACGGGGACGCTGTCAAGGTGGATCATGTGGATTTAATTTCGGGGGAAGTAACCGGAAAAGCTGTGCCAGGTACACCTGCTTATAATAAAGCCACCAATGATACGACCAAAGTGGTTAAACGCTTTACAAGTAAAGACTGGAAAATTGATAACGAAGGCTACCATTCCATCACTTACAAAGTCAAAGCGAGCAAGGATCAATATTTCCGTTTGCGAGGCACGAATTTAGCGGAAAATGTCTCTGGAGAAACGATTGACGGTGAACCGCTGATCGATACAAAGACAGACATTGAGGATAACGAAACACGTTTTACCGAAATCAACAAACGTAACTATAAAGACCTTTGGTTCTATTCGAATCCTATTTTCGTTAGCGTTGAGGATAGAAAGCATGTCATACATTAAGTAATAAAAATGTTCCGACGGTCCAAAATAGACTCTCATCCGCCTGCTAATCTACGTGGATGAGAGTTTTTGCTATATGTAGAAAGTCTTAATGAACATTTCATTTTTATGGAGGACTTCCTTGGAATTCCGGAAGGCAAAACTTGAGTTTTTAATTCACTTCAATCCATAAAATCCGTATAATTCACCAAGATTTCATAACACTAAAGATACAAGTTATTTTCATTGACTTTTCACCTTTTCTTGTATAGTATCACAGAGTATCAATCCCTATCAGATTACTAGGAGGTTTACCGAAATGAAAAAAATGGTTACACTTTTATCGCTATTGTTAGCATTCACGGTTGTACTTGCCGCTTGTGGTACAAGTACAAAAGATGAGGCAAATGATACCGGCAATAAATCCTCTTCAAAAGAAAATCTATATGATAAAGTTAAAAAAGATGGCGTATTAACAGTCGGAACAGAAGGTACATACCCTCCTTTCACATTCCACGATGATTCGGACAAACTAACAGGGTTTGATGTAGAAATAGCTAAAGAAGTGGCAAAACGCCTTGGAGTGAAAGCTGAATTCAAGGAAACACAATGGGACGGCATGTTTGCAGGATTGGATGCGAAACGTTTTGATATGATCGCAAACCAAGTGGGCATCGATAAAGACCGTCAAAAGAAATATGATTTCTCTGATCCATATATCCAATCAGGAGCCGTTTTACTTGTTCACAAAGATAATTCGGATATTAAATCATTCGATGACTTGAAAGGTAAGACTTCTGCTCAATCTTTAACGAGTAACTACAATGAAATAGCCAAATCACATGGTGCTGAAGTTACCGGTATAGAAGGATTTTCCCAGTCTGTACAGCTTATCGGCTCTAAACGTGTAGATGCTACTATCAATGACAAATTGTCGTACCTTGATTATAAAAAGCAACACCCGGATGCACCTATCAAAGTGGCAGATGAGGAAGAAAGCGGAGTTGCCAGTGGTTTAATGTTCAGAAAAGACAGCGACAAATTAGTGGAAGAAGTAAACAAAGCATTTAAAGCCATGAAAGACGACGGCACGTACGCAAAAATCTCAGATAAATGGTTTGGTGAAGATGTTTCTCCTAAGTAATATTTTCAGTGACCCTGAGCGTATGAACCAGCTTGTTTCCATCGCTCAAACCTCCCTCTATCCGATGATAGAGGGAGCTATTAAATATACGATTCCACTAACATTGATCACATTCGTTCTCGGACTTATTCTCGCTGTACTTACAGCATTGGCTAGACTATCTTCCATTAAAATCTTTCAAATAATTGCGCGTGTATATGTGTCAATCATCCGCGGGACACCTTTACTTGTGCAATTATTTATCATTTTCTATGGACTTCCAAATTTAGGTTTAACCATTAATCCTTTCATATCGGCTATTATAGGATTCTCTTTAAATGTGGGAGCATACGCTTCGGAAATTATACGAGCAGCCATTTTATCCATACCAAAAGGACAATGGGAAGCAGGCTATTCAATCGGGATGACATATACCCAAGCTTTAAAGCGCATCATTTTGCCGCAAGCAGCGCGTGTATCCATTCCCCCATTATCCAACACGTTCATTAGCCTTTTAAAAGATACATCGCTTGCATCACTCATTCTTGTAACGGAATTATTCCGTAAAGCTCAAGAAATTGCTGCAAAAAACTATGAATTTCTACTATTATACATGGAAGCAGCTGCTTTATATTGGATTTTGTGTACCATTCTATCTTTCATTCAAGGAAGTTTAGAGGACAGACTTAATCGTTATGTAGCAAAATAAGAACCGCAGTAATTAAAGGGGATTTTAAAATGATCAACATTAAGAATCTTCATAAATCGTTTGGTGACCTTGAAGTATTAAGGGGCATCGATTTGGAAGTGGAGCAAGGTAAAGTCATCGTATTGATCGGTCCTTCGGGTTCAGGTAAAACAACCTTTCTTCGGTGTTTGAATCTCCTTGAGGTGCCAACGGACGGAACGATCGAAATTGATGAAATCGTCATGGACTTCAAAAAACCCGTTAAAAAAAAATCAATTACATCTTTTCGCAGTTTGACAGGGATGGTGTTCCAAAGCTATAACCTCTTCCCCCATAAAACGGCTGTGGAAAATGTAATGGAAGGCCCCATCATTGTAAAAAACATAGCCAAACATCAAGCGAAAGAAACGGCTGCTGCCCTGCTTACAAAAGTGGGCTTAGGTGACAAAGTTGATTTTTATCCTTTTCAGTTGTCCGGCGGTCAGCAGCAACGTGTCGGTATTGCAAGGGCTCTGGCAATGGAGCCAAAGGTCATGCTATTCGATGAACCCACCTCTGCTCTTGACCCTGAACTTGTTGGAGACGTGTTACGGGTCATGAAAGATCTGGCAAAAGAAGAAGGCATGACAATGATCGTTGTCACTCATGAAATGCGTTTCGCTCGCGAGGTCGCCGACGAGGTCATTTTCATGGATGAAGGAATAATAATGGAACGAGGAACACCCGAACAAATTTTCACGAATCCGAAAGAAGAACGCACACGCAAATTCCTGAACATGATTCAATAAAGAAAACGGTGCTTGTCATAAGCACCGCCCAAGACAAACCCTATTTTTAGAAATGGGGTTTTTTGCTATCATCAAATTAATGAGATGCTTGTACTTGTTTTTTAGTCCGTGCGTGGTAAATCTGGAAAAGAATCAATGCAAAAACGGAAAGGATTGCGCCTGATATGAAAGGTAAACCTATCGAAATCGAAAATAACCAACCGCCGATTGGTGGCCCCGCTATCCTGCCGAATGAGTCAAAGGAAGAAAGCAGGCCGGTTACACTGCCATGCCCTGTCGAAGACCTTTTGGTCAGCAGTGCTGAAATTGCCGGCCGGATGAATCCGTTACCCACTCCGAAAATCGTAAGGAAGACCGCTGATGTCCAGAAGCCTGAAGAAAACAGGATGAGAATAAAACCAACTGCCGAAATGATGATGCCGATTCGTATGACCGCACCTTCCCCATATTTCTTTGTCATCCTTCCCACTAACCCACCTTGAACGATCGCACTGCCAAATCCCATGATCATAAAGATATATCCTAATTGAACAAGACTTATATCAGCTTTTTTGGCGGCGAAATAAGCAAAAGTCGTTTCAAGTCCTGCCATTGAAAGCGTGACGATCAATTGTAGTATGAACATGATCGTAAGAGGTCCTTTGAAGGCTTTCCACATGGACTCTTTATTTTTAGTCTGATTGGCTCTCTTTTCAACTGTATGTGATTCCTTCAGGATGGCAATCACTAAAATTAACGTAATCAGAGAGGTAATCCCGGCAATGTAAAAAGGTAAATTCAAACTTGTTTTGGAGAAAACCCCTCCAATCGCCGGACCGAAAATGAATCCAAGCCCTGTAGCAGCCCCGATGATCCCCATCCCTTTTCCCCTATCTTCCGGCGTCGTGATATCAGCCACATACGCCATTGCGGTCGGCATGTTTGCCGATGATAAAATCCCGCCAATAATCCTAGCTACAAATAACACCAATAAAGAGTCTGCCGAAGCCATGATGAAAAACGAAACGGCCAATCCAGCAATGCCGATTACCATGACAGGCTTACGCCCTATCCGGTCAGAGATCCTTCCCCACATCGGGGCAAAAAATAATTGCATTAACGAATAAACAGCCATTAAAAGACCAAGCTCAGTTGGACTGCCCCCAACCTTTTCAGCGAGGAAAGGAATGACGGGAATGATGATCCCAAACCCGACCATGACTAAAAACATCACTAAAAACAGAACGGGTAACACCTTTTTTGTTTCCATTATTTTTTTCTCCTTTATACTTCCACATTCAATAAAAAAAGATTTTGGTTAAAAAACCATAATACTCAGCATGATCTGCCTAGCAATACTTTAAACAGTTTATCATACAACCATTACCAAATCAGTAGAAGCACGATCTTCTTTCTCCCTAAGACACCACTTATCCCAAAGATCGCTGTCCCCTCCCCTTATTTTTTGCTATGGGGTACACTATACTATAGGGTAAAATGGATGTTTGGGAGGTAGAGAAATGGCGAATGATCAGTGGATTTTAATTATTGACGATGAAGAAGATTTGGCGCGTCTCATGGAGACCGTTTTACATAAGGAAGGCATTGCAAATATTGTAAAGGCTGGGACGATTGCGGATGGTTGGGCAAAGTTTCAGGAGATTAATCCTGCACTTGTCTTGCTAGATATTATGCTGCCTGATGGCGAAGGCTATGATTTATGCAAGCAAATTCGTGAAGTGTCGAATGTGCCCATTTTATTTTTGTCTGCAAAGGATGAGGAAATTGACAAGCTTTTAGGGTTGGCGATAGGCGGCGATGATTATATTACCAAACCATTCAGTCCGAAAGAAGTGGCTTATCGAGTAAAGGCACAACTAAGACGTGCTGGCTTTTCAGAGGAAAAAGCGGCTCCGAAAAATTTGCAAGTGGGTCCTTTTAAGCTTAGTGCAAATGAAACAGAAGTGAAAAAGGATGGAGAATCGATTGAGCTCACAGCTAAAGAAATCGGACTGATGAGCTGTTTTATGCATCACCCGAATCAGATCTTGAGCAAGGAAACCTTGTTCGAACATGTATGGGGCGATGATTTCTTTGGCTCTGATAATACAGTGATGGTACATATTCGCCGTTTACGCGAAAAAATCGAGGCAGATCCTTCAAAGCCTTCTTTTTTAATTACCGTTAAAGGGCTTGGTTATAAATTACTAACCAAGGGTGAAACAAGATGAAGTGGAAATTGACACGGCGCTTTTTAGGATCCGTTGTGACAATTGTTGTAATCGTAGGGATTGTAAATACAATTTTACTCCTCAGCTTACTCTTTTATCGGGCCATGCATAATTTTGGGACAGATGAAGTATCTGCAGAAAACTTCAGCCGAACATTTTCACAATATGTAAAATTGCAGGATAATAAACCGATGGTAAATGAAGAAGGACTGGAAAAACTACGGAAAAATAAGGCCTGGATACAATTTTTGAATACTAAGGGTGAGCAAGTGGCGTCCTTTTATACGCCTGATAATTTGCAAACCGTGTACTCCCCTATTGAAATCGTGCAAATGTATAAGTATAAAGAAATTGATGCAGAGACGACTGTTTTTGTCGGCGAAGCCCAAGAATTCAGCTATTTTCTAGGTGTTAAGGAACAGAAAATAGGTCGTTATGTACTGACCTATGATTATGCAAAGGTTTTTAAAAACTTTAACATCTTACTTTTACTATTTTTAATCGTGGATATTATTATTGCATTAGTCATTGGATTTTTATTTGGGAAAAGGTTAACCAATCCACTTAACATATTAATAGAAGGAATTCAGCAGCTGCGGGAAAGACGCTTTAAGAAGATGAGTATACCAAAAGGCGTTTATGAAGATGTATTTCGCAATATGAATGAACTATCGGTAAAGTTAGATCAATATGAGAAAGAACGTGATCTTCTCGACCAAACGCGCGAGGAATGGATTAGCAATGTCTCGCATGACATGAAAACACCGCTTGCTTCCATCCATGGTTATACAGAATTGATGAAAGATAATGCGGCAGATTTAACACCGCAAGAAATGTATGAGTATACATCCATTATTCATAGACAGTCCATTTATATGAAGGAATTGCTAGAAGACCTCAATTTAACGATGCGTTTGCGCCATCAACGACTCCCTTTGCAGTTTGAAGAAGTGGATATCGTTGGCTTCATACGCGAAATGACGATTGAGCTTTTAAATGATGCACAATTTGGTGATCGAAAGGTTGAATTTGAGACAAATGTGGATAAAGTAACACATAAAGTGGATAAAAAGTTACTGAAACGGGCAATCCTTAACTTTATCTACAATGCACTTGTTCATAACGATGATAATGTCGTTGTAAAAATACAAATTGATCGTATTTATCCGCTATGTTTACAAGAGCAACCGCCATGCAACATTTCCAAAGCCTCGGAGCTTCATACCCAAATTACCATTGCCGATAATGGCCGCGGTATTCCCTCAAAAGACATCGAACAGGTTTTTGAGCGCTACTATCGAGGTACGAATACAGCCAGTGCACATGGGACTGGTTTAGGAATGGCTATTGCAAGAGATATTATTTCAGCCCATAATGGGAAACTTGATTTGACCAGCCTTGAAAATAAAGGAACCACCATTACTATACTATTATGAGCCGAGTATTTCTTAACAGGCAGAGAAAAGGGCTGTTCCCCACTAATTTATTGGGGACAGCCCTGCTTTCTTATTTTAATTTTTTTTGTGCCTTCTCTGGTATTTCCTCAAGTTTCACTTCATCATATGAAGATACTTCATCTCCATTTTTCACGTACATTTTCAAGTAGGCATCTTTCCGAAGATTTTTTTGTGCCGTGAATTCAAGTAGTAATGTTTCTCCATCAGCATTTGTGGCGTCCAGTTTATAAGAATAGGAGTTCATCACTGAACCATCATCCAGTTTGGTTTCATGTTGTACCCCATCCTCTGTAATTTGCAAATAATAATTGCTCGCATTCATGCGGTTGAAGTCCATTTTACTTAGCGCGAAAACTCCTATTGCTCCAAGTAAAAACAAAATGCCCACTACCATTAGAAATTTTTTCATCTCGATCACCCTTCTGTTTTATTATTTTGTGTGATTATACGATTGTAAGACACTACCGTTAAAAGATAATACAGACCGTAGATAACCGTATAAGCAATCATCCAGATCAACACAGGTTTTGCCAGGTCCATCATCAATATGCTAGAGAAGGCTTTCAACGCCACAGCACTGTGAAATAACCCTGCTGCCAGTGGTACGAAGAAGATGATGAATACTTGTGATGCAATGGATTTCCGCATTTCTTTTGCGCTGACACCCATTTTATGAAGCATATTGTATTGTGATTTATCTTCCTCTGCTTCCGTTAAAACCTTAAAGTAAATGATACTGCCTGTCGCAGCTAAGAAAACCAGACCAAGGAAGCTTCCGATAAAGAGCAATGAGCCTACGCTTTCCATACTTGTTTGTAAATCTTGAGGGGCACTAGAAAATAGCGCATCTTCAGGCATTTGTTTTGCAATTTCTTCAGATAAATCCGTAGAAGCTTTGTCCACACCTATGACACGATATTTAAGTGCCTTCCCTTCTTTTTGTAATGCTATAAATTGATCATTTGATACCACTACTGCAATACCTGCCGTGCCGGCATTTAAAACGGTTTGTGTTTTAAAGCTTTGGAATGTGATTGCCGTGCCATTTTCTGTCGTGATGGTCTTATCCTCGTATTTAGGTGAGAATCTTTTGTCATATCCAATATCTAAAATGACTGCATTGTCAGCGCTCACATGCAGTGATTCCTTGTCTTGTACTGCTGCTAATTTGTTATATGTTTTTTCGCTGATAACCGTATAAATTCTTTTATCCGAGCTATCGAATGCTGATGCCGCGTTTAATTCTTTCGTATTAAATGTGACAGATCGTGCTTCAATATACTCATCGTACTTTGTATTTGGCAATACAGCGCTGACTTGTTGTTCGCCTTTTTCATCCGTTTGCTGATACATGAAGGTATTCGGATCGGCTGTCATGACTTGATCATTTGTATTGTAATAAAGACCATAAACCGCACCGCCAGCTGTTACCGTTGTAGCACTTAACACCGCAATCACGGTCAATGTACGTGCATTGCCCCTTATACGATACAGCAGTTGCGAGATCGTCATTAGATGAAGACCTTTCCACAGCCATTTTTCATTTTTCTTAATCATGGCTAACACAAACCCTGTTACACTGTGAAACAATAAAAACGTACCGACAATAACTGTCGCCAAAATAATGAGTGCTGTCATTAAAAAGCCGAGCTTTTCCCACACTTTAGAAGTAAAAAGATCTTGCATCGCCAACCAATAGCCCATGATAATTAGTAAAACTCCAAGAATGGCTACAATCATGGATGACTTCGGTGCCGCTTCCCCTTTTTTCGATGCGTGGAATAGATCAATTAATTTGAATTGATAAATTAAACGATAGCCCTGAAATGATGTCACTAAAAAAATAAGAAGAAATACGATTGCTGTGTTCAAAGCTGCTGATCCCGAAAATGTAAATGGTGCGATGACATCATAGCCCATTAAATAAATCAATAGCGTCATGAAGCCTTTTGAACAAAGGAACCCTAGTATGATCCCGACAACTAATGAAACCAAACCTAATAGTAAGTTTTCAAAGAAGAGCATAAAGCCAATTTGACGATTTCGTACGCCAAGCAATGCATATAAGGCCACTTCTTTTTTACGTTTTTTCATAAAGAATGAATTCGAATAGGCAATAAATACGACAACAAAGAATATGAGGATGACTGCCGCACCACTCATTAGTGAATCTAATTTTTGTGATGAAGCCGTTTGTTCTGCAATCGTACCGCTATATTTTAATGTCACGAATGTGAAGTAGATGATGATGCTAAAAACCATGGATGCGATGTATAAAAAATATTGAGTGAGGTTTCGTGCAATATTCTTTCTCGCTAAACTAAATAGCGTCATCTACCTCACCTCCAATTGTCGCAAGAACATCCAAAATCTCTTGGAAGAAAGCTTTACGTGTTTGATCACGACGGTAAATTTCTGTTGAAAGAGTACCATCCTTGATGAAAATAATACGACGGCAGAAGCTCGCTGCGTATGCATCATGCGTCACCAACATGATGGTTGAATGATTATTTTCATTTAATTCACTTAAGCTTTCCAGTAGGTTTGTCGCTGATTTTGAATCAAGTGCACCTGTTGGTTCATCAGCAAGTATTAATGCAGGCTCTGTCACTAGCGCTCTTGCTGCGGCTGTTCTTTGCTTTTGGCCACCGGAGATTTGGTATGGGTATTTTGCTAGTAAATCTTCAATACCAAATACTTTAGCAATACGATTCACTAGGCTATTGATTTCTTTCACTGGAACTTTTGCAATCGCCAGTGGCAACAATATATTTTCCTTCACGGTCAATGAATCCAGCAAATTGTAATCTTGGAAGATGAAACCAAGATTGTCACGTCTGAAATCCGTTAAATCAGCACCACTCATATCGTGAATACTCGTATCTCTCATATAAATCTTCCCTGCTGTTGGTGAGTCAATTGTTGCTAACATATTGAGCAACGTCGATTTCCCCGCTCCAGAGGGTCCCATGATCCCCACAAACTCTCCTTCATTTATGTCAAAAGATATATTTTCCAACGCTGTATAGGCAGCATTTGATTTGCCATATGTCTTTTTGATATTTTCTACTTTCAATAATGGCTCCATTTGTTTCACCTCATCAATTTTGTTGATACTTATACTATAAAAGCTCATCCTTACAGCATGTTTATACCAACCTTACAGCAAGCTTACATTCATAAAAAAAACGCCTTCTATTGAATAGAAGACGTTGGTTTTGTAGACAAAAAGGGTTTTATCTAAATTTCTAAAGTTGATTGGAACGGGAGGTACGAGGGCAACCGCCCGCGGAAAGCGATTACCTGGAGTGGAAATCCTACGTTCGAATTAAGACAGTTTTTAGACAAAAGGGGTTTTATCTAAATTTCTAAAACTAAATTGAATGGAACGGGTGTACGAGACTCCTGCGGGAAACGCGTCCAAGGGAGACACCGCAGGCGCAAAGCGCCGAGGGCGGACCGCCCGCGGAAAACGAGTACCTGCAGTGGAAATCCTCCGTTCGAATTTCACAAACACTCAAACAAAAACGGTAGACAAAATCAATTATTATTGAGTTTGTCTACCGTCTAAACGTCTTCTATTTAGAAGACGTCAAAGAGCATGTTTCTTTATCATTTAATTATGCTTCAATAGCTTTCGATCGATTACAAAATTCCCAAATGGAATGAAAGAAACGATGAAGATCATGGCCATTTTTAAAAAGGACCATTTTGATTGAATGCTTACGTAAAGAAGTAACAGGACGAATACGACAAATAGAAACCCATGAATGCTGCCTAAAATGAGTGTCGCTTCCCCAATATCCAATATGTACTTAATGGGCATACCAATACCCAGCAATAGAACATATGAGATTCCCTCAATTATTGTAATAAACCTAAACCATCCAAGAACAGTAGAATACATTCGCTCATCCCCTTATTCATTGTACAAGTACGACTTCATTCCAAAACGGCACACAAACAGACTCGTTTCTCATCCAAAATCTGCTACTCTATCATATTATATTACTGGAATATCCACTACTAAATAGTACCCAGGATTCGTTTGCCTGAAATGAAAACGGTAAAAGCCCAATCCAAGGATTGGGCCCGAGTATTTATCTACACTTAAAAGCGGTAATAGCTAGTATTAGCACCGTAGCATCTTACATCAGATTTGATATTCCCTTTTTACTTTTCAACCAAGAAGGTTCAATACTTCCTTCTTGGTCTCCTTGTTTTCGCTTTCTTCGATATTCTGCAATTTCTTCGAGTCGTTTTTGTTCATAAACTAACTTTTTCTCTGCCTTGGTAAACACCTCTTCTATTTTATCCAGTGAAACAACAACTACACCATCCTCATCTCCAATGATTAAATCACCGGGGTGAACAGTTACACCTCCACATGAGATAGTAGTATTACATTCCCCAGGTCCATCTTTAAATGGTCCACTAGGGGTGAATCCCTTTGCAAAAACTGGAAGTCCCAATTCACAAAGAGCCTCTTTATCACGAACTAATCCATCAATTACAATACCATCAAGTCCAACTGCATTTGCAGCTCCAGCCATTAACTCTCCTAGATAGGCATTTGCTTTGTGGTCTTTACCATCTGCGACTAATACATAGCCTTCTCTTCCAGAATATATGGCTTGATGAAGAATTAAATTATCTCCTGCTCTCATATTAACAGTCATAGCTGTCGCCACCACTTTCATCCCAGATGCCACAGGCTTTATCTTATAATCCATTACACCATTACAATCCATCGCATCCGCTATAAGGGTCGTATTTAAAGCTTTGGCTCTCTCTATGATTTCTACAGGTAAAAGAGCAGGAATTGAGTTCAATTCATTCATATGTTTACTCCTCATTTCTCCGTGAAAAATTGAAAGCTTCTTTCGATTCAGTAAACGAAAACATGGCTATATTGATAATGCACCGAAAAGGAAAGCAGTTATAATCATTACCAAAGCTGTTCCGACGGCATATTTTAGTGAAAATTTTATATGCTCCCTAAACTCTACACCGACAAGTCCAAGCAATACGTATACCGACCCAACCAATGGACTTAATAAATGTAGTGGCTGGCCTAATAGTGATGCTTGTGCAATTTCAAGTTTATCGATTCCAAATCCCGAAGCAGTCTCAGCAATAATTGGAATGATACCAAAATAATAAGGGTCATTTGCCATTACAAACGTAAATGGCATACTGGTCAATCCTACAATTGCAGGCAATTGTGGACCAAGAAAGTCCGGTATAATATGCACTAAAGAAGAAGCCATGGCATCAACCATTTCCGTTCCCTCCAAGATACCTGCGAAAATACCGGCAGCAAAGATCAAGGAAGTAACAGTTAGAATATTTCCAGCATGCGCTTCAACTCTACTCTGTTGCTCTTTTAAATTCGGGTAGTTTACAACTATGACTATGACAAAACCGATCATAAATAATGCAGGTAATGGCAAAACTGCTTTAACCAAGGCAAAAATCAATACTAGAGTAAGAATGATGTTGAACCAATACAATTTGGGTCTTTTTAATGATTGATCTGCTGCAATGTCCTCCATTGATACGGCTATTTCTCCTTCTGTTTCTGTATAATGACCAAAAACACCTAATCTTTTGCGTTCTCTTAAACCAAAAAACACGCCTAGTCCAATGACATATAATGCCCCCGCAATGATGGATGGGATAATTGGCCCCAAGAGTTCCATAGCGTCATAACCAAATATCGACATTACCCTAGCCGTCGGTCCCCCCCAAGGAAGTACATTCATAATGCCCATCGACATGGCAGGAAGACAAGCCAGTATTAACTTATTCATTCCTAACCTCTCGTATAATGGCAATAGTGCTGTAACGACAATTAGGTACGTGATCGTTCCATCCCCGTCTAACCCTACCAATAAAGACAATACTGCAGTAGTAACGGAGATCTTTAACGGATCGCCTTTTGATATTTTCACCATTCTGGTCACCAAAGGATCAAACATCCCTGCATCTATTAGTATCCCAAAATATAAAATGGCGAATATCACCATTATTGCGGTTGGTGTAATTGTTTCAATCCCCTTCATCATCATAGGTCCTAAATCAGTGAATCCACCTATTAAGGCAAAAATGACCGGAATGATGATCAGGGCATTGAGAGCGCTTAATCGCTTACTCATAATTAAATACATAAAAACAACAATCATCATGAATCCTAAAATCGATAACATATATACCCCCCTTAATTTGTATCCGTTTTCATTTCGAATTTACAATAGAGTGATTGGAGTGAATCAGGCTAACACCAAATTACACTCATGTTTCTTTAAAGGGATTCAGTTGAATCCCCATTTGTATTCATCCAAGCTTTTTTTGACTTTTGGGTTTTGTATGTAGCCTGCTGTTCGGGCCCGCCTTTAGAATAAAGCTTCCACCATCATGCCCAATTGTATGTTTGATATCTCTAGCGATTTCGAGTAATGAATCAAGATTGATGCCTGTTCGAATTCCCATTTCATGTAAGCCATGTACGAGATCTTCTGTGGGTAAATTCCCTGCAGCGTTAGGGGCATAAGGGCAGCCCCCCAGTCCCGTGGTAGAGCTATCGAAATCCGTAACCCCTTGTTGCAATGCTGCGACTGCATTAGCGAATGCCATCCCTCTTGTATTGTGTAAATGTAAGGTGAACTTGAAACTAGGGAATAATTTTTTAATAATCCTTAACATTTCAGATACTTGTTTAGGATTTCCCATTCCAACGGTATCCGCCAATGAAACTTCGTTAACCCCCATATCTTGATATCTTTCAAGAATCGATACGATTTTTTCCAAAGGTACCTCTCCTTCATATGGACAACCAAATGCTACCGCAATGGAACCTCCCACTTCCACACCATATTTTCCGGCAAGTTCTACAATCGGCAGGTGCTCCATTTGTGCTTCTCTAACTAAACAGTTGGAATTGGATAAGCTATGTGAATCAGTAGCCGATAGTAAGATCTTGATTTTTTTCATTCCTGCATTAATGGCCCGTTCTGCCCCGCGCAAGTTGGGAACCAGTGCACGGAACTTTATTCCATCTAAGTCCTGAACCTGCTTTACCACCTCTTCCGCATCTTTTAATTGAGGTATTGCTCGAGGATGCACGAAGGATGTAACTTCGATGCGTTTGATTCCTGTACTTGTCAGACCACGGATAATGCGAATCTTTTCTTGTGTAGGTATCCATTTATCTTCCATTTGAAAACCATCTCGCGGGAGTACTTCCCAAATATTCACTTTGTCGGGTAAAATCATTTTTTCATTTTCCATGTTAGATGACCCCCTTTTCCTTTAAATTCATTAATTCCTCTTCCGATAATCCAAGCTCTTTACAATACACTTGTTTGTTATGCTCTCCAAGCTCTGGTGCACGATGACGGATGCGCCCCGGGGTTTCTGAAAACTTAGGTACAATGCCAGGAACTTTAACTTTGCCTAATCGAGGATGATCCACTTCCAAAATATTTTCCCTCGCTTGATAATGAGGATCTTCGAAGATATCTTTTATGCTTAATATAGGAGAAATGGGAACACCAAACTCATCCATTGTCTTCAAAAGTTCTTGTTTATTTAGAGATTTCATAAAAGTCATAACAAGTTCTTGAAGGATGTCATTGTTATTCATTCGTGCTTGGTTTGTTAAATAATCAGGATTTCCTATCAAATCCGGCCGATCCATAGCTACAGCCAAACGTTCCCATGTTTTTTGTGTACTGCATACCATGACAACCCAATGTCCGTCTTTTGTTTGGTAAGTACCCGAAGGGCTTGAATGACCGTGAAGCATAGGTGCTCTCTCTCGTACTTTTCCGAGCTGATCATGTTCAGCAATTAAGAAATCCATCATCCTGAACATCCCTTCGTATAGTCCCATCTCAACGATTTGACCTTTTTCTGTACTGGAAGTTTCACGATGTAGGAGAGCGCTTACAGTTCCAAAAGCAATATATATGCCAGATATATAATCGAGTAATGAAAATGAAGGGCTTACTGGGTGGCGGTCCTCAAATCCCTGTAGGTATGTATATCCCGAAAATGCAGTACTAGGCGTTCCGAATCCTGCCTTTTCTGCATATGGCCCTGTCTGTCCATAACCAGATTGTCTAGTCATAATGAGACGGGGGTTCACTTCCCTCAGCACATCATATCCTAGTCCCCATTTTTCCATGGTTCCAGGCCTGAAATTTTCTATTAGGACATCGGCGGTGCTAATCATTTTTTTAAATAACTCTTTACCCTCAATAGTGCGAATGTCCAAAGTTACAGACTGTTTATTACGTGCAAGACCTGGCCACCTTAATGGTTCAGAACCATTCCACGGTCCAAGGCCTCTCAACGGATCACCTTTATCCGGGAGTTCCACTTTTATTACTTCAGCTCCTAAGTCCGCCAATAAGGTAGCTGCAAACGGAGCGGCAATCACAGTAGATGCATCGATAACACGAATTCCAGTCAAAGGGCCATTTGTTGGATTATCCATAAAAATACTTCCTCCTTGATGTTATGAGTCTGGTAATTTTGCTAAATAAGATAGGAATGAGAAATAGAAATCTTTTGATGTTTCATCTAGTGGAACTTATCATTCCGTTAGATGGAACTTCATGAATGAATTATAGCAAAACACTTTTTATCTGTCACGATAAAAATTAAAAAATTCTGTTTTTTCTAAAACCAAAATAAAAAACAGCGCCCAGTAAAAGGCGCTGTTTTTAAACTTGTCCACAATATTAGCTATTCTTTTGGGGCATTAAAGCATTCCGAAATCTTTATGGCATTTATCTTCACTTCATTTTTTATTGCATCCATCGCTATTTGCGTAAATCGTGTACTTGGACCCGATACGCATAAACAAAAATTCACTTCTTGATCGAGCCCAAAAATAGGTGATGCAAGTGAATTAACTCCAGCCCCTCTTTCGTCTAAACTCATTGCAATGGATTCTTTTTGAATGATTGTCAATTCGTTTGAAAGATTATTGCGTATTGTTTCGGAATCTAAAGTTTTTAGAACAGATTCAACAAACGCCGAAGACTGAAAAGCTAATAAGGCCTTCCCACCAGAACCTTTCTCCAATGGAAGTGTCTCTCCGATACTTACAACATGGCGGATTGATTGATTGCTCCCGTATCGTGCAATACACCTTCGTTTCTTATTCTCCAGCATATATAAACTTACTGATTCTCCAATTTCATTTCTTAGTTTCTTCATGAATGGTTTTGCAAGTTCCGTTATTTCGAATGAAATCGTACTTTCCGCAATACGACCAAACTGATACATTTTATAGCCAAACTGATATTTTGAGTTAGAGAATTTTTTTTGCAGTAGACCATTTTGTACTAATGTATCTAACAGCCTGGAAGTTGTTGATTTGGCCAAACTAATTTTATTTGAGATTTCCGTTAAGGATAATTCAGGCTCTTCTAAAGTAAAGCAGTTCAATATATTAATTGACCGTTGAACAGTCCTTGATCCTTTTAAGCCTTCACTTTCATCCATTGTAAAAGCCCCCCTTTACAATTATTTACCGACTGATTCCTTGCTCTCTAAATGTTGTTTTCATTTTGCAATTTCATATGCCTTATGTATTACCAATCAATTATAACCCCTAAAAAAGAGCATTTCATAATACGCTCAACTCCGAAACCAATTCGCTCCCTCATCCATATGCACAAAAGGAATATCCGTATCAATTACACCTCTGATTCGATCTAATTCAATATCTTCCCCTTCGAGCCATTTCGCAAAATCAATTGATGTGGGTTCCTGATTCCCCCCCAAAGCAATCCAAGCTTTCATCTCCTTAGGTAAATAAGCGGAGGTATGAATCGTTCCAGCCCAGCTGCTATATAAATCCGAAAAGACACCTTGGTTGGTGTCATTAAACAATCTATAAGCATCGTAGGCAGATGAAAGTTTCCCTTCATGTTCTTGTATGATTTCCAATCTGCGTTTCGAATCTATAAGATGATTACGATTTTCATTTTTCATGATTTCAAAGTGATTGGTACATGCATTGGCCCTACGCACCTCTACATTTCTCGGAGAGGTTTCCACAATATATGTTCCGCCACTTTTATCATAAACGACGTACGTGAATGAATGACGATGTGGGATTTCCTTCAACATCGAAACCGCTTCCTCCACGTTCGCACAAGATTCAACAATCAGTCTGCCAATCATGCAGCAAATGAATCCATCTCCCGGGTTCTTTCGATTCATGAAGTTATATCCGATCACTAACCCTTTTTCATTCATGCCATCCATCCGTCCAGTCCCTCGCTGACTAGGTCCAATGCTTGAATACCCTTGATCAGTTGGCTGGAATAAGACATAGCGCCCTTCGTATGTCTTTGGATGGTAATCATAATTGCGAATGAGATAATCATCCCCTGTCATGATGGAGCATCCAGACCGAACATAATCCAATCGGTACCCTCCAAACTCTTGCAGCACGCGTTCAATTGGCCATTTCAATGCTTCTTGCAACCCCAGTAATTCTTCCCATACTCCAGGGGCGAATTGTGTAATCGCTTTCTTGACCTCTTCTTCTTCAATCGTAAACCGTGGCTGTCTAATCTTCCACTGATCTTCACGATTTTTTACGGTTAGTGAATCTTTTAATGCCTCACCTTGCATGTACCCGAACTCATAATGTGTACCCCGAAATTGTATGATATCACTATATACTTGCTTCACAACTTATCCCTCATTTACAGTAGTGGCTGTTCAATTAAGGATACTTGAAGTGCAGTTGAAAATAAAGAAGATAAGCATTAAATTTATGAAACAACTCACCACCCCGTACCCCCCTCATAATCTGTAACTAGGCATATTTATGAGGGGGACGGATTATGGAGATGGAATTAACGGCACTCCATTGGATTTATGTTGTATTTATTGTATTGATAATCGGGTTTATGGTAAAACGCCGTGATACGACCATCATTTGCATAATTGGCATTTTCCTTTTGGCTTTAGTTGCTACTGGCAGTTTTGCCTCATCCATAAGCGGGATATTCAACAGTTTCATCTTCGCCATCACGGAATTAATGTCCACGATATTAATCATTTCAATCATAGTCGCCATGAGCACGGTTTTAACGAAGTCTGGTATTAACGATGTCATGATCGCACCATTTGCCAAATTCATTAAAAATCCTACACTTGCCTTTTGGATAATCGGGATTGTCATGATGATCATATCCTGGTTTTTCTGGCCATCACCAGCGGTTGCCTTACTTGGGGCGGTTCTGCTCCCGTTTGCATTACGGGCTGGTTTACCTGCGTTAGGCGTGGCGATGGCAATGAACCTTTTTGGCCACGGAATAGCATTATCAGGGGATTTCATCATTCAAGCTGCCCCTAAACTCACGGCAGATGCAGCTTCGATACCAGTCGGTGATGTCATTGCTGCGAGCATTCCCCTTGTCATTGTAATGGGGGTCGTCACCACCACCTCTGCCTTTATCCTTTTAAAGCGGGATATGAAACTTGGAAGAATCAAGGCTGCTGATTACGTTGGAATCAGCCAAGATCAAACAATCAGGGAAGATCTGCTCACACTGGCACAAAAGAAGTTTTTTGCAGTCTTCATTCCGATCGCATTTCTATTGGATGTTGTGGCCTTGTCGATTTTGAAGTTGCAAGGCGGAGATGCAACGGCGTTGGTTGGCGGAACAGCCGTTTTCATCTTGCTCATTTTATCCCTCGTCGCACATAAACAACAGGGACTTGAAAAATCAACGGCCTATTTAATTCAGGGATTTCAATTTGGCTTCAAAGTATTCGGACCCGTCATTCCAATCGCCGCATTCTTCTATTTAGGAGATTCTGGATTCACCCAAATCATCGGTGACTATTTACCAAAAACTTCCCTCGGCATTGTCAATGACCTTGGCGCCGCCTTGGCGGCCTCGGTTCCTTTGACGAAAGAAATTGCCTCTGTCACATTAACGGGCATCGGTGCCATCACTGGCCTTGATGGGTCGGGATTTTCAGGGATTTCTTTAGCAGGTTCGGTTGCCAAACTTTTTGGAACGGCAATCGGAAGCGGAACCGCTACCTTGACTGCACTTGGGCAAATAACTGCGATTTGGGTTGGCGGAGGTACCTTGATTCCATGGGCCCTCATCCCAGCCGCTGCCATATGTAATGTCAGCCCATTCGAACTTGCGCGCCGGAATCTGCTGCCGGTAACCATTGGTTTGGCCGTCACTACAATCGTTGCAATGTTTCTTATTTAATAATTCTAAACGGTATTGTGCTTGGACTTTAAAGTTACGAAAACGACACCTGTACAATGTGTAAAACAATACCTACTCTCATTTTTAAAAGGACTGAGAAGTAATATTATCCCCTTAAGATAGATAGTGTAAAAAAACACAAACAGTCGTGGACGATACACTACTACCTGAAGGGGATTTTATTATGGCTAATAACTATTTTGGCGGTTGGCATTATTAAGGCATTGCACGAACATGGAAAAGGAGTTCCCAAAGACTATTCTGTCGTTGGATTTGATGACCTTGTGATTAGTCGTTATTAATGACCAGGTTTAACGACAATACGGCAAGATGTATTTAATAAGGGGACCATTTCAGCTCAAACAATCATTGATATGATTGAACTAGAAACAACAGATCCAGTAAACACGAACCTTCCAATTGAGATAATAGTGAGAGGATCTACAAGATTTATATATATGTGATCCGCACCGCCGCAAATCTAGCTCCAATAGAAAAAGGGCTGCCGCAGCAACCCTCGTTTTGAAGTAAAGCACCCTACTATTTCCTTAAAGATTAGTAATCTACAATAAACAACTGTCTCACTTAGAAGAATTCAAAGCAAGTTATAGATTAACCCACTTTATGCTCAGTTTCAATTTCTGTCGGAGCATCTACTGGTACACGCTTGCCCATTCCAAAAGCGTAATAACTAATGACAACGATACATAGAAAACCAATTCCTACAATTAACGAAATGCGTGTTTCATCATTAAACCACATTCCGACTAATACCATTATCAAGAAAGCAATGGTCAAGTAGTTTGTTACAGGTGCAAAAGGCATTTTAAATGGATGATTGACCATTTCAGCCTTTTTAGCTTTTCTGAATTGAATTTGACTTATCAGAATGACAAACCACGGAATCATACCAGGAAGTACACTTGCACTATAAACATGCACAAATAAATTTTCTGGTGCAACATAACTTAAAACTACACCAAGTGCTAACCCCACTATCACACCGAACGTACCGAATAATGGGACACCACTATTGGATACTTTGGCAAAGTATTTTGGCGCTTGTCCATTCATTCCTAATGTGTAAAGCATGCGTCCTGCACTGTAAATACCACTATTGCAGCCAGACATTGCAGCTGTGATTACGACAAAGTTAATGATTCCAGCTGCTGCTGTAATACCAACTTTCGCAAAGGTTGCCACAAATGGGCTGCCAATTGCAGTTAGTTGGTCCCAAGGGTAAACGGTTACAATAATGAAAATTGCACCAATATAGAAGATTAAGATACGCCAAATGGTACTTTGAATCGCTTTAGTTATTGTGTTTTGCGGATCTTTTGCTTCACCAGCTGTAATCCCGATCAGTTCTACACCCTGATACGCTGCAACAACTAATGAAAGAGCAAAGAAGAATCCTTTCCATCCACCTGTAAACCATCCACCATGTTCCCAAAGATTAGATAATCCTATCGCCTCTCCGCCGTTACCAAATCCAAAGAAGATAAGTCCAATTCCTGCAACGATCATTAATACAATCGTTACGATTTTAACCAGTGCAAACCAAAATTCAATTTCACCAAAGGATTTAACGGAAATCAGGTTCGCTGCCCCAAGGATCACCATTGCAATCAAACCTGGGATCCAAGCAGGAAGATCAGGGAACCAATACTGCATGTATGTCCCAACAGCTATGATTTCGGCCATCCCGACAATAACCCATTGGAACCAGTTGCTCCAAGCAGTCATATACCCTGCCAATGGATGAATATACTTATAACCAAATGTAGCAAATGAACCTGTACTTGGCTCCAAATACAACATTTCCCCCATTGCCCGCATAATCAAAAAGATAAAAATCCCTGATATTGCATAAGCCAACATGACAGATGGACCTGTCCATTTAATCGCGCTGGCTGAACCCATAAATAAACCAACACCAATTGTACCGCCCAAAGCAATCATCTGAATATGACGGCCCTTCAGGTCCCTATTCAAATCTTGGTTTGCCATTCCATTTCCCCCTACTCTACTAAAAGTCATATTTGCTGCAAAATCCTAATACTCTCCATTCGGTATCGAAATGATTAAGCGGGCATCTTTATGAGCCTTCAAAAATCATTCTCCACTTCTAGGTTAAGCATTCCTGATAGTTAGAAAGATTCTTATGAATTTTCACGTTATACCAGATGTGAACATAAAGTTAATGGAAAGCGCTTACTTTTTATTGGTCTAATAAGTGCTTCATTAAACCGGTAAAAAAAATCACGACCTGTATAAAATAACCCGAATAAAAGAGTCTTGCAACCCTTTTATTCGGCTCAGGCTGATTAAGCGGTAATTAACAGTGACTTTAATCCAAGCTTTACCAACATATCCTTCGTCATTTTCTCCAAATCATATTCCGCCTTAAATCCCCATTCTTCTTTTGCACAAGTTGAATCTATGCTATTTGGCCAACTGTCAGCAATAGATTGTCTTCCAGGATCGACGTCATAACCCATGACAAAATCTGGAATATGCTTTTGGATCTCGGCTGCGATTTGTTCTGGGGCAAAGCTCATGGCAGATACATTAAAAGAATTCCGATGTTTTAGCTTTGAGGCATCCGCCTCCATTAATGTCGTAATGGCAGCTAAAGCGTCAGGCATATACATCATATCCATGTATGTTCCCTTATCAATGTAAGATGTATATTTCTTATTTTTAATCGCTTCATAGTAAATTTCGACCGCATAATCGGTTGTTCCGCCGCCAGGAGGCGTAACATACGAGATCAGCCCTGGGAATCGAAGACCTCTCGTATCAACGCCAAATTTATGATTGTAATAATCACATAATAACTCACCCGATACTTTATTCACTCCGTACATTGTATTCGGTCGTTGAATGGTGTCTTGCGGTGTCCAATCATTAGGAGTCGTTGGACCAAACGCACCAATAGAGCTAGGTGTAAATAATCGGCAATTAAGTTCTCGTGCCGTTTCCAAGGCATTTACCAATCCGCCCATGTTTAAATTCCAGGCTAAAAGCGGCTTCTTTTCAGCTGTTGCCGACAATAAAGCAGCTAAATGAATAATCGTATCCACTTCATGTTTTTTGGCAATATCAAACATCGCTTTTTCATCGGTAACATCCAATATCTCAAATGGACCTGATTGGACCACATTACTTTCCGTTCTACGAATATCTGTTGCAATGATATTGTCAAAGCCGTATATCTCTCTCATTTTCAGCGTCAGTTCTGAACCAATTTGACCTAAAGCCCCCGTTACTAAGACCTTTTTCATCAAAAATCCCTCCCTTTTTTACACTCTGCAGTAAGAAACCCTTTATATAATCGACATCTCTTTTCCTACTTTTTCATAAATGTCTATAGCCCGATCCAGCATCTCTTTTGTGTGAGCAGCTGTCGGCATATTCCTCACCCTTCCTGTTCCCTTCGGAACTGTAGGGAATACGATGGATTTAGCATATACACCTTCTTCGATCAGCCTTTTACTGAATTGCTGTGTTTTAGCTTCATCACCTATAATGCAAGGGGTAATCGGTGTCTCGCTCTCCCCTATATAAAAACCTAATTCTTTTAGACCTTTTTTCAAGTAATCGCCGTTTTCCCACAGCTTATTTTGAAGATCTGAGCTATTCATCAAAATATCAATGGCTTCTATACAGGATGCAACTGCTCCCGGTGTGACAGCCGTTGAAAATAAAAATGGACGACTTCTCACTTTTAGCCAATCAATTAAATCTTTCTTTCCTGCTACATAGCCACCTACAACACCAATAGCCTTAGATAATGTTCCAATTTGGAAATCCACTCTATCCGATAACCCAAAATGTTTTACCGTTCCTGCACCATTACCTAGTACACCTGATCCATGCGCATCATCAACATACGTAATTAAATCTAACTCTTCGGCAATATCCACAATTTCAGGGAGCTTGGCAATATCCCCATCCATCGAGAACACTCCGTCAGTAATAATCATGATTTTGTTATACAATCCAGACTCTTTTGCTTTAAGTGCTTTTGTTCGTAAATCATCCATGTCGGAATGGATAAAGGGAATGATTTTTGCTTTAGATAATCGGCATCCATCAATGATTGAAGCATGATTCAATTCATCTGAAAGGATGGCATCGTGTTTATCCATCACTCCTGAAATCGCTGCCATATTACAGTTAAATCCAGATTGATAAGCAATGGCTGCTTCTGTATGTTTAAACTCGGCAAGCTTTTCTTCCAATTTGACATGTATATCTAACGTCCCGTTAATCGTACGGACAGCACCGGCTCCGACACCATATGTTTTCGTTGCTTCTATGCATGCGTCGATTAATCGGCGATCAGTTGCTAAACCTAAATAATTATTGGATGATAAATTAATTAGCTCTCTTCCTGCAATGGTGATCATCGGACCGTTCGGACCTTCTACCGGATCTATCACGTTATAAAGTCCTTTATCTTTTAAATCATCTAAATTTTCTTTCAAAAATCGATTTAATATTTCACTAGACATCTCATATACCCCCTAATTGATGGTTGGTGATCTACCCTATTCTTAAATGTTGCATTTAAGAATTATGAATTTTGCTCTTATTAAGAAAATACAAGTGTCCTTCCCAAAAAAACACATGGAAGTAACGTAAATCCTTTTAAATTAATAGTTATAACAACCATAATAATAGATAAATTTATTGTTGTCCATATTGTGTGGACAAAAAAATTTAAGATTGCTGTAGTTTCGCCTTAAAGATCTTTCAATAATTCGTTGAAAACATTGAATTTCCGCGTAGATTTTAACCATAAAATTTCCGTGTTAATCATCGAAATAAATGAGGTGAAAATGAGGCACTTTTTAGATATTTTTTCTAGATTATTACAATTACACCTCCTTACTTCCATAAAAAATGGAGCTGTTGATCTGCTCCTGAAGAGGAAGTAAAGCACCATATGTTACGTTTAATCTTTCATACATCAACCCCATAATTAGGTCTAACTAACAAAGTATGGAAAATGTACACGAAGAAAATTAAGACATAAATAAAGCATATTTTTCCTACGTGTTTTACCAACTGGAAATTTTTATCAAAAAAAAAAAAAAACGGTGAGAATTTTGGAAAAATTAGTTTTTACCAACCTAAAAAAACTGTAGACACCCCCAAATTATTATCGAGGTTGTCTACAGTCTAAAATCCTCGTAGCTTCGAGGATTTAGTCATGCACGATCGTTTTAAATTTTTCCCAATGCTTCCTTGATGCTATCGTATACTTCGTCCCATAGCTGTTTATCTTCAGAAAATGCCTCTGTTATCTTTTTAAAGACCTCTTTCTGCTCTGCCTCAAATCGTTCATCATCCTTAGCTGGAAGATTTGAGCGCAACTCCATTACAAACGCTTGTACCTTTGGTGCACGAGGTCCCCAAACGGCTCTTTCTTCGCCATTCTTATCAATGAATATAAAAATGGGAATCGAACGCGCTGTTCCATTCGTTAAGTATTGATCGATCAGCTCAAGATTTTGATCTCGTAAAATCATGCGAGTTTCCATATTTGTCGCTTCCGTTATATTCAATAAAATAGGTATATTCATCATCGCATCTCCGCACCAGTCTTCAGTAATGACAATGGCCCGAAGTTCTTTCGCTTTTAATTCATCAAAAAAATCCTGATCATCTGCAGAAATAGAAAAACGCTCATGAATCGATTGTAAGTTTTCTTTATGAGCCTTCATTGAAGAAACAAATTCTCTAGCGGGAATCCCCATTTCAAACCATTCATTCAGTGTCGTCATTTTATTGCTCCTAACTAACTATTTTTAAGTTAAAAGTACCATAAACCCCTTATTATTTCATTGTTTACACCTTGAAAAATCAACTGACTGCCTTTTATACGGAAGATGCTCTTGATATCCGGTTTAAAAATGGTCGTGTTCGCTCTTCCTTTGGAGCTTTGAAGATCTCCATTGGCGCGCCCCTTCTTCTACATTGCCCCCGCGACCCATGAAAAGAACCAATCCTAGACCATCATCGGTTACAATCACCATCGTGAAGCCTTCCTCTAATAACATATTTTCTCCCCCAAGCAGCGATTTGACCATCTCCACCAGAAGAGACGGCAAACATATCCACTCCAGCTTCCTGAGATAGGTTTGGCTGATAATTCCACTATTTTCTAAAGAATCGTTTCCTTCCCCCTAATATTTTTATAGAGATCTATTCATCTAAACCCTATCAGAATAAGATTCGTCAATGAGAGGAAGAGAAATGGAGAGAGGTGTCTATGAAAAGCTGGAATGAATGAACGAAGAGTGGATATGTATTGAAGGTAAAATGGGGGATGACTATGCTTGAAATCAAGCTGGACCGAAATTTTTGGAATTACAACATCAAAGGTGCTAGGCATGAAATCGTGTCTGGCACCTTTGTCCTGTCTGTTCACCACTTATCCTGGTCATGTAATAAATTCTTGGCACTTTCAAATAAAAAATAAGCGGCTTTAATAATGGCTTTTTCATCAACAGTAAAAGCTGGATGATGCCAGTCTTCGTTTCCGTTTGTACCAAAAAAGGCAAAGGTACCGGGGATATGTTGAAGGTAATAAGCGAAATCTTCACCTCCCATTGAAGGTTCTGGATTGATTACATGCAATGATTGTTTCCGAGCAGACAAGCGGGCCATCTCTGTGACTGCCGGATGATTAAGAAGCGCAGGGGGCCCAGGAAACCAACCAATCGCAGCTTCCTGTGAAAAAGCAGCTGTAATATGATTCACAATCGAATAAAACTTTTCTTTTACTTCTTCGCGTATCTCTGAATTAAAGGTTCGAATCGTTCCTTCCAATATGACGTCACCTGGAATTACATTCCAAGTGTTTCCACCTGTTATTCTCGTAACACTTACCACAGCACTATCTAATGGGGATACATTCCGGCTGACGATAGTTTGAAGAGCAGTAATAAGCTGAGCCGCTGCCGCTATTGGATCTTTTCCGTTTTGAGGGATGGCCGCGTGGCTCCCCTTCCCTTGAAGAACAATATGAAAACGGTCCACTGCCGCCATTAACGGACCATCTTTTATCCCAATGGTGCCGACAGGCAAATTGGGTTTATTGTGCAGGCCAATTACAGCCGCTACATCGTCAATTTGACCATCTTTTATCACATGCACCGCTCCGCCACCTAATTCTTCTGCGGGTTGAAAAAGCAATCGCACTGTCCCGCACAACTCTGATTGATATTCTTTTAAAAGGTAGGCAGCACCTATGGCAGCTGCCGTATGAAAATCATGGCCGCAAGCATGCATCACTCCTTTTATTTTCGAAGCAAATGGAAGCCCGGTTCGTTCCTCAATCGGAAGTGCATCGATATCCGCCCTTATGGCTACTGTCGGTCCGGGTTTGCCACCCTTTATATCTGCAAAAACACCTGTTTTCAATCCTGTATGACGGATCTCAATGCCCTCTTCCTCGAGCCAGGTTTGTATCGATTTTGTCGTATCAAATTCTTCATTTGATAACTCCGGATATTGATGTAAATGGCGCCGTATCGATATTAAGCGCTTTTCCAGCTCTCGACTCATACAGTCGCCTCCTTCTATAAATCTAAGCGATAGCATTTTACTAAAACATCATGATTTTGGAATTCTTTCGTTCGATCCCGTTTAAAGCCAAACCATTCATATAGTTTAATGGCTTTATGCATCTTATCAGTAGAATGTAGATATAAACTGGACGCACCTTGCGATTTTGCATAATTTACACTAGCTTTTAATAATTCCTGTGCGATCCCGCGTCCCCTTGATTCGGGATGAACGGCCAACAACCGAATGATTGGTGAAAAAATTCCAAGTTCAGGCTTCTCATATGCTTTTTCAGATGACTGAAAAAGCTGCAATGTACCAAGGATATCCTGATTGCACTTTGCAACCAACACCTTATCAACATGTGGATTATCCACCGAGGATTCAATATTTTTTAAATAGCCTTCCCAAGCTTCCGGGTTCGAATATTCATGTTCATATTGTTGATAACTTTCTACCAATAAGCGGCGCACTGTCTCTTTATCTTCTTCAATCAATTCATCGACCACGATTGTATTAATCATACGTCCTCCTTTTGCCACTTCCTTTAATTGGCCCTTTCTTCTAAAAACGATACGGAAAAATCTCTTGATATCCGGTTTAAAAATTGTCGTGTTCGCTCTTCCTTCGGCGCATTGAAAATCTCCAATGGTGAACCTTCTTCTACAATGACCCCGCCATCCATGAAAAGAACACGATCCGAGACCTCTTTAGCAAAACTCATTTCATGGGTTACAATCACCATCGTGATACCTTCCTGGGCAATTGCTTTTATGACAGAAAGCACCTCCCCAACCAACTCAGGGTCGAGTGCCGACGTTGGCTCGTCAAATAGAATGACCTCAGGATTTAAAGCAAGTGCCCTAGCAATTCCAACACGTTGCTGTTGACCTCCTGACAATTGCGAGGGGAAATAGTTATGCTTATCTCCCAAACCTACTTTTTCCAATAACAGCTCGCTTTCCCGTTTCGCTTCAGCTTTCTTATATTTTTTTGTAACAATTAACCCTTCCATTACATTCTCCAAAACAGTTTTATGAGCAAATAAATTATAATGCTGAAAAACCATTGCCGATTGTCTTCTAAGGGATAAGATTTCCCTTTTGGTCGCCTTCTTAGACTTCACCTGTATATCTCCCACTTGAACAATTCCCTCATCAGGTTTCTCCAGAAAGTTCAAGCACCTAAGCAGGGTCGTTTTTCCTGATCCACTTGGTCCAAGTATGGTAACTACTTCTCCCTTGCCTATTTTCAAATTAATTCCTTTTAAAACAGGCTGCTGGTTAAATGATTTTTGAATATCTTTTAAATAAATCATTGTACTCCTCCTCGATTATAGGCAGTGGCCTTTTTCTCAATTAAAAACGAAAGCCCCTCTGCAATGATTGTGAGGCCCCAATAAATTAAACCAGCAGCGATAAAGGACTCCAAAAATTTCAAATTGGTGGATGCAACTATATTGGCTGCTCCTGTCATTTCTTTTTGCGATACAATGAAAGCAATGGATGACGTATGCAAGAATCCAATGAAAATATTCGTGAAATTCGGGATGGACTGAGCAATGGCCTGTGGCAAAACAATTCGCGTCATGGCTTGAAACGAATTCATCCCCACGGAATAGGCTGCCTCCATTTGGCCATTGGAGACACTGATAATTCCCGATCTGAATATTTCTGATAAATAGGCACCCGCACTCAACGATAAGGCGGTTAAGACAAATAAAATGATCGGAATGGAATTAGATTGAATACCCAAATCAAATTTTGTTGAAATTTGATCGATTAATAATGGAAAACCGAAATAAATGAGCATTATGTGCATAATAATTGGTGTTCCTCTAAAGAAGGAAACATATCCATTTGCAACTCTACATAGAAATTTCACTTTATATATCCTAATCAAGGCAACAGCGAGACCGATAATAAAACCTGCAAGAAGAGGAAGAATCGTTAAGATAAGTGTGATCGGAAGTGCTTTAATAATCTCCTTAAAAGCAGTCCAAATGAATAGAATATCAATCGTCAAGTCCTTCTCTCCTCCCTTTGTTATCCAGTAACAGACACATCAACAGTTTGATGCCGATTAATGCGGTTTTCATAAAGTCTGAATATTTTCTCAAACACTAGCACGACTGCATAATAGATAACAGCTAATGAGAGATAGACTTCGAGAGCATGTGCAGTTGCAGCAATTAATGTCTCTCCCCTGCCCATCATATCCATTACGCCGATGGTAAAGGCAAGTGAGGTATCCTTCAAGGATCCGATAATAGAGTTTGCGATATTCGGAAAAGCAATCCGTATTGCCTGAGGAAGTACAATTCGAAAAAAACTTTGACTATTATTCATACCAACAGAATAGGCTGCTTCCGTTTGTCCATAATCGACAGCCTTAATCGCTCCTCGGAATATTTCTGCGAAATGCGCCCCATTGCTTAATGCATAAGTAATAATGACAAAATACAGAGCATCCATTCTTGAAATATCAATATTAATGAATAAAAGGATTGCAGGCAGTCCATAAAAAACTAGAAATAATTGTATTAAAATAGGAGTTCCCCGAATGAATGAAATATACAAAATGACTAATTGATTCAAAACAGGGATACGAAATAATCTCAGGATGGCTGCCGCTATCCCGATGACCATTCCTAATAAAACGGATGCTGCCAGAATTTGCAATGTTACTCCAAGATAATAAATTAATGTCGGAATGAAATCGACGATTAATGAAGGATCAAATGCTTTCCCCATGCTTTAGCACCTCCGCGCTTACTACTATCTAATTAAAACCCTACTGAATAGTCTGCGCCCAGCCACTTTTTACTTAGTTCGCTAACTACCCCATCTTCTTTCAGCTCCACAAGTACTTCATCAATTCTCTTCTGTAAAGGAGTTTCATCTTTTCTTAGCAAAAAGTATACTTTTGAATTAAGAAGTGGCTCACCCACAACCTTTTGCTGTGCATCTGCTTGTTTATTTAAGAAGTCGACTGCAAATGGTGTAGTAATGGTAGCATCCGCCCGACCAGTTTTGATTTGATTCTTCGTATCATCTACGCCTTGGCCAGAATAGACAATTTCAATACCGGCATTATTTTCTTTATTATACTTTTCAAGAAAAACAGCAGAATTGCTCGTTGCACTCACTATCGCTTTTTTTCCTTTTAGATCTTTAATGGAATGAATATCCTTGTTGTCCTGATGAACTGTAACTTGAAGCGGAAAGACATTATATGGTTCTTTATTAAATAGAAATTTTTCTTTTCGTTCATCATTCACCTCCATTTGGTGAGCAACAAAATCTATTTTGTTCGTTTCTAAACTTAATAATAGATTAGAAAATTCCATCGTTTTAAATTCAAATTCATATTCAGGCAGCTTTTCATCGATTTGACGAACCAACTCGACATCATATCCTGTCAGCTTACCATTCTTATCCAAAAAGCAAATATTAGGGAATTGCGTCCCTGTTCCGACAATGATTTTCTGAACTTTTTTATCTTTTGATTCTCCAGAACTTGATTTTGCTGTACTCGTTGTTTCTTTCGAAGAACAAGCTCCCAAAAAAGTAAGTAGCAGTGCCATAACAATTAATAAGGTTTTTTTCATCTCAAATTCCCCCGACGTTTTTAATTACTCACAATTGGTTCTTTATTTTCAATAATGCGAAACAACGTTTCATCTAGAATTTTACGAAGATACACAATTTTTTCTCCATCGTGATCTCGTTCAGCAAAAATCTCATAGCCTCTTCTTTCATAAATGGAAGCAAGCCAAGGATGACGATCAGCTGTCGCCAAATAGACTGCCGGCGCTTTCACCTGTTTCCGAAGTGCATTTTCTTCCACCCAGGTTAACAACGTCGAGCCAAAACCTTTTTGTTTGTATAGGGGGTCGACTGCAAACCACCAAATGAATGGGTACGGACTGAAATGATCGGGATCATTCCATGGATGACGAACTGTCACAGTGGAAACAATTTGGCCGTCCTGTTCTAAAACATAAGTGAGATTCCGACTAATATTATTTGTCACTAGCTGCAAATCAGCTGTTGCAGCCAGAAAGTTAATATTCAATTCTCTAATTGGTTCATAAGCCCGAAGTGTAACGTTTAGCACTTCGGGCGCATCCTTTACAGTGGCAAGACGGATTAGCTGTGTCATGATTAACTCCCCGTTTCCATAACATATTATTTACACAAGAATAGCCGGATTTAAATCAACAATTTTTCCTTTTACGCTCTATTTCATTATTTAATATCCATTTAATAATAAGTCAACTTCTTAAATCAGCTAAATTTTGTTATTGTAAGCGTTCGAGTGCTTTTTCAAGAGAGGGTATGCCAATATCCGTAACACTCTCATATACGTTACCTCGCCCAATTTCAATAATAGGAACATACCGAACACCATATTTGATTTCTAAAATATCTCGCCGTTCATCATGATCGGTAACATCCACTGTTTGATAAGCAATGTCCTTTTCTTTTAAATATTGTTTAACCTCTTCACAATAGTGACATCCTTGTTTTGACCAAACGACAACATTTAACGCTTCTCCCATTTCGTATTCCTCCTTCATTTTTTAAATGATACTTCTATTATTGGTTAATCTTTACTTTCGCATGACGATTTTCCGGGAATGGAAGCCCCAAGTTGCCTCTTAATGTTTCTGCTTCATATTCAGTACGATATATTCCCCTTTTTTGCAGGATAGGAATCACATAAGATACAAAGTCACTTAAAGCATTGGGAACACTTGAAGTAAAGATAAATCCGTCCGCCCCCTTCTCTTCGAACCATTGCTGAATCAAATCCGCCACTTTCTCTGGCGTTCCAATAAAAGAAGTCCGGGGTGTAGTCTCTTTAAGTGCTACTTGACGGAGCGTTAACTGTTTCTCCTTGGCTGCCTGTTTAATTCGATCAGTTGTACTTCGGAAACTGTTTTTTCCGATGTCTCCGAGATCAGGGAAAGGTGCATCCAGTTCATATTGGGAAAAATCATGATGATCGAAGTATCGTCCCAAATAGTCAAGCGCCTTATCTATAGAAACTAAGTTAGCGAGTTCTTGATATTTGTGCTCTGCCTCTTCCTCAGTTGCACCAATGATTGGAGCGATACCTGGCAGAATAAGAATCTCATCTGGATTTCTCCCGAATCCAGTAGCCCTGTTTTTTACATCTTGATAAAAAATCTTAGCATCTTCCAAAGTGGGTTGACCTGTAAAGATTGCATCCGCTTCTTTAGCCGCAAGATTTTTCCCGGCTTCTGATGAACCAGCTTGAAAAACAACAGGTCGCCCCTGTTTAGATCTGGCAATATTGAGTGGTCCTTGCACGGAGAAATATTCTCCTTTATGTTTTAATTGATGCATTTTAGAAGGGTCAAAAAACTCACCGGACTCTTTATCCCGAGTAAACGCGTCATCCTCCCATGAATCCCAAAGTCCTTTGGTGACCTGTATATATTCTGATGCTATTCGATAGCGTTTGGCATGATCCGGGTGTTCTTCTATCGTTTTGTTATAATTCAAGGCAGTACTCTCAAGAGGTGTAGTAACAAGGTTCCATCCGCCACGACCTTGACTAATGTGATCAAGTGAAGCAAATTGTCGGGCTACAGTAAATGGCTCACTGTATGAGGTGGAAACAGTTCCGACAAGCCCTATTCTTGATGTGAAAGCAGCGAGTGCGGATAAAATGGTCAGTGGTTCAAATCGATTTAAAAAATGCGGAATTGATTTCTCATTGATAAACAATCCATCAGCAATGAAAAGTAAATCGAACTTTCCCTCCTCAGCCTTCTGGGCCTGCTCCTTATAAAATTCAAGACTAACACTGGCATCGGCTTGAATGTCAGGATGTCTCCAACCAGATATACTCCCACCAACTCCATGAACAAGCGCTCCAAATTTCAACTTTCTCTGCTCAGACATCCATACTCCTCCTTTAATTTATATCGGTTTTTAGCTTTGCTTACATCTACCAGGACTTTTTAATTTTGGCTCGTAAAGTGTTTCTCTTCAGATAAAGCTAATTGAAGAGGACTCAACAATTGAAAAGATCGGAACCTTTCTGCTTCTTTTAAAATCGGCGAATGTAGGATGAACTCATCTACCCCATATTTTTCATGTAAATTTGTTAATACTTCTTTTACATATGAGGGAGTTCCAGCAATAATATTGGAGTCCTGTTCTTCTATTTCGTAAGACTCGCCAGTCTGATTCCCAAATAACTCTGCTTGCTCTAGTGTTTGGACCGTAACAGAACGGCCGCTTTGGAGATGGACTTTCACAATCTTCTGATCACCTGTTAACTGTTCTGCTTCTTGTTGTGTAGGAGCAGCAATCACTGAAACTGATACCTTAAAGCTTCCAGTTGGATAGATACTTTGGTAAATGCGTGAAGCATCTTCGAGTACAGTCTCATTACTATTGATAAATCGAGCAAATACATAATCTATCCCAAGTTCTGCTGCTAGCCTGGCGCTGTCAGCACTTGCACCAAGCAGAAACATCTCCGGCTTTTCAGAAGGGAGTGGTGTCGCTTGAATACCTGCAAGCGGATGAGTGTCGTTAACAGAATTTTCGATTATTTTTTTCAAAAAAGATAGCCGCTCTTCGAAGTCTTTACCATCATTCACAGTACCAAATTGCAGAGCCTTCGTTGATAAGGGGAGACCACCTGGTGCTTTTCCGATGCCAAGGTCTACTCTGCCTGGCGAAAGATTTGATAATACGTGAAAGTTTTCCGCCACTTTATATGGACTATAATGCTGAAGCATAACACCTCCGGACCCTACCCGAATCGATTTTGTTTGGGCTAATAAATAAGATATCAATACTTCCGGGGAGGATCCCGCTAGCTTTTCGGCATGATGATGTTCTGATACCCAGAAACGGGTATACCCCCACTCTTCTGCATGTCTAGCCAGATGAATGGTTTGCTGGAGTGCATCAAATGCTGAAGCTCCTGGAAATATCGGGCTCTGGTCTAAAATGCCAAGCTTATAACTCATATTCTCTCCTCCACTTTAATTCAAAGTTTACCTATGTGATTAATTTATTTTGACTAATCCTATCACCTAAAACATGCAAATGGCAATGGTTTAACTAATAAAAAAAAATATTGCATTGATAGAAAATATCTATCAATTCGATTGTATCTGTAATTGATGCAAGTCTTTTTCAAATTTCCGAATTGAGAAAAGAATATCATTCCATAGTAAGGGAGCTTCCATCCCGTGATTTAAGTGCGTTAGATAGATGTGCTGCTTTATCTTGATTAAATGAGACACATCCACTTCAACCAAAGTTCCCTGTTCTAATTCATTTTTAATACATAAATACGGTAAAAATCCGATACAGCTTCTGCTAAGAATAAGCGATTTCGCCACTTCCAAGTGATCAACCTGAAATTCAATACGAGGCTCTACATTAGACACTTCAAAAATTTTATGAACGTGGTTCCAGTCAAACGCACCGCACTCAAAAAAGACTAACGGCTCCATTGCCAATACTTGCACTGTTAGCTCAGTTTCAAGTTGAAATGGATGTCCTGGATACACGACTAAACGAATCGAATTATCAAGGGTCTTATAATTTTGCAGACCACTATGTGAAACATCCTTCATAAATGCTATATCAACCTTTTTCTGAAGCAATTTATCCATTAATGCATCATTTGTTGCTGAAATAAATTTAAAGCGTAAATTAGGATTCTTCCTTTTCCATAAAGGAAGAGCAAATGGAATAAAGTATTGCGATGTAATTATATTAGCCCCTATCGTTATTTCCTCCAGATCGCTTCCTGTTTTCAACTGTTTTTTCCCCTGTTGAAAAGTCCGAATAATTTGTTCCGCAAATGGAATGAAGGCCTTCCCTTTTTCGGTTAAAATCATCCCTCTCCCTTGTCTCTCAAATAGTACTGAATCGAGTTCACTCTCAAGCGTCTTAATTCTTGCCGAGACCGTTGGCTGTGATAAAAACATTGCCTCTGCAGCTTTATGAAAACTATTGAGGTGAACAACATACATAAAAGCTTCAATATGATCAATATTCATCTTCCCAACTCCTTTTGCAAAAATGAACACAAAAAGCTCCTGTTCGCTTATCGCGTTCAGGAGCTTTTGGTTGTCCAATCAGCTCATCCTCTTATAATAATTCTTTCTCCGATTTTAATCTTATAAAACCAATAAGTAAAGTGTAATTTAATTAAGTAAACAATCATATATTCATTGTGACACCATACAACATCGTATTGAAGAAACTTCATCCTATTTATGCAAATGAAATTTCAATGAAAATTAATGGTCAAAAGTTAGGCATGTTAAATCTTTTCCAAGAGGTACATCCTGTCTACGTTGTATATTTTTTCTCCTTATAAAAAAGATAAGAAGGGTCATCCTAATGTAGTAATTCCTATAATGACATAAGGAGAGATACTACATGCCTCAACAACAAATTGATGTCAATCAATTAAATCAAGCAAAAGCAAACGTTACCCTTACGCAAACCTTACTTTCACAAGCAATTGAAAAATCTTCCTCTGATCCAACTTTAGCACAAGAAGCCATTAAACAAGCTGCTCAAGAGATCGCACAAGCCCAATCTTCCGTAAACCAGGTATACAATGCCGTACAAGCTCCGCAAGCAGAATGATTTTGGGGATTCCCTCGATTAATTGATGCATACCAAGAATAAAAGAGGCCTATATCCTAATTGAGGAATAGGCCTTTTAATAACGAATGTTTTTGGTCCATCCAAGCTTTTTCAACCCCACTTATTTAATGGGGGGATGCTTTGAGGGAATTTAAACGTATTGTACGGATCATAAGTCGTTTTCACTTCTCGAAGCCGTTTGAAATTTCCACCATAATAAGCAATTGGCCAATCTTTAATGAGAGTATCCGGCCAATTTACGTAATCCCCGGTAGTAAAAGGTGACAAAGCGTGCTTCAGGTCCTTGATCCACCGAATGTTTAGCCGTTCTTCTTCTGGATTTTTCCATGTAGCCTGATACTCCTGGGCGATGATGGCATCGCGATAATAAAAAGCTGTCTCCTTTGGGTCTTTAAGGCCTGCCACTCCTCCCAGAGATTGGTGCCAAATGGCTGCATTTTCATTTGGAGCATTTCCTAAAAAATGTTTCATGGTCATGATTGCTTGCTGTGGAAAAGCCTTTTCAATGAAAGATCCTGACCTCTTTCGATGAGCCGGTTGATTTCCACTCGGATAATCAAAGAATCTTACGGCTTCAATGTATGGGACTTCCTTAATCATGACATTTATTGGTGAACCAGTTTTTGTCAAAGGCTTTAAAAGCTGCTTCAATCTATGTGAAGTTCCAACAAATTCACCTTTAGCAATAATTTCGTTTGCTTCCTTTGCCTTGAATTCTATTTCTGAAGTTAAGCATTCATCAGCTTGAGGGGCCCAGTCCTGCCAGGCATTAAACACCGATTCGAAGTCTTTCCACCCCCATGTGACGGAGAATACAGAAACCCTTGATACTGGATGTACCCTGAAAGTAAGGGAAGTGACAATGCCAAAGTTCCCACCTCCGCCCCCGCAGCATGCCCAAAATAAATCATGATTATTTTTTCTATTCGCTTTAATGAGTTTGGCGCCCCTCTTTCCACACGCCCTTACCATTTCTATTTCAAGGAGATTGTCACAAGTCAGTCCAAATCGCCTCGTTAACATACCGATTCCACCGCCGAGCGTAAGCCCGACAAGACCAACACTGCTCTCGGTCCCAGCCGGAATCGTCGTGCCATACTCCCATAACATATTATATACTTGCCCTAAATCAGCTCCGGCTTCAATTTTTGCGATCATTTTTTCACGATTGACCTTGATCTTGTACATTTCACTGATATCAATGATTAGACCGCCATTTACTAATGAAAAATTTTCATAACTATGCCTGCCGCTCCTCACCCGAAAAGGTGTATGATTCTCCCGGGCCCACTTTAATGCATTCAGCACATCTTTGGAATTTTGACAAAACACAATGACCTTTGGGAATTTAGGAAAGCTCAAATTATTATTTATCCTGGCTTCATCGTACTCAGCATCATTTGGTGTTACGATTCGCCCGGTAAGCTTTGTTCGTTCCAAAAAATAACCCCCTTCTCGGGTAAAGATGTTACATACTATGAAAAAATCCGGCATGAAGACACTTTCTATAACCTCAAATCAGCTATACTCGTGACTTCCGCCACTTTACTCGTGACTTCCACCGCTTTACTCGTGATTTCCGCCGCTTACTCGTGACTTCCACCGCTTTACTCGTGACTTCCGCCGCTTTACTCGTGATTTCCCATTTCAATGATTAATAAAAGCAAAAAAACCCCTCTTGATTTGAAGAGGGGTTTTTTAATATCCATTTATGTTTCTTACATTTCGTCATCTTTCAATGGTGTTCGCTTATCCATTTTCAGGATGTAATAACTTGCTACGACTAATGCTAGGAAAACGATCCCGACAACCAAGGAAATCCGGGTACTAGGATTGATCCACATACCGACCAGCACCATTAGTAAGAAGGCAATTGTCGCATAGTTACTGAAAGGGGCCAACGGCATCTTGAACGGATGTTTCTCCATTTCAGCTGCATTTACCTTTCTGAACTTCAGCTCACTGATAAGTAAAACAAACCATGGAATCATCCCAGGTAAAACACTCGCACTATATACATAAAGGAATAGTTGCGGCGGTGCAAGGTAGTTCAGGACAACACCAATGCCCAGGCCTAAAAGTACAGCGATCGTACAATAGGCCGGCACTCCATTTTTAGATACTTTTGCAAATATTTTCGGAGCTTGGCCGTTCAATGCTAATGTGTAAAGCATACGACCTGCACTGAAAATCCCACTGTTACATCCAGACATGGCTGCTGTGATAACGACAAAGTTAATGATTCCTGCCGCTGCTGTGATACCTATTTTAGCAAAGGTTGAAACGAATGGACTTCCTAAGTCATCCAGCTGATCCCAAGGGAAGACTGTCACGATAACGAATATGGCGCCAATATAAAAGATTAAAATGCGCCATATGATTGATTGGATCGCTTTTGTTACGGTCTTCGTTGGATCTTTCGCTTCTCCGGCAGTGATGCCGATAAGCTCAACTCCTTGATAGGAAGCCACGACAAGGGAAAGCGCGAAGAAGAATCCTGTCCAGCCCCCCGTAAAGAAGCCGCCGTTTGCCCAAAGATTCGATAATCCAATTGCGTCTCCACCATTCCCTATTCCAAAGAAGATAAGGCCAAGGCCGGCAATGATCATCAATACAATCGTTATTATTTTTATGAGCGCAAACCAAAATTCAAATTCCCCGAAGGATTTAACGGAAATGAGGTTGGCCGCCCCCAAGATGATCATGGCGACCACACCTGGTACCCAAGCAGGTAACTCCGGGAACCAATATTGCATATACAGCCCAACCGCGATGATTTCGGACATTCCGACGATTACCCATTGAAACCAATTGCTCCAAGCAGTCATATAACCTGCCAAAGGATGTATATAGCTGCTCGCAAAGGTTGCAAAAGAACCTGTAGTCGGTTCTAAATATAGCATCTCACCCATAGAACGCATGATGAAAAAAATAAAAATACCTGCGATGGCATAAGCAAGCATTACAGAGGGCCCGGTCCATTTGATCGTGCTCGCCGATCCCATGAATAACCCGACTCCGATGGTTCCGCCCAAAGCTATCATTTGAATATGACGTGCTTCCAGCCCTCGCTTTAATTCCTTGTTTGACATGATTAACTCCCCCAGATGCAATATAAGCGGCATGCTTTTTCTATCCTTGCCAACCACTGTAATCTCTATTAATTATTGCGGTTAGACATTTTCTATCGAAACAATATCAATAATACTTTTATTTTATTTTCTTATCTTATAATAGTAAATATTCTGTAAAAATACAAATGTATTTTTCAAATAAACAGTTACCAAATATATCTTGGCGATTTTCCCAATCTAAAAATATCATTTTAAAAAAGTGATTATCAGTATTTTATAATAGTGATGATTCAAAAAGAGTGGAAAAAAATCATTTTTACTTGGAGTCCCTCCAAGTGACCGTTAAAAAATAAAAAAACTTAAACGCCTGTTAACTACCAAAATAATTTGTTGACCTATGGAAGAATAGATGATAGAATTCCAATATTATTTTATAAGTATAATGAATGTTTGAGCGTGAAAGAGCCTTTCATATCTTTCACAGACAGACATTTTCACAACCGCATACAAGCAAGCGATGAATGCTATGGATAACACTATAGCAGGAGCAGCTTCTGGAGAGACTGTACAAGATGCAGCGCCGAAGGATTCACAATCTCAGGCAAAAGGACAGAAGAGTAACGAATGATAAATTGTTATTCTGAACCCTTTAAGAGATTGGTACTATCCAATCTCTTTTTTTTATTGTCCACTTTGTGTTTGGACGTAAATAACACACTCGTGAAAAACCATTGGGAAAGTAAGCTGGGCAAACAATTACGTCCCTCTCTCCAAGACCGTGCAGGTTTGAAATCATTCACTACTAAGACTATAAAGATGGGGGCGTACGAATTGGCTAAACAAGAATTAAAAAGAGATTTAAAGAATCGTCATGTACAACTGATTGCAATAGGAGGGACCATAGGTACCGGTTTATTTTTAGGATCAGGAAAAGCCATACAATTGGCGGGTCCATCCATCATTTTTACCTATCTAATCATAGGGATTGCCCTGTTTTTTGTCATGAGGGCCTTAGGGGAATTGCTTTTATCCAACGCAGGGTATACGTCATTCACTGAATTCACAACCGAATATATCGGTCCATGGGCCGGGTTCGTCACCGGATGGACCTATTGGTTCTGTTGGATCATGACCGCAATGGCCGATATCATCGCTGTAGGTGTCTATATCCAATACTGGTTCGATATCCCTCAATGGGTCCCGGCTCTAATATGCCTTGTCGTTCTGTTAGGATTGAACCTATTGACCGTTAAGTTATTTGGTGAATTGGAATTCTGGTTTGCCATCATTAAAGTAATCACGATCATCGCCTTGATCATTGTAGGAATCATCTTATTGATCATCGGCTTCAAAACAAATACAGGAACAGTTTCCGTAACGAACTTATGGAGTCATGGGGGCATGTTCCCTAATGGCATTTCCGGATTCCTGTTATCTTTACAGTTGGTCGTCTTCTCCTTTGTAGGGGTCGAATTGGTCGGCGTTTCCGCAGCAGAGACGGCGAACCCGAGAAAAAACATTCCGTCGGCCATCAATAAAATCCCCGTCCGGATTTTACTTTTTTATGTAGGTGCCCTATTCGTCATTCTCTGCGTAAACCCTTGGACACAACTGGATGCCGCGAGCAGCCCATTTGTTGAAGTCTTTGCATTAATCGGCATTCCTGTCGCGGCAGGGGTCATTAATTTCGTTGTTTTGACATCTGCTGCTTCTGCATGCAACAGCGGTTTGTTTTCAACAAGCCGAATACTTTATACATTAAGCAAGAATGACGAAGCCCCTGCCAAGCTTGCAAAATTAAATAAGCAGGCTGTTCCAAGCAATGCCCTACTGACATCAACGATCGTTGTCTCGCTAGGGGCATTGTTAAGCAAATTGATACCGGAACAGGCATTTACCGTTGTGACGACCATCAGTGCCATCTGTTTCATTTGGGTATGGAGCATCATTTTGATTTCCCATATCAAATATTCGAAAACACGACCGGACTTAAGAGCCGAATCAACTTTCAAAGCACCTTTTACACCCTTTATCAATTACGTCATTTTAGGATTATTCCTATTCATCCTAATCGTTATGCTATTCGCTGAAGCTACAAGACTATCACTAATCCTGACACCTATCTGGTTCCTACTCTTGGTGATACTATATAACTATCAGAAAAAAAGATAGATACAGAAGTAAAGCCTTGAACTCAATATGATTCAAGGCTTTATCATTATCATCATAAGACCGCTTCAATATGAGTAGTCCGCACTGTTGTTAAAATATATCAAGCAACCACATTAAAATTTATATCAAAATAGTGTAAGCTAATATATATCATCGGTCCCTTCCTTTCGAAAAGAAGGTGCATCCTGATTGGTCAACCCATCCATCAGTGACAATGGTGAAAAACCCCATTGGTGGACGTTTCACTTTATTTAATAACGGAGGGGTTTGTTTAATGAAGATTATATATATCCTTACTCTAGTTCCTTTTATAGGCATACTGGGATTCCTGCCTTTTGTTAATAGAATAGAACCATATGTATTGGGTATGCCTTTCAACATGTTCTGGATGGCTATGTGGGTGGTCCTTACCTCTGCCATTTTGGGCATCATGTATAAGTTGGACCCGAGGAATAGAGAAGGTGACCAGGAATGAATATTGCTCTCTTAATCATTTTAGCATTTTTACTTCTAGCGATTTCTTTAGGCATTCGCTCTTCAAAAGGAAAAGATATGGACTTGGAACAATGGACGGTTGGCGGACGCGGTTTTGGAGCGATATTCGTCTTTCTGCTCATGGCTGGGGAGATTTATACGACCTTCTCTTTTCTTGGCGGCAGCGGCTGGGCATATGGCAAGGGTGCACCCGCTTTATATGTTCTAATTTACATTACCTTGTCTTATGTATTATCTTATTGGCTCCTTCCGGAAATATGGAAATATGCCAAAGAAAATAAACTGATGTCACAATCCGATTTCTTTGTTAGCAAATATAAGAGTCCAAGTTTAGGAATTTTAGCTGCGCTTGTCGGTGTGGTGTCGATGATTCCAGTGATTGTCGTGCAGTTGAAAGGATTGGGGATCATTGTCTCGGAAGCATCCTATGGTGCCATCTCCATGTCTGCGGCAGTTTGGATGGGGGCAATCAGCCTTACCATTTATGTGATGATATCCGGTATACACGGCTCAGTTTGGACAGCCGTCATTAAAGATATCATGATGATCGCCATTATAGGCTTCTTAGGGATTTACCTTCCCATTCATTACTTTGGTGGATATCAGCCGATGTTTGAGGCGGTTAATGCAGCCAAGCCCGGTTTTCTAAAGTTCCCTGAGCAGGGACTTAGCGTATCATGGTTTATCTCCACGGTAATATTGCTCGTATTCGGTTTCTATATGTGGCCACAAGTTTTCAGCGCAGTTTATTCGGCGCGCAGCGGGAAGGTTTTTCGAAAGAATGCCATCATTAGCCCGTTATATACGCTCATGTTGTTATTTGTCTTTTTTGTCGGGTTCACAGCTATATTGAAAGTGCCTGGACTAATTGGTGCAGAAGCAGACCTTTCATTGTTACGTCTTTCGATCGAGACCTTCGATCCATGGTTTATAGGTATAATCGGCGGAGCAGGATTGCTGACCGCATTGGTACCTGGATCCATGCTATTAATGAGTGTCGCAACACTGCTCGCGAAAAACGTATATAAGGAATTTGCCCCTGCCGTATCCGATCGTCACGTTGTAAGGTTGGCAAAATTCCTTGTTCCTGTCATTGCCCTAATAGCCGTCTACTTCACCTTAAACGGGGGAGAAACGATGTCAGCATTAATTCTCATGGGATACAGTCTCATCACTCAGCTATTCCCGTCCCTACTCTTTAGTCTGAAGAAGAATAATCCCATCAATCAATATGGCGCAATCGCCGGCATCATCACCGGATTATTGATCGTAATCTGCATTACACTCAGTTCTTCAACTATAGGAACCTTGTTTCCATCCTTGCCACAAGCAGCGAAAGATTTGAATGTCGGAATCATCGCCTTGGCGGTCAATTTCTTGGTGATGATCACGGTAAGCCTCGCATTCAGGAAGCACACGGTTAAGCTTGAGCCTAAATCCGTTAACGATATCTGAAGCACTTCTTTGACGGTAGCTTTAGGATTAAAAAGCACAGTACAGTACATTATATACTCGAGAGGCTCAGTCAAAAGACTGAGCCTTTTTATACTATCAACTGTCCACTTCCTCCATATTCAAGAAATATAAACCCCTGAAAAATAAAACTCAAGGAATTCGTGTAAGCATATGTACAAATGAGTCGTTGCCATTTAATGAATTTTCAACATCGTCGTTTATCGTAGCCAAGAATAAAGGAATTTTTTTATCGTATAGAGATTATATTTAGATTTCTAATTGACTTGCGTGATTGGGACTGTAGAGCATTTGAACCCGAGCACAGTCTATTGGTTTATTTATAGGTATCTCTATGAAATATTTCAGCTGCCATAGCTGAGTTTTTTGTGCCTGACGGCTAACAGGCTTGTCCCAAGGTGGGTAAACGCGTATAGCCCGTTTACCGCCATTGCCTTTATTAGATACTATATTTTGATCACATAAGACACCTTTTGGAAATACAAATTGACCAAAGTTATTCCCTTTGCGAGTACTAATAACAAACAAATCAACTGGATTTGATATGTCATATGGTTGAATCGCTCCATTCCCAATCCGCTCCCACAAAGTCACAAATTGTCCAACCTTTGCAGGTGTGATTTTAGCCACACGAAACCTAATAAAAAGGCTATTCACCTTGAATATATAGGCTCCATATTCAGCGTTTTGTGCTTCTATTAGTGGTTGAGACAAATCAAACCTGCACGTGCTATAAACAAGTTCCTTTGTTGCAATAAGGTCACTATGAATTGTGTCAGAGGAAGCCCAGGAATTTTGACCACCGAGATCGGATTGCAATAAGATTTGATTTTTCTCATCCATCTGTACTAATCCTCCATTTCAAAAGCTTTCTAGTCATTTTGCTATATCAAGCCCTTCGATACACCTCACTCTCCATTTTAGAACATTCGTTCGTTATTTTCAAATATCAACAGCCATGATGAACGTAAAAAAACCCAGGCACCTTCATCCCGGGTCTTTAAACTTTATGCTGACTTTTCCCCTTGTAATGCCTGGGGGAGTTATTTACAAAGTCCCCTGAAATACAATAGGGAAGCTCAAGCGAAGGTAACGGCCCCGTGCTGTTCTTCCTCCGAGATCGATAACAATTCCTTCTTCACTAGGTCTGTATCACCTAATAATCACGAGGTACATTTGTTTGTAAATCAGATCACCTAAGCTTCTTTTGTATCCAATTCCTTCATGTCCCTGCCACATTCAATAATCCACTAAAATCTTCCTTCCAACATTCAATGCTTTAACGATTTCCTTATATTCGTACAACTGTTGTTCTAGTTTTTGTTTTCTATTTACGATCATCCTCGAAACTTCTTTCGGGCTAGGCCCGCCTTGAATGCTTCTGATCTCCACAAAGTATTCGGGAGAGATGATCTTTTTCCATTCGTCTTCAGTTAAATCCACTGCAACGAATTCATTTATAATCTTGTTAATGTCTTGTGTGTCCCAATCATACAGCTCTTTCCCTTCACATATCGACTGTTTTGCGATATGACTAGCTATGGAATGAGCTTTTCTAAATGATATCTCGTAATCTCTTGATAGGGTATCAGCTAATTCAGTAACCGTTATACTAGATTTTGCCGCCATTTTCTTAGTATGCTCTTCATTTACTTTCAAAGTGGATATGACAGCATACATGAGTTTCATGACACGGCCTGCATTCGAAAAAGCCCGATATAAATGCGGCTGTAGATCATCCTCCGTATCGACGATATCGCCAAATGGAGTATTGTGGATCATATTCATTGCAGCAAGTGCATCTCCGTAAGCACTGCTTGCAATCGAACGTGAATGTTCGATTGAAACCGGATTTCTTTTTTGCGGCATGATACTGCTTACTTGAACATAAGGATCAGCCACATAAAATGTACCAAACTCCCTTGTCACATGCTGCAAGAAATCTTGTATCCATCTTCCCGTATTGACCATGGACGTCATGATGGCACTTGCGGTTTCCAATAAATAATCCGCCCCTCCGATCGAGTCATAGGAATTTTCAATAACCGAATCAAACCCAAGCAGTTCAGCGGTTCGATTCCGGCTGATTGGAAAACCAGTTGTGGTTAAAGCAGCCGCGCCCAGAGGAGATTGGTTCACCGTTTCATAAGCTGCCCATAACCGACCAATATCTCTTTGAAGTACATCATAAATGGCTAGGAAGTAATGGCCTAATGTAGTCGGCTGAGCCGGCTGGGTATGGGTGTAGCCAGTAATATAGGTTTCCATATGCTTCTCTGCTTGCACCAAGAATGCCTCACTCAATTGATTTGCATGGCCAATTAATTGGAGAAGGTGACCTCTCAAAACAAGCCGGTACATAGCGACTCCCATATCGTTGCGACTGCGGCCGATATGGATTTTTCCCGCCAGTTCATGGCCAATTTCATCACCAATCTTTGCCTCCATCATGAAAAATAAGTCTTCGAATTGAGGTTGATAGGTCAGCAGGGTAAGATCTGTTTGAGCCACTTTTCGAATCCCATCCAGCATGATTTTCGCTTCTTCTTCTTTAATGATCTTTTGTTCTGAAAGCATGATGACATGTGCTCGGTGAATATCGAACATCACATGGAATAAGTAATCTCTTTGATCATTAAATACAGGCATTAAAAGCTCTTCTACATATGTTTTCCCTGGAAAAACACTACCTTCATTTTTGATAAATTCATCAAGCATACTCATTTTTGTACCCCCGGTTTATAAGGCTTTTTCTGCCTTGATTCCAAAAAACTTGTTCGAGATAAATAGAACGATGACAATCAGCGCGATTTGAATCATCCCATAGGCAGCAGCCTGCCCCATATTGAACATCCGAAGCTGATTCATAATTTCAATGGATATGGGTCTGTTAGAAATCGTATACAACAGGACTGAGGTTGGAAATTCCCCGACGGACTCGATAAATGCCAATAATGTCCCTGATAAAACGCCAGGCATAATAATCGGTAAAATGACCTTTCTGAAGGTATAAAACCACTTAGCCCCCAAGTTCCTGGCCGCTTCCTCAATTGAGTCATCCAACTGCTCCAGAACGGCGTTAGTCGAGCGGACAACGAGTGGAATATGTCTGATGAAATAGGCAAGAGGCAAAATCCAAAATGTTCCTACCAAAATCTGACCGAAAGAAAAAACGCTAGGTTCATTAAAGGCGAATATCAAGTTCATCCCAATAACCGTTGCAGGCAAGGCCCAAGGAATCATGACTAAAATATCAACAAAGCTTTTCCCGACGAATTTCCGTTTGACAAGTACATAAGACGCGATGACCCCAAACACCAGATTCGCCAGTGTGGCAATGATAGCCATTAGTAAACTATTTCGTAGCGGTTTGAATATATTTGGATCTTGGAACAAAAGCCGATAATTCTCAACATTAAATACTGATGGATATGTTTGAAATGTCCAAGTCCCATCCGGCACAAGTGAAAGCAATAGAATCGTAAAGTGCGGTAAAAGCAGAATTATCACGCCGATGATACCCGTTACGACCATCACCCACTTCATGAACGGATTTTCCACTTCACTCCTATGTGCCCCAATTCCTTTCGATGCCATACGGTAATCCTTCCTATTCTGATACCATCGCATGAATAATAGAAATGAAATTGAAACAATGGATAGAATGACGGATTGAGTTGCAGCAATTTCCATATCACCATTAATTTTCGAGAAATATATTTGCAAGCTCAACACTCTGTACCCGCCAGCCAATAAAAACGGGGCACTGAATGAAGCCATTGAAATCATGAAAACAAGCAAAGAGGCGGCAACGATGGCCGGTGTCAATAATGGAAACGTCACCTTCCAAAATACCTTGAATTTATTTGCCCCTAGGTTATACGCAGCTTCTTCTAAAGACGGATCGATTTTATTGATTGCAGCGGATACGGTCATATAAAAATATACATACATCGTATAGGCATGCACGATCAGGATTCCCGAAATCCCGCCGATTTTAAAAGGAACTTTATCGAGACCAAACAGATCTTTGATGGCATTTGGAATTAATCCCGATTCTCCATATAAAAACATAAAGGCCATGACCCCCACCAATGATGGAAGAACAATCGGCAAAATCGCTGCTGATGAAAAGAAGCTTCTGCCTGGAAAATCGTAACGGTTAAAAATAAATGCGAGCGGAATGCCAATCAAGGCACTGACCAATACACTCAAAATGGATATATAAACGGAATTCCATAGCGCCTCTAAGTTCGTTTTCGATTCCTGTACGAAGAAGTCCTGATAATTTCCGAGAGATATCGCCCCGTCTTTTTGCAGACTTTCGATAAAGGTCCTCAATGATGGGTAGAGAACATATGCTACGAGCACTAATACAACGGGTACAAGCAGCCAAATCGTCAACCTGGTATCACGATTTTTAATCATGGAGCACCACCGCTTATGACAGGGATGAGGCGAAGCTGTTTCTCAGGAAGTTGGACATACACTTCCTTCCCTTGATAAAAGTATCCAAATTCATGTGTATTAAATACGTCCACCCTTAGTGATACGCTTTGAACATCCACTATGACATTCACAACAGATCCAAAGAATTGGACAGAATTGATTTTCCCTCTAAAGACATTCATTCCCTCTTCGGCTACATCTAGAATTCTGATTGCTTCAGGACGAATCGAAATCGCAAGGTTATTATCAGTCTGTAAAATGGGACCTCCTTCTCCTGTTTTATTTTGAACATGGAACCTAACCGGTTGTTCAACGTTTTTGAGAGAAACCACTAGATTCTCTTTTTGAACGTTTTCCACTTGAACGGGTAATAGATTGATTTCACCTATAAAACTTGCCACAAAATCATTGGCCGGCTGATTATAAATTTCTTCCGGCGTCCCGACCTGGTGACATACACCATAATTGAACACAGCGATCCGATCACTCATCGATAATGCCTCAGCCTGATCATGTGTGACATAAATGGTGGTAATCTTATAATCACGCTGCAGCCTTAAGATCTCCACCCTCATTTCATCTCGAAGCTTGGCATCCAAATTACTTAATGGTTCATCCAACAGTAATATTTCCGGTTCAATAACAAGGGCCCTCGCAAGCGCCACACGCTGCTGCTGTCCTCCGCTTAACTGGCTCACTTGACGATCCGAGTAGCTCTCAAGCCTGACCTTTTGGAGAGCATCCAGTACTCTCCTCTTTAAGTCAGATGAAGAAACTTTTCTTACACGCAATCCAAACGCTACATTTTCAAAAACAGTCATGTGAGGAAAGAGGGCATAGTTTTGAAAAACCATGCCTGTATTTCTTTTCTCCGGAGGTACACGCGTCATATCTTTGCCGCTAAATCGGACGATACCTTTTGTTGGATAATAAAACCCGGCAATCATCCGAAGGGTTGTCGTTTTACCGCAGCCACTTGGGCCAAGAAAGGTAAAAAACTCCCCTTCTTTGATATCCAGATTCAAATGGTCGACAGCTATCGTTTTCCCGAAGGCTTTTTGGACATTCTCTATTTTTATTGACGCCATCCCAAAGACACTTCCTTATTCTTTAATTTCTTTATCTCCACTTTTAATATTTTCGTCCCAATATTTCATCCACTCGTCCCCATTTTCTTGGAAAGCATTCCAATCTATATCCATCGCTTTGATTTCCGTACCCGTGATCCATTCTGGTAAATCCGTCACATCACTTCTTGTCGGAATCCTGTAAAATTCTTCTGCTAAATTTTTTGCAGCTTCTTGTGAATTCACAAACTCATAAAAAGCTTCGGCAGCTTTTGGATGCTTAGCACCTTCAACAATGGCAATCCCTTCTGTCAATACTGGTGTTCCGCTTTCTGGAATGACGAACTCAAACGGATAATTTTTATTTTCTTTTAGCATGACAACATCCGGCATTGCCCAAACAGAAAGTGAGCCCTCTCCTTTAGCTATCTTGTTATACATCATTTCCGGGTTCGCAGAATATTCCTTTGTGTTTTGGTCCAGCTTCTTTAACCAGTCATATCCTTCTTGGGGATCATTTGTATCCTTATACGTACGATAGATCATCGAAGAAAAAATTGTCCTCATCGTTCCGGAGGCTAACGGATAGCGGATGATAATTTCGTCTTTCCACTTCGGATCAAGCAACTCATCCCAATCTTTCGGTACTTCGTCCTTTGATAGTTCCTTGCTGTTATACATGATGACTTCCGGTGTCTGGCTCGTTCCCGTCCAATACCATTCTGGATCGTGGAATCCTTCATCGAGACTATCTGAATAAGTAGGCTTATAAGCAGCTAACAGCCCATCATCCTTTGCTTGATTAAAATTCGTGGAGGGTGCCCCCCACCAAACGTCAGCCTGCGGATTATTTTTCTCTGATCGAACACGATCAAGGATTTCCTGAGATCCCATGTCAAGCCACTCAACATCAATTCCATATTTATCTTCAAACTGCTTATCATATTTTGATAAGATATCTTTTCCATGCGGTGAATAAACAACAATTTTATCTTCCAATTCACCTTTTTCTCCCTTGGCCCCGCCAGCTTCCGTATTCGTTTTCGTATCTGTGCCGTTACATCCTGAAATCAATAGGGCCGCAGATAAGGTCAGTACTGAAACAAATGCTTTTTTTCTGCTTTTCATTAATAATCCCCCTCATCACGAAAATTCAAAATGCTATCATATTCCCTTAAAAATAGAGCAACCGCTCCTAGAACTCCTGCGTTTTCTCCCAGTTGTGATGTTTTCATTTCTACTAAACTTGGAAGATATCGATCTACAATCTCCCGAATTTTAGGTAACATGTAATCAGATGAATTTAATACACCACCTCCTAAAATAATCACCTCTGGATTTAGCAAACTAGCCGCATTGACAATTCCGCAAGCCAAATGTTCGATCGCTTCATTAATGATGGCTATAGCTGTCGAGTCTCCTTGTTTTGCGAACAAAAAGGCATCTTTCCCTGATAGTTCAGAAGACTGTGCTCTTTCGAATAAAGAATGATGGGGATCCTTGAGAACAGCTCTGGTAAAATGATCGCCAATCGATTTTCCTCCCGCAACACTTTCCAAATAACCGTATCTATGGAATATCGGCCTGAATTCACGCTTCATGTCCTCTTTGTCAGTCACCATATATCCCATTTCCCCTGCTGCACTTGAAGCCCCTCTGTATAACTGGTTATTCAAGATAATGCCGCTTCCTATCCCTGTACCAACTGCAATGAAAAGCAAATTGCGCTTATTTTGTGCATTCCCCAGCCACTGTTCACCGAGGGCAGCCGCATTTACATCATTGTCGAGAAAAATAGGATAATCAAAATATCGTTTCGCTTCGGCTATAAACGGATACTGCACCCATCCTAAACTCGGTGCCTCCATTACTAATCCACTTGCCGTTTGCGTAATACCGGGAATCCCAACCCCCATCCCTAATATCCGGTCTTTCGCAATCTGGTTTTTTGCAATTAACCTTTCCGTTTCAATCGCCATTTGTTTAAGTAAACCTGAATGCAAATAAGTGTTTGTTGAAAAACTAGTATCAGCAAGGATATTGCCACTTAAATCACATAAAACGATTTTAACTTTCGTCCCGCCAATATCAGCCCCAATGATATAGGCTGCCTTCTCATTAAAAAAGAGCTGAATGGGCCTCCGTCCACCTTGAGAAGATGACTCACCTATCCCTTTCTCAAATACCCATTTCTCCTGTATAAGTTCATCCACAGCCAGAGAAACAGTGGGTTTACTTAGCTGAAGCTTAACGGCGATTTCAGCTCTCGAAACGGGTGAACATTCTTGGATGCATTGAATGATTCTTTTCTTATTTACGTATTTTTGTTGACTGGGTGTTCGCTTAAAACTCATCACATCACGGCCTTACTTCATTTAGTTAGTAAATCTTCCTAATTAAGTAAAAATATAACTTAAATAAAGTTTGCGCACAAGTAATTTTTATAACATTCTAAATAATCTATTTTTAATAGTTACTTCGAATTATTTACAATTATAACCATTAATGATATTTATTAGATAAGCTTTTTACCACCAAGTTAGTTAGAAAATATTACTAACCTACATTTTTCCCACACAAAAAGCTTAAGTATTTGATAAATGTTGAAGGGGGTTAAAAGTAAAATGAAAAAAGCTTTGGTATCTGTGATTTCTCTTTTATTAATTCTTGCATTATTGCCGCTCAGCGGTAGCGCTGCAAGTACGGAGAAAGCAAACGTTGAGTTATGGAATGCGGTCAAGCCACTCGAGACAACCGTGACATTCTTAAACAGCGGTGCCCATCCAGATGATGAACGCAGTGACTTTCTCGCTTATCTATCGAGAGGGCTAGGTGTGAAGACATCGAGCTTGATTGCGAACAGGGGTGAAGGAGGACAAAATGAAATTGGGGATGAACTGGATAATGCCCTCGGAATCATTCGTTCAAGAGAAATGATAGAAGCTGCAAAAATTACTGGGGTGAAGGCTTATCATCTTAGTAAAACAACCAGTGATCCCATCTATGATTTCGGCTTCTCGAAAACACCAGAGGAAACATTGGCAAAATGGGGCGAGGAACTCACATATGAACGGCTTATCCGCTTTATTCGCACGTATCAGCCTGATATATTGATGCCTTCCTTCCAAAATGATGATACTCAGCATGGACATCATCGAACAATGACCATCTTAAGTGAACGTGCTTTTAAGGATGCCGCAGATCCAACTGTTTTCCCGAAACAATTGAAACAAGGTCTATCGGTATGGCAAGTGAAAAAATTATATTTACCTGTTTCCTCCGCAGATCAAGCCGACACTTCCATTGAAATCGGTAACTATGATCCAATTTACGGCATGACTTACCCACAGCTTGGAGAACAATCCCGCTATCTGCATAAAAGCCAAGGCATGGGGTCCGATATCCCTGCAGCACCTCGCCAGGTCCATTTGGATTTAAAGCAAAGTGCCGTTGATACAAAAAACAAGTCGGATCTTTTTGCAGGTGTACCTTATAATTTTGCTGATTGGGCTGAAAAACTTCCTCACTCGGCTTCAAAATTAAAGGCTGAATTTAAATACCTGCAAAGGGATTTGGACACTGTTGTTGCGGCGTATCCAAATGAAAAACAAATTTTTTCTAAATCCCAAACAGCTCTTTCTCATGTACGTAAAATGACAGCACAAATAAAAAAAGCAAAGCTAAGCTCTTCCATTAAGAACGACTTGCTTCATAAGCTTTCATTAAAAGAGGAGCAATTACAAAACGTCAGTTATGTCTCTTCAGGACTGGATGTTCAAGCTGAAGCTGCCTCAAACATTCTTACGAAAGGGCAAAATACGAATGTAACCGTAACGGTTAAGAATAACGGGAAACAAACATTGAAAAAAGTCGCTGCTACATTGAACGTGCCTAAAGGATGGCAGACTAAAACAAAATCTAAAGATGTCAATCTAGCACCTAATAAATCAGCAACGTTCACCTACAAGGTTGAAGTTCCTGAAGATGCATCCTATTACCACGCTTATGACGAATCAACCATTACAACCAGCATTTCTTATAAATATGGCAGCACCAAAACTTCCATCGTGGAAGAATTGGAAGGAACGATCGCTGTACTTCCTGACGTTGGCATTACCCTATCTCCTGAAGATATCGTCGTAAATACAGCAGATGTAAAGGAAGAAATACCCGTGACCGTTACCTTGAAAAATTATACAGAAGGAAAAACATCAGCAAAGGTTACTTTAAAGGTCCCAGAAAATTGGAAAGTAAAACCTAAAAAGGCCACCGTATCATTCAATGAAAAATCAGAAGAAAAACAAGTGAAGTTCACCCTTACACCACCTAAGACGATTCAAAATGGTGAATATCAGGTTAAAGCGTTTGCTTCTGTCAACGGAAAAACCTTTGATTCAACCATTCAAGAAATTTCCTATGACCATATCGGAACATTCTATTACCAATACCCATCAGCTATCAACACCGTTGCATTTGAGTTATTGATGCCAGCTTCATTAAAAGTGGGTTACATTGAGAGTGGATTTGATAAAGTTGCAGATTACTTAAGCAATGCAGGCCTTAATATAACAAAATTAACCGAAGCAGATTTAGCAAAGGGTGATTTGAGCCAATACGACACGATTGTTACCGGCATACGTGCCTATCTATCGAGGGAAGATCTAAAGGCAAACAACGCTCGCTTACTGGAATATGTTGAAAACGGCGGTCATCTCGTCGTTCAATATCACAAACCAGGTGATGGATGGGATGCCCTGACGACTGCTCCATACCCACTTACCCTCGGAAATCCATCCATTCGCTGGAGGGTTACCGATGAAAAAGCCACAGTAAACGTATTGAAACCAGAATCAGCGCTTTTCAACTATCCAAATAAAATAACAACGGACGACTGGAACAATTGGGTTCAAGAAAGAGGATTGTACTTCCCAATGAAATGGGACGATCGATTTGAAACATTCATTTCCATGGCTGATCCAAATGAAGAACCATTTGATGGCGGAATCCTAATGGCCAAATACGGTAAAGGCACCTACCTCTACACTAACCTTGTCCTATACCGGCAAATTCAAGGCCAGGTCCCAGGCGGATATCGAATCATGACGAACTTGATTAGTTACGGGGCGCAGTAACTAATGAAGAAACCTATGCACATTTTGAATGCATAGGTTTCTTTTTGATGTCAATATATGTCCTCTTTTTTGCTTTTCAAGCTTTCTGATAGTTCCTGCACATGAAGAGATGTTTCCATAAGACAGCTAGGTTTTCAATTTTAGCTTCTTCCCAATTCCACTAAAACAAAAAAAGTTATGCACAAGATAGGAAAAGGCTTATACGATTGGGTTTCCCCTCATTATCTCGCATTCCTTTGTCCACACTTTATGCACAACTTCATCCATTACCAACATCAATGCCGGCAATAATACTCTCTTACTTGTATTTCCAAGCTCGCGTTTCCTGCCTAAAGCACTTTACTCAAGAAGGATTTAGTTCTCTCGTGCTGAGGGTTACCGAATAATGCATTCGGCTCATTTTCCTCGACAATATACCCTCCATCCATGAATATGACGCGGTCCCCGACTTCCCGGGCAAAACCCATTTCATGCGTAACTACAACCATTGTCATGCCTTCTTTAGCAAGTTGTTTCATGACTTCCAAAACATCTCCGACCATTTCAGGGTCAAGCGCAGAAGTTGGCTCGTCAAATAGCATGATTTTTGGATTCATCGCTAATGCCCTTGCGATGGCAACCCGTTGTTTTTGTCCACCGGAAAGTTCCCCGGGATAGCTATTTGCTTTTTCCTTAAGGCCAACCTTATCCAATAAGTCAAGCGCTAATCTTTCCGCTTCCGCTTTAGCCGTGGCGCGAATTTTAATAGGCCCCAGCGTGATGTTTTCCATAACGGTTTTATGAGGAAACAGATTGAAATGTTGAAAAACCATTCCAACCTCTTGCCTGACTTTATTTATATTGATTTTCCTTTTTGGATCGGTGATATTATGTCCGTTGATGACCACCTCACCGCCCGTAACTTCCTCAAGAAGATTCAGGCAACGCAGAAATGTACTCTTTCCAGATCCAGAAGGGCCTATTACACAAATGACTTCCTTTTCTTGCACTTCTGCATTAATATCTTTTAAAACCTCGACAGTCCCAAATGATTTTCTCAGGTTTTTTACAGTAATGATGCTCATCGAACTTGTACCCTCCTTTCTATGAAATTAGCAATAAGGGTTAACAAATAGATGATGATAAAGTAAATCACGCCGACGACCAGCCAAATCTTGAATGCTTCAAAGGTTGCCGAAGCTTGAATTTGGCCTTGCTGGGTTAAATCCGCTATACCGATGACGGATAATAGAGATGTATCTTTCAAGCTAATGATCGATTGGTTCGTAATGGTAGGGAGCATCCTTCTAAAGGCTTGCGGCAGCACGACATATCTCATTGTTTGAGTACCGGTGAACCCGATTGATCTTGCCGCTTCCGTTTGTCCTTTATCGATGGACTGTATCCCCGCTCTTATTATTTCAGCAAAATATGCCCCTGCATTGATAGCAACGGTTATTATTCCAGCTGTTGTACTGTTCAAAGAAATCAAATTTAGTGAATTCACACCGAAATATATAAAAAACAACTGCACAATGAACGGTGTCCCTCGTATCGCATCCACATAAACCTTTGCAATCCAGTTCAAGATCTTGATCGGGGCAAGTCGCAGTAAGGCAATCACTAAACCAATCAAAAAACCTAGGATAATGGCAATCACAAAGATATAAAGTGTCACCTGAAGTCCTTTTAATAAAATGGGCAATGCCGCAACAATTATATCCATTCCTTTCACCCCTTTGAAAAAGAAAGCGCGCTTTAAGCGCGCCTATTTTGCATGAATCTATTCACCAAGATACGTTTTTATTATTTCATCATACGTTCCGTCTTTTTTAAGATTAGCAAGACCATCATTTATTTTCTTCAATAAATCCTTGTTTTGCCCTTTCAATACGGCGATTCCATACTGATCCCCATTCAAACGGTCACCTACGATTTTCAAACCAAGATCTTTTTGGGCGATTGCATAGGAGATAACAGGATAATCTTCAATAAGAGCATCGGCATTGCCGTTGGCCACTTCCTGGAACATCGCTGGACTATCATTGAATTGAACCACTTTAATTCCTAGTTTCGTAGCATTTTCCTGTGCATATTTAGCACCTGTTGTCCCTTTTTTCACTGCTATCGTTTTTCCTTTAAGATCTTTAACAGATTTAGTAGTAGTATTATCTTTTTTAACGACTACTGTTAATCCTGCATCAAAATATGGCGTTGAGAAATCAACAACCTTTTTTCTTTCCTCTGTAATGCTCATGCCTGCAATGGCCACATCAAGCTGGTTGGCTTGCATTGCGGGAATGATTCCGCCGAAATCCATTGGAGAAAATTTGATTTTAAAATCCTGGTCCTTCGCTATTGCATTGATTAAATCAATATCAATACCTTTATAGTCGTTACCCTCTTTAAATTCAAAGGGAGGATAAGTAGTATCCACACCAACTTTATAAACCTTTTCAGTTTTCTTTTCCTCACCTGCATTTTTTTCACCATTGCTTCCACAAGCCGAGATAAAGATAGTTAGAATCAAAAACATACTAAGTAAACCAAGTTTCTTCATTTCAAATCACTCCAATTCATAGATTATACGTGATAACAAATAATTCTCCCTATAATATAGCATAAGAATAAAGTATTATAATATGAATTTTCCGAATAAATATTATTTTCTTTAAATAATATTTATGGATGTTTTTCTAATATTGTTCAAGTAATGGCAAATGGTATGAAAACGCTTATTTGTCCTTTTCTTTAAAAATAGTTTAAAATGCAACTAGCACCTATAAAATGAAAGTTACATTAGATGGTGAATCGATGATAAGGAAATCCTTATTTCATAGCCATTTCATCCAATGAAGCCAATACCCGCAAATTTACTTTTCGGCCAAGTAATATGATAGTTGCTTGCCTCCGATCAGCCCGTCTGATTTCCACTAGGAATTTATATATTTTCATCAATCGTCTGATTTTTTTATGCTACATTACCGGCCGAGCAATTTTCCCATAACCATTTATACCATCCTCCATCCTTACTCATTACAACTATTGAAACATTAAAAACCCCGGATAAGGGTCAATTATATATGTGTGTCCCTTATCCGGGGTTTAGTAATATTCACGATTTTGCAAACGCACTAGCAGTTGATCATATAAATCTAATGAAATACTTACCTAGTGGGTTAGTTGTAACTCCCTCAATTCAAAATTAATTTTTCACGTATTCCCCTCTCTTAAATGTCCATCTTCTTTGTTTTATACTGTTACTCGCTTTAAGTGGGGAGATAAAAAGTCCATTTTTTTTTGGCTATTCTTATTTAGCAAAACTAGACGGAGCTGATTCTTGCCCATATTCATTAACTGCTGTCACATAGTAATGAGCATTTGTTGCGTTTTTATCTACAAAATTCTTACGTTCATACTCTGATATGCTCCCAATATGTGTGAATGTTCCACCTGGCTGTTTTTTATAAACTCGGTAACCGATAATATTTCCGTCACTTACGGCATACCAGGTTAACAAATCACCACTTATTTTCGCATTCGTTGGGGTAGCAGGCGGTTTTGCTTTATTTTCAAGCTGTTTTTCTTCTTCTGTTTTTAATTCTGCATATACAACTAATCGTTCTTGATGCGTGCCTTTCAATCGATCAAATGTGCCTGTACATGTAATTAAATTCAAATGGCGCCCCTTGCTATATCCGAAGATTTCGTTAAGAGGTGCTTTGTCTCGTGGATAGCTTTGTTTTTGTTTTACCACAAATGTGAGTTTTGTTCCTTGCTTATCCTTAACCGTAATTTCATCACCTTTTGCGAGATCTTTCAAATGATAAAAAACAGCTGGTCCTGTCTTACTATCTACATGACCTGCTAATACGGCATTTCCTTTCACCCCTGGTTTTGAACCAGGTTCAAACCAAGCCACACCCTCTTCAGTAAAAGGGGCAGCCATTTCACCGTTATCCAATAATCCAACTTGCTCAATTGAAGCATTTACATCAATTGAAGGAATGGTTACATTTGTTGGAATAATGCCATTAAATTCTTCATTGAGGGGTTTCTTTTCTGTATTATGTTCCTTTAATACGGTAAATTCCTCTTTAAGTGTGACACGACTTTTTACATGTTCTTTTTGTGTTTCTTTAACTTGATCCGCCTCTTGCTCTTTTGTTTCTGATGCTTGAACCATTAATTGTTTCACATAGACGGTTCCACTAATGAATAAAACGGCTAATAAGATAAAACAAGCGAAAAGAATTCGTTTTTTCACATCATTACCTCATTTCAATCTGCTCAATTTGAAAAAAAAAAGAGAGATTATGCTCTCTTCTTTTTTTCACTTTTCATTTAATATTTTTATTTATTCAGTTGTCTTTTACGTACGACTACAACTGCCAATAATGCGGCTAATGAACCTAGAGCAGTCCATATTATTGTTAATGGGTTAGCTGTTTGTTCGGAAGCACCGCCCATGCCTGTTTTAGGCATATCAGTTGGCATCGCTGTTCCCGCAAACTTGTCTCGGTTTTGTTTTACAATTGCATCGCCAAGTGCTTGGCCAACACCGAACATTAATTTGTACCCTTCACGGTATGAGTCATAGCTTCCAGCATAGTCGCCTGCTGCATACTGTTCAAACGTTTTAATAACTGTATCTTCATGTGCTTTAACGGCATCTTGTGCTGCTTTCGTTGGTAGATTCTCTGCTGTTGCACTTCCTAAGAATGTACCAAACTCTTGTGCAAACTTATGAAGTTTATCTTTTGCTGCCTGTTCTCCTTCTTTATCACCTTTTATTTTTGCGCTTACGAACTCAGCTTGTGCACTGATATGATCTCCTTGCCAAATTTGTTCAAATTGAGCTGCACCCTCATCACCATATACTGAACCAATGGCTGCTTTGAAATCAGCTGTATTTGTGTTTTCAGACCAACCTACATAGTCATAGTCTTCTGCACCTTCGAACCCTTTTTGCATACCCATTGTCGCTAAAGCAAAGTGTTCAGCTGCTAAACTATTTAATGTAGAACGTAAATCAGCTGCCGGTGTGTCTGCTTTAGTATGTTCAAATTTATCTGGCATTTGCTCTACAATGGAAGTAGACAGCGCTTTACTGATATCGAACATATGTTGGAATCCTTCACGATAAGTTTTAGCTGCACCTTCATAATCACCTTCTACGTAGTCCTCAAATGTCTCTTTCACTTGGTCTTCATGTATACGAAGTGCTTCTTTTGCTGCAGCCTCAGGTAGTTTCCCTTCAGTTGCTGTGCTTAAAAACGTCGCAAATTCATTTACAAATTGATCAACTTCTTTATCAACCTCAGCCCTGGCAGCTTTGTCATTTTCTTTTGTTGCTTTTACAAAATCATCTGTATAGTTGTTATGTTCTCTAAAAATCCTCTCAAATTCAGCAGCGCCTTTTTCTCCATAAATGGAGGCAATGGCCGGTTCCATATCAACCGCGTTTTGGTCTAAAGCTTTGAATGCTTCGTCTGCATCTTTAGATCCCTCGTATGCCGTTGTCATTGCAGCTACCGCTAATGTGAAGTGTTCAGATAATAAGTAGTCTAAGTCAGCACGTAAATCTGCTGCCGGTGTAATGGCCGTTGGTTTCATTTCCTCAGCATGTACATTGGCCATCGTTGGCATTAAAAGTGAAGCGCCTAAAACAGGAATAATTAATTTTTTACTGAAATTCATTATTTTCCACTCTCCTCTTTTTTTGTTTTATCCTTTTTTCTTTACACTTACTAAACGGAGAGATAATGGATTTGGATCACTCTTTTTTAAAAAGAATTTTATATTTCTTAACCTCTGGTCCTAAAAACATTGGTTTACCAACGTTTTTAGGCAAAAAAAAATGAACACTCAAATGTTGGAGTGTTCGCTTTTTTTTCTTATTTTTACATATTCATACTCAGTACGATTTGTCTCTTTCTGGTTAGCGGATGCAGTAGCTATTTCATCATTAGGAACTACCAACTTTGTCATAAAGGTTTCTTCAATTTTTGATTATTTATGATAACCAAAAGAACAGGCCTATATATAAAGTCGACCAGTAATTTTACACGCTCGATCTTACTCCCAACACATATGATGAAGTTAATATAAATAAATTGATTAAAGATATTGAGGAAATACTGGAAAATAGAATATTAGATGTAGATGACTACTTCAAAAACAACAATTTTTAAGAAAATCGCCTTCTTTATTCTATTATCGGGGAAAAGTAAGTGAAAGAATATATTTACATTTTATGAACAAAAAGGTGATAAATGGTATAATTGAAAAGTTGTTCTGAATTAAGAGGAGGATATATATTCTTGAAATTAGTTAGAATTATCTTAGTAATAATTGTACTTGCTTTATCAACTTATCAACTAATTACTAGGAATATTGAGTTGATGCCGTATTCAATGTTTTTCTTGGGCGCATATATGTTAGTAACTGGATTAGCCGAACTTCAAAAAGATAGAAAAGGAGGATTTTTGGGGTGCGTTGTTGTCTCGTTATTTCTATTCTATGTTTCCATAGATGCTTTCATAATAAACTAACAGATGCGTAATGGGACAACATAGTAAAATAACGAGAAAAGTATATAATGACTTTAAAAGGGCTTGTTAAAACTACAAGTCCTTTAAATGTGCCTTTTTTATTAAAAATGTTTAAAATTAAGACTGTTTAATTCAAGTAGAAAATACCGAAAAAACCACAATGAACACAATCTATACGTGAATCGAGTCGAGCTTCACGTATAGATCCGAGTAATTTATCTATTCAATCAGTTTCTTCTTGAAACAAATTGTTTTATAGCCTCAAATAAAGGCATTTGTTGAGACTTAGTTCGTTCGTTGGGACCTTCCTATACATTTTCCCACAAAACTAAACGCCTCCTATAAAACGGATTATGTCAACGTTCAATTACTCAAACGGTTTCCAACTTTGATCTTTAATATCGGACATATTAGGCCGTCTAACATTTTTCAAAAAATCTTTTTCAGAAACTCCAAAGTTTATAAATTTTTTTTGTGCTTCTTTTAAGGAAACATTATTTGCACCACCATCCATATCAGGGTGATCGAATTGAAAATTATCATCTTCCCAAAAACAGATTTTACAAATATCATACGTTCCTGGAGGTTCTTCATCTAATGTTTTATAACCACAGCAGGGACAAGTATATTTCATAAACTCACTCCTCTTAGATAAATTAAACTACCCTACCCATTAGCTCTATAAGATAAAGGTTGCCTTTGCAACCACTATTATTGAATACAGCACCTTTTAGTTGAAGAGATTATCGGAAAATAAATTCAGACAAAACTGTTCCGAAAATAAAAATTGAAATCATAGTCAACCATCCTACTTTTTTTGTTACCTGTTTCTGAAGGAAATTGATTTTAGATACAATAAAAAGAGCACCAAAAAGTACAGCAATTATACATACTGATTTCAGCCAAAATGAAATACCCATTATATCAAGATACGGAGGAAGGAAAGTTAGTACAATAAAAATCGAACTACCAAACGCTACATTTTCCCATTTTTTCAACTTCTCTTACCTCCTTTAACTTTTCAAATTTTAATCAACATTCCTATAATAAACGTTTTTTTGGTTATTTATAAAAATAATAATACTCTGTTTTCTCTAATTCCATATGCAACTAACCTGCCCCTTTAGTTGTATAAATCGAGTAGGAGGAGGCGTCTAGCCTCCGACCTCTCACACCACCGTACATACCGTTCGGTATACGGCGGTTCAGTTTAAGTCTGACGTAGTTTTGTATATTTACTAACCCTTGGTGGTAGAAGTCCTTAGCATTTATTTTAAATACAAACAAATATGTGCAGAGAGCTAATACTTTACTAAAGCTCTCTCTTTTATTGATGTTCAATCCCGAATCACAATTTACCTTTGCGCCCGTTGATGATTATGTTTCATAAGAGAATCGTTCCTTTCTGGTTTGGCTCGTTGTGGAAACTCCTCTTACGCCAGTTTGGACCGTTTCTTTTATTTTTTACACTAAATAAAAAAAGCTCGACCCAAAGGCACATTATGTGCCTTTTGGGTCAGCTCCTTTTCTCATTATTTCATCAGCTTTGCTACTGGCTTCGAAAGAAGCAATAATACAATACCTAAACCAATTGTTACAAAACCAATTACACTGAAGATTTCCAGGTAACCTAAAGACTGCGTATATGCAGCTAATTGGCCGGCTACCATATTAGCTACCGCGGAACTTGCCAGCCATACTCCCATTAGAAGAGAGGCAAGCTTGATTGGAGCAATTTTACTTACCATTGATAAACCAACTGGTGAAATCATTAATTCGGCTAATGTATGAAGGAAATACGTTACAATCATGAACAGGATGTTTACTTTCAGCGCTGTATCGTTTCCTGTATACATAACAGCAGGAAGCAGTACTAAGAAACCTAAACCAACAGTGACTAAACCAAGAGCCATCTTCGTTGGAGTTTTTAAGTCACCGCGTTTTGAGCTGCCAAGCTTGTACCATAAAGCAGACATAATTGGCGCTAACAACACGATGAATAATGGATTCAATGATTGGAACCAGGCAGTTGGAACCTCAAAACCAAATACATTCCGATCAATTTGGTCATTAGCATACAATGTCAATGAACTTCCTGCCTGCTCGAAAGCGGCCCAGAACGCAATAACGAAGACTGCCAAAATCACGATAGCCGCTGTACGTTTTTGTTCTCTTTTCGTTAACGGTGCAGCTGATTTTTGACCAGCTGTAACTTCCGGTTTGCCTGTAGGTTCTTTACCGATATCACCTAAATAGCGATTGCCTAATAAGTTGAAAACTAACTGCCCTGCAATCATGCCAATTGCTGCTGTCAAGAACCCATATTTATAGCTCATAAGCCCAACTACTAATGGTGCGAAGAAAGCACCAACGTTAATACCCATATAGAAGATGGTAAAAGCTCCATCACGACGCGGATCGTTGTCTTCATAAAGATCACCAACAATTGTCGAGATGTTTGGCTTGAAGAAACCATTACCGATAATCAATAAACCAAGACCAATGTAAAGCGCTGTCAAACTCTGACTTGAGAATAGCGAAAAGTTACCAAGCGCCATTAAAATACCGCCAATCGTGATCGCCAATCTTCTGCCTATGAAACGGTCAGTCAAGTATCCGCCAATCATCGGCGTAATATAAACGGCACCAGTAAAGAATCCGTATATACCCATAGCCGTAGTTTTGTCGACTCCAAGCCCGCCGTTTACAACAGTTGCTGTTAAGTAAAGAACAAGAATTGCTCTCATTCCGTAATAGCTGAAGCGCTCCCATGCCTCAGTAGCGAACAGCATATACAGTCCTGGAGGATGCTTTTTCCTGGACTGATTTGGCTGCTGAACATCATTTTTTAATATTGCTTGCATAATAAAGTCCCCCTAAATATGGTTAAATATTAAACCATCCACCAATCGTTATATTCACAAAATAATTGCATGGTTATTTTAATAGACAAATTATTGATTCGTTCCACCTACTCCTAATACGATGATGGCGACGCATGCCATCCAACCCACCATCAGTAAGCGTTTACATTTTTAATCTTGACTCTGTTGCAAAAGGAATCAGATAGCAAAATCTAAATGAACATTAACTAATAAATTCACTCATTTTATTCGAAGACGTTTAATGAAAGCATTTAAATCTTAAAGAATCTTTAGTGTTGTAAAATAATTTTATATTATCAGAAAATATAAAAATACAGAAAAAAAAGAAAAAAAGTCCTGCTGCATTAGCGGTCTGTGCAGCAACGGAACCCCCATTATAATAAAAAACTGCCTTGTATTAAGGCAGTTTTTTAGTCAACAATCCATTGATATAAATTTTTTGGTCTTCCTATTTTTTGATAACTCACAATAATTTCTACTTTTCCTTCATCAAGTAAATGCATAATATAGCGATAGACGGTCGGATAAGCCAAACCAACTTCTTTAGAAATTGTATCAACAGAAAAAGGTTCACGATTAGAATGTAGAAATTCACTAACGTGACAAAGTGTTCTCTTACTAATTCCCTTTGTTACAAATACATCCTTTTCTTCACTGGATTTTTGCTGCGGAGCTGATTGAGTTAATTTTGCAAGGCGAGCATGCAGTTGAATTCTTGAAATCATATCAGGCGCTTTTACAGGCTTTAATGCAAAATCTGTTGCGCCTGCTTCAAGAAAGCGATCAGCAATTTCCTGTCGTTCATCGACTGTTAATACAAGAATCGGAACATCAGCATTAAGTTTACGAAGCTCACCCACTGTTTTTATTCCGTCCATTTCCGGCATATGATAATCAACTAAAACAACATCTGCTCCTTTTTCTGCAAACACATTTAACCCTTCTTTTCCGTTGTTAGCCTTATCTACATTCCAGCCGGCAAATTCACAAATTTCACTTAGCATATATTGAATTGATGCATCATCATCAATGACTAAAATGTTCATCTTGACACACTCCTCTCAGCTAGTTTAATCCAAATTATTGTCCCGTGTCCAAGCTTGCTGTCAATTTCTAAAGATGCACCATGTCCTTCAGCAACTTGTCGTACGAAAGCTAATCCCATTCCTGGATGCGATTTCGTACTGAACCCAGCTTTCCATATTTTCAGCTGCTCTTTAGGCGAAATCCCTTTCCCATTATCTGATACGCCCAACCAAAGTTCATTTTCATAGGTTTTTACCTTAAGCAAAATCTGGCCATCCTCTATTCCATTCACTGCATCGTAAGCATTGTCAATTAAATTCACTAATGCCCTTGTCATTCGGATTTTATTAATTAAAATTTTAATTTCAGGATTTGTTTGAAAGTCTACTTTCAGATTAAGACTTGTCCCGCTCAGTCTGCTTGCTTCGACGTATTCAACTAAATCTTTTATACGGCACCAATGTTTTTTATCATCATATAAAATCTCAGAAATCATGTCGCTAACGGAATGAATCGATGATGAAATCTTTTGACAATATTCCTTAATTTTAGAATCGTCCACTTTCAAACTAATTAAAGAATTTAGCCCCTCAATTGCTGTGAGAGGTGTTTTTAAATCATGGACCAGGTATAGTGCTTCTCGTCCTGATCTTGACTGCATTGCTTCTAACTGCGCATAATGAAGCTCTTGCTTTATCCGCCACTTTTGTTCAGCTAATGAAAAATACACAGCTAAAATAACAGCATTAATAACAAAAATTAAACACAAAGTTAAACTGTACAATGTTAAAGATTGCTCAAATCCAATTTGAACTGCTATATCTTTTATTTCCTTTGAAATCGATCCTTGGCCAAATCCATATTTAGATAAAGAAGGAATCTCATTCAGCCATTCAATCCCAAAGATTAATTGAGAACAAATAATTGTTTTAATAATTGGCTTTAGCCTATCCTTTTCAAAGGCTTGCAATAATAAGATTGCTAACAACAATAACAACGCATATGCGCTAAATGAGTATGTTAAAGAATAATAAGCATTTATCACGATATAGTCGAGAGGAATAACAATAAGAGGAATGATAATTTTTAACCATGGACGGTTTAAACGATCACCGATTTCGTCTCCCAACAGCAGTGCACCAATATAATGAAACAAAGCTAATACAGTATTTAAAGATACTAACAAAAAAACGGCAAGCATTAACTTATTTCCTGTTTCTTCATCTTCTCTTAATGAAATAAGCAAATCAGTAAGACCAATTTCGTCAGGGCCCAACCACGATAGTAAGAATACCCCCAATAAAATTACTCCAATTTTCATCCATATTGTCCAAGACTTCATAAGACTAGCTATCATAATCATTTCACCTTTAATAGATTAATTGCTTATAGAATAGAATAATAACCATTCTTTCATTTAGTATTTTTATTTAAATTTATGTATCCCCTTCAATAATCTCATTATACGCAATTCATCGTAATTATGAAAATTAATAAAAAACGGGTTCTAGTGCAAAAATTCGAACATCTTGCAAGTAATCTCTAAATCTCGGACATACTGATACTATCAGTCTAAAAAGGCATAAATTATTTGGAGTAGCATCATTATTCATAGATTAAAAGGATATTGAGGGTTCTATGTTTCTAACAAATCATTAGTGGAAAAACTGCCTGCAATACGGTTACAACGTCTACTTAAGAAGTTACCGAAAATCCACAAGGAAATTACGTTGCATTCGTTCAGGAATACGCACGCATCGTTACTGAAACAACAATTAGGGCATACAGTTTTCAAATAACGATGTATGTTCCCTGGCTGACAACAAGACAAATAGCTAAAAGAATCTGAGAGATTCTATTCATTTATTTATAGTATGGGGGGGAAGCCCTGGAAACCCATTGATAAACTGTTTTGATTCAGCCTTAGCGCCTGCCGGTTTTAACTCTCCGTTTGGCATATGTGCTTTAATAATTTGAAGTGTATCATCTATAACTTTACTTTTTGATATAAACCCTGAATCCATTACAATCAATTTACCCTTTTCCGCCAGAAGTCTTTTAATCTCATCTAGGGTTTTTTCTCGATTAAACCAGTGCCAAGCTCTTAAGACGGTTACATAATCAAACAAACCATTATCTAAGGTTGTAGATTCAGCGTATGTATTTATATACTCAATTATATTACCTTCACTATGCATTCCTGTAGAGCATTAAATATCGGCTTTGAAAAAAACAGAGCCCCTCAGTATGATGAGAGTACACACAAACCAAAACTCATCTTAAGGAGGAAGCTCTACTATGAATTTTAAAATGCAAAACAAACAAAATCAACTAATTGAAAGAATCACGAATCGTCATCTTGTTGTAGGAATTGATATTGCACAACAATTTCATGTTGCTCGAGCTGTTCATTAAGAAAAGAGATTCTTCTTCAAGAATCGCGCCCTTTAATGTAAGGGGTGGCACCAATTTTCCTACACGTTCAAAGTATGGATAAAAGGTGTTAGGATTAATGCCCAGATGACTGTAAAGATGGCAGTCAGAATGTAGGATACACTAGAGGTTGTTCCCGCTTTTTCCCCGATTTTAAACGCTTTTGCAGTCCCGAGTGCCTGTGCACCCAAACCATACATCATGCCGATAGACAATGGATGCTTAATGGAAAAGTGCTTCATTATAGCTGGTCCTATGAAGACACCTACAAAGCATGTCAACATACTAAAAAGAACAGTTATGTCTGGAGTCCCTCCAATGGATTCAGACAAACTGACAGCAATTGGAATGGTGACAATGCGAGGAATAATACTGAGCATATAATCCTTTCCCATTGCAAGCAGGTAAGTACATAAAATGCCAGAAACAACAGCAATCAAGGAACCGGCTGCAATACTACATACAATCACGCGCCAATTTTTAGCCAGAAACGACCAGTTTCGATACAATGGAATGGCTAATGCAACGGTTACAACGTCTAACAATTTATTTAGTGGAAAAGTGCCATTTGCATATTCTTTGTATGGTATATCCATTATCAAAAGGAGAACAATGAGCATAACAGGAGTGAGAATGATTGGTGAAAATAACAATCCTGGTTTTCTCCGATTAATCTTTTTCGCCAAAAAATAAAAAAGGACAGTAATAATTACATAAAAGATCTTGGTAACCATTTCCTTGCTTCACCGTCTTTTCTTTCTAAAATCCTATCGGAGATGACACCTGTTGCTATCATCATAAGTGCTGTACCACTAACAACAATGAATAAAATACTTAGGCCTTTGATGCCAAATATCCATGAATATTCCATAAATCCAACGACTGCCGGTATGAAAAATAGCATCATCTCGGAAATAATAAGCGTGGCCCCCGCTTGCACCCAATTTAATTTAATCAAGCCTAAATGAAGACCGAAGAATAATAAAATCATCCCGATAATACTTCCTGGAATAGGTACATGAAGAAGAGAGACAATATAGTCACCAATCCAGGTAAATGCAATAATAGCCCCAATTTGCAATAAAATTGTTAAGCCCTTTTTCAAGAGCAACACCTCCGAAATAGAACAATATGTAATATAGATCATTCTACTTGGAGATTCACGATTCGTATAATATATAAAAGACATCAAAACTATTCTATGAAGTTATAGTTAGGTTTTTCCTTCCTGAAGATAAGTAATAAACTCCCGAACAGCATAGGAAAGATACTTATTCTTTTTATATATCAATGCCACTTCCCAATCAACCTGAGGTGAAGTAATAGAAACAATAGAAACCTGATCCTTAAATCGGTTTGCTACCGACTTAGGAACAACAGATATCCCAAATTGTGCCGCTACCATCTCTCCAACGATATCCCATAAGGAACTTTTGTAGACTAAATTAGGTTCAAATCCCGATTTCAAACAGGCCTTCATTACCACATCATGCAGAACATATTCTTCGGTAAAAAGAATAAAGGCTTCCTCCTTTAATTCGGATAAAAGTACTGATTTTCTTTCCGACAGCCAATGATTTCTGTCAACAATGACAACTAGTTCTTCTTTGAATAAGGGGATGGATCCAAACACTTCAGAGTCAACTGGTGATACGGTAATACCCACATCCACTTCCCCTTGTACTACTTTTCGTTCTAATTGTTTCCCGCTAAATTCGACCATTTGCATTTCAATTTGCGGATAACCCTTTTTAAAATCAGCCAGCACGTTCGGAAATAACATTACACCCAAAGTCGGCATTAATCCCATTTTAATGGTTCCCTTTTTCACATGAACGACTTCGTTTACAGAAGAATGGATATCTTCCATCATCTGCAAAATTTTCAATGCTTGATCATAAACAATCTTGCCCGCATCTGTCAGCTCCACTTTTCTCTCCGAACGATCTAGCAACGTCACTTGAAGCTCCACTTCCAGGCTTTTTATCATCTTACTAATGGAAGGCTGAGATACATGTAGGCTCTCAGATGCCTTCGTAAAATTCTTTTGTTTGGCTACTTCTACAAAATATTTAAGATGTTGAATATCCATTTTAAAACTCCCCGGTACTATAGTTATAATTTCTTCCCGTCATACTTAATGGTTCCATATTTTCATTTCGAACAACCTTCTAATTCATTATATTTTATTGTGTTCGATTCTACATAATTGGGAAGATGATTTTTGGACATCCTTTAACATATTCATTTATTCTTAAAAGTGGTAAATCTCGATATACAATGAAAATTGTATACCTCATTGTTTTTAAAGACCTTTCTTATTACATAAATGTTCAATTTCCTTATAAAGAGTTATTCCACAAAATGGACCAATTGTTGAACAAAGTTCTAACAGTATTCTTCAACTATCCCGCCCCGATAGTTCCATAAGAAAGAGAGCTGCCAAAGGCAACTCCCTTATGACTTGTATCAGAATGCATATCGTTTTGACCAGTCATTACAGGATAAAAACAAAGAAGAATTCCTACGATTAACAGAGGAATTGAAAAACATTTCTTAAAATGTTGTTTATAAAAGGAACTTAACATATTTGTAACTTTAAGAAGTATGCCAAAACGCCAATCCCATATCTATAAGGGATTTCTCTTTTCGGATTTTCTCCTTTCGGAAATTAAGAAGGGCTTTGTTTATCACTATTTCAGCAAATTCAGAATCCTTAACGTTTATTTCAGGTTGTGGTGGTGTATTAGCCAAATTCTTTTCCATAGGAAACCAACTCCTTGACCTTTTTTCTATTATACCAAAAGTTTTCAGATTATTCAAATAATTAACTGAATAGTTCCAATGAAATAATCCGTTTGCTCAATGAAAATGAGTCAGTGAAAAATATAAGTGAAAAAACAGGTGTAACAAGAATGACTATCTATAATATAAAGAAGGGGTAGCGTCAGGAAAATGCGGATATATAACGTTATGGGGTACACCGACAATTTTAAATCAAAAAATCGATTTCCTGTACATTAAGAAATCGATTTTTTATTTGTCTTAATGAACTAACGCACCTTATAAGAATTACTTCCGACTCAATCAGTTAAAATAAACTCTTTACTAAACGAACTATCATTCTTGGGATAAGAGTTAAGATGTTAAAAACCAATTCAGATAAGATTGAATCACGAATTTCATTCATTATGCCTTTGAAAAAACCTTCTTTGCCTTTCTTTTTTTCTTTTTTCATCATTTGTATCCTCTTTATAATTACTCCAATTATATTCCTCTAAAATACTTCCTCAATTATTCTACCTTTTTAGATAAGAAAAAGAGCTGCTGATCGGCTCCTGATATTGAAGTAAAGCACTTATTATCTGAATAAGTAGTTACCTTTTATTTCACGTTTAATTGCTCTAACCACTCTATAAACCAATCTTGAGGTAACTTTACTTTTGAGAGGTCTAAGTTCTGCAATTCTTTTAATGAGTAAGTATTTACCAAAAATAAATCCCATTGACATTCAATATCTCGTGCTATTCCAAAAGCTATTTCATCAAATTCATTAAATTCTCCAGCTTCATCTTCCTCAAAAGCCATTGTGAGGTTATCACACCACTTAATTAACTCATATTGTGAAAATCTGTTTTCTTTTCTACATACGGTATTTAACAAGTTCTTTAAGTTTTTGGACAAGAATGGAAAATCTATAGTGGTTTCATTCCAGTTCCAATTCATATAAACATCCCTATATCAACTGAACTACTTACTATCCTCATCACCTTTCAACTCTCTATTTTATAACATTTTCTTATTCAACTAAACTGCCCCGATAGTTCCATAAAGAAAAGCTGTCTTAAAGACAGCTCTGATCTTCAGCTAACGCACCCGTTACTTTAAGTAGATTATTTCACAATCATAGTAAGTTCCACAGAAAAAGGCATTAATCCTTCCTGCTGAATCAATGCCTTCACTTTTTCAAATTAATACTATTACTTTTTTTAGTTAACATATAGCTTTGTATTATCATTTCGTAAATTTCTTCCTTTGGAACAGTACCGTCAAGAATTATCGAATTCCAATGGTCCTTATTAAGATGAAATGCCGGAACTACCGAATTGTAAATCTGACGCCAATAATCCAAAAAACCGGGTTCACATTTCACATTAATCCAAATATGGCCATCTTTTTCAAATATCCACGCAAACACTTTCTTGTTATCTATATGTCGCATTAACGTCCAATTCTTATCGCGAAATGGATAATCTTCATATGTATTACCCATCCCTAAACAGTAACCGATAGCTTCCTCTCTATTTTTCATTGTTAACCTCTTCTCTAACATAATAACTTTCTAATTTTTTAATTGCATCCTAAATTATAAGCCTTGTACCCTTTATTGCACTAACCTGCCCCGATAGTTGCATAAATCGAGTAGGAGGAGGCGCCTAGCCTCCGACCTCTCACACCACCGTACGTACCGTTCGGTATACGGCGGTTCAGTTTAAGTCTGACGCAGTTTTGTATATCGTTCATATAGATTTTCTAACCCTTGATGTTGCCAATAAGCATTATTAAGGGTTTTGTCTAGAATAGGGCTATGCGCAATG